>NZ_WTVK01000028.1 GCF_012910805.1 Aromatoleum evansii
CCCCCCCCCCCCCGCGGGCCTCAGTGCGCCTCGTCCCAGTTGTCGCCGACGCCAACCTCGACCAGCAGCGGCACCGCCAGATCGGCGACGCCGCACATCTGCGCCGGCAGCTCCGCGCGCACGCGCTCCAGCTCGTCGCGCGGCACCTCCAGCACCAGTTCGTCATGCACCTGCAGGATCAGGCGTGATTTCAGGCCCGCAGCGGGCAGCCATGCGTGCACGGCGATCATCGCCTTCTTGATCAGGTCCGCCGCCGTGCCCTGCATCGGCGCATTGATCGCCGCGCGTTCGGCGGCCTGGCGGCGACCGACCTGCTGGGCGCGGATCTCGGGCAGGTAGAGGCGGCGACCGAACACCGTCTCGACGTAACCGCGCTCCTTCGCCTCGGCCTTCACGCGATCCATGTAGGCAGCGACCCCGGGATAGCGCGCGAAGTAGCGATCGATCCAGCCCTGCGCGGCGGCGCGGTCGATGCCCAGGTTCTTCGCCAGGCCGTGCGCGCTCATGCCGTAGATGAGGCCGAAATTGATCACCTTGGCGTAGCGGCGCTGCTCGTTCGTGACTTCCGCGGGCGTCGCCCCGAAGACCTCGGCGGCGGTCGCGCGGTGCACATCCTCGCCGTGCGCGAAGGCTTCGAGCAGGCGTGCATCGCCCGACAGGTGGGCCATGATGCGCAGCTCGATCTGCGAATAGTCCGCGGACACGATCACGTGATCGCGCGGCGCGATGAAGGCCGCGCGGATGCGCCGCCCCTCGGCGGTGCGGATCGGGATGTTCTGCAGGTTGGGATCCGAACTCGCGAGCCGGCCGGTGACCGCGACCGCCTGCGAGAAGCTCGTATGCACGCGGCCGGTCTTCGGATTGACCATGCGCGGCAGCTTGTCCGCGTAGGTGCTCTTCAGTTTCGCGAAACCGCGATGCTCGAGCAGCAGCTTGGGCAGCGGATAGTCCTCGGCGAGCTGCTGCAGCACCTCCTCGTCGGTCGAGGGCTGGCCGGTGGCGGTCTTCTTCACCACCGGCAGACCGAGCTTGCCGAACAGGATCTCGCCCAGCTGCTTTGGTGACGCGAGGTTGAACGGCTGGCCGGCCAGATCGTGCGCCTCGCGCTCCAGCTCCATCAGGCGGCGACCCAGCTCCTCGCTCTGCTGCGCGAGCAGGAAGGCGTCGATCAGCACGCCGGTGCGTTCCATGTCGAGCAGCACCCGCATCGCCGGCAGCTCGATGTCGCGATACAGCGCCGCCAGCGCCGGCAGCGTTTCGAGTTGCGGCCACAGCTTGCGGTGCAGGCGCAGCGTGATGTCGGCATCCTCGGCGGCGTACTCGGTGGCGCGGTCGACCGCGACCTCGTCGAAGCCGATCTGCTTCGCGCCCTTGCCGCACACATCGGTGTAGGGGATCGTCGTCAGGCCGAGGTGGCGCTTCGCCAGCGAGTCCATGTCATGCGACTTGTCGCTTTCCAGCACGTAGGACTGGAGCAGCGTGTCGTGCGCGATGCCGGCGAGGCGGATGCCGTGGTTCGCCAGGACGTGCGCATCGTACTTGAGGTTCTGCCCGAGCTTGGCATGCGCAGTCGATTCGAACCAGGGCTTGAGGCGCGCCAGCACCTCGTCGAGCGGCAGCTGGTGCGGCACATCGGGCCCGCGGTGCGCGAGCGGCAGGTAGGCCGCCTCGCCCGCGACGATCGCGAAGGACATGCCGACGAGCCGCGCCGCCATCGGATCCAGGCTGGTCGTCTCGGTATCGAAGGCGACGAGCGCGGCGCCGTCGAGCTTTGCCGCCCACGCGTCGAACGTCGCCCAGTCGAGGATCGTCACATACGCGCCGCGGTGCGCCCCCGGCGCTGCGGGGGGATCGTCGGTGACCGCCGCCTCGCCCGCCGATGCATGCGCGGCCGCAGCGCCCTGCCCGTCCAGATCCCTGAGCCAGCCGCGGAACTCGAAACGCTCGTAGAGCGCGCGCAGCGCCGCCTTGTCGTCGTCGCGCGCCGGCAGATCGTCGAGCGCGACCGGCAGCGCGACGTCGGTCGCCACGGTCACGAGCCTCTTCCCCAGCGGCAGGAAGTCGAGGTGCTTCCTCAGGTTCTCGCCCACCTTGCCGCCGACCTTGTCGGCGTTCGCGACGAGATTGTCGAGCGTTCCGTATTCGGTGAGCCACTTCACCGCGGTCTTCGGGCCGCACTTCTCCACGCCCGGCACGTTGTCGACGGTGTCGCCAACCAGCGCCAGGTAATCGACGATGCGCTCGGGCGGCACGCCGAACTTCGCCGCAACCCCCGCCTCGTCGAGCACTTCCTCGCTCATCGTGTTCACCCACTTCACGCCGGGACGCACGAGCTGGGTCAGATCCTTGTCGCCGGTCGAGATCACCACCTCCCAGCCGCGCTCGAGCGCCAGGCGCGTCAGCGTGCCGATCACGTCGTCGGCCTCGACGCCCTCGACCGCCAGCAGCGGCCAGCCTTCGGCCTGCACTGCCTCGTGCAGCGGCTCGATCTGCGCACGCAGATCGTCCGGCATGGGCGGGCGGTGCGACTTGTATTCGGGATACCAGTCGTCGCGGAAGGTCTTTCCCTTGGCGTCGAACACACAGGCGCGGAATTCGGCCTTGTAGTCGCTTTCGAGCCGACGTAGCATCGACAACACACCCCGAATCGCCCCCGTCGGCTCGCCCTTCGAATTGCGCAGATCCGGCAGCGCGTGGAAGGCGCGATACAGATAGCTGGAACCATCGACGAGCAACAGGACGGGCATCGGACAAATTTCCTTGCGGGGATCCGGGCACAACCCGGAATCAGACGAAGCCGGCACACGGACCGGCAGGACGACAAGACGAGAACAACATGACCGCGAAAGAAAAAATCCCGCCGAGCGCGCCCAGCAGCATGGCACCGCGCTTCAACGCCCGCGAGTCGTGGCGGATCTTCGGAATTATGGCAGAGTTCGTCGAGGCGACCGAACGCCTCAACGCGATCCGCCCGGCGGTGTCGATCTTCGGCAGCGCGCGCATCCCGCCCGACCACATGTACTACATCCTCGCCGAGAAGATCAGCCGCCTGCTCTCGGATGCGGGCTTCGCGGTGATCTCCGGCGGCGGCCCCGGCATCATGGAAGCGGCCAACAAGGGCGCCTATTTCGGCAAGAGCCCCTCGATCGGCCTCAACATCCAGCTGCCGATGGAGCAGAGCTCCAACCCCTACCAGGACATCTCGCAGACCTTCCAGCACTTCTTCGCGCGCAAGTTCATGTTCGTGCGCTTCGCCTCCGCCTACGTCGTGATGCCGGGCGGCTTCGGCACGCTGGACGAGCTGATGGAGGCCCTGACGCTGATCCAGACCGGCAAGAGCCGCAAGATCCCGATCATCCTCGTGCACGGCCCGTTCTGGAAAGGCATGATCGACTGGTTCCGCGAGCGCCTGGTCGCCGAGCGCATGATCAACCCCGAGGACCTCGACCTCATCCAGGTGATCGACACACCCGAGGAAGTCGTCGAGGCGATCTTCAAGCATTACGAACACCGCGGCTTCCTGCCGCTGCCCGAGGAACACGAACTGCTGCTCAACCTGTAGGGATCGCTATTCCCCTGCATGCAACGCCGGACCGGCGACGTGCGGGTGAATAGCCCCCGATGACGGACGCACAACGCGGGTCCCTGCTAGAATCCGCGCCATCCAAGGAGAGCACCATGCGCCGCAACCTGATCGTGCTGCTGATGGCCCTCGCAACCCCGGTTGCGGCCCAGCAGCCCCCCAAACTCGAACCGATCCCCGAACCGCCGCCGATGCCGGCGAGCGATCCTTCGCTGGATCCCGAAGTCCGCATCGTCAAGCGCGGCGAGGACACCGTGCAGGAGTACCGCATCCGCGGCAAGCTCTACATGGTCAAGGTCACGCCTCCGCACGGCGTGCCCTACTACCTGATCGACAACGAAGGCAACGGCGTGATGACGCGGCAGGATGTGCTGCCGACGCTCGCCGTGCCGATGTGGGTGATCAAGTCCTGGTAATGCAATCCCGGCCCGCGGGCCACTGACCCACCCCCGTACCCTGCCATGTCCGTTTTCACCGCTGTCGCCCCCGAGACGCTGTCGCGCTGGCTCGGCCACTATGCCATTGGCCGCCTCGTCGAGCTGCAGGGCATCTCGGCCGGCGTGCAGAACAGCAACTTCTTCGTCACCACCACGCTCGGCCGCTACGTGCTGACGCTGTTCGAGGCCATCCCGCGCGCCGAACTGCCCTATTTCCTGCACCTCATGGCCCACCTCGCACGCCACGGGCTGCCGGTGCCGGCCCCCATCGCCGACCGCGACAACGAATACCTCGGCACGCTGTCCGAGCGCCCCGCGGCGCTGGTCATGCGCCTGTCAGGCAAGTCCGAGATGGCCCCGGGCGAACGCCACTGCGAGCGCGTCGGCGCGATGCTCGCGGGCCTGCATCTGGCCGGTCTGTCATACGGCCGACGCCAGGAAAACCCGCGTGGCGCGGCATGGCGCACGGCCGCCGCCGCACGCGTGCGCCCCTTCCTGCCGGCAGACGAGCAGGCCCTGCTGGATGCGGAACTCGCCTTCCAGACCGCGGCGAACTACGGCCACCTGCCGCGCGGCGTGATCCACGCCGACCTCTTCCGCGACAACGTGCTGTGGGATGGCGACTTCATCGGCGGCGTGATCGACTTCTACTTCGCCGGCCACGACGCGCTGCTCTTCGACGTCGCGGTGACCGTGAACGACTGGTGCACGACCGAGGGCGGCGAACTCGATGTGCCGCGCACCGCCGCGCTGCTCGCCGCCTATCACGCCGAGCGCCCCTTCACGGACGCCGAACGCGCGAACTGGCCTGCCATGTTGCGCGCCGCGGCGCTGCGCTTCTGGCTGTCGCGCGCCGAGGATTACCACCTACCCAAGCCGGGCGAGATGGTGCTGGTAAAGCCGCCCGCAGAATACCGCGACATCCTGCGCCTGCGCATCGCGGCGACGCCACCGCTGCCGCTCTGAACGATGAACGATCCGCACATGACCGATCACGGCGCATCGCACCGCCGGCACCCCCTCCCCCCGCCCGGGCACGTCACGCCTGCGGACACGCTGCGATGGATCGCCGCGGGCTGGAAGACCTTCATCGTCAATCCCGGCACCTGGGTCGTCCTGACGCTGGCGCTGATCGCCGTGCTGTTCGCGCTCGCCGCCGCAGTGGGCTTCATCCCGACCTTCGGCCCGCTGCTCGCCCCGCTGGTCCTGCAGCTCGTGTTCCCGATGCTCGTCGCCGGCATGGTCACCGGCGTGCATGCACAGCACCAGGGCGAGCCGCTGCGTGTCGCCCACCTGTTCGAAGGCGCGCGCCGCCATTCGGGCAACCTGCTGATGGTCGGTTTCTTCTACGTGCTCGGCGGACTCGTCGCTGCCCTGGTCGCGGTCCTGGTCGGCAGCAGCGCCGCGGTGACGGGCATGCTGGTGGGCCTGCTCGGCAGCATCGGGCTGGCCAGCGGCGTCGCCCTGCTCTCGGCGGCGCTGTGGCCCGTCCTGCTGATCCTGCTGCTGATGGCGCTATGGTTCGCCCCGCCGCTGGTGGTGCTGCAGAACGTGTCGCCGCTCGACGCGATGAGGCTCTCGCTGCGCGCCTGCGTCTCCAATCTCGCCAGCTTCATCGTGCTCGGCTTCGTCCTCTACCTGCTCACCTGGATCGCCATGCTGCCGTTCGCGCTGGGCGTCCTCGTGCTCGTCCCGGTACTGGCCGGCGCGCTGTATGCGGCCTGGCAGGACACCTTTGCTCCCCACGCCCCGCAGCCGACACCCGCGCTGCCCGGCCCCACCGACACCCCTGCCGAGTAAGCCGCATGCAAGCACGACAACTTCCGGCCGGGCGCGGCTTTGCCTGGCTCGGCGAAGGCCTGCAGCTGTGGCGGCGCAATCCCGCGCTGCTCACCTTCGCCTCCTTCGGCTACCTCCTGCTGCTGATCCTCGTCAGCGTCGTACCCTTCATCGGACAGATCATCGCGTCGCTGCTGACGCCGGTCCTGTCGCTCGGCGTGCTCAACACCTGCCGCGCCATCGACGCCGGGCGCAAGGCGGGCCCGGACGTGCTGTTCTCCGGCTTCCAGCAGAATCTCCCTGCACTGATCGTCATCGGCGGCATCAACTTCGCCGGCGTCTGGCTCGTGCTGGGGCTGACTGCCATTGCAGACGGCGGCACCCTCTTCGGGCTCATGACCAGTGGCGGCAAGCTCGAGCCGGAAATTGCCACCAGCACCGGCTTCACCATGGCGCTGATGATCGCGATCGCTCTGTCGACACCGGTGATGATGGCCTACTGGTTCGCGCCGCTTCTCGCGGGCTGGTGGCAGGTGCCCGCACCGAAGGCGATGTTCTTCAGTTTTTTCGCGTGCCTGCGCAACTGGCGCCCCTTCCTCGCCTACTCGATCGCGCTGGCGCTGTTCGGTGCGGTCCTGCCGGGCATCGTGCTCGGCATCATCGGTACGATCTCGCCGACGCTGGCGACGCTGCTCTCGGTGCCGCTGCCGCTGCTGCTGATCCCCATCGTCTTCGCCAGTTTCTACACCAACGCCCGCGACATCTTCGGCGAACCCGGGAATGCCCCCGAAGAAGCCTGACGCGGGCACGCTGGGGCTGCTGGGTGGCACCTTCGACCCCATCCATTTCGGCCACCTGCGCCTCGCCGAGGAAGCCCGCGAGGCGCTCGGGCTCGCCCAGGTCGCCCTGATCCCGGCCGGCCAGCCGCCGCACCGCGACGTGCCGCAGTCCCATGCCGCCGACCGCCTGGCGATGGTGCGGCTGGCGAGCGCCGGCAATCCCGGCCTCGTCGTCGACGACGGCGAGGTGTTCGCCCCCAGCAAGAGCTACACGATCCTCACCCTCGAGCGTCTGCGCGCCCTGCACGGCGCCGGGCGCCCGCTGGTGCTGATCCTCGGCGCCGACGCCTTCAACGGCCTGCCGGGCTGGCACCGCTGGCAGGAGCTCTTCGGCCTCGCCCACATCGCGGTCGCCAACCGGCCGGGCTACGCGCCGCACGGCCGGCGCTGGCCGGGCACGCTGTCGCCGGAACTCGACGCCGCGTGCGCCGGTCGCATCGATACGGACCCCGCCGTCCTGCACGGCAGCCCTGCCGGGCGGGTGGTTCCCTTCGACATGACCCCGCTGGCGATCTCCGCGTCGCTGATCCGCGACCTCATCCGCGGCGGGCACAGCGCCCGCTATTTGCTGCCCGATTCCGTTCTCGACTATATTGGGTTGCACCACCTTTACCGCAGAACCTGATGGACACCCGCACACTCGAAAAAACCGTCGTCGCCGCCCTGGAAGACATCAAGGCCAAGGACATCGAAGTCATCGACACCACCCGCCTGACCTCGCTGTTCGACCGCGTCGTCATCGCCACCGGCGACTCCAACCGGCAGACGCGCGCATTGGCGCGCAACGTGCAGGAAAAGGTCCGTGAAGCCGGGGCCCGGGTGGCCAGCGTGGAAGGCGAGGAGACCGGGGAATGGGTGCTCGTCGACCTCGGCGACATCGTCGTGCACATCATGCAGCCGGCGATCCGCAGCTACTACAACCTCGAAGAATTGTGGGCCGCCCCCTCTACCCTGCGGCGCGGCCGCGCGGCCACGGGCGTCGCGGCGCAGTGACACGCGCCCTGCGGGCGGCTTCGCACCGGCCGCCGCTCCTGCACACTCACCGATGAAACTGCTGATCGTCGCCGTCGGCACGCGCATGCCCGCGTGGGTCGAGTCCGGCTTCGACGAGTTCGCGCGCCGCATGCCGCGCGAGCTGCCGCTGCAACTCGTCGAGGTGAAGGCCGAACCGCGCACGACCGGCAAGACCGTCGACGCGATGATGGCGGCCGAAGCCGCGCGCATCGAAGCGGCCCTGCCGCCGCGTTGCCGCCGCGTGATCCTCGACGAGCGCGGCAGCGACCTGACCACCATCGCACTCGCCGGCCGGCTGGAAGCGTGGCAGGCAGAAGGGGCGGACGTCGCGCTGATCGTCGGCGGCCCGGACGGCCTGTCGCCGGCGCTGAAATCGAGCGCGCACGAACGCATCCGGCTGTCGAGCCTGACGCTCCCGCATGCGCTCGTGCGCCCGCTGCTCGCCGAAGCCCTGTACCGCGCCTGGACGGTGCTGAAGAACCACCCCTATCACCGGGAGTGAGCACCCGCGCGGGGTCAGGGAACGATGCGGACGATGCCTTCCATCCCGTCCTCGCGATGCCCCGGCAGGCTGCAGAAGAAGGAATAATCGCCCGCCTTGAGCGGCACGAGCCAGAGTTCGATGTCGTTGCGCGAGCGCACGTACACCGAATTCACGTAATCGGCGATCACCCGCCCGACGCTGGAATTCACCATGCGCAGCGCAATCACCTTCTCGTCGAAGAGCGAGCCGCCGACCATGTCGTGCGCCACCGCACCGACGTTGCGCAGCACCAGCTTGTACGGCTGGCCGACCTTGAGGCGGATCTCGTCGGGCTCGTAGCTGTGGTCCTTGAGCGCGACCTCGACCACGGTCACTTCGGTCCAGTCGATACCGGCGAGCGCAGGATGCATGCGCACCACCGGTTCTTCCTCGGCCGCTGCAGCGCCTGCGACTCCCGTGCCGAACGCGAGAGCAATGGCGATCGGCGCCGCGCGCAGGGCGCCGACCAGAGTCTTCACCGCGCTCATTTCACTGCGCCGAAATCGAACACCAGCGGCTCCGATACGCTCTTGTGCTCGGCATTGGCCTTGTTGAACACCGCGATCTGGCCGGTGATCCGCGCTCCCGCCTTGAACGCGGCGTCATCCGCATGGCCTGGATCGAGGGCGCGGGCGAATTCGAGATTCCAGTGCCCTGCCTTCCACACCCCCTTGGCGGCGACGTCCGCGGCGCTGCCCGAGGCGTTCGCGGGGGCGAACGAAGGCAGGCGATCGCCCTTGTTCTCCTTGGGGCGCGGCAGCATCTCGTAAGACGCCGCGCCCTCGTCGCGACGCTTCGTGATGTAGATCACCGGGCCGTCCTTGACCTGATATTCGGCGGCCGACTCCTGCATCTTGGTCGTGACGTGATGCACCATATCCTCGGCGATGCCCGACGGGTTGGTCCGCGCGGCCGACCACAGCCAGACGTCGACCTTGTAGTCCTTGGTCGACAGCATCGTGCGGTCGAAGTCGCCGGCGAGGTGGAAACGCACCGCGAACATGTCCTCGAGCTGGCTCTCGCGCTGGTACTTGTCGCCACGCCAGCTCCATTCCTTGTGCACGGCGTCCGCGGCGTCGTCCGGATAGCGCACGGCGAGGTAGAACCGCCCCGCCGCGACGCCCGCCTTCAGCTCGACCGTCAGGTTGCCGGCGGTGTTGCGCTCGCCGGCCGGATCCAGACCGTACTTCGCCCGCTCCTCGCGCTCCAGCGCCGGTTTCACCGGCACCTTGATCCAGCCGCTGCCCCCCCACTCGCCCAGGTCGCCGTCCGGCTTCGGTGCGGCAGCGAGGTTGGACACCGGAATCACCTGCGGCGTAGGGGCCTGCGCATGCGCCACCATGGGCAGCAGCGAAAGGAGCGGAACAAGAAACTTCATGGGCGGCTCGGCAGGATGGCGGGAAGGGGCTTACTCGACGACGATCGAGCCGTGCATGCCCTGATCCTTGTGGTCCTCGATCGTGCAGATGACCTCGAACTCGCCCTTATTCACGGTGACGAAGAACAGCTCGACGGCCCCGCCGTTCTTGTAAGCCTCGACGGCCGTGAAGTACGGCGCCTTGATCTCGCCGCCATTCGGCTTGGGCGTCTGCACCTTGCGCCACGCGACCGACTTGAAGAACTCCGTCGCCGTGTAATAGTGGTCCTTCTGGCCCACGTTCTTGATCACCAGACGGTAGGGCTGGCCGGCCTTGAGCTTGAGATCCTGCGGCGTGAAGCTGTGCTCGGTGAGTTCCACGGTGATCGTCTCCATCGCGTCCCAGTTGGCGGCCTTCACGATCGCGGCGGCATCGGCGACGGGCTCGGCGGCTCCGACAACGAGGGGCGCGGCGAGGATCGCCCCGGCGAGAAGAGAGATGAGGGACATGCGCATACGGACTTGCTCCAGAGTAAATTGGCGATGCCGGATCGGCCTGCGTGCCTCGGCGACGTGATGCACAACACGCGGGCATTTGATGACCGGGGAATTGTATCAATTAAATGCAATGACAAGCACGACGGGCCACCGCGGACGACGCGCCGTCATCCGCCCGCAAATCGGCACATGCGCCGGGTCGCAGCGCAGCCAAGAGGGTAGAATCCGCCCCAATAACCGCCGGCATCCCGTACCCGAAAGCCATGAGCAGCCTCCAAGCCCGAATCTACCTCGCCTCGCGCAGCCCGCGCCGCCGCGAGCTCCTGCGCCAGATCGGCGTGCATTTCGACCTGCTCGTATTCCGGGGCACGGAGCGCGGGGCCGACGCCGACGTCGACGAGACGCCGCTGCCGGACGAGAACGTCGAACACTACGTCGAACGCGTCGCGCTCACCAAGGCCGAGGCCGGATGCCGGCGCCTGCAGTGGCGCACCCTGCCGCAGCACCCGGTGCTGTCGGCGGACACGACCCTGGAACTCGACGGCGAGATCATCGGCAAGCCGGCCGACGCCAATGACGCCGCGGCGATCCTGCGCCGCCTGTCGGGGCGGACGCATCGCGTGCTGACCGCGGTGGCGATCAGCGACGGCGCGCGCACGCGCAGCTGCATCAACACCAGCGAAGTGCGATTTCGTGCCCTCGCCGATGGCGAGATCCGCCACTACGTCGCGACCGGCGAGCCGATGGACAAGGCCGGCGCCTACGGCATCCAGGGGCGCGCGGCGATCTTCATCGAGGAGATCCGCGGCAGCTACACGGGGATCATGGGCCTGCCGCTGTTCGAGACGGCGCAGCTCCTCGACGCCTTCGGCTATCCCCTGTAAGCTCGACCAGTTCCCGCCCGGTGTGCGCCGGGCGGCGTCCTCGATGGGCAATGCGCAATCGGTGCCTCACGTCTGCGCTTGCGCATTTCCCATTGGCAGCAATTCCATGAGCATCGAATTTCTCATCAACTTCACGCCGCAGGAGACGCGCGTAGCGATCGTCGAGCAGGGTGTGGTGCAGGAGCTGCACGTCGAGCGCACCGCCAGCCGAGGCATCGTCGGCAACATCTACCTCGGCAAGGTCGTGCGTGTGCTGCCGGGAATGCAGTCGGCCTTCATCGACATCGGCCTCGAACGCACCGCCTTCCTGCACGTCGCGGACATCTGGAGCGATCGCCACAACGGCGACACCGGCAAGCCGATCGAGCGCATCCTCGTCGAAGGCCAGAACCTCACCGTACAGGTGCTGAAGGACCCGATCGGCACGAAGGGCGCACGCCTGTCGACGCAGATCAGCATCGCCGGGCGGCTGCTCGTGTACCTGCCCCAGGAAAAGCACATCGGCATCTCGCAGCGCATCGAGGACGAGGCCGAGCGCGAAGCGCTGCGCGAACGCCTCACGCGCCTCGTGCCCGCCGATGAGGCCGGCGGCTTCATCGTGCGCACGATGGCCGAGTCGGCCTCCGACGAGGAGCTCGCCGCCGACATCGCCTACCTGCGCAAGCTGTGGGGCGAGATCCGCAACAGCTCGACCGGGCGTTTCCCGCCGGCAGTGCTCTACGAAGACCTCGGCCTCGGCCAGCGCGTGCTGCGCGATCTGGTCAACGACGACACGACGCGCATCCTCGTCGACTCGCGCGAGAACTTCCAGAAGCTCACCGCCTTCGCCTCCGAGTACAGCCCCAAGGTGCTGCCCCTGCTCGAACACTATGGCGGCGAGCGTCCGCTGTTCGACCTGCACAGCGTCGAGGAGGAGATCCAGAAGGCGCTCGCGCGGCGCGTGAACCTGAAATCCGGCGGCTACCTGATCATCGACCAGACCGAGGCGATGACCACCGTCGACGTGAACACCGGCGGCTTCGTCGGCGCACGCAACTTCGACGACACGATCTTCAAGACCAACCTCGAGGCGGCGCAGACGATCGCGCGCCAGCTGCGCCTGCGCAACCTCGGCGGCATCATCATCATCGACTTCATCGACATGGAAAACCCCGAGCACCGCGACATGGTGCTCGACGAGTTCCGCAAGGCGCTCGCGCGCGACCACACCAAGATGACGGTGAATGGCTTCACCGCACTGGGGCTGGTCGAAATGACGAGGAAGCGCACGCGCGAATCGCTCGCCCACCTGCTGTGCGAGCCCTGCCCGACCTGTGGCGGACGCGGCGAGGTCAAGACCGCGCGCACGGTGTGCTACGAGATCCTGCGCGAACTGCTGCGCGAGGCGCGCCAGTTCAACGCGCGCGAATTCCGCGTGCTCGCCGCGCCCAACGTGATCGACCTCTTCCTCGACGAGGAGTCGCAGTCGCTCGCGATGCTGTCGGACTTCATCGGCAAGAAGATCTCGCTGCACCCGGAGGCGAGCTACTCGCAGGAACAGTTCGACATCGTGCTGCTGTGACGGCCCCCGCGACGCCCCGAGGCGTGGAGCCGACGCCACAGCGCTTCGGCAGCGCACCGCTGCGTTACTTCGCCGCAACGCGACCTGCCTTCCTCAGCGTGACGCTGGTCGGCTGCCTGATCGGCCTGGCTGCGGCGCGCGCCGATGGAGTCCCCCTGGACACCTTGCGGGCAGTCGTCGCCGTGGCGTTCGCCCTACTCGCCCATGCGGGCGCGAACGTGCTCAACGACTACCACGACGCCCTGAGCGGCGCCGACGCCGCGAACACCGACCGGCTCTACCCCTTCACCGGCGGCAGCCGTTTCATCCAGAACGGCATCCTGACGGCAGGCCAGACCGCAGGCTTCGCCTACGCGCTGCTCGGGCTGGTCGTGCCGGCCGGGCTGTGGCTCGCGTACGGCTCGGGGGGAGGCCTGATCGCGATCGGGTTCGCGGGACTCGTCCTCGGCTGGGCCTACTCGGCACCGCCGCTCAAGCTCGCGAGCCGCGGGCTAGGCGAGTTAGCCATCGCCGGCGCGTGGTTGCTGGTCATCGTCGGCACGGACTTCGTTCAGCGCGGGACGTTTGCGTGGACGCCCGTCGCGGCAGGCCTGTCGTTCGCGCTGCTGGTCGCGAACCTGCTCTTCATCAACCAGTTCCCCGACCGCGCGGGAGACGAGGCCGCCGGCAAGCGCACGCTGGTCGTGCGCCTGGGCGCGGATACGGCGAAATGGGGCTACTTCGCGATCGCGCTCGTGGCCTACGGCTGGCTAGTGCTGCAGGTCGGACGCTACAACCTGCCCCAGGCTTGCGCAGCCGCGGCGCTGACGCTGGTGCTGTCGCTCAACGCGGCACGGCAACTGCGCGAGCATGCGGCCGACCCGGCCGAACTGCGCCCGGCGATCAAGCTGACGATCGCGGCCACGAACCTCCACGGTCTGGTGCTCGCCGCCACGCTCGCCTTCGCCCGCCATACCTGAACCAATCTTCGGACCCGAAACCATGATCGGACGCATCGCCGGCATCCTGCTGGAAAAGAATCCTCCCCAGATCGTCGTCGACGTGCATGGCGTCGGCTACGAGATCGACGTGCCGATGAGCACCTTCTACGGCCTGCCTGCGACCGGCCAGCCGGTGACGCTGTTCACCCACCTCGCGGTGCGCGAGGACGGCCACTTCCTGTACGGTTTCGCCAGCGCCGACGAGCGCGCGGCCTTCCGCCAGCTGCTGAAGGTCTCCGGGATCGGTGCGCGCACGGCACTGGCGGTGCTCTCGGGGCTGTCGGTGACGGACCTCGCGCAGGCGGTCGCCTTGCAGGAGGCTGGGCGTCTCGTGAAGATCCCGGGCATCGGCAAGAAGACCGCCGAACGTCTGCTACTGGAGCTGCGCGACAAGCTCGGCAAGGCGCTGCCGACCCTCGGCGCGAGCGTGCCCGCAGGCGCGGCGGCGCAGCCAGCGGACAACCGCAGCGACATCCTCAACGCGCTGCTCGCGCTCGGTTACAACGAGAAGGAAGCGCTCGGCGCGATGAAATCGGTGCCCGAGGACAGCGGCGTCTCCGACGGCATCCGCCTCGCACTCAAGAGCCTGTCGAAGGCCTGAAGCACCGCCCCGCGCTGCGCTAAACTCCCGCCATGATCGAAACCGACAAGCTGCACGCCCCGCGCATCATCTCCGCGCAGACCGCCGACCGCCAGGAAGACGCCGTCGAGCGCGCCCTGCGCCCGAAGCGGCTCGCCGAATATGTCGGCCAGGCGAAGATCCGCGAACAGCTCGAGATCTTCATCGCCGCCGCACGCCAGCGCGGCGACGCGCTCGACCACGTGCTGCTGTTCGGCCCGCCAGGCCTGGGCAAGACCACGCTCGCGCACATCGTCGCCGCCGAGATGGGCGTAAACCTGCGCCAGACCTCGGGGCCGGTGCTCGAACGCGCCGGCGACCTCGCGGCGCTGCTGACCAACCTCGAGCCGCACGACGTGCTCTTCATCGACGAGATCCACCGCCTGTCGCCGGTCGTCGAGGAGATCCTGTACCCCGCGCTGGAAGACTTCCAGATCGACATCATGATCGGCGAAGGCCCGGCCGCGCGCTCGGTGAAGCTCGACCTGCCGCCCTTCACGCTGGTCGGCGCGACCACCCGGGCGGGCATGTTGACGAACCCGCTGCGCGACCGGTTCGGCATCGTTTCGCGGCTGGAGTTCTACACGCCCGAGGAGCTCGCCTTCATCGTCAGCCGTTCGGCGCGCCTACTCGACGTCACCATCGACGACGCCGGCGCCTTCGAGATCGCGCGCCGCTCGCGCGGCACCCCGCGTATCGCCAACCGCCTGCTGCGCCGCGTGCGCGACTACGCGCAGGTCAAGGCCGACGGCGACATCACCGCCGCCGTCGCCGACGCGGCGCTGCGCATGCTGGACGTCGATCACCTCGGTCTCGACCTGATGGACCGCAAGCTGCTCGGTGCGATGCTGGAAAAGTTCGCCGGCGGCCCGGTCGGGCTCGACAACCTCGCCGCCGCGATCGGCGAGTCGTCCGACACCATCGAGGACGTGCTCGAACCCTACCTGATCCAGCAGGGCTATCTGCAGCGCACCCCGCGCGGACGCATCGCCACCGCCGCCATCTGGGCACACTTCGGGCTCGCACGCCCGTCGCGCGACGGCGACCTCTTCGGCGCCTGAAAGCGCGCAATGCGCACCTTCGTCGCCTTCACGATGACGCTGTGCCTGCTCGGCGGCGCATGGCTGCTGCGGGGCCCGGAGTTCTTCTGGCCCGACCGCCTCGACCCGTCGCAAGGGGTGTTCCTCGGCGGTCTATCCTCACAGCTTCTGGGCGCGGGCCTGCTGACGATCGCGGGGCTCGGCGCGATGGTCGTTGGACGCGCGGCCCGTGGCGTCCACGGCGCACCGACGCGCGCGTGGCAGGTCCGCTACTTCCTGCTGATCCTGATTGCGCTGGGGCTGGTCAGCGCAGCCTTCAGCCTCGGCGAGCGCGGCCCCAACCCGGACTGGCGCACGCCGGGGAGCATTGACCCCTCGTAGGAAAGAGCGGTGGGAGCGGCTTCAGCCGCGAATGTGCGCCGATTCGCGGCTGAAAGGTCGCACGCCCCCCGCCGTCCGTCTCACCCGACCTGAACCGCCAGCCCCTTCAGGTATTCCCCCTCGGGTACGGCCAGTCCAATCGGATGATCCGCTGCGGCAGACAGCCGATGCAGGATGCGCGCATCGACACCCGCGTCGCTCGCCGCACCGGCGACGATCTTCTGGAAGAGCTCCAGGCCGATGCCGCCCGAGCAGGAGTAGGTCATCAGGATGCCGCCCGGATTGAGCAGGCGGAGGCCGAACAGGTTGATGTCCTTGTACGCGCGTGCCGCGCGGTCCGCATGCGCGGCCGAGGGCGCGAATTTAGGCGGATCCAGCACGATGAGGTCGAAGGTCCGCCCCTCCGTCTTCAGCGCGCGCAGCGCTGCGAACACGTCCGCCTCCATCCACTCCGCGCGGGTCGCGTCGAGGTGCGGGTTGAGCGCAACGTTGCGGCGCGCGACCTCCAGTGCCGGCCCCGACGAGTCGATCGACAGCACCGATGTCGCGCCGCCCGCCAGCGCCTGCAGCGAGAAACCGCCCGTATAGCAGAAGCAGTTCAGCACGCTGCGACCGTTTGCGAGCAGCCCGGTGAGGCGGCGGTTGTCGCGCTGGTCGAGATAGAAACCGGTCTTGTGGCCGGCGACGACGTCGACTTCCATGCGCACGCCGTTCTCGACGATGGTCAGCGCCCCCTGCGGCAGCTCGCCATACACGCAGCCCGTCATGGGGCCCAGGCCTTCCAGCTTGCGCACGTCCGAGTCGGAACGCTCATACACCGCCTTGCAGCCTGTCGCCTGCACCAGCCCGGCGACGATCGCATCGCGCCACTTCTCCGCACCGGCGCTGGTGAGCTGGACGACGACCACCTCACCAAAGCGGTCGGCGATCACGCCCGGCAGGCCGTCGGACTCGCCGTGGATCAGGCGCACCCCGCTCTCGCCCGCGAGCAGCGGATGGGTCGCACGACGGGCAACCGACTCGGCGACGCGGCGCTTGAAGAATGCGTGGTCGATCGAAACGTCCGGCGCGAAACTCCACATGCGCGCGCGGATCTGCGACTCGGGCGACCAGGCGGCACGACCGAGCACGCGGCCGTCGTCGGCGACGACCTCCACCGTATCGCCTGGCCGCGCGCGCCCTTCGAGACGAGCCACGGAGCCCGCGAACACCCACGGGTGGCGGCGCAGGAGCGAACGCTCCTTGCCGGGATTGAGAACGAGCTTGGACATGGCGAAAACCGCAGAAGGATCAGGCGCGTGAGTGTATAGCCCCGCGCGGGACCTCGCCAGCGATGCATCCGCAACGCCGCAGCCCGAACCGAAGTCAGTCCTGCATGCGCTTGCGGATGCGATCGGCGGTATCGAGCAGTTCCGGCAGGTCGCGCGAACCCAGCAGCGCGCCGAAATGCTCGATCGCCCGTGGCGTGAGGAACAGGTGGCCGTTGCCGCGACGGGTGATCCAGCCGAGCTCGACAAGGCGCACGATCTTGCGCCGCACCGTCTCGCGCGGCAAACCGGTCGCCGCTGCAATGGAATAGGCGTTGCATGGGCGCATCACCGCGGCGAACCTGTCGCCATCGATGCTGACGTTTGCTTCGCCACTGTTCTCGAGCGCACCGATGTTATGCAGGGCAATTTCGCCGAGCAGCAGCGGCAGCAGAATGTCGCGCTCGAATTCCTCGAACAGGCGTCGCAGGCTCTTGATCTGGTAACGGGCCAGCAGGATCGCTGCGGCGCGAATGGGCGAGGGACAGGAGCCCTCCGCCACTGCATAGTCCCGTTCTCCGGCATTCGGGCTGTTTGCGTCTGGATTGTTTGTATTGCGGCGCATGGCTGCCTTTCTCCCAACGCCCACAGAACAGGGGCGTAAGGCAGACTTGTCGGGGTCGGACGACGTGATTTTATTGGGGACTTGTTGCCCCCAGCATAGCGCAGACCCGCGACGTGGCCGCGATTTTCTCTACCCGATTTGGGCAGGATTTCACAAGCCCCAAGATATAAGCAAATATTTCGGACGAGCAGTCCGTCAGCGGCGACGCGCGCGCGGATGCGCTGCGTCATAAACCTTGGCGAGGTGCTGAAAATCCAGGTGGGTATAGACCTGCGTGCTGCGGATGCTCGCGTGCCCGAGCAGCTCCTGCACTGCCCTGAGGTCGCCGCTGGACTGCAGCACATGACTCGCGAAGCTGTGGCGCAGCATGTGCGGATGCACGTGCACGCCGAGGCCGCGCTGCTGCGCCCAGCGCGCAAGACGCGAGCGGATCGCCCCCGAACTCATGCGTGTGCCGCTGCGCGTGACGAACAACGCGGCCTCATCGGCCAGCGCCACTTCGCCACGCAGTGCGAGCCATGCCTGCAGGGCCGCGACCGCCTGTGTGCCGACCGGCACGGTACGCATCTTGTTACGCTTGCCGCGCACCGTGACCATGCGCTCGCCCAGATCGAGCGCCGGTCCGACATCGAGCGCCGCCAACTCGGCAAGACGCAGGCCCGACGAGTACAGCAGCTCGAACATCGCGTGGTCGCGCACTTCCAGCCCGTCCCCCGCCTCGGCATCGAGCAGCGCCTGAGCCTGGTCGGGGGAAAGCGCCTTCGGCAAAGGCTGGGGCGACTTCGGCGGGCGCACCCCCTCGGCGGGATTCAGCGCCATTTCGCCACGCTGGCGGATGAACCAGCGGAACAGCCCGCGCCAGGCCGACAGTGCGCGCGCGATCGAGCGTCCGCCCAGCCCTTCGCCGTGCATGCGCGCGACGAAGCGGCGGATGTCGTGGGCAGACAGGGTCTGCGGTGCGCGCCCGTCGGCGAGGCGTTGCAGGCGTTCGAGATCGCGCCGGTAGTTCTCCAGCGTGAGCGCGGCCGCGCGCCGCTGGGTCGCGAGATAGCCAAGATAGGCCGCCAGCCACTCGGGCGGCGGCAGCTCCGCGACAACGGCCGGGTCGTCGCGGCCCGTCATGCTCAGCCCAGCTGCCGACGCAGCGCGGAGGCGACGATATCACCGATGCGCGAGACGTAGAGGGTGCCCATCTCGGGGTAGAAGCGCTCGTTCTCCTGGCTGCCGAGGGCAAGCAGGCCGAAGGTCTGCGCGTCGCGGCGCAGCGGGATCAGCGCGACCGACCGCACGTGCGCGGAGTCGGCGCCAAACCACTCCAGGACCTCGAGATTGACGGGTGCGCCGCAATACGGATGGCGCATGTCGCCGGCGAAGAAACGCATCGCCTCGCTGACCGCGGCGAAGTCCTCGCCCTCGCGCGTGAGAACCGAGTTCCAGATTCGCAGGGCGATGCTGGGCACGGAGAAATCGTCGCGCAAGTTCTCGAACAGCGCGTGACGCAGGGTTTCATAGTCCTCCGCCTCGAGCAGCGCGAGGGTCAGGCGATGGACCTTCTCGCCGATCTCGTCGTTCTCCTCGCCGAAGCGGATCAGTTCGGAGAGCTTGCCTTCGAGGAGGCGGATCTTGTCGCGCAGCGCATGCAGCTGGCGCTCGGCAAGGGAAATCGCCTGCCCCCCGTGCGGATGCGGCACGGTCAGCTGGGTGAAGAGTTCCCCGTGCTCGGCGAGGAAGTCCGGGTGTTCCTTGAGATATCGTGCGACGTCGGCTGCGTTCATGCTAGGACCATTCCCTGCGGACGGTTGGCGTCCGCGCGTGTTCGTTGGCAACCGGGGCGGCGCGCGGGGTGCACGGCGCCGTCCGGCTGGATCATGCGAGTTCGATCTCGCCGGCAAAAACCGTCACGGCCGGGCCGGTCATCAGCACCGGCTCGCCGACGCCCGCCCACGCGATCTCCAGCTCGCCGCCGCGAGTCTCCACGCGTACCGGAGACACCAGCAGCTCGCGGCGGATGCCCGCAACCACTGCCGCGCACGCGCCCGTGCCGCAGGCGAGCGTCTCGCCCGCGCCGCGCTCGTACACGCGCAGGCGGATGCGATGTTCATCCACCACCTGCATGAAGCCGGCGTTGACGCGGGCGGGGAAGCGCGCATGCTTCTCGATCAGCGGCCCCTGGACGGCCACCGGGGCGGCATCGACGTCGGCGACGACCTGCACCGCGTGCGGATTGCCCATCGACACCGCAGTGATCGCGACCGGCGTACCGGCGACGTCGAGCGGCTGCACGACGGCGTCGGAATCCGAGACGAAGGGCACGCGCGCCGGCTCGAACACCGGCACCCCCATGTCTACGGTGACCAGGCCGCTGTCCTCGAGGCGCGGCGCAATCACCCCGGATTTCGTCTCGACGCGGATCTCGCTCTTGGCGGTGAGCCCCTGCTCATGCACGAAGCGCACGAAGCAGCGCGCACCGTTGCCGCACTGCTCGACCTCGCCGCCGTCGGCGTTGAAGATGCGGTAGCGGAAATCAACGCCCGGCTGCGACGCCGGCTCGACCACCAGCAGCTGGTCGCAGCCGACGCCGAAATGGCGGTCGGCGAGAAAGCGCACGCGCTCGGGCGTGAGCTCGACGTGCTGGCGCACGGCGTCGATGACGACGAAGTCGTTGCCGAGGCCGTGCATTTTGGCGAAGCGCAGGTGCATGGAAGGGTTCCGCTCAGTAGGTTCGAATCGGCGCGGGCCGAACCCCGGAATTCTCGCGCAGCATCCGGGGTGAGTCCAGCGACGCGCGGCAATGCCTTGCCTCTTGCCCCAAAGCACGCCCAATCGCGTGGGAGCGGCTTCAGCCGCGAATGGGCGCCGGTTCGCGGCTGAAGCCGCTCCCACGGGGCAATGCAGGATATGAACAGCGCCGCGACGCGCTCAATACGGCCGCTTCTCCCCCGGCGGACGGGTCTTGAAGCGGCGATGCACCCAGTAGTACTGCTCGGGCATCGTGCGCACGACCGACTCGATCCACTGGTTCATGCGCAGCGTATCGGCCTCCACGTCCTCGGTCGGAAAATCCGCCCACGGTTCGCCCAGCCGCGTCACATAGCCCTTGCCTCCCGGCAGCATCTCGGTCACCACCGGCACGACGGCCGCTCGCGCGAGGCGCGACAGGCGCGACAGGCCGGTGATCGTCGCCGCCGGCACGCCGAAGAAGGGCACGAAGATCGAGTCTTCGCGCCCGTAGTCCATGTCCGGCAGGTAGTAGAACGGACGCCCAGCCTTCATCGCCTTCACGGTGCCGCGCACGCCGTCCTGGCGAGACAGCAGCAGCTGGTCGCCAAAGCGGCTGCGGCCGTGGAACAGCCAGCGGTCGAACACCGGGTTGTTCTGGCGCGCATAGACGCTCACGCTGTCGAACTCCATCGCGAAACGCGCACCGCCCATGTCGAGACCGAGGAAATGCGGCGCCAGCAGCAGCACCGGCCGCCCCGCGGCGACCAGCGCATCCACGTGCTCGCGCCCTTCGAGCCGGATCATGCCCTTCAGGCGCGCCTCGCTCGCCCACCACAGCAGCCCGCGCTCAAGCATGCTGCGACCCAGCGCGTGGAAGTGGGCCCCCGCGATGCGCGCCCGCGCAGTCTCGTCCATTTCGGGAAAGCACAGGCGCAGATTCACATTGACGATGTGGCGGCGCCGGCCCGCGAAGCGGTACAGCAGCTCGCCCACCGCCGTGCCGATGCGCGCCTGCATACCCAGCGGCAGCCAGTGCAGCAGCCAGAAGAGCGCAACGGCAAGCCAGCTCGCGATGCGCGCCATCACCGCTCGCCCTCCGGCGCCGGCACGCCCGACGGCTTCTTGTAGCGGTTGTAGCCCCACAGGTACTGCGCCGGCCCTGCAAGGATGAGGCGCTCGATCTCGCGATTGATCGCAACGCAACGCTCCTCCAGCGTGCCGGCGATCGGTTCGACCGGCTCGGAGATGCGCACCACGTAGCCTTCGCCGCGCGGCAGGCGCTCGGTCCAGATCATCAGCGGCTTCACGCCCTTCACTTCCGACAGGCGCGCCGCCAGCGTCATCGTCCATGCCTGCCGCCCGAAGAACGGTGCCCACACACCCTCGCCCTCGGCCGGCGCCTGGTCCGGCAGCATGCCGACCATCTCTCCGCTCCTGAGCGCCTTCACGAGGCGCCGAACGCCCGACACGTCGGCCGGCGCGACGCGGATCTCGCCTCGCGCGCGCCCTGCCTCCATCAGCGGACCGAGCGCCTCCTTGCGCGGCGGGCGGAACAGCACGGTGATCGGGCCGTGCGTCGAGCAGTACTGCGCGCACATCTCGAAGCAGCCCAGATGCGGCGTGAGGAACAGCACGCTCGCGCCCTCGGCGCGGGCGCGCTCGACCAGTTCGCGCCCTTCGACGCGCACCACGCGCGACAGCACCTCCTCCTGCGGCCGCAGCCACACGAACGGGAGTTCGAACGCCTGGCGGCCGGCCTCGGCGATGGCGGCCTTCAGCAGGGCCGGATCCGAGCGCCCCAGCGCGTTGTCGAGGTTTGCCTGGAGCCTGCGCGCGTAGGATGGCGAAAAGCGCCACGTGAGCCAGCCGGCCCAGCCGCCGAGGCGGTGCAGCCAGGCGAGCGGCAGTCGGGCGAGAATCCGGAAGAGTAGATTGACGATCACGGGCACTAAGGGGCGGCATGCGCGGAAGAACGATCCGCACGATTGACCGGCCGGGTCCAAAGACTATAATTATCGCTTAGCCGCCGAGTTAATACGACAACTTGCAGGGCGGCGCCACGAACGTACCTGAGCGGTCGTGGCAAACAAGTACTGCTAAAGCGTCGGCTGCTCGACGAAATCCCCCGAGCCGGCCAAGACGCCGGAACACTCTGGGGATTTTTGTTTTCAGGAGCAGTGCATGAGCAGGGAATTCCTCTTCACCTCGGAATCGGTCTCGGAAGGCCATCCCGACAAGGTCGCCGACCAGGTCTCCGACGGCGTCCTCGACGCGATCCTCGCCGAAGACCCGAAGGCGCGTGTCGCCTGCGAGACGCTGGTGTCGACCGGCCTCGTCGTGATCTCGGGCGAGATCACCACCTCGGCACACCCGAACTACCGCGAGATCGCGCAGGAAGTGATCCGCCGCATCGGCTATGACAATTCCGACATCGGTTTCGACTACAAGAGCTGCGCGGTCCTCGCCGCGATCAACCGCCAGTCCGCGGACATTGCGCAGGGCGTCAATGAAGGCGAAGGTCTCGATCTCGACCAGGGCGCGGGCGACCAGGGCCTGATGTTCGGCTACGCCTGCAGCGAGACGCCGAGTCTGATGCCGCTGCCCATCTACTATGCGCACCGCATCATGCAGCGCCAGGCCGAGCTGCGCAAGGACGGCCGCCTGCCGTGGCTGCGCCCGGACGCGAAGAGCCAGCTGACAGTGAAGTACGTCGACGGCAAGCCTGCGGCGATCGACACCGTGGTCGTGTCGACGCAGCACAGCCCGGAGGTGTCGCACGCACAGATCAGCGAGGCCGTGATCGAGGAGATCATCAAGCCGGTGCTGCCGAAGGAGCTGATGAAGGGCGAAGTGCGCTACCTGATCAACCCGACCGGCCGCTTCGTCATCGGCGGCCCGCACGGCGACTGCGGCCTCACCGGGCGCAAGATCATCGTCGACACCTACGGCGGCGCCGCCCACCACGGCGGCGGCGCGTTCTCGGGCAAGGATCCCTCCAAGGTCGACCGCTCGGCCGCCTACGCCGGCCGCTGGGTCGCCAAGAACATCGTCGCGGCCGGCCTCGCCGAGCGCTGCGAGGTGCAGGTGGCCTACGCGATTGGCGTCGCCAAGCCCGTGTCGATGATGGTCGAGACCTTCGGCACCGGCAGGATCGCCGACGAGAAGATCGTCGAACTGGTGCAGCGCCACTTCGACCTGCGCCCCAAGGCGATCATCCAGGAGCTCAACCTGCTGCGCCCGATCTACGGCAAGACGGCCGCCTACGGCCATTTCGGCCGCGACGAGCCGGAGTTCAGCTGGGAAAACACCGACAAGGCCGCAGCGCTGCGCGCCGACGCCGGGCTGTAACCGGGCAGCGGGCGGGGCCGCACGGCTCCGCCCCACCGGAACCGCCTTGCGACGCGGGGCGAGCCGCGCTCAAGGCGACTCCGCCGGATGCGTGAACACGAAGTCCCTGTCCTTGACCGGCTGGTGGCAGCCGAAACATTCCTGCACGAAGTTCGCGTCGGCACCGTAAGGCTTCTGCGCCTTGCCGAGCCAGCGCGCGAACCCCCAGCCGCCGGTCGCGGCGTACTTGGCGCCGTCCTTGACCATGAACTCCGCATGGACGAAGTCGCCCGGCGCAAGCGCCGTGTCCCAGCGGTCATGCTTGACCGCCTTCCACACCAGCTTGCCGAGGATCGCGCCGTCGGGCCACGGGTTGGTCCGCCCCTCGCGCGCCGCCCTGGCGGCCACGTCGTTGCCGAGCACCGCCCGCAGCGTGTTGTTGTCGGAACGCTGATGGACCGAGAGCACCTGCCACTGGCGGTAGCCTTCCGGCAACTGGATGCCGTTAGGGGCGGGATCGGCCGCGGAAGCGGAGACCGCTGCGCACAGCAGCGCACCGGCCAGCAATGGGAATCGTCTACTCATGGAACATCCTCCGTGTCGGTGGTCGTGCCCGCCGGTTGCGCGAGCCACGTCCTGAACAAACAGCCGACGCGGGGGAAATGTTCCCGGAATTGCGAAAGAAAGTTCAGCGGCGGCGCCGCTGCTGCGGACTCACGGGACCGCGGCCTTCGATGTGGCGGAAGGTGATGCGCCCCTTGCTCAGGTCGTAGGGCGACAGCTCCAGGGAGACCTTGTCGCCGCACAGGATGCGGATGTGGTGCTTGCGCATCTTGCCGGCCGAATAGGCTACGAGGTCGTGACCATTGTCCAGCGTCACACGGAATCGGGCATCGGGCAGGACCTCGGTCACCACGCCACCCATTTCGATCAGTTCTTCCTTGGCGATGACAGTTTCTCCTCGGGAAGCAGAAAAAAGAAAAGGCCGGGCTTGTGCCAGGCCTTTCGGGGATGCGTACCGGAACGGATTCCGGCTACCGGCCCCGCCAGGGACCGGAGGCGCAGCGCTGCGGCCGCGCCGGCGCGGGCTTAGTCAGCCGCGCGGATGTTCGACGCCTGCTGGCCCTTGGGGCCGGTCGTCACGTCGAACGTGACGCGCTGACCTTCGGCGAGGGTCTTGAAACCCGAACCCTGGATCGCCGAGAAATGGGCGAACAGATCGTCACCGCCGTTTTCCGGGGTGATGAAACCGAAGCCCTTGGAGTCGTTGAACCACTTCACAGTACCGTTTGCCATGTCTTGTATTTCCTGAAAATTAAGGGACTTGCCCCTAGAGTGAGGGCGAAGGTCAAGACGGCAGGGTGAAGAGGAAAGGCATACCGCAGAAACAGCAGAGACCGGACCAGACAACAACTTTGCTACTTGAAGATCGCTGCCGCGCACTATGGACTGATTTGCTCCGCCCTGCAAACGAAATATTGTTTGTTACATTTTACGACACTCGCAAAGGGGCCGGATTCCGCCACCACTCCGCAGGCCTCGAACCCGCACGGGCCATGGGCATCGACAGTGGTGGGCGCCGAACCCGACCATCGGGCGCACCGAACCGCTAGGCGCCGCGATGTTCTAATATCTGCTTTTGCACCTCCATTCCGGATTTACCCCATGTTGCATCTCGCGCGTTGCGCCCAAACGCTGTCGTTGTCCGGGCTGCTGCTCGCCGGCTGCGCATCGGCGCCGCCTCCCGCCTATCGCAGCGAAACCTTCGCCGCAGAATCGCCCTTCGTCACGTGGAGCACGCGCGATCCGGACGCGGCCTGCGAAGTCGGCAAGCGCGCCCTGCTGAGCCAGGGCTACCAGGTCGATGCATCGAACACGACGCGCATCCGCGGCGAGAAGTTCTTCCTGCCGAAGACCGACTACGGCATGACGCTCCACATCACCCTCGTATGCCTGCCGAGCAATGTCGGCACCGCCGTCTATGCGAACGCGCTGCAGACGCGCTACGAGCTGAAATCCGCCGCAACAAGCGCGGGGGTCGGCGTTGCGGGCATCGGTTCGATCTCGCTGCCGTGGATGGCGGACAAGGAGGCGCTGGTCAAGGTGGGCGAGGAAACGATCTCGGATCCGGACTTCTACAAGCGCCTGTTCGGACTGATCGAATCCCTGCAGGGCGGCTGAGCCCGCTGCGGCGAGCCGGGTCGCTGCGTATTGCGGACGCGGTCGGCACCTGGGCTATAATCCAAGCTTGCCGAGGAGCGCTGCGAGACGTTCGTCCCAGGCTCGGCTATCCGGAACTGCGCTCACCTTAACCCGTGCCGGGCACGGGGTGACGAGGTGAGTCCACCCGCAGCACCCCTTCCCGGCCACACGTTCAAGGAGTTCACATGAACACTGTGGCTGAAAACTTCACCGATTACGTCGTCGCCGACCTTTCGCTCGCCGGCTGGGGCCGCAAGGAAATCCGCATCGCGGAAACCGAGATGCCCGGCCTGATGGCGATCCGCGAGGAGTTCGCCGCTGCGCAGCCGCTCAAGGGGGCGCGCATCACCGGCTCGCTGCACATGACGATCCAGACTGCGGTGCTGATCGAGACGCTGACCGCGCTCGGTGCCGAGGTGCGCTGGGCCTCGTGCAACATCTTCTCGACCCAGGACCACGCCGCCGCCGCGATCGCTGCCGAAGGCATCCCCGTCTTCGCGGTTAAGGGCGAGTCGCTCGCCGACTACTGGGACTACACGCACCGCATCTTCGAGTGGGCCGACGGCGGTTATTCCAACATGATCCTCGACGACGGCGGCGACGCGACGCTGCTGCTGCACCTGGGCGCACGCGCCGAGAAGGACATGGCGGTGCTGGCGAAGCCGGGTTCCGAGGAGGAGACCATCCTCTTCGCCGCCATCAAGGCCAAGCTCGCGCAGGACCCGATGTGGTACTCGACCCGCCTCGCGCAGGTGAAGGGCGTCACCGAGGAAACGACGACCGGCGTGCATCGCCTGTACCAGATGCACGAGCGCGGCGAACTGAAATTCCCGGCGATCAACGTGAACGACTCGGTCACCAAGTCCAAGTTCGACAACTTGTACGGCTGCCGCGAGTCGCTGGTGGACGGCATCAAGCGCGCGACCGACGTGATGGTCGCGGGCAAGATCGCCGTGGTCGCGGGCTATGGCGACGTCGGCAAGGGCTCGGCGCAGGCGCTGCGTGCGCTCTCCGCCCAGGTGTGGATCACCGAGATCGACCCGATCTGCGCGCTGCAGGCGGCGATGGAAGGCTACCGCGTGGTGACGATGGACTACGCCGCCGAGCACGCCGACATCTTCGTCACCGCCACCGGCAACTACCACGTGATCACCCACGACCACATGGCGAAGATGAAGGACCAGGCCATCGTGTGCAACATCGGCCACTTCGACAACGAGATCGACGTGGCGTCGATCGAGAAGTACCAGTGGGAAGAGATCAAGCCGCAGGTCGACCATGTGATCTTCCCGGACGGGAAACGCATCATCCTGCTGGCGAAGGGCCGCCTGGTGAACCTCGGCTGCGCGACCGGCCACCCGTCCTACGTGATGAGTTCCTCGTTCGCCAACCAGACGATCGCGCAGATCGAGCTCTACACGCGCACGGCGGACTATCCGGTCGGCGTCTACACGCTGCCCAAGCACCTCGACGAGAAGGTCGCGCGCCTGCAGCTGAAGAAGCTCAACGCACAGCTCACCGAGCTCACCGACGCACAGGCCACCTATATCGGCGTGCCCAAGCAGGGTCCGTACAAGTCGACCCACTACCGCTACTGATCGGAGCGTGCCATGGCGAAAACCGAAATTTCGATCGAGTTCTTCCCTCCGCAGACGCCCGACGGTGACGAGAAGCTGCGCGCGACGCGCGACAAGCTCGCGCACCTGAAGCCCGCCTTCTTCTCGGTGACCTACGGTGCCGGGGGATCGACGCGCGAGCGCACCTTCGCCGCGGTCAAGGAGATCGCCGCGAAGGGCTTCGAGGCCGCACCGCACCTGTCGTGCATCGGCTCGACCCGCGCCGGTATCCGCGAAATCCTCTCCGACTACGCCGCGGCCGGCATCCGGCGCATCGTCGCGCTGCGCGGCGACCTGCCTTCCGGCGTCGGCGATCCGGGCGAATTCCGCTATGCGAACGAGCTGGTGGAGTTCATCCGCGCCGAAACCGGCGACCGCTTCCGCATCGAGGTCGCGGCCTACCCGGAATGGCACCCGCAGGCGAGAAGCCCGCAGGACGACCTGCAGGCCTTCAAGCGCAAGGTCGAGGCCGGCGCAAACTCGGCGATCACGCAGTACTTCTACAACGCCGAAGCCTATCTGCACTACGTCGATGCGGTGCGTGCGATGGGTCTGGACACGCCCATCGTGCCCGGGATCATGCCGATCGTGAGCTTCTACAAGCTCGCGCGCTTCTCCGACGCCTGCGGCGCCGAGATCCCGCGCTGGATGCGGCGCAAGTTCGAGTCCTACGGCGACGACACCGAGTCCATCCGCGCCTTCGGGCTCGACGTGGTGACCGCGCTGTGCGAGCGCCTGCTGGCGAACGGCGCCCCGGGGCTGCACTTCTACAGCATGAACCAGGCCAGCCTCACGACGGCCATCTGCGAGCGCCTCAAGCTCGTCTGAGCGAGCACGGCGGCCAGCCCTGTGGGAGCGGCTTCAGCCGCGAACGGACGCTGATTCGCGGCTGAAGCCGCTCCCACGGCGAGGCACCGACTGCAGCGGCCGGCCTCAGCTTGCCGCTGCACTCACGCCGTTCGCAATGTCCTGCAGGCAGTCCAGCACTTCCATGCTCGCGGCCTCCATCGCCGCGATGTCCTGCAACCCCGACTGGCTATCGCCCGAAAGCAGACGCTCGAGACCGCGCCGACCGCTCTCATGCACGCGCGCGTGCGGGGCTTCCAGCCTCCGGTACGCCGGCAGGGACGCGAAGCGCTTGCCCGGCCCCTCGTAATACCACTGGCCGAGCCGGCACTTGTGGTGGCTGGAGAACTCCTCCGGACGCTTCGCGGAATTGCCCGACGCGGCCTTGTACACTTCCATCTTGAAGATCAGGTGGTCGAGCTTGGCCAGTTCGACGAAGCTGCGCACCGCCGCGCCCTCCATCATGTCCCCCATTTCACGCGACAGGCCGAACAGCTCGGTCATGCTGCCGCGCGCGCTGCGCCCGTCTTCGGCGGCTTCGGACGCCTTGCCGGCGAGCGTCTGGATCATCGCCTGCGTCTGCCCGGTCTCGCCCTGGATCGCGCCGACCAGTTCGGAGATCTCGTTCGTCGCCGCCGCGGTGCGCTCCGCTAGCTTGCGCACCTCGTCGGCCACGACCGCGAAGCCGCGGCCCTGCTCGCCCGCGCGGGCGGCCTCGATGGCCGCGTTCAGGGCGAGCAGGTTGGTCTGATCGGCGATCTCGCGGATCAGGCGCACGATCCCGTCGATCTGGCTCGCCCGCTGGTTGAGCTGATGCACGGAGTCGACCGTGCCGCGGGTTTCCTCTGCGAGGCCGTCCAGGCTCGCCGAGATGCGCTCGATGGCCGCCGCGCTGTCGCTCGCAGACTGCGTCGCGCGCTGGGCGACATCATGCTGCTGCTTCAAGCCGTCGGCGAGCTGGCTGAACGTACCCTGCACCGACACCAGCGATTCGCCGTAGCTCTTCAGGTTGCCGAACAGCGCGTCCAGCGTTCCGGTGCGCTGCGCACCGGCCTCCATCTCGCCGCGTTGCCGCGCGAGCTCTTCCTCCAGCCGGTTCGAACGCGCCCGCTCGCGCTCCAGCGCCTCCTTGCTCGCGGCAAGCTCCTGCCTCAGCGCCGCAAGCTCCGCCCCTCTGCCAAACCATCCCATGTCCTTCCCCCTTGACTTCATCCATCCGCAAGCCGGAGCCGTGCCGGCTCCGGAAAAATCCCTTCAACCAGGTTATCGGCAGAAAAGCTATGCCATTTAGTCTAATCGGATTTTCTTATGTAGATCCGGCTTGGCACGCACGCAGCCCCCCGGGACAGAAGGGAAGGACGGCGATCATTGACGAGGCTCCGACTACGACTATATATGTAGAGTGAGACGCAATCTCACCCACCCCGACAGGGCGGTATCCGCATCCTCCGCCGACCGCCTCCCCGGTCGCTACGGCCGCCTGCACACGACCGCCCCCTGGCCAACCCGACTACAAGGAGAACATCATGGCCTACCGGATCGAAGGACGACTGCTGGAAGTGTGCACCTGCAAGGCGATCTGCCCGTGCTGGATCGGTGACGACCCCGACGGCGGCACCTGCGATGGCACGCTCGCCTGGCACATCGACAAGGGCGAGGTCGGCGGCACCGACGTGTCGGGCCTCACCTTCGGCATGCTGGCACACATCCCCGGCAACGTTCTGAAGGGCAACTGGCGCGCCCTCGCCTTCGTGGATGAACGCGCGAGCCCGGCGCAGGAAGAGGCCCTGCTCTCGGTATTCACCGGCAAACTCGGCGGGCCGGTCGCGGATCTCGCACAACTGGTCGGCGAAGTGGTCGGGGTGGAACGCGTCGGGATCGAGTTCGACGTCAAGGAAGGCTCGGGGCGCCTGCGCATCGGCAATGTCGTCGCCGCCGACCTCGAATGCGCACGCGGACCTGGCGAGCGCCCGACGGTGATGAGCGACACGATCTTCTCGACGATTCCCGGCTCGCCGGCCTACATCGGCCGCGCACCGCTCTATCGTGCACAGTCGGAACCGCTCGGCATCAAGGTCGACCTGAGCGGCTACAACTCGGTGCAAGGCGCCTTCTGCTTCCAGGCCTGACCCCCGTAACCGCCCGATTTTCCGAGTCCATGGCCGCGGCGCAAGCTCCGCTGCGCGCGATCTCCCGGCGCGACACCTTCACCGTCGCGCTGGGAGCGCTTGTGCTCGCCGCGTGGGCGGCCCTGTGGCTGTGGGAGCGCTCGCCCTACGGACGCTACCTCAACCATGCCGAACTCGGCGGCCTCGCGCATGCCGCGTCGGCCGATGCGGTGCTGGCGCAGTCGGCCCTGTACGTCGGCGGCTGGCTGTTGATGACGATCGCGATGATGCTGCCGACGACGCTGCCGCTGCTCGACGCCTTCCGCCGCATGACCGCGTTGCGCGACGACCGCCGCCGGTTGCTCGCCCTGGTGATCGCGAGCTACCTCGGCGTATGGCTCGCGGCGGGCGCCGCGATGCATCTGTTCGATTTCGGCCTGCACGAAGCCTTCGAGCACTTCGCCTGGCTGCAGGCCAATGCATGGGTATTCGGCGCCGCGCCGCTGTTGCTGGCCGGCGCCTTCCAGTTCTCGGACCTCAAGCACCGTTGCCTCGAGCGTTGTCGTGCGCCGGTCGGCTTCGTCATCCAGCACTGGCGCGGTGGCAGCCCCGCGCTCCAGTCGCTGGCGATCGGCGCACACCATGGCCTCTTCTGCGTCGGCTGCTGCTGGGCGCTGATGCTGCTGATGTTCGCAGTCGGCACCGGCAGCATCGGCTGGATGCTCGCGCTCGGCGCCGTGATGGCGATCGAGAAGAACCTGAGCTGGGGTCGCCGCCTCAGCGCGCCGCTGGGCATCGCGCTGCTGCTGTGGGGCGGCGCGATCGCCTTGTCGCAGTTGCTTGCCTGACCCCGCGAGCGGCCGCTCACCCCATGCCGTGACGGCGCATCCAGGCGTGGAAGTCGCGCTTCGCCACCGCACCACGCAGGCGCCCCAGATGCAGCACGAGGTTCTCGACCATGGTGTGCGCCGCGATCGCGGCCATGACCTCCAGCCGGTCCTCGGCGCTCATGCCGTGCTCGGCGAGCCGGTGGTCGATGTCGCAAAAATGGCGCGCCATCAGGCTGCGCGCCTCCTGCTCGCCGATGGCGAGGTCGCCGAAATCGATATGATCCTCGGCTTCGATCTCGGCGATCAGTGACTCGACGGATTCTGGCGTCATGGCAGGACCTCGCACGGACGGTGACACCCCGTTGGACAGCCGCAGCTCGCCACGAGTTGCGCCCCCGTCAGCGCCGCGCCATCACCAGCACACCGGCGATCACCAGCGCCGCCCCGGCGAGTTGGGACAGGCCCAGCACCTCGTCGAGCAGCAGCCAGCCGAGGAAGATCGTCACAACCGGGCCCAGCGTCCCCATCAGCGACACCGGCCCGGCACCGAGGCGACGGATCGCCTCCGACACGAGCCACACCGGCGCCACCGTCGACATGAGCGCCATCGCCACGCCCAACGCATACACCTGCCACGGCTGATCAAGCGCCGAGACGGGCCGCAGAGCGAAGAACTGGCCGATGCACAGCACGCACGCGACGCTCGTCGCGAAAGCGGTCACGCGCATCGCGCCGAGCCGGCCGACGACCTGGCCGTTGCCCATCAGGTACAGCGCGTAGGACAGGGCGCTCGCGAACACCAGCGCGCCGCCGATTGCCACATCCCGCGCATCGCCGGCGACGTGCAGGTCGTGCCCCACCGCCAGCCCGATGCCGCAGTAGCACAGTGCCAGCGCCGCCAGCGTACGCCGGCCGATCGGCTTGGCCAGGAAGAGCGCCGACAGGACGATCACCAGCGTCGGATACAGGAACAGGATCAGGCGCTCGAGCGCAGCGGTGATGTAGCGCAGGCCGAGAAAGTCGAGATAGCTCGACAGGTAGTAGCCGGAAAATCCCAACGCGGCCATCCACAGCCAGTCGCGCCCGTCCATGCGGTGCGTGGCGCGCGCGTCGGCGACCAGCCCCATCACGACGAAGAAGGGCAAGGACAGTCCCATGCGCAGCGCGAGCAGGGTCTCCGCGTCCACGCCATGGCGGTACGCGAGCTTGACGAAGATCGCCTTGAACGAGAATCCGATCGCACCGAGCGTCGCGAACAGCAGCCCGGCACGATTCGAGGCGAGGCTCATCCGCTCAGTTTCGACGCCTCATCGGCGGCGTCCGCCCAACAGCGAGCCCAGCAGCCCGCGAACGATCTCGCGGCCGACGGAGCTGCCGATCGTGCGCACGACGGTCTTCGCAGCGATCTCGACCAGCCCCTCGCGCTTGCCGCCGCGCGGCCCGGTCGAGCCGAACAGGATGTCGCCCATGCCGCCCAGCGCGCCGCCGCCCGTCATGCCGCCGCCCTCCTGCGCCCCGGCAGGCGCCTGACCCGCGGGCGCTCCGGCGGACGCTCCACCCGCGCCGGCGCCAGCCTGTGCGCGCAGCATCTCGTAGGCCGATTCGCGGTCGAGCAGCTTCTCGTAATGACCGTACAGCACCGAGCCCTCGATCGCGGCACGGCGCTCGTCCGCCGTCATCGGACCGAGACGTGACGCCGGCGCGATCACGAAGGCGCGTTCGACCACCTCGGGGCGGCCCTTGTCGTCGAGGAAAGACACCAGCGCCTCGCCGACGCCCAGTTCGGTGATTGCGGTCGCCGCGTCGAAGGCCGGATTCGCGCGCATCGTCTCCGCGGCGGTCTTCACCGCCTTCTGGTCGCGCGGCGTGAAGGCGCGTAGCGCATGCTGCACGCGGTTGCCGAGCTGGCCGAGCACGGTCTCGGGCACGTCGAGCGGGTTCTGCGTCACGAAATACACGCCCACGCCCTTCGAGCGGATCAGACGCACGACCTGCTCGACCTTCTCGACCAGCGCCTTGGGCGCGTCGTTGAACAGCAGGTGCGCCTCGTCGAAGAAGAACACCAGCTTGGGCTTGTCCATGTCGCCGACTTCGGGCAACTGCTCGAACAGCTCCGCCAGCATCCACAGCAGGAAGGTCGAATACAGCTTTGGCGAGTGGTAGAGCTTTTCCGCGGCGAGGATGTTGATCACGCCGCGCCCCTCGCCGTCCGTCTGGATCAGGTCGGCGAGGTCCAGCATCGGCTCGCCGAAAAAGCTGTCGCCGCCTTCCTGCTCGAGCGCGAGCAGGCCGCGCTGGATCGCGCCGATCGAAGCCGCCGACACGTTGCCGTACTCGGTCGTGAAGGACTTCGCGTTGTCGCCCACATGCTGGATCATCGCGCGCAGGTCCTTGAGGTCGAGCAGCAGCATGCCGTTGTCATCGGCGATCTTGAACACCAGCTGCAGCACGCCAGCCTGCGTGTCGTTGAGGTTCAGCAGGCGCGCAATGAGCAGCGGCCCCATGTCGGAGATCGTCGCCCGCACGGGATGGCCGAGATCGCCGAAGACGTCCCAGAACACCACCGGATTCGCACGCGGCGTGTATTCGGTGATGCCCAGCGCGGCGAGGCGCTGCATGAGCTTGTCGGACGCGACGCCGGCCGCGCCGGCCCCCGACAGGTCGCCCTTCACGTCGGCCATGAACACCGGCACGCCGATGGACGAAAAAGCCTCGGCCATCTTCTGCAGCGTCACGGTCTTGCCGGTACCGGTCGCCCCGGTGATCAGGCCGTGGCGGTTGGCCAGGCGGGGCAACAGGGTGATGTCCTTGTTGGTGTTCTTTGCGATCAGCAGCGGCTCGGCCATTTCGGTTGCCTCTCTTGTCTTGTTCGGTCAGTGCGAATTGAGTGTAACAGCGGCACGACGCGCACCGCTCAGGGCGGCGAGCGGAAATCGCACAGGGCGACGCAGCGCTCGTAGGCGTCGTCGCAGGCGGCGTTGCGCGGGGCACAGGCCCGCAGCCGCTCGCCGCAGCCGCGCACACAGGCATTCCATTCGGGCTGAGCCGGGGTCGGCCGCGTGAGCAGGCGCCGGGCTGCGCCTTCGGCGGTGCAGCTGCGCAGCGCGAAGGTCCGCGGCGGCCCCGGGATGAGCGCCCATTCGTCGGTGGAAAACTGCAATTCGCGTTCGAGTGCGTCGATGCGCGCCGCATCGAGCAGGCCGGAACGCAGCAGCGACTCCAGACCGTGACAGTCGGCGCGCCGCACATCGGCCTCCGTGCGTGCGCCATCGACCGCCTGACTGAGGTTGTGGCGGGCGCATTCATGCGCGAACAGGAACAGGCGCGACTCCGGCGTCAGCCGCGGAAGCAGCGTCTCGTTGTAACGGATCTCGGGCGCAGCCCCGGAGCGGCTCACGACCACCCCCTCGAGCGCAGGATCGCTCACCGCGGCCACTGCGCGGCCGGCGGCATCGGTGCAGCCGTGGTAGCTCGTGTGTTCCTGGGCAAACGCCCCTCCCCCCGCGCACAGCTGCGCGATTACCGCGCCCAGCATGAGCTTCCGCCGCATCGTCCCTCCCGTTCCCGCCAAGCCGGCCTTCCGGCAAGGGCAGTCGAAAAATAATGACAGGAATCTACCAGAGGCGGCCGGCTTCGGCACGGATCGCCGCCGGTGAAGATGGGTGCGGCACGCGGGTATAATGCGCGCGGTTCAGTTCATTCAACGCCACCCGGCAGGATTCGAGGTTTTTTATGGCTGGTCATTCCAAATGGGCCAACATCCAGCACCGCAAGGGCCGTCAGGACGCGAAGCGGGGCAAGGTCTTCACCAAGCTGATCAAGGAAATCACCGTCGCCGCGCGCATGGGCGGGGGCGATCCGAACTTCAACCCGCGCCTGCGCCTCGCCGTCGATAACGCGAAGACGCAGAACATGCCGGGCGAGAACATCGACCGCGCGATCAAGCGCGGCACCGGCGAACTCGAGGGCGTGAGCTACGAGGAAGTGCGCTATGAAGGCTACGGCATCGCCGGCGCCGCGGTGATGGTCGACTGCCTCACCGACAACAAGACGCGCACCGTCGCCGACGTGCGCCACGCCTTCTCCAAGTACGGCGGCAACATGGGCACCGACGGCTGCGTGGCGTTCCAGTTCAAGCACTGCGGCCAGCTGATGTTCGCCCCGGGCACGAGCGAGGATGCGCTGATGGAAGCCGCGCTGGAAGCCGGCGCCGAGGACGTCATCCCCAACGATGACGGCTCGATCGAAGTCGTCACCGCCCCGTACGAGTTCTCCGCCGTGAAGGAAGCGCTCGAGAAGGCCGGTTTCAAGGCCGAGTTCGGTGAAGTCACGATGAAGCCGCTCAACGAGACCGAACTCGAAGGCGACGACGCGCTGCGCATGCAGAAGCTGCTCGACGCACTCGACGCGCTCGACGACGTGCAGAACGTGTACACCTCGGCGGTGATCGACGAGGAATAAGCCCCTCATCTCGCTCCGCGCGCGACGCGGAGCACCCAAAGAAACAGGGCCGGATATCCGGCCCTGTTTGCTTTCAGGCTGCCAGCGGCGTCAGTGCGAGCCGAAGAAGCCGATCGCGACCAGGGTCAGCAGCGTCAGGCCGGCCACGATCAGAGTGAAGCCGAGGATCTTCGAGCCCAGCGCCATCGGGCGTGAGGGCGCATCCACGATGTACTTCTCCAGTTCCCCGCTCTTCTGCAGGCGCTCGTACTCGAGCGCGTGCTCGCGGCGGTACTCCTCGACCGACATCGAACCCGTGAACATCACGACCTCCAGTGGGAACTTGTCCGGGCGGAAGTGGTTGTTGAAGAAATGCACGGTGAACAGGAATACCACCGCCAGGAAGGCTTCCTCGCTGTGGAAGATCGCCGCGACGTTGAACACCCAGCCCGGCAGGAAGGTGGCCGTGATCGTCGAGGCCCACATCAGCAATCCGCTCACGCCGATGATGGTCACCCCCCAGAACGGCGCCCAGTAGTCGAACTTCTCCCAGTAGGTCCAGCGGTCGAACACGGGGCGCTCGCCCTTGCCGAAGAACCACTTCAGCATCGCGATGAAGTCCTTGCCGTCCTGCAAACCCGGAACCAGCGAGGTGGGGCCGAAGATGCGGAATTCCTTCCAGTTGCGTGCGAGCTTCAGCGCGACGTAGCCGAGGTGCCAGAAGAACACGGCCGCGAAGATCACCGCATTGACGCGGTGGATCAGCCCCGCGACCTGTGGTCCGCCCAGCGCCTTCATCAACGGTGCGGCCCAGGGGGCGTCCGGATAGAACAGTGGGATGCCCGTAAGCGTCAGGATCATCAGGCTCAGCGCGAACGTGAGGTGAGCGATGCGCCAGGTCGCGGAGAAGCGACGGAAGTGCTTGCCCGCGTGCTTGTCGCCCTGGAGGCCCGGTGCGTCGGTGCGCATGTGCGGGGGCACCTTGCCCTGCTGGCGGTCACGCAGTTCGCGCCAGAACCACAGCAGCGTGTGCAGCCAGAAGAAGCCGAAGGTGCCGAGCAGCAACTGGATCATCAACTGGTTGGCGAGCCACATCTGCGGGTAGCGCTCGAAATCGCCCGTGTGGCCGTGCGGCTGGAAGCTGGCGAATCCGGGCGGCGCCTCAGGCAGGTCCTTCTTGCCGTTGTGGCATTCCTTGCAAGTCTTCATCCGGTTGTCCGGATGCACCTTGGAGTCCGGGTTCTTGACCGCCAGCACGTCGTGGCTGCCGTGGCAGTCGAAGCACTTGGCGGTATAGGCGTAGCCCAGCGTGTTGATCTGGCCGTGGTAGGTCGCCTTGTAGGACTTGAAGTTTTCCTCGTGGCAGTTGCCGCACTCGGCCGTCACCGCGAGCTTGAACGGCGCGAGCGAGGTGTTGCCGACCGCATGGGCGCTATGGCAATCGCTGCACACGGCGGCCTTCGCGTCCTTCTTCTGGAAGATCGCCTCGCCGTGGATCGATTCGGTGAAGGTCTCGAGCGATTCCTCGTGGCAGCTCTTGCCGCAGGTTTCGGGCACGCCCAGGCGCCACTCCGCGTACTGAGGCGAATCCTTGGGCGGGACATTGAAACTATGGCTACTGTGACATTCGTCACAGCTTGCGTTCGGCCGTGTGGGATCGTCGGCGTTCTTGCGCGCGTGGAACGACTCCTTGTACGCGGCGATGTTCTCGGCGACCACGCCGAGGCGCGGCCTGTCCTTCGCGGTCCCGTCCTGCCTGGCGCGCTCCCACAGCTCTTCGTGACAGGACGCGCAGTCCTTGGCCTTCAACGCCGGATCCTTCTTGTGCGTATCGTCCGGTTCGGCGTTGTCGGTGATTTCGGTGTGGCACGCGACGCAATCCATCTTCGCATGCACGCCCTTGGCGAACGCATCGGGCGGAATGGAATGCAGTTCGCGCGACTCGCCGTCGGTGCCGGGCACCTCGATGGCATCCTTGCTGCCGTCGTGGCAGCTCAGACACTTCGCATTCTCCAGTCCGGCAGGAGCCGCCGCGGCTGGCCCGGCGACGGCAATACACAGGGATGCCAGCAGGGCGGCGGCGGCAGCGCGAAAGTCGACGATTCTCAGGCTCGGGCTCTTCATCGGCAGGTGTCCATGAAAACGCCGCGGCGAGCGCGGCGCAATCCGTTGCGACCGGCCGACGCCCCATACTGCAGGCATCGGCCCTCGGTGCTGCGTTACGGCAACTTCACCGCCTTGATGTCGGCCTTGGCCCCGAACCCGATCGTCTTCACGAACGAAACCTGGTGGCCGCGCGTGGTGATGTTGTCATCATGCACAGCAAAGCCGACATTGTATACACCTCCCGCCTTCAGGGTCTTGTCGTCGTCGTTCGTGAGCCCCAGCGGACGGATCATGACGACCGTCCATACCCCGTCCTTCCAGCTCGCGATCGCCTTGTTGTCGGCGGCCGAGCCCTTGGCGTCCTCACGGCTGACGACGTAGTCGGGGATCATGTCGCCTTCCTTCCAGCCCGCGTTCGGGTCGAAGGGCACCGCGTTCTTCTCGCGGATCAGGTGGTGCTCCCCCTGACGCAGTTGGTCGACGGTGATCGACTTGTAGCCGACCTTGCTCACGTCCCACATGAACTTCGGCTGGTGTGTCTTGGCGTCGGCGTTGCTGCCGAACATGTCCTTGCCGGCGTCGCTGTTGCGGAACTCGAGCACGTAGCCGTCGTCGGTCATGCCGACGGGGTTGCTGCGATGCGCGCGCCACTGGATGAGGTCGACGAAGCCACCGGCGGCCTTGAGCTTCGCAATCTCCTCGATGCTCTTGCCGGTCTTCCAGTCGGACGGGTCGGTGCGCGTGTCGGGCAGGTACTTGCGCACGTCGCGCTTCTTGATCGCCTGCAGCAGCGCGTTGTTGGCCACCTCGTCCTTGGTGAACTGCTTGCCCATGTCGCGCTGGCCGTCATGGCAGGTGAGCCAGCAGCCCTGGTTCGCGAAGCCGGGCACCTTGCCGTCGTCGATCATGACCGACATGCGGTCCTCGTAGATGCCCATCTCGGTGCCATCCTGCACCGGCTTGTCGAGCCTGGGATAGCCGAAGACCTTCCACTCCTTGCCGTCGAAGCGCAGGTACTGGTGTTCGTTGCCCGGATAGGCGTTGTCCGTGTGCCACTGGAAGCGCAGATAGGCGTTCTTGCTGTCATAGGCCGCCTGCACCTTGAGCGCCTTGTAGCCGGACTTGCCCTTCACCGGGCGCGGCTCGAGCCGGCCGCCCTTGACGATTTCCTCGCCGATGTCCTTTTCGGCGTCCTCCTCGTCGTGGCACGAGGTACAGGAATCGCCGCGCTTGACCTCCTTCACCGCCCCCTCGTGCGCCTCGGTGCGCAGCCATTCGTAGGACGACTGCCCGGGGAAGAACAGCGGCACGGTCACCGTCGGAATCTTGCCCCAATTGATCTTCGCCGGATCGGCGGCCTGCGCCGCCCCCATGCCGAGAACCGCCAGGCCGACCAGCAGTACCGATTTTTTCATTTGAGTTCCCCTACTTGTTTAGAGTTATGAGCGCCCGACGGATCGGGCGTGCAGATTCCGCGGATCGACGCCCGCTTCATGGGAAGGACAGCTCGCACTGCGAGTTGCTCTCAGAATCCGACTGCCAGCAACGCCCCTGCGGCGAGCAGCGTGGCGAGCACGGCCAGGCCGTAGCACGCGAAACGGGTCGCGCTAGCCGCATGCACGCCGAGGTCGTGCAGGCTGTGGTAGATGCGGTGCATGGCGTGCCACATGAACAGGGCGACGACGACGAACAGCAGGCCCTTGCCGGCCCAGTGCTGCGCGAAGGCATGCATGTGCGACCAGCTCATCGCATCCGCGGGAAGGATGATCCCGAGCGGCACCGCAATGCCGGTGACGAACACGAGCACCGGACCGAAGAGCGCCGCGAGCATGCCGCCGGCGCCGAAAAGGCCCCAGAAGATGGGCGCATTGGAGCGTTTCATCGCCGGTTTCATCGCGTCGCCCCCCACACCGCGGCCAGCACGGCGACACTGCAGACCGCCGCGACAGCCACGCCGCAGGCCGTGATCACCCCCGGCGCCAAGCGCTTTCCGCCGACAACGAGCGGCGGCATGGTCTTGGGCATGATGCGGAACCAGGTCCAGCAGTGGTACGAGATCGCCGCGAGCAGGACGAGGTGGAAGATGACGGACAAGGGGCTACGCAGCGCCTCCAGCCAGCCGTTCCATGCCGATTCGCCCTGCGCCAGCCGCAGCAGACCGACGAGCAGGATGAGGGCGTAGGCAGCGACGAAGAGCGCCGTCGCCTCGTGCACCATGTACTCGACGAAGTACGGATTGCGGCGCCACCAGCCGGCCATCGGCCGCACATAGGGGCGGCGCGGATCGGACGTATTCACTTTGCACCTCCCTTCGGGCGGGCAAGCCGCAGGAAGTAGTCGCCCGCCGCGCGCGTCTTGTTCTGGTTCACGGCATTGGCCGGATCGACGTGCTTCGGGCACACCTCGGAGCAGTAACCGACCGCAGTGCAGTTGAAGACGCCTGCTTCCGACCCGGCGATCTCCATGCGCTCGGCGGCGGCGCCGTCGCGCGAATCTGCGTTGTAGCGGTGCAGCAGGGCCATGATGCCCGGCCCGACGAAGTCCGGATTGAGGCCGTACTGGGGACATGCGGCGTAGCACAGCAGGCAGTTGATACAGGAACTGAACTGCTCGTACACGTCGAGCTGCGCGGGCGTCTGCAGGTACTCGCCCTGCGCGATGGACCGTTGTTCCTTCGGGATGATCCACGGCTTGATGCTTTCGAGCTTGGCGAGGAAGTCGTCCATGCGGATCACCAGATCGCGCTCGACCGGGAAGTGGGCGAGCGCCTCGACGCGCACGGCTCCGGCAGGGAAATCGCGCAGGAAGGTCTTGCACGCGAGGCGCGGCTCGCCGTCTATCATCATCCCGCAGCTGCCGCAGATCGCCATGCGGCAGGACCAGCGGAAGCTCAGGGTGCCGTCGAGCCAGTCCTTGATGTACTGCAGGCCCTGCAGCACCGACATGTCGTCGCTGAAGGGAACCTCGTAAGCTTGCAGGAAGGGCTCCTCGTCCTGCTCGGGACGATAGCGCAGGACCTCGATGCGGATGACCTTCCCGTTCCTGTGCGATTCAGACACGGTTCGCCCCTCCCTGCTGTGCCGCCTGCTCCTGCTCCGCTTTCTCGCCCGCGGCGCCGTAGGCGCGGGTGCCCGGGGGCAGGCGCGTGATCTTCACGTCGCCATAGCCGATGCGCGGGGCGTCGGCGCCGGCGTGATGAGCGAGCGAGTGCCTGAGGAAATTGACGTCGTCGCGCTCGCCGAAACCGTCCAGCCGCTGGTGCGCGCCGCGCGACTCGCGCCGCTCGAGCGCCGACCACGCCATCGCCTGCGCGACCTCGAGCTGATACCCGAGCTCGATGGCGAGCAGCCAGTCGGTGTTCCACACGCTCGAGCGGTCCTCGACCTTGACCTTGCGGTAGCGCTCGCGCAGCTCCGCCAGCTTGTCGCAGGTCGCCTGCATGGTGTCGGCCTGACGGTAGATGCCGCAACCGTCCTCCATGCTCTGTGCCATCTCCTTGCGCAGCGTGGCGATGCGCTCGGTGCCGGAAGTGTTTGTCACGAGATCGAGCGCACGCTGCTGCGACGCCTCGGCCTGTTTCAGCAACACATCCGTCGGACCGGACGCGACCGAACGGGCGAACGCGGCGGCCTCGACCCCCGCGGTCTTGCCGAACACGCACAGTTCGGCGAGCGAGTTCGAGCCGAGGCGGTTGGCGCCGTGAATGCCGACGCTGGAACATTCGCCGGCCGCGTACAGCCCCGGCAGCGGCGCGGCACACCGGCCGTCGACGAGGATGCCGCCCATCGTGTAATGCACGGCGGGCCGCACCGGGATCGGCGTCTTCGCCGGATCGACGCCGAGGAATTCCTCGGCCAGTTCGTAGATCTGCGGCAGGCGCTCGCGCAGCTTGGCTTCGCCGAGGTGGCGCAGGTCCAGATGCACGACCGCCCCGTGCGGGCCGTCTATCGTGCGGCCTTTCTGCTGCTCGTACCAGAAGGCCTGGCTGAGGCGGTCGCGGGGCCCCAGTTCCATCGCCTTGTTGCGCGGCGTCGGCTCGGCCGGCCCAAGGCCGTAGTCCTGCAGGTAGCGGTAACCGTCGCGATTCAGCAGGAAGCCGCCCTCGCCGCGGCACGCCTCGGTGAACAGCAGGCCCGTGCCCGGCATGCAGGTGGGGTGGTACTGGACGAATTCCATGTCGCGCAGCGGCACGCCGTGGCGGTACGCGAGCGCCATGCCGTCGCCGGTGACGATGCCGCCGTTGGTGTTCTCGCGGAACACGCGCCCGGCGCCGCCGGTGGCGAGAATCACCGCGTTGGCCTGGATCAGCGTGAAGCGGCGCGACGCGATGTCGACGACGACGACGCCCTGCACCCGCCCGTCCTCGACGACTAGGTCGAGGCAGAAATGCTCGTCGAAGCGACGGATCGAGGGGTACTTGAGCGAGGTCTGGAACAGCGTGTGCAGCATGTGGAAGCCGGTCTTGTCGGCGGCGAACCACGTGCGCTCGATCTTCATGCCGCCGAAGGCGCGCACGTTGATGTGGCCATCCGGCTTGCGGCTCCACGGACAGCCCCAGTGCTCGAGCTGCACCATCTCCTCGGTGCAGCGGGCGACGAAGTCCTCGACGACGTCCTGCTCGCACAGCCAGTCGCCGCCGGCAACGGTATCGTGGAAATGGTGTTCGAGGCTGTCGTGGGCCTGCACGACGCCGGCCGATCCACCCTCGGCCGCCACGGTGTGGCTGCGCATCGGGTAGACCTTGGAGACCAGCGCGATCTTCAGCGACGGGTCGGTCTCGGCAGCCGCGATCGCGGCACGCAGGCCCGCTCCGCCCGCACCGACGATGGCGACGTCTGCCTTCCAGGCATCCATGACGCATTCCCCCCTTGTGGGTGGGCCCGGCAATGGCGCGGGCACCGAAGAATCGCTGCTGTGCCCGAAAGGGAATCGACACGCCTTTCGGGTGCGAAAACGACCATGTTCTTCTTATATACCGACGTCACGAAACGTACTATGACGTTGTTGCGATCCAGTGTAACTCCCGCCTTGCATACCCACAATGCAGCGGTGGTTGAAAAATGCCCGGCATGCGAGAAAATTCATCGAGCAGCCGGTCAGCAAAGGCACGCAGGCATCAACGTGCATGTAAGATCGGACAATTCCGCCCCGCCGGGCCCGCCCACGCACGTTCCCGACACCTCATGGCCGCCCTCCATCCCCGCCTGACCGCCGCAGCCCCGCTCCTCTTCGTCCTGCTGTGGAGCACCGGCTTCATCGGCGCCAAGTTCGGCCTGCCCTTCGCGGAGCCGCTGACCTTCCTGAGCACCCGCTACGTACTGGTGATCACGCTGATGGGCGCGCTGGCATTCGCGATGCGCGCCCCCTGGCCCCGCGACTGGCGTCAGGTGGTGCACATCGGCGTGGCCGGCCTGCTGGTGCAGGCGACCTATCTCGGCGGGGTGTTCATGTCGATCGATCGCGGCCTGCCCGCGGGCGTCTCGTCCCTGGTCGTCGGCATGCAGCCGCTGCTGACCGCGCTCGGCGCCGGCTGGCTGCTGGGCGAGCGGGTCACCCCGCGCCAGTGGGCGGGGCTGGTGCTGGGCTTCGTCGGTGTCACGCTGGTGGTGAGCAACAAGGTCGCGGTCGGCGCATCGGCGGCGGAACTGGGGTGGATGCTGACGCCGGCCCTGACGGCGCTGGCCGGCATCACCGTCGGCACGCTCTACCAGAAGCGCTTCTGCCCGAGCTTCGACCTGCGCACCGGCTCGGTCGTGCAATTCATCCCCAGCCTGGTCGTCACCAGCCTCCTCGCGCGTGGCACCGAGACGATGCACATCGACTGGAGCGGCCAGTTCGCGTTCGCGCTGCTGTGGCTGGTGCTGGTGCTCTCGCTCGGCGCGATCAGCCTGCTCAACCTGCTGATCCGCAGCGGCAGCGCCGTGAACGTGGCCAGCCTGTTCTACCTTACGCCGCCGACCACCGCGCTGATGGCCTGGCTGCTGTTCGGCGAGACCCTCACCGGCCTCGCGCTCGCCGGCATGGCCGTCGCCGTGCTGGGCGTGTGGCTCGCACGCAAGGTGTGAACGGCCCCGGCCCGCGCCGGAAAACATCCGTGCTTTCCGCAATGCGGCTATCCGCAATGCGGATGTTCACACTGCCCACCTTCCCTCCCGGCCGAAATAATCGCGCCCACACGCAGTACATAACAGGAGAGGGAATTGGCAAAGAAACCGTTTTACACGTCGCTGTACTTCCAGGTCATCGTCGCCATCGTGATCGGCGTGCTGCTGGGGCACTTCTACCCGCAGACCGGCGCCGCGATGAAACCGCTGGGTGACGGCTTCATCAAGCTGATCAAGATGATCATCGCCCCGATCATCTTCTGTACCGTCGTCGTCGGCATCGCCGGCATGGAGGACATGAAGAAGGTCGGCAAGACCGGCGGCTTCGCGCTGCTGTATTTCGAGATCGTCAGCACCATCGCACTGATCGTCGGACTCGTGATCGTCAACGTGGTCAAGCCGGGCGCCGGCATGAACATCGACGTGACGACGCTGGACACGAAGGCGATCGCCGCCTATACCGACCCGTCGAAGATGCAGAGCACGACGGACTTCCTGCTGCACGTGATCCCGACCACCGTGGTCGACGCCTTCGCGAAGGGCGAGATCCTGCAGGTGCTGCTGTTCTCCGTGCTGTTCGGCTTCGCGCTGCACAAGTTCGGCGGCCGCGGCACGCTGGTGTTCGACTTCATCGAGAAGTTCTCGCACGTGCTGTTCGGCATCGTCGGCTACATCATGAAGGTCGCCCCGATCGGCGCCTTCGGCGCGATGGCCTTCACCATCGGCAAGCACGGCGTCGGCGCGCTGGCGCAGCTGGGCATGCTGATGGCGACCTTCTACCTGACCTGCATCGTCTTCATCTTCGGCGTGCTGGGGGCGATCGCCAAGGCGCACGGCTTCTCGGTCGTGAAGCTGATCCGCTATATCAAGGAAGAGCTGCTGATCGTGCTGGGCACCTCGTCGTCGGAATCGGCGCTGCCGCGCCTGATGGCGAAGATGGAGAACCTCGGCTGCAAGAAGTCGACGGTCGGCCTGGTGGTCCCGACGGGCTACTCGTTCAACCTCGACGGCACCTCGATCTACCTGACGATGGCGGCCGTGTTCATCGCCCAGGCGACCAACACCCCGCTCGACATCACGCAGCAGCTGACCCTGCTCGCGGTGCTGCTGCTGACCTCGAAGGGCGCGGCCGGCATCACCGGCAGCGGCTTCATCGTGCTCGCGGCGACGCTGTCGGCCGTCGGCGGCGTACCGGTCGCGGGCCTCGCGCTGATCCTCGGCATCGACCGCTTCATGTCGGAAGCTCGTGCGCTGACCAACCTGATCGGCAACAGCGTGGCGACCGTGGTCGTCGCCAAGTGGTGCAAGGACGTCGACATGAAGGTGCTCAACAGCCACCTGAACAACGAGACCGTCGAGGAAGCCGACGATCCCGAAGCCGTGCTCGACCTGCAGGACGCGCACATGGACGTTCGCCCGGCCGTGGCCAGGGTGGAAGAAGCCACCGAAATGCCGCCGCTCGCCGTGCCCGCCCGCGCGTAAGCACGCCGCCTGCGGCAGCGGGAAGCAAATCGGCCCGCCGGCACATGCCGGCGGGCCGATTTATTTACCATACGGGGCCGGGACTCCCGCCCGGCTCCGCGTCAGCCCGGCAGCAGCACGCCGGCGTTGCGGATGGCCTTCTGGTACTCGGCGGTCGATTCGTCGATCGTCTTCAGCGCATTGTCGAATTCGCTGCGCTTGGCTTGCGCATCGGCGTCGGCACGCAGCTTGGCGGCACGGTCGAGCGTTCCCTTGAGCTGCGCCTCGCGGGCACTGCCGTTGGGCACCAGCATCGGAATCAGCAGGCGGTAGGTCTCGTTGCGATCCTGCTCGTAGCGGTATTCGTCGCCCTTGCTGTCGAACTGCAGCGTGCGCACGAGCGTTTCGCCGCCGCGCAGACGTTCGATCTGCACCTTGGTGCGCAGGTAGGCGTGGTCGAGGATCGCGCGACCGCGGCGCGTATTGTCGGCGTGCTCGGCATCGGCGTCGGCCATCAGCTTGTCGACGACCTTCACCTCGGCCCGGCCCTTGTCGTCGTTCTTTTCCTCGGCGATGCGCACCAGCGCATCACGCAGGGCCTTGGTGGAGTCCTTGCGTGCGGCGTATTCCTTCTGCTCGCGCGGATCCGCTGCGGCGGCCGGCGCCGCCGGCTTGGCGCCGTTCGCCGCGGGTTTAGTGAGTTCGGCGATGGAGAGCGCCGCACCGAGGTAGGCGTCCTCGAGGAGCAGGCGCGCATCGAGGGTCTTCCCTTCTGCCGCAGCCGCCTCGGCCTGCTTGATCTTGGCCTCGTTGTCCTGCACGGCGCGCGCATTGTCCACCTTGCGTTGCTCGCCGACACGCTTGAGCGCCTTGTTCAGTTCCTTGGTGCTTTCGAGCTTGCGTGCGAACTCGCTCTTCATCCGCGCCTCCTCGGCGGCCACGACGCGGGCCGACTGCACGTCGGCGAGCGCATCGGCCGTCATCAGGAAGCCCGCGCTTGCGACCAGTGCGGCGCCGAGGGCGTGTTTCGATCCTTTCATCATGCGTATCCCCTTGTTTTGCGTATTCCGGTGCATCAGCCTCCCCCGCTTCCTGCCTCCCGTGGCTTCAATCCGGAAGCGGGACGGGACGGTCTCGCCGCCCATGACGAAAGTCTAGCCTATTGGCCATGGCGCGATCATGGGTTTGGTCAAATTGCCCGCAGTTTCCGACGATTCGGGCGCCTGCGGAATATTGCGCGGGGTCGTCGCGTTCACCATTTGCCCGCAGACAAGCTTCGCCTGACGCGGCGCCCTACCCCCAACAAGGAGACGAAAATGAAACGACTCGCACTGACGGGCATCTGCATGCTGGCCGCAACCGGACTGATGAGTTCTGCGGCGATGGCCGCGGGCGGCCAGGACAAGATCCTCGAGTTCGACACGATGGTCGGGGTGTCGCGCCCCTATACCGGAACAGCGAACCCGATCCGCGGCGTGAACGGCGGAGGGCTTCCGTGGGTGATCGGCCCCGTCGAGGGCGAACTCACCATCGACGGAAAGCTGGAGATCCGCGTCACAGGGTTGGTGTTCGCCGACGATCCGGCCGTACCGATTCAGAACCGGGGCAGGAATACGGTCCCCAATTTCCGTGCCATCGTGAGCTGCCAGACCGTGAATATGCAGACGGATCCGCCCAGCCCGCAGGTGCTGAACGTCACGACCGGACTCTTCCCCGCCACCGAGGCGGGCAACGCCTATATCGAAGCGCAAGTGGACCTGCCCCAGCCCTGCATCGCGCCGATCATCTTCGTGACGAATCCGAACGGCGCGTGGTTCGCGGCGACGGGCATGTGAGCTTGCCACGCCGCCCACAGGACCTCCGAAGCCGAGGCTGAGCAGCGGGTGCGGGGGGGACACGCGGCCTTCCTTTAGAATGCGCGGATGAAGGAAATCTCCGCATCGCGCATCGTCGCCACCCGCATCCTCGGCCTGGACCCGGGGCTGCGCATCACGGGTTTCGGCGTCATCGACAAGCTCGGCAGCCAACTGCGCTACGTCGCGAGCGGCTGCATCCGGACGCGCGACGGGGAACTACCGGGGCGGCTGAAGACGCTGCTCGACGGCGTGCGGGAAGTCGTCGCGACCTACACGCCGGACCAGGCCGCAGTGGAGAAGGTGTTCGTGAACGTGAACCCCCAATCCACGCTGCTGCTCGGGCAGGCGCGCGGCGCGGTGATCTGCGGTGCCGTGTCCTGCGACCTGCCGGTGCATGAGTACACCGCGCTGCAGGTCAAGCAGGCGGTGGTCGGCTACGGCAAGGCGAACAAGGAACAGGTGCAGCACATGGTGCAGCGCCTGCTCGCGCTCGACGGCAGCCCCAGCCCGGACGCCGCAGACGCGCTCGCGTGCGCGATCTGCCACGCGCATGGCGGCGAAGGGCTTGCGGGCGGAATCGGCGGGCGCCGGCGCGCCGGACGCATCCTCGTCATGCCGTGATCAGTTCGTCCCCGAGACCGGACCCTGCATCAGCTTCGCGGCCACCAGTCCATTGACCAGGCCGAACACCGTCGCGGCGAGGGCGAATACCGGCACGAGGTAGAACACGCCGTCGTGGGGCACGAGCCACAAGCGCGCGAGCACGAGCTGCCCGCCGATATGCGCGAAGGCGGCGAACACGCTGAGGCTGACGGGGCCGAACCAGCGGCGCGGCAGGTGCATCGCAAGGCCGAGCGTGGCGAGGCTGGCGAGCGAACCGGCGAGGCTGAGGAAAAAGCCCGGCGCGAAGAGCTGGCCGAGCAACAGGCTGCCGGCGAACACGCGCAGCAGCGCCACCCATACGGCGTCGCGCCAGCCCCAGCGCGCCAGCACGATCAGCGTCACGATGTTGGCCAGGCCCGGCTTCACGCCCGGCAGCGGCAGCGGAATCGCGGCCTCGGCGACGGTGAGCACGATCGCGGCGGCGGCCAGGCGCGCGATGCGCCGGTCGTCCGCGGTCGGGACGATCTCAATAGTTGAGGGAGTCATAGTCCGCGGCACCGCCGGCGAGGCTCAGGGACACCTGGTTGGGGGCGCAGATCGCCACCGCCCCCGAGCGCGTCAGCCAGCCCTGGCGCACGCAGTACTGGCGCGGCCCGGGATCGGATGCGACGCGTGCGCGGCCCGGCTCGATCTCGATGCGGGTGATGCCGAGCGGGCCGGGCACCTCGACCACCTGCGCGCGCGCGAGCCCCGTTTCCGCGAAGACCTTGCCGCCCGCGCGCACGACCACCCTGTCCGGCGCCCCGCCACGCCACAGCGCCAGCGCCGACAATACGCACAGCGACAACGCACCGGCGAGCACGAGCCAGTCGCCCGGCCGCAGCAGGACGACCCACTCGGACAGACGCGCCCTCACTGGTCCGCCGGTCGCGCCGCGTGGTCCAGCGCACGCCGCACGGCCGAGCGATGGCGCACCAGCACGCGCACGGACCCGGCAAAGTGCTGCCCCAGCTTCTCGGCGAGGTACACCGAGCGGTGCTGTCCCCCGGTGCAGCCGATGGCGACGGTGAGATAGCTGCGGTTGTCGCGCGCGTAGCTGGGCAGCCAGTTGGCGACGAAGCTGCGGATGTCCTCGTACATGCGCGCGACTTCGGGCATGTTCTCGAGGAAGTCGATCACCGGCTTGTCCTTGCCGGTGAAGGGTCGCAGCAGCGGGTCGTAATGGGGATTGGGCAGGCAGCGCACGTCGAACACGTTGTCGGCGTCCAGCGGAATGCCGTACTTGAAGCCGAAGGACTGGAACATCAGCGTGAGCCCCGCGGTCGCCTCGATCTGCATGAAGTCCTTGATCCACGCGCGCAGGGTATTCGCCTGCAAGTCGCTGGTGTCGATGCGGTGGCCCAGCGCGGCGACCGATTCGAGTGCGTCGCGCTCCTTCTGGATCGCCTCTTCGAGCGAGACCTCGTCACTTGCAAGCGGATGGCGCCGGCGCGTTTCCGAGAAGCGCGCGATCAACGCATCGTCACGCGCTTCGAGGAAAAGCACGCGCAGGTCGCCGACCGTCCGGCGCAGGTCTTCCACCTTCTGCGGCAAGGCCGCGATGTTGGCGCCGGAGCGCACGTCGACCGCGACCGCGACACGCCCGTGGCCCAGCCGCCGCAATTCCGCAACGAGCTTGGGCAGCAGGCTCGCCGGCAGATTGTCTACCGCGTAATAGCCAGCGTCTTCGAGCACCTTGAGTGCGACGCTCTTCCCGGAACCCGACAAGCCGCTGATAAGGACGATCTGCATGACCCTGAACTCCGCGTGGATCAGCGATTATCGCCAAAGCGCGCCTCCCCGGCCAGCGCGGAACGCCCCTTTCTACGACTAAAGTCAGATCAGGCCGCGACCAGCAGCTCGCCCTCGCGCCGCGCCACCCCGGCCCGCGTGAGCTCGGCGACCAGCCAGTCGGCGAGGGTTTCGGGCGCGAGTCCGAGGAAGCGCGCGTTGGCTTCGCGGTACAGCGGCACGCCGTCCAGATGTTCCGCGAGCGCGTCGATCCGCATGCTGCGCGCATCGAGCAGCGAGAAGGTCATGCAGGCGCGGATCGCGTTGCGCGCCATGCGCGCACCATCCTCCTCGAACGCCCGCAGGCGGGCGAAGGCGCGCGCGAGGGCGTCGTCGAACTCGACGAAGGGTGCGCCATGGCCGGGGATGACGACATCCACCGCCAGGCGTGCGATGGCCTCCAGCGTGCGCCGCGTCGCGCCGATGCCGTCGCCGGTCCCCAGCACCTCGGCGAACAGGATGCCGAAGCCGTCGCGCCACAGCGCGTCGCCGGAGATCAGGATGCGCCGATCCGCGTTGTGGAAGACCAGCGCGTCCATGTCGTGACCGGGTGCGGCGATCGCCTGCCACGCGAGGCCGCCCATCTGCAGCATGTCGCCCGGATGGAGCGCGCGATCGGCGTGGAAGCGCTCGGCGCTCTGCGCCGCGGTGGTCAGCAGCAGTGCGTCCTCGTCCCACGCCGCGACCGAGGGCAGCATGCCCGCGGGGACGCTGATCGAGCAGCCGAAGGTGCGCTGCAGTAGGGCATTGCCGCCGATGTGGTCGGAATGCGAGTGCGTGTTTACGAGCTCGGCGAGCCGCCGTCCCGCCAGCACCTCGCGCAGCAGCGCGACGGTCTGCTCGCCGTGGCTGACGTAGCCGCTGTCCACCACGGTCGCCCGGTCGCCGTCGATCAGGACGATGTTGTTGGCCGACAGCCAGCCGCGTTCGAGCACGCGGATGGTGTCGGGCAACGCGGCTGCGGCGCTCATTCGGAACCCTCGCCGACCTGCGCGGCGACGTTGGCGGGCAGCGGCGCGGGTTTCGGCGCTTCGGCCGGGGCCGGCGGCACCGGCACACCGTTGATCTCCTCGGGGGTGCGACCGCAGCCGAGGCACACGCCGGAGTCCCAGTCGATCATGCACACGCCGACACACAAGGGCTCGCTCATGCGCCCTCCTTCAGTGTCGCGGTCGGCGCCGCAGCGCCGCCCAGGGTCACCCGACGCCGGGCGATGAGTTCGAGGATGCGCTGCTTGTCGGAGTCGTCGCTGCGGCTCCAGCGCGCTATCTCGTCAAGGCTGCGGAAACAGCCTTCGCACAGGCCGGTCGTCGCGCTCATGCGACAGAGGTTGATGCAGGGCGATGCGATGCTCATGTCGGGGTCGGGGGTCTTATTGAGGTAGCGGGTGCGGCTCGTTGTCGTATTTGGTCTGCCGCGACCCGATCGAGTTCATTATCAGGGAGAAATCGGATACTCCGTTCGCCCTGAGGGCTTCGACCGGCCTGTCCTGAGCGAAGTCGAAGGGTTCAGCCCGAACGGTATTCAGTTCCCGTGTTCAAGCGGCGCAGGCCGCCTTCCCCCGCTTCGCGAGCACGGCGCGGGCCACGCGCGAGGCCGGTTCGCGACCGAGCACACCGCTGATCCATGCGGCGATGTCGACCAGGCGGTCGAGGTCGATGCCGGTGTCGATGCCCAGCCCGTTCAGCAGCCACACGACATCCTCGGTGGCGACGTTGCCGGACGCGCCCGCCGCATAGGGGCAGCCGCCTAGCCCGCCGACCGAGGCGTCGAACACCGCCACGCCCATCTCGAGCGACGCGTAGACGTTCGCGGCCGCCATGCCGTAGGTGTCGTGATAGTGGCCGGCGAGGCGCTCGACCGGCACGCGCCTGATCACCGCTTCGAGCATGCGCGAGATGTTCGCCGGGTTGCCGCTGCCGATGGTGTCGCCCAGCGACACCTCGTAGCAGCCCATCTCCATCAGCGTCGCGGCGACCTCGGCGACCTTCTCCGGCACAACCGGTCCCTCATAGGGACAACCTGCAACGCAGGAGACGTAGCCGCGCACCTTCACCCCCGCCGCGCGCGCGGCCTCGGTGACGGGACGGAAGCGCTCCAGCGACTCGGCGATCGAGCAGTTGATGTTCTTCTGGCTGAAGGACTCGGACGCCGCGCCGAACACCGCGACCTCGTCGGCGCCCGCCGCGAGCGCGGCCTCGAAGCCTTTCAGGTTGGGCGTCAGCACCGGGTAGGCGACACCGGGACGGCGCGCGATGCGCGCCATCACCTCTGCATTGTCGCCCATCTGCGGCACCCACTTGGGCGACACGAAGGAAGTCGCCTCGATCGCGGTCAGGCCGGCATCGGCCAGCCGCGCGATCAGTTCGACCTTGGTTTCGGTCGTGACGATCTGCTTCTCGTTCTGCAGCCCGTCGCGCGGGCCGACGTCGACGATGCGTACGCTTTGCGGCAGTTGCATGATGTCCCCCTCGCCCCTACTGCACCGGCACCCACGCCGCCGGACGCTTCGACAGGAAGGCGTCGAGCCCCTCCTTCGCTTCCGGCGTCGCGCGCAGGCTGGAGATGCGGCGCGCGGTGTCCTCGACGAGCTCATCCGACACCGGCCGGTTCGCGACCGCGCGGATCAGGTCCTTCGCCGCGGCCTGCGATTTCGGGCCGCCCTGCAGCAGGGCCGTCACGATCTCGCTGACCTTTGCATCCAGTTCCTCGGCCGCGACGACCTCGTGCGCGAGGCCGATCTCGCCGGCGCGCCGGGCGGAGATGCGCTCGGCGGTCTGGAAGTAGCGATACGACTGCCGCTCGCCGATGGCGCGGAGCACGTAGGGGCTGATCGCCGAGGGGATGATGCCGAACTTGACCTCGGAGGTCGCGAACACCGCCTTGTCGGAGGCGACGCAGATGTCGCACGCCGACGCGAGCCCCATGCCGCCGCCCAGCGCCGCGCCCTGCACCCGCGCGATCGTCGGCTTGTCCATCTCCGACAGCGTGCGCAGCATGCCGGCGAGCTTGCGCGCGTCGGCGAGGTTCTCCTCGACGCTCGCCTCGCCGGCGGCCTTCATCCAGTTGAGATCGGCGCCGGCCGAGAAACTCTTGCCGCGGCCGGCGAGCACGACGACACGCACCGCATCGTCGGCGTCGAGCTGGCGGCAGGCTGAGGTGATGTCCGCGATGAGCTGCGCGTTGAACGCGTTGTGCACGTCCGGACGGTTCATCCACACGGTCGCGACGCCTTGTTCGACGACGATTTCGAGGGTTTCGTAGTTCAATTTCGTCTCCTGCCTTCCATCGCCGGGGCTCTTGGCGGCCCCGGTCGGGTGTGAATAAAAGGATCCCGCGGGACACCGGAGGCATCTAGAGGGAGGCTGCAGGGAGAACACCCCCGGCGCCTGCACCCGCAGGATCGGGAAACACCTGTTGCTTGACGGTGCCGGCGACCAGAGCGGTTTACCGACCCGTGTCCCCATCGTAGGGCGGGAGGAGCGGAGCGCATCCCGCCACCCGGAACAATGGCATGGCGGGATTCGCCTTCTGCTGCTCCCGCCCTACAGCAACTTGCTGCTCAAACCGCGAGCGAGCGCCCGATCACCAGGCGCTGGATGTCGCTCGCGCCTTCGTAGATCTGGCACACGCGCACGTCGCGGTAGATGCGCTCGACCGGGAAATCGCTGACGTAGCCGTAGCCGCCGTGGATCTGGATCGCGTCGGAGCACACCTTCTCGGCCATCTCCGAGGCGAAGAGCTTCGCCATCGAGGCTTCCTTGAGGCAGGGGCGGCCGGCATCCTTGAGCGTCGCGGCGTGCCACACGAGCTGGCGCGCGGCTTCGAGCTGGGTCGCCATGTCGGCGAGGCGGAAGTTCACCGCCTGGTGCTCGAAGATCGGCTTGCCGAAAGTCTCGCGCTCGTGTGCGTACTTCACCGCCGCTTCCAGCGCCGCACGCGCCATGCCGAGGCACTGCGCGGCGATGCCGATGCGGCCCGCCTCGAGGTTCGACAGCGCGATCTTGTAGCCCTCGCCTTCGGCGCCGAGCAGCGCGCCGGCCGGCACGCGGCAGTTCTCGAACAGGATCTGCGCGGTGTCGGAGGCCTTCTGGCCCATCTTCTCCTCGATGCGCGCGACGATGTAGCCCGGCGTGTTCGTGGGCATGAGGAAGCACGAAATGCCCTTCTTGCCGGCGGTCTTGTCGGTCACCGCGAACACGATCGCCACGTCCGCCTCGCGGCCCGTCGTGATGAACTGCTTGACGCCGTTGATGACCCACGAGTCGCCGTCCTTCACGGCAGTGGTCTTCAGTGCGGAAGCGTCCGAGCCGACGTGCGGCTCGGTCAGGCAGAAGCAGCCGAGCTTCTCGCCGCGCGCGAGCGGCTTCAGCCACTCTTCCTTCTGCGCGTCGTTGCCGTAGCGGTTCGGGATGCCGCAGGCGAGCGAGTTCTGCACGCTGACGATGGTCGAGGTTGCGCCGTCGCCGGCCGCGATCTCCTCCAGCGCCAGCACCAGGCTCACGTAGTCCATCCCCGCGCCACCCCACTGCTCGGGCACGACCATGCCCAGCGCGCCGAGCTCGGCGAGCTCGTTCAAGGCCTCGCGCGGGAAGGTGTGGTTGCGGTCCCACTCGGCGGCGAAGGGGGCCAGGCGCTCCTGCGCGAAGGCGCGCAGGGAGTCGCGGATCATTTCCTGTTCTTGCGTGAGGATCATTTACGCGAGCTCCACCGCAACTGCCGTCGCTTCGCCGCCACCAATGCACAGGCTCGCGACACCGCGCTTCTTGCCGTACTTCTGCAGCGCGCCGAGCAGCGTGACGAGGATGCGCGCGCCCGAGGCGCCGATCGGATGGCCCAGCGCGCAGGCGCCGCCATGCACGTTCACCTTGTCGTGCGGCAGGTCCAGTTCCTTCATCGCCGCCATCGTGACGACCGCGAAGGCTTCATTGATCTCCCACAGGTCGACCTGGTCCTTCGTCCAGCCGGCCTTCGCCAGCACCTTCTGCATCGCGCCCACCGGGGCGGTCGTGAACCAGGCCGGTTCCTGCGCGTGCGTCGCGTGCCCGACGATGGTCGCGAGCGGCTTCAGGCCCAGCTTGTCGGCGGTCGAGCGGCGCATCATCAGGAGTGCCGCGGCGCCATCCGAGATCGAGCTGGAGTTTGCGGCAGTCACGGTGCCGTCCTTGGCGAACGCGGGCTTGAGGCCCGCGATCTTGTCGATCTGCGCCTTGGGCGGCTGCTCGTCCTTGTCGATGACGACATCGCCCTTGCGGCCCGACACGGTCACCGGCGCGATTTCCCACGCGAAGCTGCCGTCCTTGATCGCATTCTGCGCGCGCGTCGTGGACGCGATCGCAAACTCGTCCTGGGCGCTGCGCGTGAAGCTGAAGTGGCTCGCGCAGTCCTCGGCGAAGGTCCCCATCAGGCGGCCCTTGGTCTCCTTCTTGTAGCTGTCCTCGAGGCCGTCGTAGAACATGTGGTCGAGCAGCTGGCCGTGGCCAAGGCGATAGCCGGCGCGCGCCTTGGGCAGCATATAGGGGGCGTTCGACATCGACTCCATGCCGCCCGCGACCATCACGTCGTTGGAGCCGGCAACGAGCAGGTCGTGCGCGAGCATGACGGACTTCATGCCCGAGCCGCACACCTTGCTCACCGTCGTGCAGCCGGCGGCCAACGGCAGACCCGCGCCGAGCGCCGCCTGGCGGGCCGGCGCCTGGCCGACGCCGGCGGGCAGCACGCACCCCATCAGCACTTCCTGCACCTGCTCTGGAGAGATCCCGGCGCGCTCGACGGCGGCCTTGATCGCGACGGCGCCGAGCTGGGGACCGGTCAGGCCGGACAGCTCGCCCTGGAAGCCGCCCATGGGGGTGCGCGCGGCGGAAACGATAACGACGGGATCACTCATGCTTCTCTCCTAACTATCGACAAATCCGGCTCTCAGGCCAGTGAATCAAGCGCCGCGACGTAGCGCGGCATCAGGTCTTCCGGACGATGCACGTTGAGACCGAGATCCCGCATCAACCCGTCCTTCAGTCCGTAAATCCAGGCATGCACGGTCAACGGCTGCCCGCGCCGCCAGGCGTCCTGCACGACCACGCTCTGGCACACGTTGACGACCTGTTCCAGCGCGTTCAATTCACACAGGCGGTCGTGAGCCTGCTCGAGCGGCAGGTCGTCGACGCGTTTGCGGTGCTTCACGCGCACGTCCTGCACATGGCGCAGCCACAGGTCGACCAGGCCGACGCGCGAGCGCTCGAGCGCGGCCTTCACGCCGCCGCAGCCGTAGTGCCCGACCACCATGATGTGCTTCACCTTCAGCACGTCGACGGCGTACTGCATCACCGACAGGCAGTTGAGATCGGTATGCACGACGACGTTCGCGACGTTGCGATGCACGAACACCTCGCCCGGCAGCAGGCCGATGATCTGGTTCGCCGGCACGCGCGAATCCGAGCAGCCGATCCACAGGTATTCGGGCGCCTGCAGCGTCGACAGCTTCTCGAAGAAGGTGGCATCGACCTGACGCATCTGCTGCGCCCAGGCGCGGTTGTAGTCGAAGAGGTGAAACAGGTTGTCGCTCGCGACCTCCTCCTCCGACCAGTTTTCGAGGTCCAGCGAAAGGAAGATCGTGCCTTCGAGCGGCGTCGGGTAATACGCGGGTGCTTCCTTGAAGCCCATTTCGCGGTACAGCTTCACGGCGATGCGCATCGCCGGCAGCGTGTCGAGCAGGATGCGGCGGTAGCCGAGATCCTTCGCGGCGCGGATCGCCGCGAGCACCAGATCGCGACCGATGCCCAGGCCTCGGACGGCCGGCTCGACATACAGCCGCTTCATCTCGCACACGCCTTCCGAGAACCGCCGCAGCCCCACGCAACCGGCCGGCTGACCTTCGTGCTCGGCGTAGAACAGTCGCCCCTCGGGCGGCGAATACGTGCCAGGCAGCGAGGCCATCTCGTCGCCGAACCCCTGAAAGCACAGGTCCACGCCCAGCCATGCCGCGTAGTTGCGGAAGAACTGGCGCACGTGGTCCAGTTCGACCTTGTCGTCAGCACTCAGTATGCGAAGCTTCGCTGCCATCCTCACTCCCAGGAACAGTCGCAGGCGGAAGCCCTTGCGAGCCGCCGCGGGTTATCGTCGCACGACGGGGCCATGCCCCGTCACTAACCCGCCATGCTGCCACAGTCCGCCCCCCGCCACCCGTACGGCGCTTTTCTTGTGGGAGCGGCTTCAGCCGCGAATTTGCGCCTGACCAACCCGGGCCGGTCGATTCGCGGCTGAAGCCGCTCCCACAGTCTCATCCCGCCAGCCTCATGCTCTGGCGGACGTCAACCGTCCTCTCACCCGCCCAGCCGTTCCTGCCACCATTACGTTTACGTCAACGTAAACTAACCGTCAAAAAAATCAAGTCCCGGCGCGCATGCGGCGAACGACTGCGGCGCGCTCCTCGGCCGCACGGGAGGTATCGTGGCCGAGCAGTTCGGAGCACTGCTGCTCCAGCGACTCGATCTCGCCCAGCACCGCCTCGATGTCCTCGCGCTGCTGTTCGAGCGCCGCCCGCCGGTCGGCGAGCACGACGAGGAAGCGCAGCAGCTGGGGCGCCGCGTTGCGCACGCCGCCGTGCATCTCGATCAGCTCCTTGATCTCGGCGAGCGACAGGCCCAGGCGCTTGCCGCGCAGCGTGAGCTTGAGGCGGGTGCGGTCGGACTTCGAGTAAACCCGGGTGCGGCCGACACGCGACGGCTTCAGCAGGCCCTGGTCCTCGTAGAAGCGGATCGCGCGCGGAGTCACGTCGAATTCCCGCGCGAGTTCCGTGATTGTGTAGGTTTGTTCGCTTGCCATTGGCCGACCGATCGAAGTAAAACCGGTCCGAAGCGGGCGCGTTGCGTGGCCACCAGCCCGGACAGGGCGAAAAAGTTAATCAGAATTCAGGGGTTTGGGCAATGCTCGATTGCTCCCCCGCCAACGGAGACGGTCAGATGACGACAAGCGGAGAACTGCAGTACCCCTTCGACGACACCCCTGGAGCGGGCGAAGTGAAGCAGGTCGCACCCGGCGTGGGCTGGGTGCGCATGCCGCTGCCCTTCGCGCTCAACCACATCAACCTGTGGACGCTGGACGACGGCGAGGCACTCGCCGTCGTCGACACCGGCTTCGGCCTCGACGCGGTGCGCGACAGCTGGAACGCCATCCTCGACCACGACCGGCGCCCGCTGTCGCGCGTCCTCGTCACCCACAGCCATCCCGACCACCTCGGCCTCGCCGCCTGGCTCGCCGAGCGCGACGGCGCGCCGGTGCAGATGACGCAGGGCGAGTTCTTCAACGGCCACGCGATCTGGAACCAGATCGCCGGCAACGCCGTCGACGAGATGGTCGCGCACTTCGCCGCCCACGGCCTCGACCCCGAGCGCCAGGGTGCGCTGCGCGAACGCGGCAATTCCTACCGCAAGGGGGTCCCGGCCCTGCCGAAGTCCTACCAGCGCATCTTCGACGGCGACGTGCTGCGCATCGGCGCGCACGACTGGCGGGTGATCGTCGGCTTCGGCCATTCCCCCGAGCACGCGAGCCTGTATTGCGAGTCGCTCGGAGTGCTCATTTCGGGCGATATGCTGCTACCGCGCATCTCGACAAACATCAGCGTTTACGCCCTCACTCCGGAAGACGACCTGCTCGGCTGGTTTCTCGAATCATTAAACCGCTTCAAGGACTTGCCCGACGATACGCTCGTGCTACCATCACACGGGCATCCGTTCCGCGGTATCCGTGCGCGCATCGAACAACTCAATGTGCACCACCGTGAACGCTGCGATGCACTATTGGACGTGATCAAGACCCCCCGCAGCGCAGGGGAACTGCTATCGACGCTGTTCCCCCGTGAGTTGGACACCCATCAGGTCATGTTCGCCATGGGAGAGGCGATTGCACACCTCAACTACCTCGTCGCGCGCGGCGAGGTGCGCAAGGTGGGCGACCGGACAGGCATCATCCGATTCGAAAAAACAGCTTGAAAACAGGAGCAAGACAAGAAATGGCCGCACCAACACCCGAGACCGTGTTCGCCGACCTGCCCGACCCCAAGGAAGTCGCGAAAACCTATGCCGAGGTCGCCCAGCGCGCCTCGCACCTCATCAGCGAACACGTCCAGCGCCAGCTTAAGCGGGGCGTCTCGACCCCCAGCGACGAACTCGGCATCGCGCAGGCCTTCATGGACATGATGGCCAAGCTGCTGGCCAACCCGTACAAGCTGGCGCAGTCGCAGATGAACCTGGTGTGGGACTACTTCTCGCTGTGGCAGCACTCCATGCTGCGCGTGATGGGCATGCACGGCGCACCGATCGCCGAGCCGGAAAAGACCGACAAGCGCTTCAAGGACGAGCAGTGGGAAGAGCATTTCCTGTTCGACTTCATCAAGCAGTCCTACCTGATCGCCGCGCGCCACGTGCATGACACCGTGTGCTGCGTCGACGGCCTCGACGAGCAGACGCAGAAGAAGGTCAACTTCTACACGCGCCAGTACATCGACGCGCTGTCGCCGTCGAACTTCGCGCTGACCAACCCGGAAGTGTTCCGCGAGACGGTCAAGAACAACGGCCAGAACCTGATCAAGGGCCTCAACAACCTGCTGCGCGACATGGAAGACGGCGGCGGCCAGCTGCGCGTGCGCATGACCGACACCAGCGCCTTCGAGCTGGGCAAGAATGTCGGCACGACGCCGGGCAAGGTCGTGTTCCAGACGGACATGATGCAGCTGATCCAGTACACGCCGACGACGCAGAAGGCCTACAAGCGGCCGCTGCTGATCGTGCCGCCGTGGATCAACAAGTTCTACATCCTCGACCTGCGCGAGAAGAACTCCTACGTGAAGTGGTGCGTGGACCAGGGCCACACGGTGTTCGTGATCTCGTGGGTGAACCCGGACGAGCGCCTCGCCGACAAGACCTTCGAGTCCTACGTGCTGGAAGGCATCGTCGCGGCGCTGGACGCGATCGAGAAGCAGACCGGCGAGAAGGAAGTGAACGCCTGCGGCTACTGCCTGGGCGGCACCCTGCTGGCGACCACGCTCGCCTACCTCGCGGGCAAGAAGCAGAAGCGCATCGCCGCGGCGACCTTCTTCACGACCATGACCGACTTCGCCGAGCCGGGCGAACTGGGCGTGTTCATCGACGAGCAGCAGGTCTCCAGCCTCGAGAAGAAGATGTTCGAGCGCGGCTACCTCGAAGGCGCCGAGATGGCGGGCACCTTCAACATGATGCGTGCCAACGACCTGATCTGGTCCTTCGTCGTCAATAACTACCTGATGGGCAAGGATCCCTTCCCGTTCGACCTGCTGTACTGGAACTCCGACTCCACGCGCATGCCGGCGAAGATGCACAGCTTCTACCTGCGCGCGATGTACATGGAGAACCGCCTCGTGCAGCCGGGCGGCATCGAGATCGACGGCGTGCCGATCGACCTCGGCAAGATCAAGGTCCCCTGCTACTTCATCTCGACGCTGGAAGACCACATCGCACCGTGGAAGAGCACCTACGTCGGCGCGACGAACTTCGGCGGTCCCGTGCGCTTCGTGCTGGGCGGCTCCGGCCACATCGCCGGCATCGTCAACCCGCCGGTTGCGAACAAGTACGGCTACTGGCTGAACCCGGCCGCGAAGCTGGCCGACACCGCAGACAAGTGGTTCGAAGGCGCCGAACACCAGCAGGGCTCGTGGTGGACCGACTGGCAGGCGTGGGTCACCGCCCACGATTCGGAGCAGGTCGATGCCCGCGATCCGGCCAAGGGCAAGCTGAAGGCGATCGAGGACGCCCCGGGCTCCTACGTCAAGATCCGTCTCGACGCCAAGGAAGCTGCCTGATCCCCGCCTGATTCGCATCCGGTGGCAATGAACGCGAGGGGGCCCGGCCCCCTCGCTGTCGTTTACACCCGGCCAACCGCTCCCATCGCCCGCGCCCAATGATCTTCACGCTGCCCCATCCGTCCGCCTTGCGCCTCGTGCTCGACACCAACACCGTGATGGCGCTGTGGGCGTTCGAGGATCCGAAGCTCGCATCCTTGCGTGCGCTGATCGAAGGCGGCGCGCCGCGGCTGCTCGCCAATGCGCTGACGCTGGAAGAGCTGCGGCGGGTGCTGGCCTATCGCCAGTTCGCAATTGCGCCGGAGCGCCAGGACGCCATCCTCGCCGCCTACCGGTCCCGCGTCGCCGTGATGTCCGCCCCCGAAGCTGCGGATGTCCCCGCCCTGCCCGCATGCCGCGACGCCGACGACCAGAAATTCCTCGAGCTCGCGCGCGACAGCGGCGCGACGCATCTCGTCAGCCGCGACAAGCTGCTGCTGAAGCTCAACCGCCACCGGCTCGTGCGTCCACTTTTTGCAATACTGACGCCGGAAGCTCTCGACTCCAGCCTGACTGCCGCCGCCGATTCCGCCTCGCCGTCGGGAGGGTAAGCGGAAGACGCTTCACCGTTCCGCCCGGCGCGAACGGGGGGAGCGGCTTCAGCCGCGAAGATGCGGTGTCGCTGGCTGCACGGCCCATTCGCGGCTGAAGCCGCTCCCACATCACCGCTCCCACATCACCGCTCCCACATCGCTGCTCCCACATCGCTGGTCTCACATGGCGTCAAGCCACGCCGGCCAAGGCGCGCCGCAGCGCTGCAAGGTAACGCAAGCCCGCCGCGGCACGGCTGCCGTACCACGACGCCATCTCGCCGTCGATCATCGCCACCGCTCGCCGCGACAGCGCAGCGACTTCGGCGAGGTGCCGCTCGCGGAAACGGTAGGGCTCGCTCGACAGGAACACGCGCGCGACGCCCGCCATCCATGGCACCTGCCAGTCGATCTCCGGATAGCGCTGGCCGGCATCAGCGGGCAGCGTGTCCCAGCCCACCTCGGCCAGGGTCGCGGAGATGTAGGTGTCGCGCGCGACGCTCATCCACGGCTCGCGCCAGATGAGATACAGGACCTCCTCGCGCGGCAGCTCCCGTGCGACGCCCTGCGCCTCGGCCAGCGCCGTCCCGAGTTCGGCCGCGAGCCGCGCGGCGCGGTCGGCACAATGGAAGATTCCGCCGAAGAGGCGATACAGGTCGAGATTGTCCGCCGGCGCGCAGGGATGCGTGACGATCACGTTGGGCACGAAGGCCGCCAGTTCCTCCACCGTCTCGCGCCGGTTTTCGTCTACATTGACGATCAGATGGGTCGGCGCGAGCGCCCGCACGACATCCATCTTCACGTCCTTCGTGCCGCCGACCTTGGGGATGGGCTTCAGGACGTCCCGCGGATGCACGCAGAAGCCCGTGCGCCCCACCAGGCGATCGGCGAGCCCGAGATCGCACACGAGCTCGGTCAGCGAGGGCACGAGCGACACGATGCGCAGCTCGCCGGCGGCCGGCCGGTGCTCGGTACCGAGGGCGTCGCGCAGGGGCGCGGCGGCAGCAGGCGAGAGGGAAGTTTTCATCGACACGGTGACTGAACGGAAATCGCTCGCAATTGTAGGACAGGCGCGGCAAACACGGAGCGCGCGGTCGATGCGCACGTCCTAGCGGGGATTTTCCGCGCGGAATGTGACGCATTTTTCCCTGTTTCGGGATGTTGCATTGCAGTATGCTTTGCCCCCCAACAGAACATCCAGGGGTCGTCGTGCACTCCTCAGACCGTGCGGAACACCCGACCGATGCACCCGTCGCCCACGCCCCGCAGCACGCCGGGCTGGCCGGGCTCGCCGTTGCCGCGATCGGCGTCGTCTATGGCGACATCGGCACCAGCCCGCTCTATACGCTGAAGGAAGTGTTCAACGGCCCGCATGCCGTGCCGGTGACCCCGGCGAACGTGTACGGGATCCTGTCGCTGGTGTTCTGGGCGCTGATGCTGGTGGTGTCGGCGAAATACGTGGTCTTCATCACGCGGGCCGACAACCGCGGCGAGGGCGGCATCATGGCCCTGACCTCGCTGGCGCTGCGCGTCGTCCCCGAAGGCCGCAAGGCCTGGGTGCTGTCGTCGCTGGGCGTATTCGGCGCGGCGCTGTTCTACGGCGACGGCATGATCACGCCGGCGATCTCGGTGCTGTCCGCGGTCGAAGGCCTGGAAGTCGCGACACCGGCCTTCGCCCCCTACGTGCTGCCGATCGCACTGGTGGTGCTGGTGGGCCTGTTCATGATGCAGCGCCACGGCACCCACAAGGTCGGCGCGATCTTCGGGCCGGTGATGGTGTGCTGGTTCCTCCTCCTTGCGGTACTCGGCATCTCCGGGATCCGCCTGCACCCGGAAATCCTCGGTGCGATCAATCCGGCGTGGGCGCTGGGATTCCTCGCCGAAAACCCGCTGCTGGGCTGGCTCGGCCTGGGCGCGGTGGTGCTGGCGATCACCGGCGGCGAGGCGCTGTACGCAGACATGGGCCACTTCGGCCGCCGTCCGATCAAGCTCGCGTGGTTCACGGTGGTGTTCCCGGCGCTGTACCTGAACTACCTCGGCCAGGGCGCGCTGATCCTCGACCATCCGGACAACGTGCGCAACCCCTTCTACCTGCTGGTGCCCGACGAGCTGGTGTATCCCATGGTCGGCATGGCGACGCTGGCGACCATCATCGCCAGCCAGGCGGTGATCTCGGGCGCCTACTCGCTGACCCGCCAGGCCATGCAGCTCGGCTACGCGCCGCGGATGCGCACGATCTTCACGTCCGCGCGCGAAATGGGCCAGATCTACGTGCCGAGCATCAACTGGATGCTGCTCGGCGCGGTGATCGCGCTGGTCGTCGGCTTCCGCTCGTCGAGCGCGCTGGCCTCGGCCTACGGCATCGCCGTGACGATGACGATGATGATCGACACGGTGCTCGCTTTCGTCGTCGTGCGCGCGCTGTGGGGCTGGGGCCCGCTCAAGGCCGGCCTCTTCCTCGCCGTGTTCCTCGCCGTCGATATCGCGTTCTTCTCCGCGACCACGGTGAAGATCCTCGCCGGCGGCTGGTTCCCGCTGCTGATCGGGGCGGTGATCTTCACCTTCCTGACGACCTGGAAGCGCGGCCGCGCGATGCTCAACAACCGCATCCGCACGGACACGATCCCGCTCGACCTCTTCATCCATTCGATGTTCACCAGCCCGCCGCCGCGCGTCGCGGGTACCGCGGTGTTCCTGACCACCTGGCTCGACGCCGTGCCGCGCGCGCTGCTGCACAACATCCTGCACAACAAGGTGCTGCACGAACGTGTGGTGCTGCTGAAGGTGCACACCGCGGACGTGTCCCACGTGGCGGAAAAGGACCGCATCGAGCTCGAGGAGGTCGACTACGGCTTCTACCGCCTGCGCCTGACCTTCGGCTTCATGGACGACCCCGACATCCCGGCGGAACTGGCACGCTGCGCCGGGCACGGACTGGCCTTCGAGACCATGGAGACCTCGTTCTTCCTCGGCCGCGAGACCATCGTCCGGCGCATGGGTTCGGGTATGGCACGGTGGCGCGAGCGGCTCTTCATCGTCATGTTCCGCAATGCCGGCAGCGCAGCCGACTACTTCCACCTGCCGCCCAACCGCGTGGTGGAACTGGGTACCCAGGTCGAGCTATGATGCGGAATATCGGACATCCAGCAATGAGGGCGCGCCAGCATGAACCGCATCGCCTCGGCCGTGCCCGGCCGCATACGGATCAGGGATAGCCGCCTGCGCGACAGCGCGCGGCATGCCGCGCTGGGCGCGACGCTGGCCGCACTCGACGGTGCCGGCCAGATCGAAGGCAATTTGCTCACCGGCAGCTTCCTGCTGCGCTACGACGCGGCGCGCGTCGCGCCCGCGGTCATGGAGGCCCGGGTTGCGGCTGCCGTCGCCACCGCACTCGACCCGCAGCAGGTTGCGGCGCAGGACGCAGCGCTCGCACGTCGCACCCCGCGGCGCTGGCAACGCGACCGCCGCCTCAACACCTGGGCGAAATACGGCATGCTCGGTAGCCTGGGCATCTCGCTGGCGCTGGCCGCGGCCGGCAGCAAGAAGGCCCATGCGGCGACCGGGGGACTGTTCCTCGGCCTGCTCGGCATCCACATGGCGGTACACCGTCGTCATCTTTTCAAATAGGCGCAATCCCGCCGCCATTCCCGGATCGCTCCACACACCATTCCATGGATGCCTTCGAGCAACTGCAACGCTTCTCGCGCAATCTGCGCATCGCCCACCACATCCCGGGGCGCATCCGCCTCAAGCTCGAGGCCGATCTCGACCAGGGCCAGATGGACGCGATCGGGGACGCGAAACGCTTCGGCCAGGCGCTCGACGACATCCCCGGGATCCGCTCGGTGAAGCTCAACCTGCTCGCGCGATCGTGCACCGTCGAATACGACACCGGAGCGATTCCGGCTGCCGCCTGGCCGGACCTCCTTGGCGGCGTGCGTTCGCCCGCGGCCGAGACCCTGCTCGACATCCTCGTCGCGAAACACCGCGAGGTGACCGGTGCCTAATTACGACGAGGCGATCCTGCGCGGCCGGCGCATCGCGCGCAAGGCGCCGTTCCCGCCGGTGCACCAGGCGCTGCGCATCGCCCTGTACGACGAATTCGCCGCCCGCGCCTTCTTCCGCAAGGCGGTCGAGGCCTATGGGCCGCGCGAGCCCTTCGCCGCGAGCCTGAAGGCGGCCGAGGCGCGCATCGCGACGCTCGGGCGGCTGTGTCGGCGCTACGGCGTCGCCGGCCCGCAGGATCCCTTCCCGCAGGAAACGAGCCTCGCGCCGGGCTGGCGGGCGAACTGCGAGCGCGCCCTCGCCGGGACGCTGGGACGCCTGCACCTTTACGAGACGCTGATCGCGCGCACCGACGCCGCCCTGCGCAAGCCCCTGCGCCGCCTGCAGGCCGAGGACGCGCGGCAGCTGCAGGTATGGCACGAGGCGGTCGCGGAGGCGCTGCGCCTCGAACAGCTCCACGCACAAGGCGGCGTGGCACCCGAGGAGGCGCACATGGAACACGGGCTGATCGGCGACTTCCTCGAAAAGACCTTCTCGATGCTCAGCGGACAGCATGCCGCCATCGGCGTCGTCGGCCCGCTGCTGGGCAAACTCAACCCTGCCCTGCTGGCCGGCATCGCGGCCGGCGGCGCGGGCGTCCTGCTTGCCCGCGGCAAGCTCAATTTCACTCACGACGGAAAGGAGGGATGAGATGTATCCCGTGCTTCCATTCGCAATCGGCGCCATGGTCGGCGCCGCGGCCGTACGGCTGCTGAAGACGGTCAACCTGCGCGGCGGCCTGGACAAGGCGCAGGAGAAACTGCGCGACGCGACGATCACGAGCCTCGACGCGATCGAACACTCGTCCGCGGGCCTGAAGGCCAAGCTGGCAGCAGCGCCTGAGCCGGCCGAAGCCGCACCCGCCGAAGCGCCCCCCACGCGCAAGGCCGCGCCGCGCCGCCGCAGCAGCCCTGCGGCCGGCGCGGCCAAGCCGGCGGCTCCTGCCAAACCGGCCGCCAAGGCTGCGAAGTCTGCCGACGCGGCCCCAGCACGCCCGCGCACGCGCAAGAAAGCCGCGGCGCCGGTTCCGCCTGGCGACACCGGAGACTCCGCCTGATGCGACCGGCGCACAAGTTTCCGGTCAAGCTGAAGACCGGCGAGATGCCGGCGAATTTCGTCCGCGGCTTCGTCGCCACCGGCCTGCTCGCGGCCCTGCAGGAACCGGCGGGGCGCGCCACGCCCACCGCCGGCCGGACGGTGCTGAAACAGGCCTTGCAGGGCGGCACCGCGCTGGCGGCCGGCTGTGCCGCGGCCGATGCCTGGCAGCGGCAGGATCTCCGCGGCGTGCTCATGGCCGTCGCGGGCGGCGCGGCGGGCCTGGCAGCGATCGACTACCTGGCGCGCAAATCCGCGCGCCGCAACGGAAAAAGGGAGAAGCTCCTTGGGCAAGAAGAAACACAAGAAAGCGCGGCATGACGACTACGCCGCCGGCTACGCGCCGGGCGGCTGGGGCGCCGGCTACGGCATGCCCGCCGGCGGCCAGGGCGGCCCCATGGGCCACGGCTTCGACGAAGGCCTGCTGAAGGCGATGCCCGGTCTGCTCAAATCGCGCCAGTACGACCAGTTCCTGCTCGGCGCCGCAATCGGCGCGGCCGCGGCCTATGTGCTGAGCGACGAGGAACTGCGTGGCAAGTTGCTGAAGATGGGCATGAAGCTGTACGCGGGCGTGCTCGGCGGCGTCGAGGAGTTCAAGGAACAGATGGCCGACCTGAAGGCCGAAGTCGAGGCGGAGCAGCACGGCGGCGCATGAGCGGAGGCTCGTGGTTCCGCTCGCTGACGGTCGCGCACCGCACGCGCGGGCGGGTGCGCTTCCGCTTCGCGTGCATGCCCGGCACGCCTGCGACACCGCTGGCGATCGAGCGTGCGGCGGAGAACGTCCCGGGCGTTCATGAGGCGCGGGTCAATCCGCGTGCGCAATCGCTGGTTGTGACGTTCGACGCTGCGGCGACCGACGTCGATACGCTGCAGCGCGCCGTCGCGGCACTGACGCCCCCCGGCACGCGGGCCATGCCCGCGAAGGCCGCCACGGATGAAGGTGGCGCCGGGCCGCTGGTGGCGAGCCTCGCCACGCTGCTGGGCACACCCTACCTGCCCGCATCGGTGCAGCTACCCGTGACGCTGGGCGCCGCGGCACCGCTCATCAAGCACGCCCTCGACGACTACCGCGACAACGGCATTTCCTCGCACGTGCTCGAGGCGATGGCGGTGTCGATCTCGCTCGCACGCGGCGATTTCAGTGCCGCCAACACGACCACCTTCATGCTCGCGCTCGGGGAGTACCTCGAGGACTCGATCGCGCGGCGCTCGGACGATCTCCTCAAGCACTTGCTGCGCCCGTCGAGCGACGAGATCTGGGTGGTGCGCGACGGCCAGGAGGTGCTCGTCCCGGCGGCGGAGGTGAGCGTCGGCGACACCGTCGTCGTCGGCACCGGCGCCGTGATCCCGGTCGATGGCACCGTGCTCGGCGGCGAAGGGACGGTGAACGAGGCGGCGATGACCGGCGAGAGCGTCGCGGCCGTGAAGGGGCGCGGCGACGCGGTACTGTCGGGCACGTTGATCGAGGAGGGCCGGCTGCAGATCTACGCCGAGCAGGTCGGCGCGCGCACCGCGGCGGCACGCATCGCCGACTACGTCGAGCAGTCGCTCACGGCGAAGAGCGAGGCGCAGCTCGGCGCGGCGCGCCTGGCGGATCGCCTCGTGCCCATCGTGCTCGGGCTGGCGGGCTCCACCTACCTGCTGTCGCGCGACTGGCGCCGCGCGGCCGCGGTGCTGCAGGCCGACTACTCGTGCGCGCTGAAACTGGCGACGCCGGTGGCGTTCAAGTCGGCGATGTACCGCGCCGGGCGCACCGGCATCCTCGTCAAGGGCGCGAGCGCGCTGGAGCGACTGGCCGAGGCCGACACCTTCGTCTTCGACAAGACGGGAACGCTCACGGCCGGCCGGCTCGCCGTCACCGACTCGGTGACCTTCGACCGCAGCTTCTCCGCCGACGACCTGATCTGCCTCGCCGCGTCGGTCGAGGAACACTACTTCCACCCCCTCGCGCTGGCAGTCGTCGCGGCGGCGAAGGAGATCTCGGGCAAGCACTTCGACCACCAGGAGGTGCAGTTCATCGTCGCGCACGGCGTGGCCAGCGTGATCGACGGCCGGCGCATCGTCGTCGGCTCGCGCCACTTCATCGAGGACGACGAGAAGATCGATGTCTCCACGCACACGGAAACAATCGACCGCCTGTACCGCGAAGGCAAGACGCTGCTCTACATCGGCTTCGGCGGCAAGCTGCTGGGTGTGCTGGCGCTGAAGGACGAAGTGCGGGCCAACGCCGCGGCGACCATCACGCGACTGCGACAGCTCGGCGCGCGCCGCATCCTGATGCTGACCGGCGACCACCACGACCGCGCCGCCGAACTCGCGGCGGAGCTGGGCCTCGACGCCTTCCACGCCGAGCTGCTGCCCGAGCAGAAGGCGCACATCGTCGAGGAGCTGGGCCGGCAGGGGGCGCGCATCGCCTTCGTCGGCGACGGCATCAACGACGCCCCTGCGCTCGCCGGTGCGCACGTCGGCGTCGCGATGCAGAAAGGTGCCGACATCGCGCGCCTGACCGCGGACGTCGCACTGCTGGAGGACGACATCGGCTGCGTCGCCGACGCCAAGGCGCTGGCACAGGCGACCATGACGCGCATCCGCAACAACTACCGCCTCACCGTCGGGCTCAACACCGCGATCCTCGGCGCCGCCGCGATCGGCGTGCTGTCGCCGGTGACCACCGCGATGCTGCACAACGGCAGCACGATCGCGATCCTGCTCAATGCGCTGCGCGGCAGGGCGGGCTGAGGCGCCGGATCGCAGGTGAACACGCCCTCCGGCGGAAAATCGCCGATCCTGCCCAAGCTGCACCGCCTGCTCGCGATCGGGCTCACGCTGCTATGTCTCGGCGTACAGCCGGTCCGCGCGCAGCCCGCGACGGAGCAATGGCAGGGCGCGGCCTTCGAGGGCGACCGCATGGCGCTGGAGAGGCTCGCAGCGGCCGGTGCGCGCGTCGTGCGCGTGTATCGCGAATCGGACGCGTGGGTGCTGGACGCCGCGCAGGCGCTCGGGCTCAAGGTGGTGATGGGGCTATGGGTCGGGCACCCGCGCCACGGCTTCGATCTCAACGACGCGAATGCCGTGCAGGCGCAGGAACAGGCGATCCGCTCCTTCGTCACCCGCCACCGCGGCCACCCCGCGCTGCTCGCCTGGGGTGTCGGCAACGAGGTCGAGACCGGCGCAGCCGACCCCTTGCCGGCATGGCGCGAAGTGGACCGGCTCGCAGGCATCGTCAGGGCGCTCGACCCCGCCCACCCGACCATGATGGTCGTCGCAGACACCGGCATGGCGCAGTTGCGCGCGCTCGCCGGCTGCTGCCCGAACGTCGAGCTGCTGGGCATCAACGTCTATGCCGGCGCGGTGTTCGACCTGCCGCAGCGCCTGCGCGAGGCCGGCATTACGAAACCGGTCGTCGTCAGCGAACTGGGGCCGCTCGGCCAGTGGCAGGCCGGCAGGAAGCCGTGGGGAGCGCCGGTCGAGCCGACCAGCAGCGAGAAGGCCGTCTTCTTCCGCGACGCGCTCGCCTTTCTGCGCGGGCAACCGCAGATCGCCGGCGTCTTCCCTTTCCTGTGGGGCGCGAAGCAGGAGCAGACGTCAACATGGCACGGGCTGCTGCTCGCGGACGGCAGTCTCACGGCAATGACCGACGCGCTGGCGCAGGCCTGGGGCAAGCCGGTCGGCGAAGCGGCGCCGGCGATTCGCGGCATCGGCATCGCGGCCGACGTGTTCGCACCGGGGGCGGAGATCTCCGCGGGCGTCGATGCCGTCGCCTTCGACGGCTCGCCGCTGCAGGTCGAGTGGAACGTGTTCGCCGAGGCGATCGACCTGCGCAAGGGCGGCGACACGGAAGCCGCGCCGCCACGCATCGAGGTTCGCCTGCTGCACGCGGACGCGACGAGCGTGCGCTTCCTTGCCCCGCAGCCGCCGGGCGCCTACCGGCTCTTCATCACGCTGCGCGACCGCAAGGGCAGGGCAGCGACCGCCAACCTGCCCTTCCTCGTGCGCTGAGCCTCGTGTTCCGCCTGGCGATGCAATACCGTTCGGGCTGAGCCTGTCGAAGCCCTGCCGTAATCCCGCCCTTCGACAAGCTCTGGGCGAACGGCGGATTTGATCGGGCATTGCAATGGCTCCGGTGCGCTTACACGCCGCGCTCAGCCAGCCACCTTCGCTTGCGCGCCCTTGCCGCCGACGCGCCGGCCGACCACGTGCATCTCGCACGCCTTGCAGTCGAAGCGCAGCGTCAGCGGCTCGCGCACGACGCGCTCGCCGTCCGTGCGCTCCTGCCACAAGGTCATCGGATCGGGGCGGATGCCCTTCACCTGCTTCGGGCACAGGTTGAAGCTGTAGCGCAGGCAGTGCTTGGTGATCATCAATGACACGAGTCCGTCCTCGTGGTTCGCCTCGAAGGCGTCGGCGATCAGCTCGACGCCGTGCTTGCGGTAGAACTCGCGAGCACGGGCGTTGAAGACGTTGCCGAGATAGTTCAGCGAGGTGTCCGGGTAGCGTGCCGGCGGATCGACCGGCAGCGCACGCGGCGGACGCTGCCACGCCACCGTGCGGGCCTCGACGAGCGCCTCCACCGCGGCGCGGCGCAGCGCGTTGAGCTGCCCGACCGGCACGAACCAGGGCTGCGCGGTGTCGATGGCCACCTCGTCCGCAGCGGCAATGAACATCGTGCCGCCGAGCTTCGCGAGGCTGTCGCGCAGGGTCGCCCGGGCGCGCTCCGGGTCGCGCGCTTCGGCCTTGTCGCAGGCGAGCGTGGCCGTCGCCGACACACCCGTCTCATCGGTGATCGTCAACGCCAAGCCGTCCGCCGCATCGGCCAGACGCAGTCGCACCCGCACGCGACGTTCGGCCGATTTGCCGGCAAGCTGTTTCTCGAACGCATGATCGACGTTGCGGTACAGCGTCGCACCGCTCACGAGCCCCTGCGGCAGGTCGACGAGCTGGATCCGGTCGCCATCGACGCGGTTGACGCGCGCCCCCTGCAGCTCCCCGGCGGCGTTGAACCACGCCAACCCGTCGCCGTTGGCGAGCGGCTCGGCGGCATCGACGGTGACGAAGCGCCCGCTCACGCCCAGCACGCGACCAACCGGGGCGCCGACGAACTTGGGTGACTCGAAGGACTCGATGTCGCCGTGCCGGCCATTGACGAAATAGTCCGTGCTGCCGCGATTGAAGGTCTTGTCCGGACGCGGCGTGAAGGAGAAGGTCGAGCGGCCCGCCGAACTGCGCGCAAGCTCCGGCCGTCCCTCGAGGATGCGGTCGAGCTCATGGCGGTAGTGCGCGGTCACGTTCTTCACATAGGCCAGATCCTTCAGCCGCCCCTCGATCTTGAACGAGCGGATGCCGGCGTCGACCAGCGCCTCGAGGTTCGCCGTCTGGTCGTTGTCCTTGAGCGACAGCAGATGCCGCCGCTCGGCCACCGGTGTGCCGTCGGCATCCTTCAGCGACCACGGCAGGCGGCACATCTGCGCACACTCGCCGCGGTTCGCGCTGCGCCCGGTGAAGGCATGGCTGATCGTGCACTGGCCCGAATAGCTGACGCACAGCGCACCGTGGATGAAGAATTCCAGCGCGCAGCGCTCGCGGTCCGTGGCGTCGGCGACCGCACGGATCTGCCGCAGGTCGAGTTCTCGCGCCAGCACGATCTGCGAGAAGCCCACGTCCTGCAGGAAGCGCGCCTTGGCCGGGGTGCGGATGTCGCACTGCGTGCTCGCGTGCAGCTGGATCGGCGGCAGATCCAGCTCCAGCAAGCCCATGTCCTGCACGATCAGCGCGTCCACGCCGGCCTCGTACGCTTGGACGACCACCCTGCGCGCGTCCTCCAGCTCGTCGTCGCGCAGGATCGTGTTGAGCGCAAGCAGCACGCGCGCCGAATAGCGGTGCGCGTGGGCGGCGAGCGCGGCGATGTCCGCCATGCTGTTGCCGGCCGAGGCGCGCGCGCCGAAGGACGGCCCGCCGATATACACGGCGTCGGCACCGTGCTCGATCGCGGCGACGCCGGATTCGAGGTTGCGGGCGGGAGCGAGGAGTTCGAGGGCGGAGGCGTGCGACATCGGGAAACCGGGCAAGTGCAAGTGGATGGAGCGTCCCGCGTGGGGCGGAGGCCCCGGAATGATAGGACTTTTTCCCCTCGCACCGTCACCGATCGCACGCTCCGCGAGCTCGCAACAGATCGTTACAAGTCGTGAATTCCTTCACACGAACGGCCTGCCCCCTGTACCTCCGGCCAATACCTTCCGGACCTCCCCGGCCCTATTCTGTTACCGAGTGTAAAAGGATTCCCGCGCAGCTGCCGCTCGGCGGCTTCGCCAGACGATCAGAGGAGCAGGAAAATGGCACAAGCGATTGCGGTAGTCGTGGCGGTCACCGGCAGGGCGTTCGCGCGCGACGTAAAAGGCAACCTGCGTCCGCTCAAGGCGGGTGACACGCTGCAGGAAGGCGAAGTGGTCATCACCATGGCCGGCGGCCAGGTCGAACTGGCGATGGCCGACGGGGCCCCGATGACGGTCACCGCGGATCAGGTCGTGACGCTCACCGCGGAAGTCTCCGCAACGAGCCGGCCGGGACGTGAAGACGCCCAAGTCTCGCAGGATACCGTCGACCAGGTGATCCAGGCTCTTGAGCAGGGCGGGAACCTCGACGACATCGAAGCCCCTGCGGCCGGCCTGGCCGGCGGCGGCGGCGGCGAAGGCAACAACTTCGTGCGCCTGCTGCGGATTTCCGAAGGGGTGAGCCCGCTCGAGTTCGAGTATGCCCAGGAAACGACCGCGCTCCTCGAGCCTGAAGAACCGGCACCGATCGCGGAGGAGCCTGAGCCCATTGGCACGACGATCACCCTCGGCGACGTCACGGTGTTCGAAGGCACGGGCACGGCTACGATCACCGCAACCGTCAGCAGCCCGGTGACTGGCAGCGACCTCGTCATCACACTGAGCAACGGCGCGATCATCGTCATCCCGGTCGGCTCCACCACCGGCACCTCGACGCCCTTCCCGATCCAGGGCGACGACCCCTATATCGACGGCGAAACCTTCCCGGTCTCGGTTGTGGACACCAGCGGTAGCGGCTTCAGCACGGTCACTCCGACCGGTCCGGCAACTGTGGTGGTGAACGATACTATCGATCAGACGAATTCGTCGCTCGACGTCAAGCTCACGGCCGAGCCAACTTTCACCGAAGACGGCACGATCCTCACCTATGTCGTCGAACTGAGCGCAGCCGTGCGTCCGGGCGATGATCCTGTGATCGTTAACTTTACCGACCTCGCCGGCAATCGGCAGACCATAGAGATCAGCAGCGGTACGACCAACTCGCTCGATGTTGAAATCCTCGAAGAGCAATTCGAGGACGTTTACAAGGAAGCGCCGGCCGACCTGCTCGTCGCGACCAACGTCACGCTCTCGGGAGGTTCCGACTTCGAGGCGCTCAATCCGCCTACGGTCGGAACGGTTCAGCTTGTTGATACGATCGACAAGACCGTCATCAATCTCACGGCCACAAACGAAGTATCCGAACTCGGAGGCGCGATCACGTACACGGCGAGCGTGATCAAAGAACCGCGTGAAACACCGCTTGAAATCACCTTGTCGAACGGCGCCAAAATTGTGATCCCCGTCGGTAGCTTTACAGGCTCGACGACTGTCACCCTCACGGAAGCAGACCTCGATGCGATCACCGGTGACACGGTGACGGTCGGCATCGCCAAAGCTGTGGGGGGAAATTACGAGGATTACGACACCACTGACGATGCCATCACTCGCATCGACCGGGTGATCGACGTCGAGGGCGATTCGCTGACGGTGAAGGAAGCGGATCTGGGCACCCCGGACGCCACGGTCAGCGGCAGCTTTGTCATCACCGCGCCTGACGGCGTCAGTTCACTGACGATCCAGAATCTGACCATTGGCGATATGCAGGTCATCGTCAATGGCGTCTTCACACCGGCGTCGGCCACGACTCCGCTCGGCAACAAGCTGTCCGTGACCGCCTTCGACCCGGCGACCGGTACCATCACCTACAGCTACACGCTCAACGCCGCCGAAACCCACACCCAGCCGGCCAACGATACGACGCTGACCGAACAATTCGGCGTCGTGGCAACCGACGGCGATCCGGTCGATCCGAATGTCGCGTCTTCGCTGCTGACGGTAACGATTGTGGATGACAAACCGGTGCTCACCCTCACTACTGACACGGCTACGATCACGGACACCGGCACCGTGCCAGTTGTCAATGACACCATCACCGACAACGTGAACTGGGGCGCCGACGGCTTCGGCAGCGCCACCACGTTCAGCGTCGGCGGGCAGAGCTTCGCTGCCGGCGCCACCGTCTACTGGGGCCAGGACGGCACCTTCCTCGGCGCCACCGCCACCGGTGCGGCCGCCTCGCTGCTGGTCAATGCCGACGGCTCCTACACCTACACCCTGCTCGACAACCTGCTGCTCGGCACCGACACCCAGGGCGAGCAGATCGACACCCTGGCCACCGTCTCCATCACCGGCAAGGATGCCGATGGCGACACCCAGGCCGTCAGCGTCACCCTCAAGGTCCAGGACGATGTGCCCGCCCTGCTCGCGGGCGAGGCCGGCGCCGACACGGTCACCGTCGAGGACGAGAAGGCCTCCGGCGGCATCGATGAAGCCGATGGCGGACTCGGTTCGGTCGACGGCTCCATCGTCAATAACGTGAACTGGGGCGCCGACGGCTTCGGCAGCGCCACCACGTTCAGCGTCGGCGGGCAGAGCTTCGCTGCCGGCGCCACCGTCTACTGGGGCCAGGACGGCACCTTCCTCGGCGCCACCGCCACCGGTGCGGCCGCCTCGCTGCTGGTCAATGCCGACGGCTCCTACACCTACACC
>NZ_WTVK01000289.1 GCF_012910805.1 Aromatoleum evansii
GGTCAACACGATGCTGTATGCCATCCCCGGCGTCGACCTCGTCCTGCTCTACAAGTACGGCATCATCCTGCTCGTCTTCGTGTTCACGCTGCTGGCCGCCTACGGCCTCGACGACCTGGGTCGCGGCCGCGTGCGCCGCGGCGCCGTGTGGGCTGCGGCGGCTGTCGCGACGGCGTACGTAACGGCCGGAGTCACCTATCTCGTCCTCTCCGACCGCGTGCTCCACCCGACGTGGACGAGCGTCGTCGCGGCACTGTTCGGCCTCGTCATCATCGCGCTGACGGCCGCGTTCGTATGGGGTTCGCGAGCGAAGGCCGCCGACCCCGAAAGGGACGACGCGGGTGCGCGCCACAGCCCGACGAAGCGCGCCGCGAGCGCCGCGCTCGTGGCGGGTC
>NZ_WTVK01000290.1 GCF_012910805.1 Aromatoleum evansii
TCAACAGGGCGCCGAGGGCGAGCGCGATGCCGTAGGGAATGCCGGTCTGCTTGTCGTGCAGGCGGCTGAGCCAGGCCTGGGACGCCAGCGGATAGGGTAGCGGCCATTGCCGGAGCTGCAGCAACAGGACGGTCAGCGCGCCGCCGAACAGCGAAGCAAGCACCAGATAGGGGAGCAGATGCTCAAACCCGAACCAAAGGGCGGCCGCGGCCACCACCTTGGCGTCTCCGCCGCCGACCCAGCCCATCGCGAACATGCCGAACGCCACCACCAGGACCAGCGCGCCCGCGCCGGCATGGTTGAGGATTTCATGGACGCCCATCCCGGTCAGGGGCGCCAGGACGAAGAAGCCGGCCACCAGCGCCAGCGAGATCCGGTTCGGGATCGTCATGGTG
>NZ_WTVK01000291.1 GCF_012910805.1 Aromatoleum evansii
CCTCACTGTTCTATGAGCCGGAAAGCTCCAGCGCGCTGGGCTTTGGTTTCCGCTGCGGCTTCCTCGGCCTGCTGCACATGGAGATCATCCAGGAACGTCTGGAACGTGAATACGATCTGGATCTGATCACCACTGCGCCGACCGTAGTGTATGAAGTTGAAACCACGTCAAGAGAAGTTATCTACGTCGACAGCCCATCCAAGCTGCCTGCGGTAAATAGCATCTACGAACTGCGCGAGCCGATTGCAGAGTGTCACATGCTGCTGCCGCAGGCATATCTCGGCAACGTTATTACGTTGTGCGTAGAAAAACGCGGCGTGCAGACCAATATGGTTTACCACGGTAATCAGGTGGCGCTGACGTACGAGATCCCGATGGCGGAAGTGGTGCTCGAC
>NZ_WTVK01000292.1 GCF_012910805.1 Aromatoleum evansii
GTCCAGTAGGTGACGTCGTTGCAGTAGTCCCGGCTCTGCGTGAAGGACCCACGGACATGGAAGCCACCCAAATACAGGCGACCGTCGGATTTGACCTCGTCGGCGAGGATCGGGCAGTTGTATTTCCACGTGTAAGGCGTGTAGAGCAAGCCGTCCGACTTCCTCTGCGCCTTACCGCGGGTGGGGCCGGACCAGCAGGTGGAGTGACCACGCAGGGTCGCCCAGGTGGCGCTCTGCTCTCCGATGATCCAGTAGATCAGGGCCACGTCGGCCACGGTCGACTCCGGGGTGATGTCGTAGAGGTAAAGGCCGTAGGGTGCGCCGTCGGGGCCGGCGCCGGTCAACGTTGAGTCGACTTCGAGCGTCCACCTGCAGAAGCCGCTGTCCGTTGGCG
>NZ_WTVK01000293.1 GCF_012910805.1 Aromatoleum evansii
GCTGGTGACCGGCCAGGGAGCTGGCCTCGGCCGTCACACCCTCCATGATGTCGCCGTCGGAGGCGATGACGTAGACGTGGTGGTCGAACGGCGACTCGCCGGCCGGCGTCTTCGGGTCGTACAGGCCCTTCTGACGGCGCTGCGCCATCGCCATGCCGACGGCGGAGGCGAGGCCCGATCCGAGCGGGCCCGTCGTGATGTCGACGCCCTTGGTGTGGTGCACCTCGGGGTGGCCGGGGGTCTTCGAACCCCACGTGCGAAGCGCCTTCAGGTCGTCGAGCTCGAGGCCCGAACCGGACAGGTAGAGCTGGACATACTGCGTGAGCGAGGAGTGACCGCAGGACAGGACGAAACGGTCGCGGCCGATCCACTCGGTGTCGGTGGGGTCGTACGT
>NZ_WTVK01000294.1 GCF_012910805.1 Aromatoleum evansii
GATAGGGGAAGTCCGGCGGCATCCGGTAGTCGACCGAGATGACCTTGTAGCCGCCGAAGCCCGCCATCATGATGGCTTCCGGCAGCGCGGCTTCGCCGGGGCCGAACACGTAGCCGCCGCCGTGCACATGGATCAGCAGGCGCCGCCGGTTCTCGAGCGCGATCTTGTTCGGCGTCACGACATAGCAGTGCACGCCGGCGATTGTTTTCTCCTCGACCTTGACGCCGAGCTTCGCCTTCATCGCCGGGATATTCGCGATGGCTTGCTTGGCGCGGCGATCGATCAGCTCCTTCCATTCCGCTGATGTCTTCGGGTCGGCGTTGAAATGCGGCGGATAGGCCGTGCCGATCATGGCCTGCATCTCGGGAGAGACGTCAGCGGTGGGGTTACCGAT
>NZ_WTVK01000295.1 GCF_012910805.1 Aromatoleum evansii
CATTCCGTCCTGTGATCCGACGGTGACGTTGGCGCTGCTGCAGGACGCGGCCGCCGAGAGCGTTCCCGTGTGGATCGGCTACGTCGAGGCCGGCGGCGACATCAAGCGCGGCTTGTTCCGCCCCGCGAGCGTGACGGGCGGGCGCGTCACGGGCCAGCTGGGCGACACCTCGCCAGTGACGCGGACGTTCTCGATCCACCGCATCACGGGCGTGGCGTCGGCGTGACGTCCGCGACGCCCCTCGAGACCTGCCTCGTCCTTGTCACCCGTACGAGCGACGGGGCGGACGAGGTGCTGCTCGGGCGAAAGCTGCGCGGCTTCGGTCGTAGCCGCGTCGTCGCCCCCGGCGGCAAGATCGACGCCGGTGAGAGCGCGCAGGAGGCGGCCGCCCGCG
>NZ_WTVK01000296.1 GCF_012910805.1 Aromatoleum evansii
TTGCCGCCCCACGTGATCGCCGGCGCGGCGACGGGCACGACGCCGAGCGCGAGCAGGATGTCGGCGTCCGACCAGCCGGCCGTGACGACCTTCGTCGGGGCCTTCTCGAGCTTCGCCGTGCCGAGGGCATGCTTGATCGTGACGGGGAAACCCGCGCCGCTACCCGCCGAGCCGGCCGATCCCGACGTGGCGCTCGAGGCCTTGTCGGACGACGAGCCGGTGCTGCAAGCGGCGAGGGCGCTGGTGGCACCGGCGGCGGCGATGGCGAAGAAGCCACGGCGGTTGATCATGCGGACGACCTTTCGTTCAGGCGCACGACGGCACCCGTGTCATGACGTGATGGTTCTCGCGAGGCCCTGCCGGACCGCGAGTTAGGCAATGCTAACCTTAGAGA
>NZ_WTVK01000297.1 GCF_012910805.1 Aromatoleum evansii
GCCGTGGCGGACGTCGTGTCGCCGTCGTCACCGAGGGTGTCGAGGAAGGCCGCGAGGGCCATCGCGACGGCCGCCTCGATGTTCGCGCGCAGTGTGTCGCCGAACTCGCGGTCGTAGCCGGGCACCTCTCGGATGATGGCCTCGACGCACCCGCTGGCCGTGTTCGGCAGGTGCTCTCGCAGGGTGGCAATGGTGTCTTGCCGCAGAGTCGACATGTTCACACTCTACGAACAAATCCCGAAAAGATCATGTGAGGTCGCGGTCAAGAATTATCAGCTGTGCGCCAAATACGCTGGTCGCATGCCGCACGCTGTCTCCTCATCAACCACGATGGCCCGCTCGTCGGACGAGCGGCGGGCCTCCGCCCGCCTGAAGCATCTCGCCTGGAACGC
>NZ_WTVK01000298.1 GCF_012910805.1 Aromatoleum evansii
CATCAGGCCGATGTGGTAAGCGGGCGCTCCCTTGTAGCGATAGCCGTAGACCGGCGTCCCATCGAACAGCGCGCCGACGGCAGCTATATCTTCCTTCAGCCGCATGTCAGACGGCATGAACTTGAACAGGCTGCCGATGCCGTTAGCAATCGCCCCGAACTGCTGCGCTCCGGACAATTGCTGAGTGGTATTCGTCGTCCCGTTGCTCTGCTGGCCGAGTTGCGCGATCGGTACGCCGATCTGCGCGAGCAGGCTCAACGCTTGCACCGGAATGCCGCGCCGCTGCGCCTCCGCCGCGAGCGTTGCGTTGGCGCCGTAGTTCTGCGCATCGAGCGCAGATTGTGCCGCGGTCACGCCTTGGCCCTGGTTGGTGAGATAGTTCTGTTGCATAC
>NZ_WTVK01000029.1 GCF_012910805.1 Aromatoleum evansii
GTGGACGGTTCGGGGGGGGGGAAATTGGAGGGGAGCGTAGTTACAGCAGATACGAACTTCTTTAAGTCTGATTTTTCGCAATTAGTCATTGATCTGTTCTTCAATACCTCGATCATCACTCCATTCCTGCAGGCTGACCCGGCAGCTTTGGTTGCTGGATTTACGCCGCAGTACGGTGGTGCGGTTCCTGGTTTCAGTTTCACCAGCGTTAATGGTTTGGGGGGCGGGACCTGCGATCTTTGTGATTTCCAGTTCCAGGCTGATGCCAACCAATCCTTCTCCGTTGCTGCGGTACCAGAGCCCAATACTCTAGCACTGCTCGGATGTGCATTAGGAGTGGCCGGGTTGATGGGCGGAGTAGGGCGTCGATATCGCCGCGTATGATGGATGAAGAAAAGGGAGGGGAGCCTCCCTTTTTTTGGTTCTTCACGTAATCCGGGGGAAGTAGTGGTTGACGGGTCGGAGGTTGGTAGATTGGCAGTCGCCAAACAAACCGATCCCCTTCCTCTTCCCCGTCATGCGAGATGCTATGTTGGACTTGGTCTTCTGGGAAGGCCATGTCGTTGATTCATCCGAGGAGCGCGCCGACGGCTCGCTGCTTCTATCCCTCTCAGAAGATCCTTCGTACAGCCCTCGATGCGGGCGATGCGGCAGTGACTGCGTATTGGTTCATGAGAGGCGACGCCGACAGGTGCGTGATCGGGACTGGTTCGATCGACGGATCTGGCTGGACGTGCCTATTCGCCGGCTCGACTGCTACCACTGCGGCGCACGCGCGGCCGAGCGCCTGAACTGGCTCGACGCGGGCGAACGCATCACGCACAGGCTGCGCGCTTGGGTCGATGCCTTCGTACAGATCCTGCCGATTGCCCATGTCGCCGAACTGACAGGCTTGCACTGGCACGCCATCAAGCGCATCGACCGTCGACGTCTGCAGGCCCAATACGGGCACTTCGATGCACGTGGGGTGCGTCGGTTGGTGATGGACGAATTCGCGCTACACAAGGGGCACCGCTATGCGACGGTGGTCATGCATGCCGAACGGATGCAGGTACTGTGGGTTGGAGAAGGCAACAGCCGCGAGGCCATCCGGCCGTTTTTCCTAGGTTCTGTTTACATATAGCGATATAAAATTACCGCGCAAACGATTCGAACGAATGCCATGTAGCTGCATGCGAGCTTGTCGTAGCGTGTGGCGATCCGACGGTAATGCTTGATGCGGTTGAAGAAGCGCTCGATCCGGTTTCGCGCCTGGTATGTACAGCGGTCGTACTGCCTGGGCGCGATACGGTTGGAGCGAGGCGGGATGACCGCTTGCGCACCGGATGCTTCGATACTCATGACCAAAGCGTTGGCGTCGTATCCTTTGTCGGCAACTAGGGCGGCGCACGGCATATCGGTGATCAAATCGTGCGCACAATCGATGTCGGCGACCTGTCCCGCGCTCAGAATCATGCGCAGCGGTTTGCCCAAGGCGTCGACGGCAAAGTGCAGCTTGGTCGTCAGACCTCCACGCGAGCGCCCCAGCGCCTGCGGTCCTACTTTTTTTGGGCGCCTGAGGCGTGCTGGTGGGCACGAACGATAGTCGAATCGATGAATACCCGCGCCAGATCGCGCTCACCGGCCAGTGCAAGGGCGATCCGGTCCCAGACGCCTGCATCGCGCCAGCGCGCAAAGCGCACATACGTCGAGTGCCAGTTGCCGAACTCCGGAGGAAGGTCCCGCCACGGACTGCCAGTGCGTGCCAACCAAAGGACCGCCTCGACGAAAAGCCGGTTGTCTTTGGCTGAACGCCCTCTATCGCCTGGCTTGCCGGGTAAAAGCCCTTCGATTGTCTGCCGCTGTTCATCCGTCAGTACCATCCGAAGCATCCTGATCTACGCCCAAAGATCAGGATGTAAACACAAATCAGCAAATGTGAACAGCCCCTAGCAGGGTGTTGAAAATTAGCTCTTCACCTTCGATTTCCAGCTTGGCTGGCGAAAATCGACTCTGAAAGGATCCGACGTGGTTCGCCATGAAGAGGTTTCCAATCGCCTTTCAAGCCGATTCTGCTACCGCAATTGAGCAGCGCTCCCGTCGCTGCAAAGACATCGTTTCCCATCCAATGCTGCAATCGGAATGGCGCGCGAGCGCCAACGAATTACGGCGCCAACAAATTGCCCAATCGCGTCAGGTTGTACGCGGCGAAATTGAGCAGGGCATGCGCGCGAATCTTGTCCAGGCCGCGCGCCATCAAACGGCGCAGCGTGCCGATATCCTTCACCCAGCCGAAGGCTTCCTCGATCATCTTTCGCCGACGCAAACTGGCCGCGTAGCCTTCGGCGGTCTTGACGCACTGCGGTACTGCGCTGCCTTGCGTCTTGGCGGCAACATGCGGGGCGATGCCCAGTGCCGTCAGGGCGCCCACGAATTCTGCGGTGTCGTAGCCCCGATCCGCAGCCACGGTCGGCTTGCAGCTCCCGCTCGCCGGTTTGATGCTGCGTTTGGCCATCACCAGCGCGGCCTCACGTTCGGCCGTCCCGGTGGATGGGGTCGTGTGCACATCGACGATCAGCCCGTGCCGGTTCTCGGCCAGTGCGTGCGTGGTGTAGCTCAGAAACGCCATGCCGCCGCCCTTGCTCGCCAGCAGGGCGGGACTCGGGGTCCGTGCGCGAAACGTGCGTTGCGTTCGAGCGTTTCTTGCCCCGAAAATCGACCTCCGGGTCGCGCCCCTGATCCGGTCCGGGCGGTTCATCCGAGCCGTCGCGCGCGGCCATGCTCTTGTGCGACGCCCACGCCCGCAGCAGCGAGCCATCGACGCTGAAGTACTCATCCGACACCAGATCGGCCCATTCGGCGATCGCCACCACGCCGCCGAAGAACTCGCGCATCACGCTCTCCTTGAGCAGGCGCTCGCGGTTGGCCGAGAACGTCGAGTGATCCCAGATCGCCTCGTCCAGCGTCAGCCCGACGAACCAGCGGTACATCATGTTGAAATCGATATGCTCGACCAGCGCGCGTTCCGAGCGGATAGAAAACAGGCATTGCAGCAGCGAGGCCCGCAGCAATCGTTCCGGCGCAATCGAGGGGCGTCCGCCTCCGGCGTAAAGCGCATCAAAGTGCGCCGACATCGAGCGCAAAACCAGATCGGCGAGCAACTTCACGCGGCGCAGCGGATGGTCTCGGGGAATTCGATCCTCGAGATTGACATAGCTGAACAGGGGGCTCTGTTTATCGTCGGTGCCGCACATCGGAAGAATTGCCGTGATAATGCAGATCGTATTGTAACGTCCGTAAAACCCTTGCCGTTGCTAAAGTCTTACTAAATCAACAGCCTGCTAGTGCTTGGCGAAGGCAGCTGCCATCACATCGAAGCGGTCGCGATGGATATGAATACCGCCTTCGATCTGGAGGTTCGCGTGCATTGCCCGAACGCCGAAGTGGTCTACGACCTGTTTCACGTCGTCGCCCGCTTCGGTCGGGAGGTCGTCGACCGGGTGCGGGTCGATCAGGCCAACGCCTTGCGCAGCGTCCCTGCACAGCGACAGGTCATAAAGCGCTCTCGCTGGTTGTTGCTGCGCAACCGCGACAACCTCAGCTACGAGCAGGCGGTCAAGCTTGACGAGTTGCTGGCGGCAAACTTACCTCTGGCCATCGTCTATCTTCTGAAGACGGCATTCAAAGAAGTCTGGTTCGCGCCCACCGTGCGAGAAGAAGGGGCGCGAAGATGGAAAAACTGGTACCGCCTAGCCATCGACAGCGTGATCGCCTTTGCCAAACGACTGCGCAAGTATCTGCGTGAGAGCCTCGCGTCAGCCATCTTCCCGCTTAACACCAGCGTCCTGGAAGGCGTCAATAACCGCATCAAGGTCATCAAACGTATGGCCTACGGCTTCCGCGACTCGGCCTATTTCTTCCTGAAGATCAAGGCCGCCTTCCCCGGAAAGGCGCGATGAACCTTTTTTTTGGTTGTTGGTGCGATATGGGGAGCTTAAGGTTGACGGGGTAGGTTGGCAGAGGTCAATTAGTCGGCGTATCTGTCGAAATGTGCGAGCGGTGATCGTGGTGATGCATCAAGGTAATAGCATATCTTCCGCGCCCTCGAGAATGTCGACGATGCGCCGGAAGAATCGTGCCGCTTGGGCGCCGGCAATCATGCGGCGGTCAAAGCTAAGGGTTAATATGAAAGTGGGGCAGGCTACGATTTGGCTGTCACGTACCACTGCACGTTGCTTTACCAAGCCGAATGAGACGCCAACAGGCCATACCCAGGTTGCGCCGATCGCGTCGACACCATATTTTGCGGGGGAGCTGACTACAGCAGCGCCTCCGCGGTACTTAACCCACAATGACGGGAAGAAGCAAGGTAGACGGATCGCGAGAGCCGAAAGCCAGCGGGGCAGTCTCCGGATTGCATTGCTGAATTCGTTCCATTGCTTGTTGTTTTCCGGTGTTGCAGTCGAGAGAATCTGAAGCCAATCGGAGATTTCATCGAGCGATTGTTCGTTTGCCGAGCGAAGGATGTCGCAAAATGCAGTTCCTTCCATGCCCGGTTCGCTTCGTTCGACGGCAACCGCCATGTCGCAACGGGAAAAGCGTACGGTCGATGTTCCCAACAGTAATTGGGGAAATCGCGGGAAGAGGCGCGCATTGGCATAGGGAAAGTCGGCAAGCGCCATGGCCGTGGCCTTGACTACGAAGGCTGTGTATGGCGTTGCGCGCCGTCCCGGTATTGCGCGGGTTCGAGTGCGAATTGATTCGATCTCTGTTAGATCAATCTCGGCAAAGAAATTAACGCCGACGATGCGTTTTGCCTCGTACTCGACGATCGCGACGTTCGCATCGGAAAACTTACCGCTCGGGGCTTTGAGGTAGTCGGGGGTGTTTGGCATCTGACTTCCCTATACGCAGAACTTAGTCGACGGTCGTTCGCGTCACGTAGGCTGTACGGGGGCGCAATTACGATCAAGCCACGAGCGAACCGAATGAGGTCCGCAGTGGTCGCGCAGGTGTTCCTCCCCAGACTTCTCCGGCAGGAATAACCGTGCCTTTTGTGACGACCGAACCGATCGCAACGGTGGCTCCATCGGCAATTGTGACGTCTGCAAGGATCACAGCATTCGCGCCAATTGTCACGTTATTGCCAATGGTAATGGGGTAGTGGGCCAGATGCTCCCCTTCAATCACGTGAGGAATAAGCAGCGCTCCCTGTCCGACGATAGTGTTCGATCCGATGTCGATCATGACGGGGTCAAATAATATTCCACCGCTGTAAGTGTTAGCTCCGAGGCGCGCTCCGAGTGCGATGTAGATCGTCCGCATCAGGGGAACGGGAACGAGGTTGCTCTTCATGATCGGATAGAACAGGATCAGAAAGAACAACAGATGAACGTGGTAGATGGCTTCGTCAGGCGAATGGAGAGCAATCTCGCCCTGCGGTAGCGGGCGCAGACGTAAGAATAGTCGATACGTGGCAATCGAAAAGGCGTACAGCAAGCAGAGGAACAATGTCGATACCAGTATCGACCTGAATTCTTGTGCCCATTTGATCATCGGGAAGACGAGCCATACGCAAAATGACGCAAGCGCTACTGAGATGAGTAATAGAGCGAGAAAGGTGGCAATCTGGCCGGACGTAATTCTGCGCATTGCGACGGAAATCTTGGATGTTAAATATCCGCGGGCTGCTGGGGTAGCGATTAGACGTGAACAGTCTGTGGAGCTTCCAGTGCGTCATTGATGACGCTCTGAAATTCTATTGAAGCGTCGAAGGTCTTGAAGTCTTCCGCAATGGCCTTGGCTGCCGATGTGTATGCTTGAGTGTGCAGTAGCGTCAGCGCTGCATTGCGCAATGTTCTTCCGTTCGCTTGGCCAGCTCGCAGCATACGTCCGGCGCCCGCGGCCTCCACGTAGGACATGGTGAGAAATTGATCCATGTTGGAGCAGATGCCGAGTACGGGTTTCCCGACGGAAAGCGCTTGATATACGCTGGCGCTGCCACCGTTGCAGATGACCAGGTTGGCGCGCGCGGCTGCATCGAGGCCGGGAAGGTAGTCAGCTACCCGTGCATTGCCGGGAAAGCGATCCAAGCTGAGTCGTCCCGCGGTTGCGACGAGAAGATTGGCTTCTACATCTGACATTGCTGCAAGCACCTCTGGTAGGAGTGAGACGAGTCCCGTGGACCCAAGCGTGACGTAAATTGTGGGTTTCGACGCGTTAACGTCATTCCACCAAGTTGGCTTTGCGATGGCGGGTGACCATATCAGCGGGCCAATATAGCGGTGATAGGTCGGAAGGTCTTGTGTTGGAACAAGTCGCGGGGTGTCGGCGTATAGAGTCCAATCGCCTTCAGTGTAGAGGTTACGTAGATCGTGGATCGGCTCCAGCCCATAATGAGCGCGCACTTGGTTCATTGGTTTGGCGTGCAGTTTGAAGATAATCGGCTGCAATAGGCGGAACATCAAACTGGCTAATGGGACGCCCAAAATGTGTGCGCTGCGGTGCTCAGGGAGGGGGAAAGCGCGTCTTGCGGAATAAGGACTCCAGTGTGCGTTAGTAAGCACAAGGTAACGAGTTTTTCGCAGACGCGCGCTGACGGCAAGCGATAAACGAAAGTCGCCGATTACGATGTCGGGGTTGAGTTGATCAAGCAATTCGAGATCGTTCTCGACATAAGAGCGCAACTCGGTTGCGGCGTATAGGGGCGCACCAGCTGAAAGTCTTTGCAAGAAGGTTTCGGGCGTAATGCTTTCGATGCGATGGCGCTGAAACGTCGCGGCGTCTAGGCAGAACGAATATGCGTTGGAACTGGCAAAGTGGACGTCCCATTCGTCTCGCGGGAGGCAAGAGGCGAGCGTAAGAGGTCGGGTGACGTGCGCCAGTGACACGGCTTCAGCGAAAAACAGAGCGCGGCGTCGCGCGAGATTTTTCATCAGGATTGTTTGGTGGCTTGGCCGAAGAGACCGTATCGGGTCAGTTCATCCACCGTCTTCTGGTACATATCTACGGCGTCATGACGCTGCGCCCAAGCGACGAATTCCTGCATGCCCTCAATCAGACCGACACGCGGTTCGTATCCGAGCATCGTATGAGCGCGGCCCAAGTCGGCTACGCAGGCGTGGATGTCACCCACGCGAAACTCGCCTCGGTCTTCAAAAACGGGGGCCTTTCGGAGGGAGTGAGCTAGGGCGCTTGCGACATCCCCGATTCTGTCGCTCCGGCCGGTTCCTACATTGATGCAGGTTCCTGGGGTGCAGTTCGCTTCGAGTGCCAACAAATTGGCGGCGACTACATCGGAAATGTGGACGAAATCGCGCTCTGGGGTCCCCCTCTCGTACAGTGAAATGGGCTTTTCACTGAGTAGTCGACTGTAGAAGATCGAGACAACGCCCGTGTAAGGGTTTCGTAGTGACTGCCGTGAGCCGAAAACATTGAAATACCGAAGTATGGTTACGGGAAGTCCGAATGTGCGCGCGGCGTACGTGGCAAGATCCTCCTGATGTTTCTTGGTCCACGCGTACATCGAGATCGGGTTGAGGGGTCTGTCCTCGGCGGTTGGCTCCGACGTCAATGGGCGATGACATTCGGGGCACAAGACCGCATAGATACCGCGCTCCATGTCTTCCCTTCGGCGGGGGGCGGGAAACTGCTTTCCATGGTCCGTGCAGAAATGAGTTCCCTCGCCATAAACTGCCCTGGACGATGCGAGCACTATGCGCTTTAGGGATGCATCGCTCTTGAGAATGGCTTCGAGTAGCGTCGCCGTGCCCGTAGTATTGGTGTCGGTGTAGTTGTGCATGTCATACATGCTCTGCCCAACGCCGGTGAGAGCAGCCAAATGGTATACGGCATCGATACCACCCAGCGCACAGCTTACATTCTCGAGGCTGCGCACGTCGCCCCGAATCGCCTCGACGCGGGGATCCAAGTACTCCGGAAATGCGCCTGCGGGTCCGTGTATTTGTGGATCTAGGATGTCAAGTATTCGAACTTGATGCCCTGCCGCTAGCAGGGCATCTGCGGTGTGAGATCCGATGAATCCTGCTCCGCCAGTGATAAGCACGCGCATTGCAAATATCTCCCATTGACCCGCATCCGCGAGTGTCGAAGGTGGTCATCTGCTCATCAATTCACACTAGCACAATGGCCTCGTTTTTCGCATCGAACTTTGCGGTGGCCCGTCCGTTTATAGCTTCGCGCACTGCTATTCGTGTCGTCTGGGTGGCTGTGCCTGTTGTGCGGGAGGGGTGCGGCTGTCGTCATTGTTGAGAAGTTCTTCATAATGCTTGAGCACTGTCGGCACGTAGCGCTGCGTTTCTGCATATCGAGGAATGATGTTGCCGTGGCGCTCTACCGTCCTTTCGCCTGCATTGTAGGCCGCTAGCGCGAGTGGTAACGAGCCGAACCGGTCGATCAGTTCGCGCAAGTAGCGGGCGCCGCCCGCCAAGTTCTGACGCGCGTCGAGCGGATTGCTGACGCCGAAACGCGTGGCTGTTGCTGGCATCAACTGCATCAGGCCTAGTGCGCCCTTTGGTGAACGAGCCTGTTCGTCGAAGCGGCTCTCGACGAAGGCGACGGCTTCCACCAGTGCCGGATCGATGCGGTTTTGCTTCGCAGCGTCGCGTATCAGGGGCGATAGCTGTCCGGGGCTGCGGCGGCGACTGTTTCCATCCGCTCGCGCTGCGGTGCTTCCAGTCGCCGGGCGTGGTGAAAGTATTTCCAGGATCAGGCGGTGGCGGGGGTGGCTGGGCGCGTCGCTGAAGTTAAACACTCCGCGGTCGTCGGCATAGCCGTAGAGACGGTCCGCCCAGCACGATCCGGCGCTGCAGAACATGATGAGGGCAGACGCGACGAATCCAGCGCGACCATTGGCCCTGGCTCCCGAGCGACGCGCGAAGTCGGCCGTTCGCGGCAATCGAGTGGGGGCGTTAGGTGATGGCGTTGGTCTTTTCATGGGACCTCATCCGGACTTTCGGTAACGCCTGCAGCCCTTTCGGAATGCAATGCGGAGCGCTGCCACGAACTGTCCCAGTATGTAGGAATTTCATGATGCTTTCTATGCTAATGTTGGCGCAGGTCGCAGCGTGGAGACTACCCATGCGACCGGGATAGGTTCGGTGGGAGCGCGCGCTCCCCGCAGGGGGAGTTCAGGCGTCGTGAGGATGCTGGGCATACAGCTAACGATTCACTGGTGATCCATGCGTTATCGTGTCAGGGCTCTCGGGGCGAACGTGTCCGTCGTCGAAACCGAACTCGAGGCGGGGTGCGAGGCGGATGTACGTGCGCTGGCCGAGGCGCGCGGCTTGTCCATACTTTCGCTCAAGGCGCTGGAGCGTGGCCGGGGCCGCAGCCGTTTTCCGTTGCTGCTGTTCAACCAGCAGCTGTTGGCCCTGCTGCGGGCGGGTATTCCGTTGGCCGAGGCAATCTCTGCGCTGGCGGAGAAGGAGCGCTGGCCGGCGATCCGGTCGGTGATGCAGGGGCTGCGCGAAGCGTTGCGCGAGGGCCGCAGCCTTTCGAGCGCGCTGGAGTCGGCGCCGCAGGCCTTTCCCCCCCTGTATGTCGCGCTGATTCGTGCCGCGGAGCGTACCAGCGACCTGGAGAGGGCCATTGTGCGCTTCATCGCGTATCTGGAGGACGGTGAGCGCCTGCGTGACAAGCTGATCAGCGCAGCGATCTACCCCTTGCTGCTCGTCGGCGTGGGCGGTCTGGTGGTGCTGTTCCTGCTCGGATACGTGGTGCCACGTTTCTCGCATATCTATCAGAATGTCGGCACCAACCTGCCGTGGATGTCGCGCCTGCTGCTCGAGTGGGGGCAGTTCGTAGAGGGGCACTCCATCTTGCTCGGGGTGATCGTGCTGGCATTGGTGGGGGCAGGGGCCGTCGTGGTGCGTAGCCCTGCCCTGTGGGCGACCGTGGGGCGCTACATGTGGCGCATGCCGTTCGTCGGGGAGCGCCTGCGGGTGTTTCAGCTCGCACGTTTCTATCGGACGGTGGGAATGCTGCTTTCGGGAGGCATTCCGGTCGTGACGGCGCTGGGGATGGTGTCGGGGCTGCTTTCGCCGCCATTGCGGGCGAACCTGGCTGCCGCGATTGCCGCAATCCGCGAGGGGCGCAGTTTCTCGGAGATGCTGGCGGCGCGCGGCCTGACGACCCCTGTTGCGCTGCGCATGCTGGAGGTCGGCGAACGTGCGGGGAGTCTGGGCGAAATGCTGACGCGCGCGGCGGAATTTCACGAAGAGGATACCGCGAGGCAGGTAGAGTGGTTCACGCGTCTGTTCGGCCCATTGTTGATGTTGCTGATCGGTTGTGCGATCGGCCTGATCGTGGTGCTCATGTACATACCTATCTTCATGCTTGCAGAGAGCATTCGATGAGCGAATCGCTGACTGCGGAGCTCGCTCCCGCTCCCTTTACTGCGGCGGAACTCGCGGCGGCGTTGGAGGCCGGCGAGCGCATCATTGACGGGCTCGCGAAGCTCGAGCCGAGTCCGGCGCTGCGTGTGGAACGTCTGGCGTCTGCGATCGGGCTCACGTCAATAGGGCACGGGCGTCTGATGGCGCTGGAGCCGGACTTCGGTGCGATTCCGTTCGAGATGGCGTTGAGCCGGGAGTGCGTGGCGCTACGTGGTGAGGACGGTGGCCTGGTCGTCGCGATCGCCGACCCCTTCGATGCCGACCTGCTGGATGGATTGGGTGCGCGCCTGCACGAGCCGTACGAGCTCGTGTTGGCGGATCACGACGATCTCGCGGCTTGCCTCGCACGTCATGAGGATGAGGTGCGACGGGCGGCCGGACTGATCGCATCTCACGAGGAGGGCGGAAAGGGCGACGGCGTCGAGGATCTGTCGCTCAAGCGCATCAGCGCGGACGTGAGTCCCGTCGTCAAGCTGGTCAATTCGACCCTTTATGATGGCTTGAAGCAGCTCGCGAGCGACATCCACCTCGAGTCGATCCCCGGAGGCCTGGTCATCAAGTACCGCCTCGACGGGGTGCTGGTGCGCGTCGGCAGCGCGCAGGGCAACGAGCTCGCCGAGCAGGTCATTTCCCGCATCAAGGTGATGGCGGAACTCGACATCGCCGAGCGCCGGGTGCCCCAGGATGGGCGCTTCAAGGTCCGCTCGGGCGGGCGCGAGATCGACTTCCGCGTATCGATCATGCCCAGCATCCACGGCGAGGATGCGGTGCTGCGTATCCTCGACAAGGAGCACCTCAGCCGCGAGATGAGCGGGCTGACGCTCGAGACGCTTGGATTTGACGATGATGTGCGGGGAGCACTGCGCCATCTCGCGAGCGAGCCCTACGGCATGCTGCTGGTCACCGGGCCGACCGGTTCGGGCAAGACGACAACGCTCTACGCGACGCTTGCCGAGACTAACCAGGGACTCGACAAGATCGTCACCATCGAGGATCCGGTCGAGTACCAGCTCAACGGCGTGCTGCAGATCCCGGTGAATGAGAAGAAGGGGCTGACTTTCGCGCGTGGTTTGAGGTCAATCCTGCGCCACGACCCGGACAAGATCATGGTCGGCGAGATCCGCGATGGAGAAACGGCGGAAATCGCAGTGCAGGCGGCATTGACCGGCCACCTCGTATTCACCACGGTGCACGCGAACAACGTCTTCGACGTGATGGGGCGCTTCATGCACATGGGGATCGATCCGTTCAACCTTGTCGCCGCGCTCAATGGCATCGTCGCCCAGCGCTTGCTGCGCATCAATTGTCCGCACTGCACGGAGGACGTGCCGCCCGACGCGCAACTGATCGCACGTTCGCGCATCGGCGATGCGAGCGCCTTCCGCTTCCGCGCAGGCCATGGCTGCGGCCAGTGCCGCGGGACGGGTTATCGCGGCCGGCGCGCGGTGGCTGAAGTGCTGCTGCTCGACGACGAGATCCGCGAGCTGATCGTCGCCCGTGCGCCGATCCGGACTGTGAAGGAAGCGGCGCGACGCGGCGGATTCCGCGGCCTGCGCGACGCGGCGCTGGCGGTGGCCGCGGCCGGGGAAACCACGCTGCAGGAGGTGAATCGTGTCACGCTTCTCGGCTGAAGCCCGCCGCCTGCTGATCGAGCAGGACGCGATCCGCGTCGGCCATGGTTCGACACAAAGACGGCGGGCCTACGAGTGGGCTCCCGATGCCGCCCTGGCGGCGCTGGCAGCGGAGCCGGACGGCGGGGTGATGCGCGGTTCGCGCTGGGATGTACTGTTCGCCGATGCCGTGGTGCGCTATCTGATCGTCCGGTGGCCGCCCGGCCTGCGTGGCGCGGCCGAGCGCGAAGCGTTTCTGGCCCTGCGGTTCAGGGAGGTGCATGGAATCGGTGCGCCCGAATGGCGCATCGTCGTGGAGCGTGGCGCAACCGATTTTCCCGTCGTCGCATGTGCCGTGCCTGCCGCACACATCGAGGCAGTGTCCGCTTGGGGCAGGGAGCACCGGTTGCGTTTCGGCAGCGTCACGGGCGAGTTCCTTGCCGCCTATAACCGGGTGCGCCCCGAACTGGAAAGTCCGTTCGGCGCGTTGGCGGTGCAGCGTGAAGGGCGGGTCACGCTGGGGTTCTGGCGCGATGCGCAGTGGCAGTCCTTGAGCAGCCAACCGCTCGGCCCGGCCGGGGATATGTCGCTGGGCCTGTACCTGGAGTCCCAGGCTCTGCGCTCAGGCCTTCCGGGTGAGGCCGGAGTTCTGTATTGCATCGGCGAGGGACCGCGGGTTCCGGCCGGATGGCGCAAGCTTGCGCTGCACGCCGAAGGGTGGGAAGGATGAGACAGGTTCCGTTGGCGGTGGATCTCGATTTTCTGCGAACGGGCCGGCGGGTGAGCGTTGCGGGTTGGGGGATGCTCGCGGCGGGGGTGCTCGCCTGTGCGCTCCAGATCATTGACTACCGGCGTGCCAGTGCCGACATCGATGCGCGCACGGCGGCCGCGCTGAGTGCGCGCGAAGAGGCGCGGCGCGCACAGCCCGTTGCGGCGGTCGAGGGGAACCCCGTGAGCGCCGAGGAGGCGAAGGCCGTGCTTGGCGTCGCCGAGCGGCTGAATGCTGATTGGGGCGGGATGCTCGGCGGCATGGCAGGCGCGCAGGGCGAGGGGGTTACGTGGCTGAGCCTGCAGGCGGATCAGGCGCGGGGCAGGCTCGCGGTCGCCGGACAGGCCCGCTCGCTTGCGGAAATGTTCGAGTTCGTCGCCCGGCTCGGTGCCGTGCAGGGGATACGGGACGCCCAGTTGGCGAATTACGAGTGGGTGCAGGTCGATAGTGGGGACGCGGTGCGATTCACCGTGAATGCAAAATGGAGCGGACGTCCGTGATGCTCGGCGCTGGTGTCTTGATGCAGTACTGGTGTCCGTGCCTCGTGGCGATGGTTGCGCCCGCGTCGGGCGGCGGCGAGGTTGCCGCGACCGCCGCGCCGGATGTGGGTGGGGCGCGCCGCAGCGGGGCGTCAGCCCGTCTCGCCAGGGAGTACATCGGACGGCTCGTGATGAATGCCGGTGTTCCCGGTGTGTTTGGGGTGTTGCTGCTGGTGGCTGCCGCGCTGGGGGGGTACGTTGCCAGTACCGACATCGATCGTCGCGCCGCGGCGCTTGCCGAAGAGCAGAACCGTACAGAGCGCAACGCAAGTGCCCCGGCCCCGGGGAGCGACGATCGCGCACGCGTCGTGGCCTTTTTCGAACGATTCCCGCCGGCCGCCGCGCTGCCGGAGAGCCTGCGCCGCCTGAACGAGCACGGTGCCGCACACGGCATCAGCGTCCGCCGCACCGACTACGGCAGCTCGGTGGTGGCCGGCACGCCGCTGACGCTCGTCAGTCTCACGATACCCGTTGAGGCCGACGCGGCGGCGCTCTATGTCTGGCTTGGCGCACTGCTGCGGGAAATGCCCGAAATCGCGCTGGAATCGGTGAGTTTCAAGCGCGACAAGAGCGATGCCGAGGCGGTCGAGGCGGATATCCGCCTGCAACTCTATCTGCGGGGGCGCTCATGAGGATGCGCCACGTGCTCCTGGCAGTTGCGCTGCTGGCGACGCTGGCAGCGAGCTGGTGGGCTGTCAATGAAGAGTCGGGCGTGGATGTGGTTCAGCCCGTCGAGCGCGCACCGCGGTCCAGGCTTGCGTCGGGGCAGGGAAAGTCGGGCGATGCGCCGGCATCGACGGCGGGGAGTCTCGCCCGACTCGATGTCGTGCGGGCAACGTGGCCCGAGCTGGATGATCCTCTGGCGCGTATCGTCAGCTTCGCCCCGCCTCCACCGCCGACCGCGTCAGCGCGGCCCGTGGAGCCGCAGGCGCCCCCTTTGCCGTTCCGCTATGTCGGCGCGATCGACGACGCACAGGGCAAGGCGGTGTTCCTGCTCGAGGGGGCGCAGGTCCGCGTGGCGCGCCAGGGCGAGGAAATCGCGGGCCGTTACCGTGTCGAGCGCATCACCCCGTCCGCGGTCGAATTCACTTATCTGCCGCTCAAGAAAATTCAGACTCTCAATCGCCAGAATCCATGAAAACGAAGACTTCGACCTTATCGCGATGCGGGGATTGCCAAGTCCTTCGTTCGATGCCCGCGAGCGCTTCGTCGCGCCGCAGATCTTCGGCGTGGAACGAATCCCCGCTCGCGCGCGCGCTGCGGAACGTCCTCCTGCCGACTTTTTCCGCCCTTCTTCTAGCCGCGTGTGCCGGCAACCCTGCGCTCGAACAGAGTCGACGCGACTTTGCCGCCGGCGATCGCGTGGAGGCGTTGCTGCGGCTGGAACAGGCCGTGAAGAAGGATCCGGAGAACCTCGAATTGCGCAGCTATTACGTGCGCCAGCGCGATCAGGTCGTGACGGAGAAGCTGGGTGTGGCCGAGAAAGCGCACGGGGCGCGGAAGCTGGACGAGGCGGCGCTGCTGTATCGCGATGTGCAGAAGCTCGACCCGGAGAACGCACGGGCCCGGCTCGGCCTTGAGGACCTCGAGCGGGCGCGTCGCCGTGCGGAGCGACTGGGGCAGGCCAGAGCAGCCCTCGCTGCCGGGGATGCAGCGACCGCCGGCCGCATCGCACGCGGGGTGTATGCCGAGGCGCCCGGCGACAGGGCCGCGCGCGAGCTGGTGCTGGAGCTGGACGAACGCGCCGAGCGTGCGAGCAAGCCGCGGGCAGAATCCCTGCAAGGGGCGATGGCCCGGCCGGTGACGCTGGAGTTCCGCGATTCGCCATTGCGCGTCGTGTTCGAGGCGCTGTCGCGCGCGAGCGGACTGAATTTCGTGTTCGACAAGGACGTGCGCGCGGACAGCCGCGTGACGCTGTTCGTGCGCGAGAACTCCGTCGACGAGGTGCTACGCCTGCTCTCCGCGACGCAGGGCATCGAGCGCAAGTTGTTGAACGCGAATACCGTCCTCATCTACCCGGTGACCACCGCCAAGCAGCGCGAGCACGTCGAGCTGGTGACGCGTAGCTTCTACCTCGCGAATGCCGAGGCGAAGGCCGCACAGACGCTGATCAAGCAGTTGGTGAAGAGCCGGGACGTGTTCATCGACGAGAAGCTCAACCTGCTCGTGATGAAGGACACGCCCGAAGCGGTGCGCATGGCCGAGCGCCTGGTCGCGACGCTGGATGTGCCCGAGCCGGAGGTGATGCTGGAACTGGAGGTGCTGGAGGTCAGCCGCAACAAGTTGCTGGACTTGGGGATCGATTTTCCCGACCAGGTCGGTTACGGCCTGCTGACGCCGACGCTGCCCGCATCCAGCCAGATCGTGAATGGCGTAGTGATCTCCGGCACAACGCAGCTCGGTGGCAAGCTGCTTGACGGCAACATCGACCTGCGTCACAACCGCAACGATCTCGTACCCTTCATCGCCAACCCGGGGGCGGTGCTGCGCCTGAAGAGCGAGGACGGCGATTCGCGCATGCTCGCGAACCCGCGCATCCGCGTGCGCAACCGCGACAAGGCGAAGGTGCATATCGGCGACAAGCTGCCGGTGTTCACGACGACCTCGACGGCCAACGTCGGCGTGTCGGCCTCGGTGTCCTATCTCGACGTCGGTCTGAAGCTGGAGGTGGAGCCGTCCGTCTATCGCGATGACGAGGTCGGCATCAAGCTGAGCCTCGAGGTCAGCAGCATCGTCAAGGAGGTGCCCGGCCCCTCCAGTTCGCTCGCCTACCAAGTCGGTTCGCGCAGTGCATCCACTTCGTTGCGCCTGCGCAATGGCGAGACTCAGGTACTCGCGGGCCTGATCAACGACGAGGAACGCTCGTCAGCCCAACGCCTGCCCGGGCTGGGCAACCTGCCAATGGTCGGCAGGCTGTTCTCGGCCCAGCGCGACAGCAACAACAAGACGGAGATTGCTCTGCTGATCACGCCGCGCATCGTGCGCAACGTGCTGCCACCGGTCTCGCTGCTGGCTGAAATGCCCGCGGGAACGGAGTCGAACATCGGTGCCGAGCCGCTGCGCATCGGTGCGACGGCGCCCCGCAGCCTGGGGCTGGTGGGCGAGGGGCGTCCGAGCCCTGCCACGCCGGTCGCGGCGCCACGCGCGGTGGCGGAGGAGCGTGCGGAGCCGGCCGAAGCGGTGGAGGCGAAGGAGGAGCAGGCGGCGCCCGAAGTCGCGCTGATCCTGCCTGAAACGGCTCGCCGCGGCGACACGTTCAACGCCATCGTGCGCGTAAGCGGAGCCGCCGGGGCAACCGCCGCCGATGTCACGATCGCGTACGATGCCAACCGCCTCGAAGCGGACGGGGCGGTGACCCCGGGAACGGTTCAGCTGCCCGTGAGCCTCAGGGATGGCCGGGCCGATCTGGTCGTGCGCCTTCGCCCCAAGGCCGATGCTTCGGGCGTGGCGACCATGGTCGCAACCGGCATGAAGCTGCGCCGCGAGACGGGCGACGAAGACGTGGCGCTGTCGGCCGGGGGCACGGTGCGCATTGCCGAGTGAGGGGCCAGGTGACGCGCGGATTCACCCTCATCGAGCTCGTCGTGACGGTGGCCATCATCGGCATCCTCGCGGCCGGGGCAATGCCGCTTGCCGAACTCGCCGCCCAGCGCGAGCGTGAGTCCGAGTTGCGCATCGCCCTCCGCCAGATCCGCGCCGGACTCGATGCGTACAAGGCGGCCTACGTCGAGCAGCGCATCGAGCAGCGCGTCGACGCGTCCGGCTATCCGCCTGACCTCGCGGTGCTGGTGAATGGCGTACCCGATATCACCCATCCGGCGGGCAAGCGCATCTACTTTCTGCGCCGCCTGCCGCGCGATCCCTTTCACACCGACCCCTCCGTGCCCGCGGAGCAGACCTGGGGCAGACGCAGCTATGCGAGCCCGCCGGAGGAGCCGGCCGAGGGGAAGGACGTGTATGACGTCTATTCGAAGTCGCCCCGCAGCGGACTCAATGGCGTGCCATATCGTGAGTGGTAAGGGTGCCATGACGAAGCGGAGGATCGCTGCGGGCTTCACCCTCATCGAGCTGCTGGTGGTGCTGGCCATCATCGCGACACTGATGTCGATCGCCGCTCCGCGCTATTTCGAGCACCTGGACCGCAGCCGCGAGGCCTCCCTGCGCCAGACGCTGTCGGTCGTGCGCGATGCGATCGATCGCTACCACGCGGACATCGGCAAGTGGCCGCCCGATCTCGACACCCTCGTGACGAAGCGTTATCTGCGCAAGCTTCCCGTCGATCCGATCACCGAGCGCAGCGATTCGTGGCAGCTCGTAGCGGCGCCGGGCGAGGAGGAGGCGGGGGTGTGGGACCTCCACAGCGGGGCCGAAGGCACAGCCAAGGACGGTACGCATTTTGCCGAGTGGTGAGATCGTGCGCGGTCGTGTGCGAGCGCAAGGCGTGAGGGCTGGTCCCCGTGCAGTCGGGACGCGGCAGGGCGGTTATACCTACCTGCTGGTGCTGTTCATCGTCGCAGGGCTCGGCCTGCTGGTGGCGCAGACCGGGGTGGTGTGGCGACAGGCGGCGCAGCGCGAGCGCGAGGCGGAACTGCTGGTGATTGGCGTGGAGTTCTCGCGTGCGCTGTCCAGCTATGTCAAGGCCGGTGCGGATCACAGCCTGCCCGAAAGTCTGCAGCAACTCGTGGAGGATAGGCGCGGGCCGGTTCTCGTCAGACACCTGCGCCGGATCTATCGCGACCCTTTTACCGCGCAGCCCGTCTGGGGCCTTGAGAAGGCCGGCGGACGAATCGCGGGCGTGTATAGCCTCGCCCAGGGCGTTCCGATCAGGCAGCACGATCTGCCCAAGGAGCTCGGCGGGCTTACGGGCGAAGTCAGGAGCTACGCCGAGTGGGTGTTCAGGCCGCTCGAAGCGGACGACGGCACTGCAGTCGGAACGGCTCCCGGCGCGGGCCCCGCCGCCGCTCGCGCCGGGGGCGGCGCAGCCGTTCCGGGATTAGGCGATTAGCGCAGCACCATGTTGTCGCGGTGGATCAGTTCCGGCTCGTCGATGTAGCCGAGCAGCTGTTCGAACTCGCTGCTGGGTTTGCGCGCCACGCGACGGCATTCCGTGCTGCTGTAATTGACCAGCCCGCGGCCGATTTCCTCGCCTGACGGCGTGCGGCAGGCGACCGCCGAGCCGCGTTCGAAGTCGCCGCGCACTTCCACCACGCCAACCGACAGCAGACTGCGCCCGCTGCGGAGCGCTGCCGCCGCGCCGTCGTCGATGACCAGATCGCCCGCGAGCTGCAGGTGGTCGGCGAGCCACTGCTTGCGCGCCTGCAGCGGCGAGCTGGTGGCGTAGAGCAGGGTTCCCAGCGCCTCGCCCTTGCCCAGGCGCACCAGGGCGTCGGGCTCGTTGCCGCTGGCGATGCAGGTATGTGCGCCGCTGCGGGCGGCACGCTGGGCGGCGCGGATCTTCGTGATCATGCCGCCCTTGCTGATGCCGGTGCCGGCGCCGCCGGCCATCGCCTCGTAGGCGCGGTCCTCGGCGCGTCCCTCGGAAACCAGCGTCGCGGACGGGTCCTGGCGCGGGTCGGCTGTATAGAGGCCCTTCTGGTCGGTGAGGATGATCAGTGCATCGGCTTCGATGAGGTTCGCGACCAAGGCACCCAGCGTGTCGTTGTCGCCGAACTTGATCTCGTCGGTGACGATGGTGTCGTTCTCGTTGATGATCGGAACGACCCCGAGTTCGAGCAGCGTCGTCAGTGTCGAACGGGCGTTCAGGTAGCGCTTGCGGTCCGCGAGATCGTCATGCGTGAGCAGGATCTGGGCGGTGCGGATGCCGTGGCCGGAGAATGCGTCTTCGTAGGCCTCGACGAGGCCCATCTGCCCGACCGCGGCGGCGGCCTGCAGCTTGTGCATTTCCTGCGGTCGCTTCGTCCAGCCCAGACGCTGCATGCCCGCGGCGATGGCGCCCGAGGACACCAGCACGACCTGCTTGCCGGATTCGCGCAGGGCGGCGAACTGGCGCGCCCAGTCCGCCATCGCGGCCTTGTCGAGACCGGTGCCGTTGTTGGTGACGAGGGCGCTGCCGACCTTGACCACCAGGCGGCGCGCGTTGCGGATCTTGTTTCGCATGATCTGTGACGGCAAGCGTGGGCTAACGGGGAGGAGCCGGCGCGAGGCCGGGCTCGGGGTCAGTTGCCGGACTTCTCCGGGCGGTCCGCTTCATCGAGGTCGTCTTCGTCCTCGTCCGCGTCGTCTTCCGCAGCGAGGATCGCCTGCAGCCTCGCCTGGTAGGCGGCCTCGGCGCGGGCCTCCGCCTCGGCGGCGAGGCGCGCCTCCTCGGCGGCGTGTTCCGCGCGCTCGGCTTCGGCCTGGGCGCGGTCGGCGTCGAGGAAGTCCTGGATCGCGAAGACCAGCGGACGGACGCCGTCGCCGGTGAGGGCGGAGATCTCGAAGTGGCGATCCACCGGGCCGTAGGCCTCGAGGAACGCGGCGATACGCTCGGCGCGCTCCTCTTCGGGGATCAGGTCCAGCTTGTTCAGCGCGAGCCAGCGCGGCTTGTTGTACAGCGACTCGTCGTACTTGCGCAATTCCTCGACGATCGCCTTGGCGTCATGGACGGGGTTGGCGTCCGGATCGAAGGGCGCGAGGTCGACGAGGTGCAGTAGCACGCGGGTACGCTGCAGGTGGCGCAGGAACCGGTGGCCGAGGCCGGCACCTTCGGCCGCCCCCTCGATCAGGCCGGGGATGTCGGCGATGACGAAGCTGCGGTTTTCGTCGGTGCGCACGACGCCCAGGTTGGGCGCGAGCGTCGTGAACGGGTAGTCGGCGACCTTCGGCTTGGCGGCCGAGACCGATCGGATGAAGGTCGACTTGCCGGCGTTGGGCATGCCCAGCAGGCCGACGTCGGCCAGCACCTTGAGTTCCAGGCGCAGCATGCGGCGTTCGCCTTCCTCGCCGAGGGTGCGCTTGCGTGGCGCGCGGTTCACGCTCGACTTGAAGTGCAGGTTGCCGAGGCCGCCCTTGCCACCGCGGGCGATCAGTGCGCGCTTGCCATCGACGTTGAGGTCGGCGATGAGTTCGCCGCTCTCGAAGTCGGTAATGACGGTGCCGACCGGCATGCGCAGCGTGATGTCCTCGCCGCTCTTGCCGTAGCAGTCCTTGTTGCCGCCGTTCTCGCCGCGTTGCGCGCGGTGCATGCGCGTGTAGCGGTAATCGACCAGCGTGTTGAGGTTGCGGTCGGCCACAGCGAAGATGCTGCCGCCACGGCCGCCATCGCCGCCGTCGGGGCCGCCGCGCGGGATGAATTTTTCGCGGCGGAAGGAGGCTGAACCGTTACCGCCGTCGCCGGCCATGACCTCGATGCGCGCTTCGTCAATGAACTTCATGTGCTGTGCAGTGCCGAGTTGTGCTTATGGCAAAAACAAAAAAGCCCTACCGCAAGGATAGGGCTTTTCGAACCTTGACGCCGGAACTCAGGCGGCTTCGGGCACGATCACGACCGTGCGGCGGCGCAAGGCGCCCTTCACGGTGAACTGCACGGTGCCGTCCTTCAGCGCGAACAGGGTATGGTCCTTGCCGATGCCGACGTTCTCGCCCGGGTGGTATTCGGTGCCGCGCTGGCGAACGATGATGTTGCCTGCGAGCACGAATTGGCCGCCGTAGCGCTTCACGCCAAGTCGTTTCGATTCCGAGTCGCGGCCGTTACGGGAACTACCGCCAGCTTTTTTGTGTGCCATGACGAATTACCTCCTTGGCTCTGATCAGGCCGAGATCGCTTCGATGCGAAGCTCGGTGTAGTTCTGGCGATGGCCCTGGTGCTTCTGGTAGTGCTTGCGGCGGCGCATCTTGAAAATCTTGACTTTCTCGTGACGGCCGTGGGAAACCACGGTCGCCTTCACTGCGGCGCCGGAAACCACCGGGGTGCCGATCTTGACCGACTCGCCCTCGCCGACCATGAGAACCTGGTCGATGGTGATTTCGGAGCCCACGTCAGCCGGTATCTGTTCTACCTTGATCTTTTCGCCGGCTGCGACGCGATACTGCTTGCCGCCGGTTTTTATCACCGCGTACATGGTGTTGCTCCAGTTGATGGGTTTGCAAAGGAATCGCGCACTTTACACGAGCAGTCGAAGAATCGTCAAGAAAATCAGCGCTTAGGCGCCGACTTGCGAACCTTGCCGGGGCATCTCGCCGGGTGCGGGTATTCCCCAATACTGACATTCGCTCGAAGTGGAACTATGATTCGAATGTTGTCAGACAACTTTGAGGCGCCGGGTACATGGGGGCAAACGAGAAATCAGGGCGCGGACCGCGGCTGAGCGTCGTCGTCGCGGGCCAGCTTGAAGCCTGGATCAGCGAGCAGGGCCTCAAGGCGGGCGCGCAGTTGCCCACCGAGAAGGTCCTGTGCGAGCGCTTCGGCGTCAGCCGGGCGGTGATCCGCGAGGCCATTTCGCGCCTGAAGGCAGACGGCTGCGTGATGACTCGGCAGGGCTCGGGCGCCTACGTGGCGGCGCGGCCGGGGCAGGGCAGTTTCCGTCTGCTGCGCGGGGGTGTCAATGGCGATGCGGTGACGGAGAGCAGCCTGTCCGATCGCGAGATATCTGACATTTTCGAACTGCGCTACCTCGTCGAGGCCGGTGCGGCCGAGCTGGCGGCGCTGCGCTGCTCGCCACAGGAACTCGACCGGATGCGCGACGCGCTCGAACGCATGGCGGTCGCACTGGAGACCGGCGCGGACGCCCACACCGACGACGACGCCTTCCACGTCGCCATCGCGGCGGCGACGCACAATCCGCAGATTGAGCGTTTCCAGGCATTCATGGGACAGCAGTTTTCCGATTCGCGTGCGCCGACCTGGAACGAGGCCGGTCACCGCGCCGGGCGGGCGCGCGATTCGCAGGCCGAGCATGTGAGAATTTTCGAGGCGATCGCGGCGGGCGATCCGAACGCCGCACGTGCGGCTGCGACGGAGCATCTGGCGGGCGCGGTGCGGCGTTTCGGGCTTGACGCGCGGCGTTGGGGCGAGCTGGTGGCAATCAAGGGGAAGCGCGCGGCGGATGCGCGCAACGAGGCGTTGCACGAAGTGGAGAAGGGACGATGAACATTGCGGCGGACCCGGTGGTTCTGGGCGAGCAGGAGGCGGATTTTTCGTCCGTCGACAAGGCTCGGGTGGTGGAGGCGCTGGCGCGGGTACTGCCGGCGGGGGCGCTGATGTACGACGCCGAGGACTTGCGTCCGTACGAATGCGACGGCCTGTCGGCGTATCGCCAGATGCCGATGGTGGTGGTGCTGCCGATGACGGAGGAGCAGGTCGTCGCGGTGCTCAAGGTGTGCAGCGAGATTGGGGTGCCGGTCGTCGCGCGTGGTGCCGGTACTGGTCTGTCGGGGGGCGCGCTGCCGCACAAGTTCGGCGTGGTGCTGTCGCTGGCGCGCTTCAACCGCATCCTGCATCTGGATGCGCATGCGCGCACGGCGGTCGTGCAGCCTGGAGTGCGCAATCTTGCGATCTCGGAGGCAGCTTCGCCGCACGGCCTGTATTACGCACCCGACCCGTCGTCGCAGATCGCGTGCACGATCGGCGGCAACGTCGCCGAAAACTCGGGTGGCGTGCATTGCCTCAAGTACGGCCTGACGGTGCATAACGTGCTGCGTGTGCGCGGGGTCACCATCGACGGCGAGGTCGTGGAGATCGGCAACCATGGCCTGGATGCGCCGGGCTACGATCTGCTGGCGCTCATGATCGGTTCCGAGGGCATGCTCGCGGTCGTCACCGAAGTGACCGTCAGGCTCACGCCCAAGCCGCAGCTCGCGCAGTGCGTGCTGGCGGCCTTTGACGACGTCATCAAGGCGGGTGAGGCGGTCGCCGAGATCATCGCTGCCGGCATCATCCCCGCCGGCCTCGAGATGATGGACCAGCCCGCGACGGCGGCGGTCGAGCAGTTCGTGCATGCGGGCTATCCGCTGGACGCGAAGGCGATCCTGCTGTGCGAGTCCGACGGTACGCCCGAGGAGGTCGCTGAGGAGATCGAGCGCGTGCGTGCGGTGCTTGAGGCGAGTGGCGCGACCGAGATCCGCGTGTCGCGCGACGAGGCCGAGCGCATGAAGTTCTGGGCCGGCCGCAAGGCCGCCTTCCCCGCCGCGGGACGCATCTCGCCCGACTACTACTGCATGGACGGCACCATCCCGCGCAAGCGCCTGGGCGAGATGCTCGAGGCGATCCAGGAGATGGAGGGCAAGCACGGCCTGCGCTGCATCAACGTGTTCCATGCTGGCGACGGCAACCTGCATCCGCTCATCCTGTTCGATGCGAACCAGGAAGGCGAACTCGAGCGCGCGGAAGCCTTCGGCGCGGACATCCTCGAGCTGTCGGTCGCGCTCGGCGGCACGATCACCGGCGAGCATGGGGTCGGGATCGAGAAGATCAACCAGATGTGCAGCCAGTTCACGCGTCCGGAGCTGACGATGTTCTTCCGCGTGAAGGGCGCATTCGATGCGCGCGGGCTGCTCAATCCCGGCAAGGCGATCCCCACGCTCAACCGCTGTGCCGAGTACGGGCGTATGCGGGTGAGCAACGGGCATGTCCCGTATCCGGACATCCCCCGTTTCTGATGGATCGGGGCTGGATCCAGTTTCTTCTGGTGGTGGTGCCGGTCATGTCGCTGATCGGCTCCTGGCTCGCATTGCGGGCGATCGCCGAGCGGCAGGACCGGAAGGTGGGCGCGCCGAAGAGGCCGAAGCAGGCAGCGGGCGGCACCAAGGACAAGACAGGGAACAAGGCGGAGAGCGAATGAGCGATTTGACTGAACAGTGGCGCGAGCGCGTGCGCGCCGCCGCGGAAGCCGGAACGCCGCAGCAGGTGCGTGGCGGCGGCACGAAGGATTTCTACGGGCGCACCCCGGCCGGCGAGGTGTTCGACACCCGCGGCCATACGGGCGTGGTCAGCTACGAACCGACCGAGCTGGTCGTGACGGTGCGCGCGGGCACGCCGCTCGCGGAACTCGAGGCGCTGGTCGCCGAGCGCGGCCAGATGCTCGCGTTCGAGCCGCCGCATTTCGGCGCCGGGGCGACGGTGGGCGGTTGTGTGGCGACGGGCTTGTCCGGTCCGCGGCGCGCAACGGCCGGGGCCTTGCGCGATTTCGTCCTCGGCGTGCGCATCGTCGACGGGCGCGGCGAGGTGCTGTCCTTCGGCGGCCAGGTGATGAAGAACGTCGCCGGCTACGATGTGTCGCGTGCCATCGCCGGCAGTCTCGGGACGCTGGGCGTGATCCTCGACGTGTCGCTGAAGGTGCTGCCGCGCCCGGTTGCGGAGACCACGCTGCGCTTCGCGCTGGGCGAGAAGGAGGCGATCGAACGCCTCAACGACTGGGGCGGGCAGCCCTTGCCCGTTTCGGCGTCGTCCTGGGCCGATGGTGCTCTGCATCTGCGCCTGTCGGGTGCTGAGGCTGCCGTGCGGGCGGCCGAGCGCAAGCTCGGCGGCGAGGTGCTGGCGGACGATGTCGCCGCCGACCTGTGGCAGGACATTCGCGAGCAGACGGACGGGTACTTCGCGAACGTCGCGCCGGGCGAGGTCCTGTGGCGCCTGTCGCTGCCGAGTTCGGCCGCGCCGGTGAAGCTGGCGGGCAGGCAGCTGATCGAGTGGGGCGGTGCGCTGCGCTGGTTGCGTTCGGATGCGCCCGCGGCGACGATCCGCGATCGCGTCGCAGCACTGGGTGGGCATGCGACGGCCTTCCGCGGGTTCGACCGGGCAGGCGACGTCTTCCAGCCGCTTCCCGCGCCGGTGATGGCGATCCATCGTCGCCTCAAGCAGGCCTTCGATCCGGCGGGGATCCTCAATCCCGGCCGCCTCTACGACGGAATCTGAACATGCAGACCCAACTTGCCGATTTCATCAAGGACACGCCCGAAGGGCGCGAGGCCGAAGCGATCCTGCGCGCCTGCGTGCATTGCGGCTTCTGCACCGCCACCTGTCCGACCTACCAGCTCCTCGGCGACGAGCTCGACGGGCCGCGCGGGCGCATCTACCTGATCAAGCAGCTCCTCGAAGGCCACGATGTCACCGAGAAGACGCGTCTGCACCTGGACCGCTGCCTGACGTGCCGCTCGTGCGAGTCGACCTGTCCGTCGGGCGTGCATTACAGCCGGCTCGCCGACATCGGCCGCCACATCGTGGAACAGCGCGTGCCGCGCAGCGGTGCCGAGGCGGCCAAGCGTTGGGCGCTGCGCGAGTTCGTGCCGCGTGCCGACGTGTTCGGCATCGCAATGAAGGCCGGCCGCGCGGTGCGCGGACTGCTGCCCGCAGCCCTGAAGGAGAAGGTGCCGGATGCGCGTCCCAGCGGTCCCTGGCCGAAGCCGCGCCACGCCCGGCGCATGATCGCGCTGGCCGGCTGTGCGCAGCCCGCGATGGCGCCGTCGATCAATGCCGCGACCGCGCGCGTGCTCGACGCCGTCGGCGTCTCCCTTGTCGAGCAGCCGGGGGCAGGCTGCTGCGGCGCCGTGCGCTTCCATCTCAACGACCAGGAAGGCGGGCGCGACGATGCGCGGCGCAACATCGACGCGTGGTGGCCGGCGGTCGAGCGTGGCGAGGTCGAAGCGATCGTGATGACGGCCTCGGGCTGCGGCGTGCAGGTCAAGGACTACGGGCACCTGCTCGCTCAGGATCCGGCCTATGCCGAGAAGGCTGCCAGGATCTCGGCGATGACGCGCGACGTGAGCGAGATCGTCGCGGCCGAGGGGGAAAAGCTGCAGGAGTTGCTCAGGACGCGGCGTGGCGAGGCCGTGGCGGTGGCCTTCCAGTCCCCCTGCACGTTGCAGCACGGCCAACAGATCCGCGGTGTCGTCGAGAGCCTGCTGACGACCGCCGGCTTCACGCTCACGCCCGTTCGCGACGGCCACCTGTGCTGCGGTTCGGCGGGCACCTACTCGCTGCTTCAGCCGGAACTGTCGAAACAGCTGCGCGCGAACAAGCTCGCGGCGCTGGGTGAAGGCGGCGCGACGATGATCGCTTCGGCCAATATTGGCTGCATGACCCATCTCCAGGCGGGTACCACGACGCCGGTGCGGCATTGGGTCGAACTGGTCGACAGCCGCCTCAACGGCTTCCCGCTGTAAGCGTCTGCGGCGCGCTCCGTCAGGGGCGCGCCGCCCTTGCCGAGCGGCAATGAACGTGACAGACCGTCGGAGGGGGCGATGTCCCGATTCGGGTGTGAACCTCGTCACGTGCGCATGCAAGGTGGTGCTCCGCGATCTACCGCTAAGTAGGTAGTCACTGTAATATCGGCGCAAAAGAACGAGCCTATTCGCCCATGCCAATCACAGTGGAAACCTGCGTTGCGAGCCATATCGGAGATCGGCGCGAACAGCAGGATCGTGTGGGCGTGTTTGCCCATCCGCGCGAGCGCGGGATGCTCATGGCGGTGCTTGCCGATGGCATGGGCGGGCATACCGGCGGTGCGATGGCGGCGGAGCAGGTGCTGCTCAAGGCGCGGCAAAACTTCGACGACTATTCTCCGCGCTCGGAGGATGCAGGAAGCCTGCTGAACACCATCGTCAACGACGCTCACCTGATCATCCGTCTCACGCGGCTGACGAGTGAGAAGGAGCCGCACAGCACCGCGGTCGTGTTGGTGCTGCAGCCCGGCGAGATACGCTGGGCGCATTGCGGGGATTCTCGTCTGTATCACTTTCGCGATAATCGCGTGGTGGCTCGCAGCGAGGACCATTCGGTCGTCGGCGACCTGCAGCGCAAGGGACAGCTGAACGACGCCGGTGCCCGCATCCACCCCCGGCGCAATGTCCTGTTGTCCTGCCTGGGGAGCGAAAGGCCTCCCGAGGTGTGCCTGGGTCAGGCGGTGCAGCCGCAGGCCGGGGACAGTTTCCTGCTGTGCTCGGACGGCTTGTGGGGCCTGCTATCGGATGCGGAGATTTCCGCCGAAGTATGCTCGCGCCGCGCCCGCGACGCCGCCGAGGTGCTCGTCGAACGCGCGCGCAAGCGCGGGGCGGGCGCGGGCGACAACATCTCCCTCGCGCTGATCAAGCTCGTCGAGGCGCCCGCTTCACAGTCTTAGCCAGTTGCGCCGCCAGAACGCTGCGGCCATCGCGGTAGCGACCCCGCCCATCATCGCCAGTGCGATGTAGAAGCCCCGTGCGTCGGCGATCAGGGGCATCCATTCGAAATTCATGCCGAAGATGCCGCTGATGAGCGTCGCCGGCAGGAAGAGTGTCGTCAACACCGTGAGGATGCGGACCTCGACGTTCAGGCGGTTGCTGACGGCTGACAGGTAGATATCCATCAGATCGCCGAGCAGTTCGCGCACGGCATCCAGTGTCTCGATCACATGGATGGTGTGGTCGTAGACATCGCGCAGGTAGAGGCGGGTTTCCGGCTGGAAGAAGGCGCTTTCTCCGCGCAGCAGACCGTTCAGGACCTCGCGCAGCGGCCAGATCGCCCGTCGTACCAGCTGGGTATCGTGTTTCACCAGATTGATCGTGCGCAGCAGTGTCGGGGTCGGACTGGCCAGCGCATCGTCCTCGAGCTGTTCGGCGGTGTCGCCGAGCCGGTCGACGACGATGAAATACCGGTCGATGACCGCATCGAACAGGGTGTACGCGAGGTAATCGGTGCCACGTTTCAGCACGGGTGCCTGGGGGACGCGCAGGCGCTCGCGGATCGGCTCGAAGATGCCCGTGCGTCGTTCCTGGAAGGTCAGGACGAAGTTTTCCCCCAGGACCACGCTGATCTGGTCGGAACCGAGCGTGCGCGACGCCGCGTCGTACTCAAACACGCGCAGGACGCAGTAGAGGTAGTTGCCGTAGTCCTCGATCTTCGGTCGCTGGTGCGTGTTCAGGATGTCTTCGAGCACCAGCGGATGCAAGTGGAAGCGCCGACCAATCTCGCCGAGGATCTCGGCATCCTGCAGGCCGTGCACGTTGAGCCACAGGCGCCCGTGCGCCGGCTTGTAATCGCGCGATTCGACGATGCTCGCGAAGCGTTTCTCCTCGATTCCGTTTTCGTCGTAAGCGATCAGCGTGATCTCGGGGCGATCGGTCTTCACCGCGCCGACGTGGACCAGCGAGCCCGGCGGAAGGCCCGCCTTCGCCGTCGTGATCGCCATCGTTTTGCGTCTGCGGGTGCTGTTGCGTGACGTCTTCATCGGGAATTTTCTTGCAGGAACAGGTTGCGCTGTAAATGGCAATCGGTATTATCCGTCAAGCGCCCCCTGCAAATTGCAAGGGATTTGCAGTTTGCATCAAGAAAACAGAACAGGTGATGGCGCCAGCACCTGCAGATTCAGTCGCGGATCATCGGAGAGTCGAAAACGGAAATTGCGCTGCGGAGCAGTCGGCCGCAGTGTATCTATGTCCGCCGTCGGAGTTGGCCCGCGCAAGCGTACACATTTACCAACCCAGTCTGGGAGGACAGCCAATGGCTCTGTTGATCGGAGTGCCAGCGGAAGCGATTGCCGGCGAGCGACGTTTGTCGGTCGTTCCCGATGTAGTGAAGAGATACCTTGGCCTTGGTGCCAAGGTCGTGATCCAGGCCGGCGCGGGCATGCCGGCGCACCTGCGCGACGACATGTTCGGAGAGGTCCAGCTCGCCTCGAACGGCGTCGAGGTGTGCGCCGCAGCTGATACCGTGCTGTGCGTGCAGCCCCCCTCGGCGGAGCTCATCGCGGCGATGAAGCCGGGAGCGGTGCTGCTGGGGATGCTGCAGCCTTGGTCTAGTGCGGAGCGCGCCCGACAGCTGATGGAGAAGCAGATCACCAGCTTCGCGCTGGAGTTGCTGCCGCGCATCACGCGCTCGCAGAGCATGGACGTGCTCTCCAGCCAGGGCGCAGTCGCCGGCTACGAGTGCGCGCTGATCGCGGCCGACCACAGCCCCAAGTTCTTCCCCATGCTCACCTATGCGGCCGGTACCATTCGTCCGGCCAAGGTGCTGGTGATCGGCGCAGGTGTTGCGGGCCTGCAGGCGATCGCCACCGCGCGCCGTATTGGCGCGATGGTCGAGGCCTATGACGTGCGTCCCGAGACGCGCGAACAGATCGAGTCGCTGGGCGCGAAGTTCGTCGACACGGGCGTCTCCGCGGCCGGCACCGGCGGCTATGCGCGCGAGCTCACCGACGAGGAGAAGGCGAAGCAGGCCGAGCGCCTCGCGAAAGCGGTGGCCGGATGCGACGCGCTGATCACCACCGCGGCGATTCCCGGCAAGAAGGCGCCGAGGATCATCAGCGCAGACATGGTTGCGCGCATGAAGCCGGGCGCGGTCGTCGTCGACATGGCGGCCGACTCCGGCGGCAACGTTGAAGGCACCGTCGCCGGCGAAAAGACCTGGGTGGGCGACGTGCTCGTGATCGGTCCCACCAACATCGCCAGCCGCATGCCCGTGCATGCGTCCGAGATGTACGCCAAGAACCTCTACAACTTCATTTCCCCCTTCATCAAGGACGGCGAGCTCGTGCTCGACTGGGAGGACGAAGTGGTGGCCGGCTGCTGCCTCACCCACGCGGGCGAGCTGCGACACGCGGGTGTGAAGCAGGTTCTGGGACTGTAAGGGGGACGCAAACGTGGAAGGTATTACTGCGCTGTACATCTTCATGCTGGCCGCATTCACGGGATACGAAGTGATCTCGCGCGTGCCGGTGATCCTGCATACCCCGCTGATGTCGGGTTCCAACTTCGTGCATGGTGTCGTGCTTGTCGGTGCGATGGTCGTGCTCGGCCACGCCGACCCGGAGGATCCGACGCAGCTCGTCATAGGCTTCGTCGCGGTGTTCCTGGGCGCTGCCAACGCTGCCGGCGGCTACGTCGTCACCGAGCGCATGCTCGCGATGTTCAAGTCCAAGACTGGAGGTGCGCAATGAGCGGCGTGATCCAGCTGGCCTATTTCGCGGTCGCCGTGGTGTTCATCCTCGGCCTGAAGGCGATGAGCTCGCCCGTCACCGCGCGCAAGGGCATCGTATGGGCCGGCTACGCGATGATCGCGGCCACCCTCGTCACCTTCTACACCCCGGGCATGCAGAACTACGGCCTGATGATCACCGCCATCGTCACCGGCGGCGCGGTCGCGTGGTGGAGCGGCAAGGTCGTCAAGATGACCGACATGCCGCAGATGGTCGCGATCTACAACGGGATGGGTGGCGGCGCGGCGGCGGCAATCGCGGCGCTCGAGTTCGCCCGCGGCGGCACGCACGGCGTCACCGCGACGACGCTCGCGGTCCTGGGGGCGCTGATCGGCTCGGTCGCGTTCTCGGGCTCGTGCGTCGCCTTCGCCAAGCTGCAGGGCATCATGACCAAGACCTGGCGTCTGCCGCAGCAGAACCTCGTGAACATCGTGCTCGCGGGGCTCGCCGTGGTGCTCGGCCTGGCGATCATCGTCACCGAGACTCCGCCCGCCGTCATCGTTATCGCGTTCTTCGTCGTCGCGCTCGTGCTCGGCGCGATCCTGACGATGCCTATCGGCGGCGCCGACATGCCGGTCGTGATCTCGCTGCTCAACGCCTTCACGGGCCTCGCGGTCGGCTTCGAAGGCTACGTGCTCGGCAACCCGGCGCTGATCGTCGCGGGCATCGTCGTCGGCGCGTCCGGTACGCTGCTCACCCAGCTCATGGCCAAGGCGATGAACCGTCCGATCAGGAACGTCATCTTCACGCCGCTCTCGGGTGCAGCGGCAGGCGGTGGCGAGGCGATCGAAGGCACGATGAAAGAACTGTCCGCCCTCGATGCGGCCTCCGTCATGCGCTACGCGTCCAAGGTCATCATCGTCCCCGGTTACGGCATGGCGGTGGCCGGCGCGCAGCACAAGGTGTGGGAGATGGCGCAGTTGCTGGAGGAAGGCGGCGTCGACGTCGCGTTCGCGATCCATCCGGTCGCGGGTCGCATGCCCGGCCACATGAACGTGCTGCTGGCCGAGGCCGGCGTGCCCTACGACAAGATCTTCGACCTGGAGGAGATCAACGCCGACTTCCCGCAGGCGGACGTGGCGCTGGTGATCGGCGCGAACGACGTCGTGAACCCGGTCGCGCGCACCGACAAGTCGAGCCCGATCTACGGCATGCCCATCCTCAACGTCGACATGGCGCACAACGTCATCGTCGTCAAACGAGGCCAGGGCGCGGGCTACTCGGGCATCGAGAACGCGCTGTTCTACAAGGACAACTGCCGCATGCTGTACGGCAGTGCGCAGCAGATCATCGGCGAGGTCATCACCCATGTGAAGGCGCTGGAGGTCTGAGCATCCTCTGGAAGCGGCCTGCGGCTCCCGAAAGGGCGCAGGCCGCTTCATTTCCCGGTGTGGCGTGCCGTAATATCGGGAACCGGTGATTGGCGAGGACTGGCCGATGCTGCGGCGTGCCCTGCTTGCGAGTTTTGCCCTGCTGTTTTCCGCGGTCCTGCCCGCGCAGACCTCGACCGTCCAGGCGGACGTGTCGCTAGCGCCTGTTGCCGCAACCGATACAGCGAAACCGGATCGCTCCTTCCGCGACACCACCGGCTACCGCTATCCCGCGCTGGCGCGCACCCGGAGCGACCTTCAGAACCTCGCTTACGCGCTGCAACTGCGCGACTATTGCGCCGACGAGCGCGTGCCGGACGATTTCGTGAAGGCGCAGCTCGAGAGCTTCAGCCGCATCACTGGCCGCGCGGAAACCTGCCGCACGCTGCTCGCTTACTGACTGCCCCGCCTCAGGCGAGGAAAGCGCCGAAGGCGCCGGTGGTCATCGGCTGCCCGAAGAGCGGTCCTTGCTGCAGTCGGCAGCCGAGCGCAGACAGGAATGCTTCCTGTGCTTCGGTCTCGACGCCGCGCGCGAGCACCTCCAGACCGAGGATCCCGGCCATGCCGGCGATCGCCTCGACGATGGCCTCGCTGTCTTCGCGGATGCCCACCTCGCGCACCAGAAGGTGGTCGAGCTTCAGCGCGTTCAACGGGTAGCGCTTGAGGCGGGGAATCGACGACAGGCCACGGCCGTAATCGTCGATCGCCAGCCGTACCCCGCTTTCCGCGATGGACTGCAGCATGTCGATCAGGCGGGTGTGCTCGTCATTGAGCACACGCTCGTCGAGATCCAGTTCCAACCGCTCGGCATCCAGGCCAGACGCGCTCAGCGCGTGGTGCACGCGTTCCCCAAGGTTGCCTTGCAGCAGCTGCTCGAGCGCCACGTTCACGACGACGCGCACGTCGCGGCCTTCATGCTGCGGCCATGCCGCCGCCGCCGTGCAGGCTGCGTGCAGCACCCAGTCGCCCATGCGCACGAGCTGTCCAGCATCGCGCGCGACTCCGGCGAAGCGCTGGAAGGGAATCGTCCCGAGTTCCGGATGATGCCAACGCAGCAAGGCTTCGCCGGCATGTACGGTGCCGTCGCGGACATCGACCAGCGGCTGGAAATGGACGTCCAACTGCCTCAGGTCGACCGCTTGGCGCAAGCGCGTCTCGAACGCCAGGAGGGGCGCCTCGGGCAGGTCGTGCATCACCACCGTGAGGCCCGGGTGGGCGGCCGCGTCGAGCGCATACGTGACGATGTCGACATCGAAGGTGGTCCCGTCGCAACGCCGGTGCTGCCAGATTCCCGGTTCGCCGGCGTGCCGGCCGTCGCCCGGCGTCGTGCGCAGCGCGCCGATCTCCATCGTGCATAGGGTTTCGCGCGAGTAGCCATATACGCGGGCCGCCGCAGCGTTGGCGGCGAGGATGCGCAGCTGCGGCCCCTCGCAGAGCAAGGTCGGCAGGGGGCTATCGACGAACATGCGTTCCAGTACGCTGTCGCCTGGCGCGGCCGGTGCATCTTCCGGTGCCGCGCCGTGTCGTGCGGGCGGCAGGAGCAGGAGACGCCAGTCCGGTTTCGGTCCGGCGAGTACGCGCGCGGTGATCTCGCCTGTGCGGCCCGGCACTTTGAGGCGTGCGATCTGTGCCGCATCCGCGGCTGGCCAGTCGATGCCGAGGCAGTCCGCAACGGCCTGCCCGATCAGGTTTCCGCGGGTGAGTCCCAATGCGCCTAGGGCTGCCGCGTTCGCAGCTGCGATGCGGTCGCGCTCGTCGATGACGATAACCGGCTGCTCCAGTGCCGCCGCGAGGCGCGGCCACAGCGCATCCACTGCCGGTGCCTCGTCGAATGTGGTGCTTGCGTACGCCTCGGCGATGACGTCGGGGCTCAGGATCAACGCGTGGATGCCGGGCCGGATGCGTGCCGCGGCGACGAAGCGCAGGTCGCGATGCCGCTCGCCCGGCAAGGACACGCGCAGGCTGCCGCGCATCTCGCCCTGGATGAAGAGGCGGGCGCGTGCATCGAGGAAATCGCGTTCGGAAGGGAAAAGGTTGGCGAGAGGCTTCCCTGCAAGTTGCCGATAGTCGCGTTCGAGCAGGCGGCAGGCGGCACTGTTGGCCTCCAGTACCACCTCGTCGCCCGTGATGATCAGGCCCTCGTCGATCAGTTCGAAGAGGGCAAGGTAGAGCCCCGTCTCCGCGCCTTCGGAGAGGTCCGGGATGAAGGGCTCTTCTTCGGGGTTTTCGTTACCCTGCGGGCGACGGGCAGCGTTCATGGGGGCGGTCATTCCACGTATTCGGGCGGCGTTTCGGCGTAGACCCAGAATACTCGAACGTATCGCAACGATTGCCCCGAATAGGCGGCAAGGGAACCCCCAATTCCGCCCGATTGCCGTACGATGCGCATCGGCGCGGCCCCGGGCGGCAGCCGCCCGCGCAAGGGCTTACTTGCGCCCCAGGCCGCCCAGCAGGACCGCGATCGGGCGCGCATGGCGGCGAGGCGGTGCGCCGCGCTTCTCGGCCGCGGTTTCCGTCGACTGCAGGCTTGCACTGGTCGCTGCGACGGGCGTGGTCGGTTCGTAGGGCTTGCTGAAATCGAAACCGTCGGCAGCGATCATGGATTTGCCGCGGCGGCGCGTGTCGACGTTGCGGGAGGGGGGCGTGCTGCGGACGCTCGGTGCCGGCTCGCGTGGCGCATCTGACGTCTTCCCGGACGGGCTGCGGCGGCCCCTGCCGCGCGTCCCTGCGTCGTGGAAGTCCGGCTCGGGATCGAAACCCGGCACCGCTTCCTGCGGAATCTGCAGCTTGATCAGTTTCTCGATCTCGGCGAGAAGGTGCTTCTCCTCGGCGCTCACGAGGGACACTGCGCGCCCCTGGCGACCGGCGCGACCGGTGCGGCCGATGCGGTGCACGTAATCTTCCGCCGTGTGCGGCAGTTCGAAGTTGATCACCGAAGGCAGGTCGTCGATATCCAGTCCGCGCGCGGCAACGTCGGTCGCCACCAGCACGCGCAGCTTGCCCGACTTGAACGCCTCCAGTGTCTCGGTGCGCTGTGCCTGGCCCTTGTCGCCGTGGATCGCGTCGGCAGCGATGTCGTGGCGCTCGAGGAAGTGCGCAAGCCGCCCGCATTCAATCTTCGTTGCGACGAACACCAGCGCCTGGGTGTCCGGTTCGTGGCGCAGGATGTGCGCAAGCAGGTTGCGCTTGAGGCCGGCCGACACGGGGTGCACGCGGTGCGTGATCGTCTCCGACACCATGTTGCGGCGTGCGACCTCGATCAGCTGCGGCTCCTTGAGCATCTGGTCGGCGAGTTTCTTGATCTCGTCCGAGAAGGTCGCCGAGAACAGCAGGCTCTGGCGCGAGGCGGGCAGCAGGTCGAGGATGCGGCGGATGTCCGGGATGAAGCCCATGTCCAGCATGCGGTCCGCTTCATCGAGCACCAGCATTTCGACTTGGTTCAGCACGATCGTCCTCTGCTGCACGTGGTCGAGCAGGCGTCCAGGCGTGGCGACGACGATCTCGACGCCGTTGCGCAGTTCCTGGATCTGCGGCTTCATGTCGACGCCGCCATAGATGCAGGTGCTGCGCAGCGGGACGTACTTGCTGTAGGTCTTCACCGACTCGAACACCTGCATCGCCAGTTCGCGCGTCGGCGCGAGGATCAGCGCACGCACCGGGTGGCGCGCGGGGCTGGTCGAAGTGCTGGCGTGGCGGGAAAGACGCTGCAACAGCGGCAGCGTGAAGCCGGCGGTCTTGCCGGTACCCGTCTGCGCACCGCCCATCACGTCGCGGCCGGACAACACGACAGGGATGGCCTGCTGCTGGATCGGGGTAGGGGTGGTGTAGCCGGTGTCGGCCACAGCGCGTAACAACTCGGGATTCAACCCGAGGTCGGCGAAGCTCATAGGCGCCTATCTTCCATGGGGGCCTGTCGCGTCGGGCGCGACGCCAGAAGAGGCGACTGGAGGAACGGAGACCGGAACGCAGGGGTTCCGGAAAGGGCTCGCGCCAACCGGCAGGCCGGGTGCTTTAAAACGAGCATTATACATGCACGATCGCGCCCGTTTGTTGCGATGCAGTGAGTGGGCCGCCCCCGACGGCACGCGGCGCTCAAGTACCGCCCGGATTCTTCAGCGCCAGGTAGCAGGTGATCTCTTCGCGGTCGTGGTAGAGGTGCTTCATGCGAAGCTCGAATGGCCCGTGCGGCCCGAGGCGCTTGGCGATGATCGTGCGGCACTGCTCGACCGCCTCGAGGCGCTTCTTCATCGGCAGCTTCAGGTTGAACATCGCGCGGCGGCATCGGCCCGCGCCGATCCAGTCGGCCATCAGCGCAGCGACGCGCGTCGGCTGTTCGACCATGTCGCACACCAGCCACTCCACCGGGCGTGGCGGGCGCCATGTGAAACCGTCCGCGCGCACGTGCTCGACCAGTTCCGTGGCCATCACCGACGGTGCCATCGGGCCGTTGTCGATCGCGGTGACGCGCAGCCCCCGGTGCGCCAGCTGCCAGGTCCACCCGCCAGGTGCGGCGCCGAGGTCCACGGCGCGCAGACCCGGACGCAGGCTTGCAGTGCGTTCATCTTCGGTGAGCAGCGTGAAGAAGGCCTCGGCGAGCTTCAGGGTCGAGCGGCTGGCCGCTTCGCGCAGCATGCGCAGGCGCGGGATACCCATCGGCCACAGCGCTGCGCGCCCGGGCAAGGCGGCGCACAGCCAGGCCGTGTGGGCGTCGGAGAACAGCACGTGCAGCGCGGGAAGGCCCTTTGCGCGTTCGCGGAAGGTGTTGGCCTTGTCCAGCTCGCGTTGCAGCGGGGCCGTGAAGCGCTTGCAGAAGCCCGACTGCTGTTTCGCCTCGTCGGTGTCGGGGGTCTCCAGCAACAGGTCGGCGAAGCGCTGGCCGCTGGCACGCGCCGCAGCGACGATCGGCGTCGCGCGGTCGCGCTCGGGCAGGTCGGTGATGCGCGCGAACCAGGGAAGGAGCTGGCGGGCGAAGATCAGGCTGCGCCAGTCGCAGAGTTCGGCCAGTTCCGCGAAGGGCACCGGTTCGGGCGTTTCGAACACGACGAAGGCCTTGCCCGGCTGGGCACGCACGAAACCCATCAGCCCGAGTCCGGCGGCGAATTCATCGAGTTCGGCCGCGGTTTCCTTCTCGAAGCCGGAACGACAGAGTGCAAGAAGGCCGTTGGCGGTAAAGCCGGATCGCGGCGACGGGGACAGGGACATGGGGAGGGACTCGCAGCGGGAAAGCCCGCGCTGTGTGCGGTTATCGAATGGCTGCGGATGATAAGCCGCGGCGGGGGCGCCGCAAAGCGCCGGGATGCATCCGGCGCTCGTGCGGCATGCAGGGAGTCATCACGACGCGGTCACGGCACCGCGCGCGGGCGTTTCGCCGTGCGGTCTTCGGCCGGCGCTGCGGCTGTGCCGGCATCGGCCGTGGCGCTGGCAGCGACGGCTGCCGGCATGGCTGCTGCGGGGGTTGGCGCCTGGGGGTGGGCGACCTGCGACGGGACGGTCGGCAGGTTGTTCTGCGTCATGTAGTCGTTCATCTCGCGCCAGCCTGCGAAGATGGCTGCCTTCTGCGCCTTGGCGTTGAGTGCATAGCAGTCTTCCAGCGAGCGGCCGGCGTGCCGGCACGCGCCTCCGATCGCCTTCCCCTCGGCCTCCGCCAGGGCGGCCGTCTTCTGCGGGTCGGGCAGGTCGAGCGCGTTGCTCAGCTGCTCGCAGGCGCTGAGGCTCAGGAGCAGGAGAAGAGGGGTTACACGTTGCGCGAGCATGGGCTTACCTTGTACCGGTCAAGGGGTTCTCCCCTTATAACGTCCGTGGAGGAAAAATCTTGACGCAATGTTCGAGTCCCGCCCCGGGCCGACAGGGTGGAAGGGTTTTATAATGTGTTCTTTGGAATTCTACGGTCGTTAAGGAAGCAGGGATGAAGCCTTTGGCTCGCATGTTGCGCAATGGTGTCGTGGCGGGTATTGCCGCGGTGGTGTGTGTCGGATTTCCGGTCGCTGCGCAGGCTGCGAAGGCCAAGCCTGCCAAGGCGGCCGCAGAACCGGCGGGGCCGACCGAGATCCGGCTCGTGCATCAGCTCAGCCCCGAGCGCGAAGAGGCGCTGCAGAAGATCGCAGCGCGCTTCAACGAAGGAAGCAAGGATTATCGTCTCGTCGTCAAGGCTGCGAGCTGGAGCGACACGGACGCGCCGCACATGGCGATCCTCGAGGGCAGCGCCGAAGACCAGTTCCTCGCCGACGGCAAGCCCCGCTACAAGGCTCTCTCCAGCGTGATGCGCGAAGCCGGCGTGCCGCTGCAGACGCTCAAGCCGCCCGCAATGATGGATCGCACCCTCACGGACGCAAAGGGCCAGTTGCTTGCGCTGCCAGTGGGGCTGTCGACGCCCGTCATGTACATCAACCGCAAGGAATTCCAGCGCGCGGGGCTCAATCCCGATACGCCGCCCAAGACCTGGTTCGACCTGCAGCAGGCCCTCGGCCAGCTCTTCGATGCGGGGTCGAAATGCCCCTACACCGTGTCCCAGCCCGGACGCGTCATGATCGGCAATACCAGTGCCTGGCACAACGAGCCGGTCGCGGCGCGCCAGGGAAAGGTCGAGCGCCCCGCCTTTAACGGCATGCTGCAGGTCAAGCACGTCGCGATGATGGCGAGTTGGCATCGCGCCCGCTACCTCCACACCTTTGACGCCCAGGCCGAGGCCGAGCAGCGCTTCGCGTCGGGCGAGTGTGCAGTCATTGCCGCACCGTCGTCGAGCTGGACCGATTTCCGCCGCAAGGCCGGATTCGACATCGCCATCGCGCCGTTGCCGTATCACGAGGATTTCCCGGGCGCCCCGCAGAACACCCTCGCCGACGGTGCCGCAATGTGGGTCGCGGCGGGCAAGAAGCCGGCCGAATACAAGGGCGTCGCCCGCTTTGTCGCCTTCTGGCTGCAACCGGAAAACCAGATCGCCTGGCAGCGCGAATCCGGCTATCTGCCGCTCAACCGCGCGGGCCTGTTTGCCGCCCAGAGCGACGTTCTCGGCGCAGACCTCGAGAACGTCAAGGTCGCCGTCGCGCAGCTCGGCAACAAGCCGGCGACACCGGACTCGAGCGCGTCCGGCTTCATCGGTCGCGCGCGCGTGCTGGGCATCCTCGACGAGGAGCTGAGCGCCGTGTGGGCCGACCGCAAGCCGGCCAAGGAAGCGCTGGACAACGCGGTAACGCGCGTCCAGGCGATGTTCCCGGTTCCGCGCTGAACCAGCCATGCACCGCCCGGAGTTTCCACTCCCCGCGGTGCTGGCGCACCGTTGCGGCGGAACGCTCGCGCCGGAGAACACGCTGGCCGGGCTTGCCGCCGCCGCCGCGAATGGCTGCCGCGGCGTGGAATTCGACGTGATGCTCAATGGCAGCGCGTCGCCCGTCCTGATCCACGACGAAACACTCGAGCGCACCACCAACGGCTACGGACCGGTCGCGCATACGACCGACGACGTCCTGTTCGCCCTCGATGCCGGCTCCTGGTTCGGCCCGCGCTTTGCGGGGGAGCCCGTTCCCTGTCTGGACCTCGCTGCGGCCCGCTGTCAGGCGCTGGGGCTGGCTGTGAACCTCGAGATCAAGCCGTCGCACGGAACCGACGCGGAAACGGCGGAGCGGGTCGTGCGTCGTGCGCGCACACTGTGGGCCGCCGCGCCCGACATGGTGCTGCTGTCCTCGTTTTCCGAACCGGCGCTCGAAATCGCGGCGAAGCTCGCACCCGGCCTGCGCCGCGGGCTGCTGGTCGAGACCGTGCCGTCCGACTGGCTCGCACGCTGCCGCCGGCTGCGCGCAGCCGCCCTGCATGCCGACCACCGTCACCTCGATGCAGCTTGCGTCGCTGCCGCGCGCGAGGCCGGACTATGGGTCGTGACCTACACGGTCAACGATCCAGGGCGGGCCGACACCCTGTTCGGTTGGGGTGTGGACTGCGTGATCAGCGACCGCCCAGATATCGTCCGGCCGCCGGGCCGGTGAGCGCCCACCTGCGCTCCGCGTGCGATTCTTGACGGCACGCCGCCCGCCCCCCTACCATCTTCCTTTTGTTCCGCCGGGCGCTTCATCTTGTCAACCAAGCAGCTCTACGCGCCGATCGCCGCCGACATGCAGGCGGTCGATGCGGTCATCCGCCAGCGTCTCCATTCCGACGTCGTCCTGATCCGCCAGGTTGCGGAGTACATCATCCACAGCGGCGGCAAGCGCATGCGTCCCGCGCTGGTACTGTTCGCCGCAGGCGCGATGGGATATCAGGGGACGAACCACCACCAGCTTGCAGCGGTCGTGGAGTTCATCCATACCGCGACCCTGCTGCACGACGACGTCGTGGACGAGTCGGAGTTGCGGCGCGGCAACAAGACTGCCAACGCAATGTTCGGCAATGCCGCTTCAGTGCTGGTTGGCGACTTCCTGTACACGCGCGCCTTCCAGATGATGGTCGGCGTCGACAACATGCGCGTGATGCAGGTGTTGGCCGATGCGACCAACATCATCGCCGAAGGTGAAGTGCTGCAACTGCTCAACTGCCACAACGCGGACGTCGAGATCGACGACTACCTGCGCGTGATCCGCTACAAGACCGCCAAGCTGTTCGAGGCCGCGACTCGCCTGGGGGCGATCCTGGGCGGTGCGGACGAAAAGACGGAAGCCTCGATCGCGGCCTTCGGCATGCACCTCGGTACGGCCTTCCAGTTGATCGACGACGTGCTCGACTATTCCTCGGACGAGGCTGCGACCGGCAAGCACCTCGGCGACGACCTGGCCGAAGGCAAGCCGACACTGCCGCTCATTCACACGATGCGGCACGGCACGCCTGAGCAGGCGGCGCTCGTGCGCAAGGCGATCGAGACCGGCGGGCGCGACGACTTCGAGGCCATCCTGGTCGCGATCCACGAATCCGGGGCGCTGGAGGAGACGCGTCGCTATGCGCGCGCCGAGGCAAAGCTGGCCACCGATGCGCTTTCTGTATTGCCCCCTTCCATTTTCAAAGAAGCGCTGCTACAATTATCGGACTTTGCAGTTGGTAGAGATCACTGACTACCGCAAAGCGTCGGGGAATAGCTCAGCCTGGTAGAGCACTGCGTTCGGGACGCAGGGGCCGGAGGTTCGAATCCTCTTTCCCCGACCAATAATTCCAGACAAGACCGCCGCTCGGCGGTCTTGTCGTTTTCGGGCCCGGAAGATGCAGGCGGGTTCGTTGCGCGTTACCATCGTCGTCAACACGGTGACGCACATTCGGAAACGCCGGTCATCCGATGGTCGGTGTGTGGAAATGACGCTCGATCAGCTTTCCCTGCTGCGGTACGGCGCTCTCGCATCGGAGTCGGGCGACGAGGGGGGGCCGTATGTCGTCCAGGTGGATGGCATGCGCGCGCTGCATTTCGAGGCGCTAACGGTGCAGAGCCAGATGCGGCTTGACGCTCCTGATGCGCTCGAGATCGACTATACGCGGGTGATGATGGGCTTCCTGCTCTTCAATCCGCAGCCGCGCGAGGTCGTGATGATTGGCCTTGGGGGCGGGTCGCTGGCGAAGTACTGTCTGCGCACCCTCCCGAATGTTCGTTTTACCGCCGTCGAGATCGATCCGCGCGTGATTGCGCTGCGCGATGCCTTCGGCGTTCCGCCAGACGGCGAGCGTTTCCGCGTGGTGTGTGCCGATGGTGCCGACTACGTCCGCGCGCGTGAACATGCTCCCGATGTGTTGCTTATCGACGGCTTCGACCGTGGTGGGCAGCCCGAACGCCTGTGTACGGCTGGCTTCTACGACGACTGTCACTCGATGCTCGCCCCCGGTGGGGTCATGGCGGTGAATCTCTGGTCTGGAGATCGGCGTTACGGACTCTACGCGTCGCGCATCCGCGAGAGCTTCGAGGATCGCTTCGTCGCGATCGGCGCCGAGCACGACAGCAACCGCATTGCGTTCGCATGCAAGGGGCGCGACTTTCCGCCGCGGCGCCGACAACTGTCGGAGCGTGCGCGAATGCTCGCCGCTCATCACGCGATTGGGATAATGTCGACGGCGCAACGCATCCAGCAGCGCCTCGAGCGTCGCGCACTTTACCGTCCCGATCTGTGGGACGATGACCGGCGGGGCGACTGAGGGCAGGGCCCGGCAGCAAATCACGCGGACCGGGCGCAAGCGAAGGAGGTCCGATCATGAGCCACAAGCATATCGCGCTGTTGCGCGCGATCTTTCAGGATCCGATCAGCGCCAACATCCATTGGCGCGAAATCGAATCGCTGCTCAATCACCTCGGAGCGACGATCGAGCCGGCGCACGGCGCGCGTTTCCGCATCGTACTCAACAAGGTCGAGGGATTTTTGCATTATCCGCACCACGGCAGCGCCTGCACGAAGCAGGACATCAAGCAGCTGCGTGAATATCTCGCCCATGCGGGGGTCAGTCCTTCGACGTACGAGCGGGACCACGGGGGCTAGTCATCGTGCTTCCGCTTTGCCCGGCGCGGGTAAAGCGCTTGCCGTCTGTCACATGTGTGTCGTGCCGTCTGGGTTATGCTGTCGGGGTCGAGCCCGGACGGTCGGGCCGGCTGTTTCCATAAATACAAAGCCCGTACCGGGCGCAATCGTTGTACCCCGCATGGGGAATCAGGGGAAACTGACTGAGATGACTGAACAAACGCGCGATTTTTCCGAGTTTCTCGGATACCGCTTCGAGGATCTGAAGGTGGGCATGAGCGCGGCGACCGGCCGCACCGTGACGGATGCCGATATCCTGATGTTCGCGGGAGTATCCGGCGACTGCAATCCGGCCCATCTCGATGACGAGTACGCCAAGGCCTCGATGTTCGGTGGGCGCATTGCGCATGGGATGCTGTCGGCCAGCTACATCTCGGCACTGTTCGCGAACAAGCTGCCCGGGCCGGGCTGCATCTACCTGTCGCAGACGCTCAAGTTCAAGGCGCCGGTGAAGCCGGGCGATACGGTGGTGGCGCGCGTCACGCTGAAGGAGCTGAACACGCCCAAGCGCCGTGCGATCTTCGACACGGTGTGCTCGGTGGGCGGCAAGGTGGTGCTGGAGGGCGAGGCGGAGATGCTGGTGCCCGCACGCGACTGACGCATCCGTGCCCGTTCGCGGGCCGCTGCGAAATAAAGCAAAACGGGAGGTCCGCGGTGAGCGGCCTCCCGTTTTGCATTCGGCTGTCGCCGATCAGGCGTCGCGGCGCTTGTCGCGTTCGATCAGCGCGTAGGCCGAGTGGTTGTGGATGGATTCGAAGTTCTCCGATTCCACGACGTAGCGGTCGATGCGCTTTTCCGCGTTGAGCAGGCCGGCGACGTCGCGCACCATGTCCTCGACGAACTTGGGGTTCTCGTAGGCACGCTCGGTCACGAACTTCTCGTCGGTGCGCTTGAGCAGGCCGTAGAGTTCGCACGAGGCCTGGCTTTCGACGAGCTGCACCAGCTCCTCGATCCACAGGAAGTCGTTGGTCTGTGCGGTGACAGTGACGTGCGAGCGCTGGTTGTGGGCGCCGTATTCGGAGATCTTCTTCGAGCACGGGCACAGGCTCGTGACCGGCACGACGACCTTCATCTCGAACACGTACTCGCCGCCTTCGCGCATCTCCGCGAGGAAGGTGACTTCGTAGTCCATCAGGCTCTGGACGCCGGAGACCGGGGCCGTCTTGTTGATGAAGTACGGGAAGCTCATCTCGATGAGGCCGGTTTCGGCCTCGAGGCGCTTGACCATCTCGCGCAGCATCGGCTCGATGGATTCGACCGAGATCTCGCGTTCGTTGCCGTTGAGGATCTCGATGAAGCGCGACATGTGGGTTCCCTTGAAGTTGTGGGGAAGCCCGACATACATGCTGAAGGTCGCGATCGTGTGCTGCACGCCGCCGCTCTTGTCGCTGACGCGAATGGGGTGGCGAATCGACTTGATGCCAACCTTGTTGATGGCCAGCTGACGACTGTCGTTGGCGTTCTGGACGTCAGGGATGGCGTGGCTCTCGTGGGATTTCATGTCGCTTTCTCTGTTTGGTTCAGCCGGGCAATGCTACCATTTCCCGACAAATTCGCTCAGCTATTGCGCACATAGATGCGCTCAATGGCGCTCAGGATCCCCGCGGGGTGCAACCCGACCTGTTCGAACAGCTGGCTTTGGTCTCCATGATCGACGAAATGGTCCGGCAAGCCAAGCCTGAGCAGGCGGGGACGGTGGGGCAGGCTCTCGAGCACGCGCGCCACTTCGGAGCCCGCGCCGCCGATCACCGCGTTCTCCTCCAGTGTCACGATCAGTTCGTGGCTCGTGCCCAATTCTTCGATCAGCGCCGTGTCGATGGGTTTCACGAAGCGCATGTTTGCGACCGTCGCATCGAGCTCCTCGCCGACGAGGAGCGCGTTGGTCAGCAGGCTGCCGAAGGCGAGCAGGGCGACCTTCCGGCCCCGGCGGCGGATTTCGCCCTTGCCCAGCGGCAGTTCGGTCATTGTCGTCTCGGGGCGCACGTTCATCCCGCTGCCGCGCGGATAGCGCACGGCCGTGGGGCCGCTGTGCCGGTAGGCGGTATAGAGCATCTGCCGGCATTCGTTCTCGTCGGCCGGCGTCATCACGACCATGTTCGGGATGCAGGCGAGGTAGGACAGGTCGAAGGCGCCATGGTGCGTGGCGCCGTCGGCTCCGACCATGCCTGCACGGTCGATCGCGAACACGACGGGCAGGTTCTGCAGTGCGACGTCGTGAATCAGCTGATCGTACGCGCGTTGCAGGAAGGTCGAGTAGATTGCGACGACGGGCTTGAAGCCCTCGCAGGCGAGACCGGCGGCGAACGTGACCGCGTGCTGCTCGGCAATCCCGACGTCGTGGTAGCGGTCGGGGAATTCCTTCGCGAAGCGCACCATCCCCGAGCCTTCGCGCATTGCCGGCGTGATGCCGACGACCTTGTCGTCACGCGCGGCGATGTCGCACAGCCAGTCGCCGAAGATCTGGGTATAGGTGAGCTTGCCGCCGCCCTTGCCGCTCTGGATGCCTGCACGGTGGTCGAAGCTCGATACACCGTGGTAGAGGATGGGGTCGGCCTCGGCGAGCTTGTAGCCCTGGCCCTTGCGCGTGATCACGTGCAGGAACTGCAGGCCATTGAGCTTCTTGAGGTTCTGCAGCGTGGGGATGAGCGCGTCGAGGTCGTGGCCGTCGATCGGTCCGTAGTAGTGGAAGCCGAATTCCTCGAACAGGGTGCCCGGGGTGATCAGGCCCTTGACGTGTTCCTCGACCTTGCGCGCGAAGTCGAGCATGGGCGGGGCAACGCCCAGGACTTTCTCACCGGCGCGCCGCGCGGCGTTGTAGGTGCTGCCCGACAGCATGCGCGCGAGGATCTTGGTCAGCGCGCCGACCGGCGGCGAGATCGACATCTCGTTGTCGTTGAGGATCACCAGCAGGTTCACGTCGCTGGTATCGCCGGCGTTGTTGAGCGCCTCGAAGGCCATGCCGGCCGACATCGCGCCGTCGCCGATGACCGCGATCGAGCGGCGTTCGCTGTCGCCGCGGTCGCGCGCGGCCACCGCCATGCCAAGCGCGGCCGAGATCGAGGTCGAGGAGTGCGCCGTCCCGAAGGTGTCGTACTCGCTTTCGCAGCGCCGCGGAAAGCCCGAGATGCCGCCGAACCGGCGCAGCCCGCTCATCGCTTCGCGGCGCCCGGTCAGGATCTTGTGGCCGTACGTCTGATGGCCGACGTCCCACACGATGCGGTCGTCCGGGGTGTTGAAGATGTAGTGCAGCGCGATCGTGAGCTCGACGGTGCCGAGGTTGGAGGACAGATGCCCGCCGGTCTTCGATACCGATTCGATCAGGAAGGCGCGCAACTCGGTCGCGAGGGCGTGCAGGTCGCGCCGGTCGAAGCGGCGCAGGTCGGACGGTGAGTCGATGCGGTGCAGCAGGGGGTACTGAGGCATTTTGATGTCCGGCAGGGCGCAATTCAGAATCGGCGGTGGACGATGAAACTCGCCAGTTCGTCCAGCCTTGCGGCCGCGGGGCCGAAGGATGCGATGGCGTCGCGGGCGTCGGCGAGCAGGACGTCGGCCAGCGTGCGTGCTTCGGACAGGCCGAGCAGCGTGACGTAGGTCGGCTTGTTGTGTTCCGCGTCCTTGCCGGCGGTCTTGCCCAGGGTGGCGGTGTCGGCCTGGGCGTCGAGGATGTCGTCGACGACCTGGAACAGCAGGCCGACGAGCTTGCCGTAGCGGTCGAGGCGGGCGAGTGCCTCGGGAGCGAGCGGTGCGCCCGCCTGCGCGCCCAGTAGCACCGAGGCCCGGATCAGGGCGCCGGTCTTGTGGATGTGCATGAATTCGAGTTCTTCGCGCGTGAGCTGCTTGCCCACTGCGCCCAGGTCGATGGCCTGGCCGCCGGCCATGCCGCGCGAGCCTGAGGCGCGTGCGAGGAGGGTGACCATCTCGAGCTGCACGGCGGCATTGTCGCTCACGCGGTCTTCCGCGATGGCCTGGAAGGCGAGGGCCTGCAGGGCGTCGCCCACGAGCAGGGCGGTGGCTTCGTCGTATTCGACGTGCACGGTCGGCTTGCCGCGGCGCAGGACGTCGTCGTCCATGCACGGCAGGTCGTCATGGACGAGGGAGTAGGCGTGGATGAGTTCCACGGCACAGGCGAGGCGATCCAGGCGTGCGGGGGCGGCGCCGGCCAGCTGGCCCGCCGCGTGCACGAGCAGCGGACGCACGCGCTTGCCGCCGCCCAGTACGGCGTAACGCATCGCCTCGTGCAGGCGCTGCGGGGCGATGGACGCTTCGGGGAGGATGGCGCCGAGGGCGATTTCGGTGCGTTGCTGGATGGCTTCCATCCAGGCGGCGAAATGATTCCCGCTCACTCCGGACTCCTCCTGTCTTCGGGGTTGTCGAGTGGTGCGAGCGCGCCGTTCTCGAGCTGGAGCACGCGCTGCTCGGCTGCCTGCAGGGTCGCCTGGCAGTATTTCAGCAAGCCGGCGCCGCGCTGGTAGTGCTCCAGCGCCTGTTCCAGCGTGATGTTGCCGGTTTCCATTTCCTGCACGATCGATTCGAGTTCGGCGATGGCCGATTCGAAGGATTTCGGCGAGTTTGCCGTCTTTGCCATGACTCGAAGCGGGGCCAGTAAAAGGGAGAAAAGTAACCGATCGCGCTACTGGCGGTCAAATTACTTCTCGCATAAAATGCTCTGCTGGTTTTTCCGAATTTCTTGACTTTTCATGGGAGGTTCGGGGGTGTCCGACCTTGCTTCCAAGGCCAAATTGTCCCCGGCGGTGTCTCAGTTGCCGGTGTCGGCGTATTTCGACGAAAGCATCTTCGAACTCGAAAAACGTCTGTTGTTCCAGGCCGGGCCGGGCTATGTCGGTCATGAACTGATGGTGCCGGAGGTCGGCAGCTATCGTTCCCTGGAGTGGCTCGACCATTCCAAGCTTCTGTTTCGTACCGGTGACGGCGTTCATCGGTTGTCGAACATCTGCCGCCATCGCCAGGCGATCATGCTCGAGGGTTCGGGCAAGGCCGACCGCATCGTCTGCCCGATCCACCGCTGGACCTACGACCAGCGGGGCGAACTGCTCGGCGCGCCGCATTTCGCCGAGAACCCCTGCCTCAATCTCAAGCGCGACGCGCTCGAAAACTGGAACGGCCTGCTCTTCGCCGGCCCGCGCTCGGCCGCAACCGATCTCGCCGGCATGAGCGTGGCCGAGCAGTACGATTTCTCCGGCTACAAACTCGATCGCGTCGAGATCCACGAGTGCAAGTACAACTGGAAGACCTTCATCGAGGTCTATCTGGAGGACTACCACGTCGTGCCCTTCCATCCCGGGTTGGGCAACTTCGTGACCTGCGACGACCTGACCTGGCAGTTCGGCGACTGGTATTCGGTGCAGCGCGTGGGAATCACCTCGCTCGCGAAGCCGGGGTCGGCGACCTACCAGAAGTGGCACAAGGCGGTGCTCGATTACTACGGTGACAAGCGCCCGCAGCAAGGGGCGATCTGGCTCACTTACTATCCGAACGTGATGGTGGAGTGGTATCCGCACGTGCTGGTGGTCAGCACGCTCATTCCGCAGGATGTGAACCGCACGACCAACGTCGTCGAGTTCTACTATCCGGAAGACATCGTGGAGTTCGAGCGCGAGTTCGTGGAGGCCGAGCAGGCGGCCTACATGGAGACGGCGATCGAGGACGACGTGATCGGCGAGCGCATGGACCGCGGCCGCTGGGCGCTGCTGCAGGAGGGGCGAAACGAGGTCGGGCCCTACCAGTCGCCGTACGAGGACGGGATGCAACACTTCCACGAGTTCTACCGCCGCATCATGGGCGAACATTTCTGACGGCGGACGGCGCCTTGCCGCGCCGTGCCGGATGCGCAAATGAACGGGCCGCCCGCGGGCGGCCCGTTCGCTATTCTGCGCGGTCAGGAGCGCAGTTCGTGCGCGTCTGCCACCGCATTGCCGTCGCGCGGGGTGGTGCGCCGCTCATGGCGCTTGCGCCAGCGCGCGAGCATGTCGTCGACGAGTGAGTAGACGACCGGGATCACCAGCAGGCTGAGGAAGGTCGAGGTGATCAAGCCGCCGATCACCGCGATCGCCATGGGGGCGCGGAAGGACGGATCAACGCCCAAGCCTAGCGCGATCGGCAGCATGCCGGCGCCCATGGCGATCGTCGTCATGATGATCGGGCGGGCGCGCTTGTGGCAGGCGTCGATGACTGCATCGAAGCGGGACATGCCGTGATCGCGTCGCGCGACGATCGCATACTCGACGAGCAGGATGGAGTTCTTGCTGGTGACCCCCATCAGCATGATCAGGCCGATCAGCGAGGGCATCGAGAAGCTGCTGCCGGCGACGAGCAGGGCGACGAAGGCGCCGCCCAGCGCGAGCGGCAGCGCAGCGAGGATGGTCACGGGCTGGGTGAATTCGCGGAACAGCAGGACGAGCACGAGGTAGATGCAGAGCACGCCGGTGAGCATCGCAAGGCCGAAGCTCTTGAACAGGATGCGCATCTCGTCGGCGTCACCGATGGGCAGCCAGATCACGCCCTGGGGGAGCGACCGCAGCGAGGGCAACGCCTGGACTTCGGCCTCGACCTCGCCCATCGGCCGGCTCGTGAGCTCGATGTCGAAGTTGATGTTGCGGCGGCGGTCGAAGCGGGCGATCTCGGACGGGCCACTTTCGACGCTGATGTCCGCGACATTGCCGAGCATGACGTTCCCTTGGCGTGCGGGAACCGGCAGGCGCGCGAGAAGTTCGAGATCGCCGCGCGCCGCTTCGGGCAGGCGAACGACGATGGGGATCTGGCGTTCGGAGAGGTTGAGCTTGGCGAGGCCGAAATCGTAGTCGCCGGCGGTGGCGATGCGCAGCGAATCCGAGATCGCCGCGGCGGTGACGCCGAGGTCGGCTGCACGGGCAAAATCCGGGCGCACGACGACCTCGGGACGCACGAGGCTCGCGCTGGAGGTGACGTTGCCGATGCCACGGATCGACCGCAGGTCGCGTTCGACTTCCCGTGCCGCGCGAGACAGCACCGCCGGATCGTCGCCGATCAGCGTGAAAACGTACTTCTCGCCGCCGGCGCCGAGTCCGACGCGCACGCGCGCGCCGGGTAGACTGCGCAAGGCCTGACGCAGTTGCTCCTCGATCTGCTGCTTGGTGACGGTGCGTTCGCCGCGCGGGGTCAGGTTGATCGTGAGGGAGGCCTTGCGCACCTCGGGTGCGCCACCCACGTTGAAGGCGTCCGCGCCCGCGCTGCCGCCTCCTACCGCCGTGTAGACCTGCTTGACGTGCGGGTTCTGCGTGATGATCGCGCGGGCCTGTTCGGCCGCACGGGAGGTCTCGTTGAAGCGGCTTCCCGGCGGCAACTCGATCGACACGAGCGTCTGCGCGAGGTCGTCGGGCGGCATGAAGGCCGTGGGCAGGAGAGGAATGAGGGCGAGCGAGCCGACGAAGAAGCCGGTCGCCGCGAGCATCGTGGCCCAGCGATGGTTCAGGCACGCACGCACCCAGCCGAGGTAGGCCGTCGTGAGCCGCCCTTCGTGCGCCCTGGGCGGGACGGGGCGCAGCATGTAGGCAGACATCATGGGGGTGAGCATGCGGGCGACGAGCAGCGAAGCCATTACCGCGAGCGACGCGGTCCAGCCGAACTGCTTGAAGAACTTGCCGGAGATGCCGCTCATGAAGGCCGTCGGAAGAAACACGGCGACGAGGGTGAAGGTCGTGGCGATGACGGCGAGCCCGATCTCGTCGGCCGCTTCCATCGCCGCCTGATACGGGGTCTTGCCCATGCGCAGGTGGCGCACGATGTTCTCGATCTCGACGATCGCGTCGTCGACGAGGATGCCGATCACGAGCGACAGCGACAACAGCGTCACGACGTTGATGGTGAAGCCGAGGTATTCCATGCCGATCAGTGCGGGCAGCACGGACAGGGGCAATGCGGTTGCCGCCACGAAGGTCGCGCGCCAGTCGCGCAGGAAGAACCACACGACGATCACGGCGAGGATCGCCCCTTCGGCGAGCAGCCACAGGGAACCGTGGTAGCCCTCGCGGACCGGATCGACGAAGTTGTAGGCCTCGCGGAAGGTGATGTCGGGATGTGCCGCGGCAAGTTCGTGGATGCGTCGGGCGACACCTTCGGCGACCTCGATTTCGCCGGCGCCGCGTGCGCGCACGATCTCGAAACCGACGACCGGCTTGCCGTCCAGGAGCGCTGCCGAGCGCCGTTCGGCCACGGCGTCCTCGATCCTGCCGAGGCTGCCGAGGCGCACATTGCGTCCGTCGCTCAGCGCAATCTCCATGTCCGCGAGTTCCGCGGCACTCAGCGCCGTCGCCAGCGTTCTGACAGCCTGCTCGCCGCTGCCCAGATCGGCACGTCCCCCGGACGATTCGAGCTGGATCCGCCGCAGCTGGCGGGAAATGTCGGCCACGGTGACGTTGAGCGCGAGCAGCCGGTCGGGGTCGAGTTCGAGGCGCACCTCGCGCGTGGCTCCACCGACGCGCGATACGAGGCCGACGCCCGGCACGGAGAGCAAGGCCTTCGCAACCGTGTTGTCGACGAACCACGACAGCCCTTCCTCGTCCAGGGTTGCAGAGGCGACGGTGTAGGTGACGATCGGCAGGCCGGAGAGGTTGAAGCGCTGGATGACCGGATCGCGCAGGTCGCCGGGCAGATCGGAACGTACGCGCGAGAAGGCATCGCGGACGTCATCGACGGCTTCCTGGGTAGGCTTCTCGAGCCGGAACTCGGTCGTGACCGTCGCGACCCCATCCTGGACGCGCGTGTAGATGTGCTTGACGTCCTGCAGCGTTGCGATCGAGTTCTCGATCTTGCGTGCCACCTCGGTTTCGAGTTGCGCAGGGGCCGCGCCGGGCAGGCTCGCAGTGAGCACGACCATGGGCAGGTCGATGTCCGGGAAGTTCTGCACCTTCATCCGGTCGAAAGACAGCATGCCGAGCATGCTCAGCAGGATGAACAGGAGCACGCCGGGAACCGGGTTGCGGATCGACCACGCCGAGACGTTCATCGCGGGCGCCTCACTGCTGCGGCGAGGCGGCCGGTGTGGCTGCCGCTATGTCGACCAGGTCACCGTCGTTGAGAAAACCGACGCCGCTGCGAACGAAGCGCTCGCCTTCGGCAACGCCGGCGAGGATCTCCACGCTGTCACCCCGCCGCCTGCCGGGCGTCACGCGAACCTGTGCCAGCTTGTTGTCGGGGCCGATGCGGAGGACGTAGGAGAAGCCATCGCGCAGTAACACGGCCGATTGCGGCAGGCTGAGCGCGTGGGCGAGTTCCTGGGCGACGGGGGTGATTTCGCCGGTGGCAAACATGCCCGCCTTGGCCCCGCTTTGGTCGAGATCGACGTAAACGATTCCGTTGCGCGTCTGCGGGTCGATCGATGGGGCGATGCTGCGCACACGGCCGGTCACGGTTTCCCCGCCGGCGAGTTTCAGCTTGGCGGCGTCGCCGGAACGGATCTCGCCGATGTCTTCGGCCGCGACCTCTGCGCGCCACTCCAGACGCCCCTGAAGGATGAGACGGTAGAGTTCCTGTCCCGCCTGCGGGACGGTTCCCACCGTTGCTGCGCGACCTGAGATGAGCGCATCGTCGGGCGCCAGGATGCGGGTCTGGCGGACGCGCAACTCGGCCAGCTGGACGCGTGCGGCGGCGAGCTCGATGCGCGACTTTGCGGTCTGTTCGGCCGTCAGGTATTGCGTGACCTGTTGCTCGCTCATCATGCCCGTCGGCTGGAAACGCCGCGCGCGATCGCCGTTGGCGCGTGCTTCGGCGTGCATCGCGCGAGCCTCCTGAAGTTGGGCGCGCGCCTGGGCGAGATCGGCCTGCACGACGGCGTCGTCGAGCGTCACGAGTATCTGCCCCTTGGTCACGTGATCGCCGACGTTCGCATGCACCTGCGCGATGCGCAGCCCCCCGATCTCGCTGCCGACGATCGTCTCCTGCCATGCGGCGACGTTGCCGGTTGCGGGAGTCGATCGGCTCCATGCGACGGGCTCCGGGTTCGTGACCTCGACCGTGAGGGCCGGCCGGGCAGCGGACGTCGCCGCATTGGGGGCGTTCTGCGGCACATCGGCATTCGGTGCGCTGCACGCCCCGAGGATGGCGAGCGCCATGGCCGGCAACAGTACCGTCAGCCGTTCGGAATGTTTGCGTTTCATCGCGGGAGGGGCTCCCCTGGGGCTGCTGGTCGTCACCCCGGCTCGAGCGACACGCCGGTCGTGGTGTATCCGGACGCGCGATCGGGGGGCGGTTATTAACCCGGTGACCGAATACCGTCCGGGCTGAGCCCTTCGAAAGGCTCGGGGCGAACGGAGGTATTTGATTGCCGCCTTAACAGCTGCCGCACGATGCGCGATAACGGCATATTTAGCCCTCTTGTTCGCGGCTTGGCAACACGTGCGCGCAGGCGTGACGGGGCGCCGGCCCGCCCTGGCCCCTTTACGGAGGAGCCCGGCGGGTGTGTGCTCAGGCGTCGGCCTGCAGCTCTTTCGGTAGCGGGAAGGTGACGCGCTCGGGAACGCCTTCGAGGGTGCGCACCGAGCCGCCGCCGAGGAGCTTGAGACGTTCGATGACGGCGCCGACGAGCACTTCCGGGGCGGAGGCGCCGGCGGTCACGCCGATGCGTTTCCTGCCCGCGATCCAGGCCGGGTCGATGCCCTCCGCGTTGTCGATCAGATAGGCGGGCACGCCGAGCAGCTCGGCGACCTCGCGCAGGCGGTTGGAATTGGAGCTGTTGCGCGAGCCGACGACGAAGACGATGTCGACGCGCGGGGCCATGAACTTGACCGCGTCCTGCCGGTTCTGCGTCGCGTAGCAGATGTCGTCCTTTTTCGGGCCGACGATCGCCGGGAAGCGTTCGCGCAGGGCCGCGACGAGGGTGGCCGCGTCATCCACCGACAGGGTGGTCTGGGTGACATAGGCGAGCTTTTCGGGGTCGGCGACCTGCAGCGTCGCGACGTCCTCGACCTTTTCGACGAGATGGATGCCGTCCTTCACCTGTCCCATCGTGCCTTCGACCTCGGGGTGGCCCTTGTGCCCGATCATGACGAGCTCGCGGCCCTGTTCCCGCATGCGGGCGACCTCGATATGCACCTTGGTGACAAGCGGGCAGGTGGCGTCGAACACGCGCAGGCCGCGCTTCTCGGCTTCCGCGCGCACCGCCTGGGGCACCCCGTGGGCGCTGAAGATGACGGTGCTGCCCGCAGGCACTTCGTCGAGTTCCTCGACGAAGACTGCGCCCTTGGCGCGCAGGTCATCCACCACGAACTTGTTGTGCACGACCTCGTGGCGCACGTAGATCGGTGCGCCGAAGCGCGCCAGTGCGCGTTCGACGATCTCGATCGCCCGTTCCACTCCGGCGCAGAAGCCACGCGGATTGGCGAGCAGGATTTCGGAATCGTTCATCTTGATCTCTGTCTGGGGTTGGGGCCGGCCGCCTGCGGCGTCAGAGGACGCCGATGACTTCGACCTCGAAGCGGATCGTCTTGCCGGCGAGCGGGTGGTTGAAGTCGACGATCGCGCGGACCGCGTCGATCTCGCGCACGAGGCCGGAGTAGCGGGTGCCATCGGGTGCGCCGAATTCCATGATCGTCATCGGTTCGATTTCCTCTTCCGGCATGTGTTCGCGCTTCACGTGCTCGACGAGTTCCGGGTTGTAGGGGCCGAAGGCCTGTTCCGGCGCCAGCGTGAACTGTTGGTGGGTACCGACTTCGAGGCCTTCGAGCACGCGCTCGAGACTCGGGAGGAGGTCGCCGCAGCCGAGCTGCAGGGTCGCAGGCGTGCCCTCGAAAGTGCTGATGAGCGGCTGGCCGTTTTCGAGGGCGATGCGGTAGTGCAGCGTTACGAGGCTGTTCGGTTGGACGGTCTGCGTCACGAGGGGTTCTCCGGATTGGTGTTGCTGGTGGTGCGCGGGGCGCGGAACTGCGCCCACAGCATCAGGGCGACCCCGACGGTGATCGCCGAGTCAGCCACGTTGAAGGCCGGCCAGCCGTAGCGACCGACGTGGAAGTAGAGGAAGTCGACGACGGCGCCGTGAACCAGGCGGTCGATGACATTGCCCAGTGCGCCGCCGATCAGCAGGCTGAAGGCCAGCGGCAGCAGGGTCTCGCGGTGATGCTGGCGCAGCAGCGCAAGGAGCCAGCCGCTGACGCCGAGCGCGAGGATGACGAAGAACCAGCGCTGCCATCCGGAGTGGTCGGCCAGGAAGCTGAACGCGGCGCCCGGGTTGAACACCAACACGAGCTGGAAGAAGCCCGTGACCGGAATGGCTTCGCCGAAGTCGAGCTGCGACAGCACCAGCCATTTCGTCACCTGGTCGAGGACGATCACCAGCGCCACGAGTTCCAGCCAGCCGAAGAAGCGGCGCGTCAGCGCGGGGGCGCTGCGGGCCGCTTGCGGGGCAGCGGCGGAATCACGCATGGACGCGTGTTTCCCCGGCGCCGAAAAGATTGTCGTGGCAACGGCCGCACAGTTCGGGGTGCTCGGCGTGGCTGCCGACGTCGGCGCGGAAGTGCCAGCAGCGGCCGCACTTGGCGTGTTCGGACGCGCTCGCGTCGATACCTTCGGCGGCCTCGTCGGCGGCGCGCACGAGTTCGGCACGCGAGGTGATCAGCACGAAGCGCAGATCGTCATCCAGGCTTGCCAGTGCATCGTGTTTCGCGCCGCTCGCGCGTACGACGACCTCGGCCTGCAGCGAAGCGCCGATCCGGCCTTCCGTGCGCAGGCCCTCGAGGACCTTCTGTACCTTGGCGCGTTCCTCGCGGATCAGCGTCCAGCGCGCGACGAGCGCTTCGGTGTCGCCGAGCGCGGGCAGCTCGTGCCAGGTGTGGAGCATCACGCTGTCGTCCTTGTCCTGGCCGATCAGCGACCAGATCTCCTCGGCGGTGAAGGACAGGATGGGCGCCATCATGCGGGTAACGGCCTGAGTGATGTGCCACAGGGCGGTCTGCGCGGCGCGGCGTGCGCGCGAGTCCGCCTGGGTGGTGTATAGGCGGTCCTTGAGGATGTCGAGGTAGAACGCGCCGAGGTCTTCGGCAGCGAAGTTCTGCAGCGCCTGGACGATCTTGTGGAACTCGTAGCGCGCGTAGTCGGCGGTGACCTGCTCCTGCAGGCGTGCGGTGAGCGCGAGCGCGTAGTGGTCGATGTCGAGCCACTCGGCGACCGGCACGGCGTCCTTGGCGATGTCGAAGTCGGCGGTGTTGGCGAGCAGGAAGCGCAGGGTGTTGCGCAGGCGGCGATAGACCTCGACGACGCGGTCGAGGATCTCCTTTGAGATCGTCAGCTCGCCCGAGTAGTCCGTGGCGGCGACCCACAGGCGCAGGATCTCGGCTCCGAGCTTGTCGGAGACTTCCTGCGGGGCGACGACGTTGCCTTTCGACTTCGACATCTTCTTGCCCTGGCCGTCGACCACGAAGCCGTGGGTCAGCAGGCCGTCATAAGGGGCGCGACCGTCGACGGCGCAACCGGTCAGCAGTGAGGAATGGAACCAGCCGCGGTGCTGGTCCGAGCCTTCTAGGTAGAGGTCGGCCGGCCAGCGGCTGTCGGAGGCGTGCGAGCCGCGCAGTACCGTCCAGTGGGTGGTGCCGGAGTCGAACCACACGTCGAGGGTGTCGCGCATCTTGTCGTATTGCGCGGCCTCTGCGCCGAGGAGTTCGGCGGCGTCGAGCTTGAACCAGGCGTCGATGCCTTCCTTCTCGACGCGCTTCGCGACTTGCTCCAGCAGTTCGAGGCTCTTCGGGTGCGGTTCGCCCGTTTCCTTGTCGAGGAACAGCGGGATCGGCACGCCCCAGTTGCGCTGGCGCGACACGCACCAGTCGGGACGGTTGGCGATCATCGAGTGCAGGCGGGCCTTGCCCCAGGACGGGAAGAACTGGGTGTCGTCGATTGCCTTGAGCGCGAGTTCGCGCAGCGTCGGGGCGCCGGGCTCGATGGCCTCGCGGCCGGGTACGCGGTCCATGCCGACGAACCACTGAGTGGTAGCGCGATAGATGACCGGCGTCTTGTGGCGCCAGCAATGCATGTAGCTGTGCGTGAGATTGCCCGAGGCGAACAGGCTGCCGACCTCGGCGAGCTTCTCGACGATTTTCGGGTTGGCGTCCCATACCGACAGACCGCCGAAGAAGGGCAGGCTCTCGTGGAACACGCCGTCGCCCTGCACCGGGTTGAGGATGTCGTCGTTGCGCATGCCGTAGCGCATGCACGACTGGAAGTCGTCCAGGCCGTAGGCGGGCGCGCTATGCACGATGCCGGTGCCGGCGTCGGCCGCGACATAGTCACCGAGGAAGACGGGCGACACACGGTCGTAGAAGGGGTGGCGGAACTGGATGCGGTCGAGAGCGACGCCGCGGGCGGCGGCCAGCACGCGGCCTTCGAGCTGGTAGCGCTCGAGGGCTGATGCACGAAGTTCGGCGGCGAGGATCACGAGGCCCTTGGGCGTCTCGATCAGCTCGTACATGAGTTCGGGATGGACGTTGAGCGCCTGGTTCGACGGGATCGTCCACGGGGTCGTGGTCCAGATCACGATGTATACCGGCTGCTCGGGCAGGGTGTCGAGCCCGAAGGCGCGGGCGAGCTTGGGGCGGTCCGCGTCGGTGAGCGGGAAGCCGACATCGATCGCGGGCGACTTCTTGTCCTGGTATTCGACCTCGGCTTCGGCCAGTGCCGAGCCGCAGTCGAAGCACCAGTTCACCGGTTTCAGCCCCTTGAACAGGAAGCCTTTGCGGTACATCTCGCCGAGCGCGCGGATCTCGTCGGCTTCGTTCGAGAACTGCATCGTGCGGTAGGGATTGTCCCAGTCGCCGAGCACGCCCAGACGGATGAAGTCCTTCTTCTGGCGCTCGATCTGTTCGCCGGCGTAGTCGCGGCACAGCTCGCGCGCGCGGTCGGCGGGCAGGTGCTTGCCGTGCTGCTTCTCGATCTGGTGCTCGATCGGCAGGCCGTGACAGTCCCAGCCGGGCACATAGGGAGCGTCGAAGCCGGCCATGGTCTTCGAGCGGACGATGATGTCCTTGAGGATCTTGTTCACCGCGTGGCCGATGTGGATGTCGCCGTTCGCGTAGGGGGGGCCGTCGTGGAGGATGAACTTCGGCCGGCCGGCCGAGGCCTTGCGGATCTTCTGGTAGAGCTTCTTCTGTTGCCAGGCGGCGATCCAGCCCGGCTCCCGCTTGGCGAGGTCGCCGCGCATCGGGAAGGGGGTGTCGGGCAGGTTGAGCGTCTTGCGGTAGTCAGCCATGGTGGGTTCGGGCCTCGAAGGCAATCAGGGGCAATTGGTGGGGCAGACGGGATTTTCGGCAAACCAGGCGCGGGCGTCGGCCGCGTCCTTGGCGATCTGGGCCTTGAGGGCGTCGAGCGAAGCGAACTTCGTTTCGTCGCGCAGTTTTTTCAGGAAGTGCACACGCAGGTGGGCGTCGTAGCAGTCGCGCGTCCAGTCGAAGAGGTGGACTTCGAGCGTGGGCTTGCCGGCGCTGGTCACGGACGGTCGCACGCCGATGTTGGCGACGCCGGCAACCGGGTTTTCGCCGAGGCCTTCGACGCTGACCGCGAACACGCCCGCAAGTGCAGGACGGCGGTGCTTCATCTGAATGTTGGCGGTCGGAAAGCCGAGCTGGCGGCCGATCCGGTCTCCGCGGACGACGCGTCCGGCGATGCTGTAGGGGCGTCCGAGCAGGCGTGCGGCATGGGCAAGATCGCCTTCGGCGAGCGCCTCGCGCACGGCCGAGCTGGAGGCGCGTTCGCCCGCGACGTCCAGCGTGGGCATCGCCTCCACGACGAAACCCTGTTGCGCGCCGCGTTGCTCGAGCAGTGCAAAGTCGCCCTGGCGGCGGGCGCCGAAGCGGAAGTCGTCGCCGATGATGAGGTGGCGCACGCCGAGACCGCGCACGAGGATGTCGTCGATGAACTGGTCGGCCGTCACGGCCGCGAAGCGGGAGTCGAAACGGCAGACGTGGACGCGGTCGACGCCGGCGGCGGCGAGCAGCAGCAGCTTTTCACGCAGCGATGCGAGGCGGGCGGGGGCGTCGTCCGGCGAGAAGTATTCGCGCGGATGCGGCTCGAACGTCATCACCACCGCTGGCAGCGACATTGCGCGCGCGGTGTTCATGAGCATCTGGAGCAGCGCCTGATGGCCGCGATGCACGCCGTCGAAATTGCCGATGGTGAGCACCGAGGGGTGTGCGGCGTGCCCGGGAATCCCGCGAAAAACCTGCATAACCGCCTGAAAAAAGCCGTAATTATAACGGCAACGCGCCCGCTCTGGGGCGGGCGCTGAAGGTGTTTGCGGGAACGCCACGAGCGGGAAGCTGCCGCCCGTGCCGGCGTCGCGGCGATCAGTCGAGGCGTGCGACCTTGGTGCGGCCGAGCGGCGGATTCTCTCGGAAATAAGCACGCAGGCCGCGCAGGATCGCGTTCGCCATCTTGTCCTGGTAGGCCTCGTCGTTGAGCCGCTGTTCTTCCTCGGGATTGCTGATGAACGCCGTTTCCACGAGGATGGACGGGATGTCCGGAGCCTTCAGCACGGCAAAGCCGGCCTGCTCGACGTGGGCCTTGTGCAGCTTGTTGATGTCGCCCAGCTCGCTGAGCACCGCCTTGCCGAGTTTGAGGCTGTCGTTGATCGTGGCGGTCTGCGACAGGTCGAGCAGGGTGCGCGCGAGGTGGCCGTCCTGCTTGGCGAGGTTAACGCCGCCGATGAGGTCGGCGTCGTTTTCCTTCTGAGCGAGCCAGCGTGCGGCCGAGCTCGATGCACCGCTCTCCGACAGGACGAAGACGGAGCTGCCGCGCGCGTCGGGGCGCACGAAGGCGTCGGCGTGGATCGACACGAAGAGGTCGGACTGCACGCGCCGCGCGCGCGTGACGCGCTGGCCCAGCGGCACGAAGTAGTCACCGTCGCGCGTGAGCACTGCGCGCATGTTCGGCTCGGCGTCGATCTTCTGCTTCAGGCGGCGCGCGATCGACAAGGTCACGTTCTTCTCGTAGCTGCCGCGTGCGCCGACGGCTCCCGGGTCTTCGCCGCCGTGGCCGGGGTCGAGCACGATGGTGATGAGTCGGTTGGCAGCCGGGCGTGCGGAACGCCGTGCGCCCGAAACCTGGTCGGCGTTGTCGGGGCGGGCGATCTGTGCCGGCGCGTCCGCCGCCGTCTGTGCGTCGCCCGTCTGGCCCACCGCGGCATCCATCGGCGAGGACTTCTCGATCAGCGCCAGCAGGGGATCGACCGGTGTCGTGGGGTACAGGTCCAGCACCAGGCGGTGGCCGTAGTTGCCGACCGGCGCGAGGGTGAACACCTGCGGGTTGATCTCGCTCTTCAGTTCGACGACGAGACGAACCACGCCGGGGCGGTTGCGGCCGGCGCGGATCAGCTTGATGTAGGGGTCGGACTCGAGGACCTTGGACGGCAGCGACTGCAGCACGCTGTCGAATTCGACCCCTTCGAGGTCGACCACGAGGCGGTGCGGATCGGTGACCAGCAGGTGGGTGAACTTGAGCTGCGAGTTGCCTTCAATCGTGATGCGGGTGTATTCCTCCGCCGGCCATACGCGTACCGCGAGGAGGCTGGTCGCGGCCATGCCGACCGGGCTGACGAGCAGTGCGAGCGTCGCGCCGGCGAATTTCAGCAGGTCGCGCCGCGTCACGCCGGGTGCGGCAGTCATGTCGGGGTCCCGCTCAGCTCCGAATCCAGTTTGCGTATGCATGTGCGTCCTGCCTCCGTCAGTGCCAGCGCTTCGAGGCGCCGGCCCGGGCCGGATACGGTGAGGCGGATCTCGAGGTCCGGCGCGGCGATGTAGGGCGCCGCCTTGTCCGGCCATTCCACCAGACATACCCCGTTTCCGTCGAAATATTCGTCCAGCCCTGCTTCCAGATATTCTTCTGGGACTGCGAAGCGATAAAAATCAAAGTGATATAAGTTTAATCTAGAAACAAGATAAGGTTCAATCAAGGTGTAGGTGGGACTTTTCACCTTTCCGTCGTGACCGAGGGCACGCAGCGCCCCGCGCACCAGGGTCGTCTTGCCGGCGCCGAGGTCGCCGCGCAGGTAGATGACGAGGCCCGCGCACAAGGCTTTGGCAAGGGCTGCGCCCGCGGCTGCGGTGTCGGATTCGTCGTCGAGTTGAGCCGAAAGCGGGCTGCTATCATTTGCCCGGTGATGAATGTGAATCATGATGAAATCCCTGCGGATGTCACTCCCGACGCGTCCCTGAGCGCGCTCGTCGGGCGGATGAAGGTTTGGGCCGGCGAGCTGGGCTTCGCCGATCTCGCCGTGTCCGACGTGGATCTGTCGTCGGCCGAGCCGGGGCTCGAGGCCTGGCTGGCGGACGGTTTCCACGGAGACATGGATTATATGGCGCGGCACGGCATGATGCGGGCGCGTCCGGCGGAGCTGGTGCCGGGCACGCTACGGGTGGTGAGCGTGCGCATGAACTACTGGCCGCGGGCGGCCGACGCGCAAGCGGCGCTGGACGACCCGCAGCGCGCCTACGTGTCGCGCTATGCCTTGGGGCGCGATTACCACAAGCTGATGCGCAACCGCCTGCAGAAGCTCGCGGAGCGCATCGCCGCCGAGGCGCCGCACGGTTTCCGGGTGTTCGTGGATTCGGCGCCCGTGCTCGAGGTGGAGCTGGCGAGCCGGGCCGGACTCGGATGGCGGGGCAAGCACACGCTGCTGCTCAACCGCCGCGCCGGCTCGTATTTCTTCCTCGGCGAGATCTTTACCGACCTGCCGCTGCCGATCGACGCCCCCGAGGCGCCGCATTGCGGCAGCTGCCGTGCGTGCCTCGACGCGTGTCCGACCGGTGCGATCGTCGCGCCGTACAGGGTGGATGCGCGGCGCTGCATCTCCTACCTGACGATCGAGCTCAAGGGGGCGATTCCCGAGGCGCTGCGGCCGCTGATCGGCAACCGCATCTACGGCTGCGACGACTGCCAGCTCGTGTGCCCGTGGAACCGCTTCGCGCAGCCCGGCATGGAACCGGACTTTGCACCGCGCCACCGGCTCGACGAGGCGAGTCTGGTCGAGCTGTTCGCCTGGAGCGAGGGCGAGTTCCGCGAGCGGATGGCGGGTAGCGCGATCCATCGCATCGGCTTCGAGCGCTGGTCGCGCAATCTTGCGGTCGCGCTGGGCAACGCAGCGGGCACTCCGGAGGTGTTGGCGGCGCTGCGGGCGCGTGCGGACGACCCTTCGGAACTGGTGCGCGAGCACGTCGCCTGGGCCCTCGCGCGGCACGCGTCACGGCAGGGCTGAGCTTGCGCTAGAATCCGTTTTTGTCCTGACCTGGTTTCTGCATTGGACTCCTCCCGACCCATAGGCGTATTCGATTCCGGCATAGGCGGGCTCACCGTCGTGCGCGCCCTGATGGAGCGCCTGCCGCTCGAGCGCATCGTGTATTTCGGCGACACCGCGCGGGTGCCTTACGGCGTCAAATCCGTCGCGACGATCGAGCATTTCACCGCCCAGATCACCGAGTTCCTGCTGCAGCAGGACGTCAAGATGCTGATCGTCGCGTGCAACACGATGGCGGCGGTGGCGGCCGACGTGGTGCGGCGCCTGGCGCGCGACATTCCCGTCCTCGACGTGATCGAGGCGGGTGCGCATGCGGCGGTCGCGGAGTCTAAGGGGCGCGGGATCGGCGTGATCGGCACGCCGACGACGATCAACAGCAATGCCTACGCGCGGCGCATCCATGCCCTGGATCCCGGCGTGCGCGTGTATTCGCAGGCTTGTCCGCTGTTCGTGCCGTTGGTCGAGGAGGGCTGGCTGGATCATCCGGTGACCCGGCTCACGGCGCAGGAATACCTGAAGCCGGTGCTGGCGGAGGAGGTCGGCAGCCTCGTGCTCGGCTGCACGCACTATCCGCTGCTGAAGCCGCTGCTGCGTGATGTCGCGGGGCCGGGCGTGCGTCTGGTCGACTCCGCGATCACGACCGCGGAACTGGCCGCGGCGAAACTCAAGGAACTCGGTATCGCCAGCACGCACCCGGGGCCGGCCGCATATCGCTTCGTGGTCACCGATGTGCCGCTGCGCTTCCAGACGATCGGTGAGCGTTTTCTCGGACGCTCCCTCGGCACCGTCGAAAAGGTCGAGTGGTAGGGCTCCCGCCCCGGGGGATCAGCGCTCGGGGCCGGTTGCGACGGGCCGCGCCGGATCGGCGCACCATTCGCTCCACGAACCGGCATACAGGCGCGAGCCGGTCAGACCCGCCGATTCCATCGCCAGCAGGTTGTGGCAGGCGGTGACGCCCGATCCGCACTGGTGGACGACGCGGTGGGCGTCGCCGCCCTTGAGCAGCGCCCCGAATTCCTCGCGCAGGATCGAAGCCTGTTTGAAGTGTCCGCGGCCGTCGAGGTTGTCGCGGAAGAAGCGGTTGATCGCGCCGGGGATGTGCCCGCCGACCGGGTCGAGCGTCTCGTTCTCGCCGCGGTAGCGGTCGGGGCTGCGGGCGTCGAGCAGCAGCATCTCCGGGTCGTGCAGATGCCCGAGGACCCACGCGGCATCCACGACTTCCGGACGCAGCGAGACGCGGAAGGTCGCGGGGACCGGTTCGGGGACCTTCGCGGTGAGCGCCTGGCCGGCTTCCAGCCAGGCGACCAGCCCGCCGTCTAGGACCGCCGCACAGTGGTGGCCGACCCAGCGCATCATCCACCACAGGCGCGCGGCGAACATGCCGCCGGCGTCGTCATAAGCGATGACCTGGGTTTCGTTGCCGACGCCGGCACGCGCGAGGCGTTGCGCGAAGGCTTCGGGATCGGGCAGCGGATGGCGACCGTTCGTGCCCGTCAGCGGGCTGGACAGGTCTTCGTCGAGGTGCAGGAAGCGCGCGCCCGGGATGTGGGCGCGGGCGTAGACGTCGCGGCCGAAGTCGCGGTTCGCGAGGTCGTGGCGGCAGTCGAAGATCACCCAGTCGGGGTCGTCGATGTGCTGGGCGAGTTCGTGGGCGCTGATCAGCGTGCTGTAGGACGCGGAAGAGCCCGATGCGTGACTGCTCACCGTGCGGGCTCCTCGGTCGTCTCGAGCCAGGCGCGCGCCTCTGCCTCGTCATCGAATACGAGCACTTCGGCGTCGACGAAGAGCTGCGAGATCCACGCGCTCCATGTCAGCCACTGGTCCTGCGTGAGTACCGCAATGCGGCGGAAGTCATGCGCATGCTTGCGCGAGAAGCGGATTTCCTCCCATGCCACGTCGAGCGTGAAACCGGCCATCTCGCGCAGATCGAAGAGCAGGCTCACCGGACCCTCGAACTGGATCTTGTAATTGACCAGTTCCTCGAACTCCTTGTAGTCCGCGAGGGTGAATTCGCCGAACACGGCAACGGCGACCAGATTGGGGCGATGGTCCGTTGTGATCATGACTGCCTCCGCATGGCGACTGGATTATGCGAACTACTATATCCCCGGGCGCCAGCCGCTTCAATCTCGACCGCGGCCGTCGGGCGCGGCGCCGGGGGGCAGTGCCTGTGGCGCCGGGCGCGAGGCGAGCGACACGGCCGCGCCGCTGGCGATGATCAGCACGACGGCGATCCAGGCGTCGAGCGTGAGGATCTCGTCCCACAGCAGCACACCGAACAGGCTGGAGAAGATCACCGTAGTGTAGGCCAGATTGGCCGCGACGATGGTTTTGCCGAAGCGGTAGGCACGGGTCATCGCGAGCTGGGCGAGCGCTCCGAACAGACCGACACCCGCGAGCGCGGCACCGCCCTGCAGGTCGATGGCGCGCAGTTCACCGGAGAGCGCCCACGGGATGCCGAGCAGGGTCGTGATCGCCGAGAACCACAGCACCGTCCGCGCCTCCGGCTCACCGGCGCGGCCGAGTTCGCGCACGTTGATGTAGGCAAGGCTGGCGACGAGGCCGGAGCCGAGTCCGGCGCAGGCCCCCAGCCACTGTTCGGCCTGCAGGGTCGGCTTGAGCAAAAGGATGACGCCGACGAAGCCCAGTGTGACCGAGGCGATCACCGGCCCGCGCAGGCGCTCGCGGAACCACAGCGCGAGGAGCAGGGCGACGAAGATCGGCGAGGTGTAATTGAGCGTGACCGCTGTCGCCAGCGGCAGGGCACTGATCGCATAGAAGTAGCACATCAGCGCCGCACAGCCCGATAGGGCGCGGGTGACCTGCAGCCGCCAGTGCGGGGTGCGTAGCGGCACGCCCTGCATGCGCGCGATGAGAGTCACGACCAGAAGGCCGACGAAGCCGCGGTAGAACACCAGTTCCCCGGTGGAGAAGGTGCCGGCTCCGAGCTTGACGCACACCCCCATGCAGGCGAAGAGCAGGCTGGCGACGATCATCCAGAGCGATTGCATGGCGGTTTGGTGCGGCGCAGCGAAAGGCGACATTGAACCACACGCGCGCCGTGCAAGCGAGCGCGGGGAGGGATGGTCAGGCGCGCGGCGCCGCGGTACGCTTGCGTCATCGCGCGTTTCTGCGGGGGTGGCATGAGCTGGCTGCTGGCGCTGGATCAGGGAACGACGAGCTCGCGGGCCATGGTGTTCGACGCCGACGGGTGCGTGCGCGGGGCCGCGCAAAAGGACTTCACCCAGTTTTTTCCGCATCCCGGGTGGGTGGAGCATGACCCGGACGAGATCCTTGCGTCGCAACTCAATTGCGCGCGTGCGGCGCTGGTCGACGCCGGCATCGCGGCGGCTGAGCTTGCCGCGCTCGGCATCACCAACCAGCGCGAGACGACTATCCTGTGGGAGCGTTCCACCGGCCGGGCGCTCGCTCCCGCGATCGTGTGGCAGGACCGCCGCACCGCCGCCGCGTGCGACCGGCTGCGCGCCGACGGACACGCGGACCTCATTCGCGCGCGTACCGGTCTGGAACTCGATGCCTACTTCTCGGCCACCAAACTGGCCTGGCTGCTGGACAATGTGCCGGATGCGCGCAGGCGCGCGGAAGCCGGCGAACTGGCATTCGGCACCGTGGACAGCTGGCTGGTGTGGCACCTGAGCGGCGGGGCGCTGCACGTCACCGATCCGGGCAACGCCGCACGCACGATGCTGTTCAACATCCGCAGCGGTGACTGGGACGACCAACTTCTCGCGCTTTTCGGCATTCCTCGTGCGCTGTTGCCGCGCATCGTCGACAGCAGCGGCGTGTGCGGCGAGTCGCATGCCGACGTGCTCGGCGCCGCCGTGCCGATCGCGGGCATCGCCGGCGACCAGCAGGCTGCCACCTTCGGCCAGGCCTGCTTCGTGCCGGGCATGGCGAAGAACACCTACGGGACTGGTTGCTTCCTGCTCATGAACACCGGCGACGGGATCGTCGCGTCGACCAACCGCCTGCTGACCACGGTCGGCTGGCGCGCCCGCGGGCGCACCCGTTATGTGCTGGAAGGCAGCATCTTCATGGGCGGGGCGATCGTGCAGTGGCTGCGCGACGGCCTCGGCCTGATCCGGCATTCGGGCGAGATCGAGGCGCTCGCGGCGAGTGTTCCGGACAGCGGCGGGGTCGTGCTCGTGCCGGCCTTCACCGGGCTGGGCGCCCCCTACTGGGACGCGTATGCGCGCGGTGCGCTGTTCGGCCTGACGCGCGGCACCGGCGCCGCCCACATCGCGCGCGCAGCATTGGAGGCGATCGCGCTGCAGACCGTCGATCTGGTCGCGGCGATGGATCGCGACGGGGCCGGTCCGTTGAAGGAGCTGCGCGTCGATGGCGGGGCGGCGGCGAACGACCTGCTGATGCAGCTGCAGGCCGATCTGCTTGGAGTGCCCGTCGTGCGGCCGCAGATGCTGGAGACGACGGCACTGGGCGCCGCCTACCTCGCCGGTCTGGGGGTCGGCGTGTGGTCGTGCGAGGACGAGGTCGCCGCGCACTGGCGCGCGGAGCGGCGGTTCGAGCCCGCGATGGACGCGGATCGGCGCGACGCGCTGATCGCCCGCTGGCATCGCGCGGTCGGGCGTTCGCGCGGCTGGGCTGAGGCGTGAGCGCGGCGACACGCCGGGACCCGGCGGCCGGGCTGGATCGGGCGTCGCTGCTCGCGCGCCTGCGCGAGACCGGCGCGTGGGACGTGGTGGTGATCGGCGGTGGCGCCACGGGGCTGGGCTGCGCGGTGGATGCGAGTGCGCGCGGCTACCGCACCTTGCTGCTCGAGGCCCATGACTTTGCGAAAGGGACCAGCTCGCGCGCCACCAAACTGATTCATGGCGGCGTGCGCTACCTCGCGCAGGGCAATCTACCGCTGGTGCATGAGGCGCTCGTCGAGCGCTCGCGCCTGCTCGCGAACGCGCCGCATCTCGTGCACAAGCAGCGCTTCGTCGTGCCGGCCTACCATTGGCTGGATATCCCGAAGTTCGGCACCGGCCTCGCGTTCTATGACCTGATGGCGGGCATGCACGGCATCGGCCATAGCCGCGTGCTCGACGCCGCCAGCACCATCGTCGCGCTGCCGACGCTGCGGCCGGCGGGGCTGCGCGGGGGCATCGCGTACTGGGATGCCCGGTTCGACGACGCGCGCCTCGCGCTCGCCCTGATGCGCACCCATTTCGACCTGGGCGGCCTTGCATTGAACTATCTGCCCGTCGATGGACTGATCGTCGAGGACGGGCAGGTGAACGGCGTCCTCGCGCACGACGCAGAGACCGGCGAGGCGTTTCGCATCCCCGCGGGCGTCGTCGTCAATGCAACGGGCGTATGGGCGGACGCCATCCGCCGCGCGGAGCTGCCGCAGGCGCGTGCCTTGCTCAAGCCCAGCCAAGGGGTGCATATCGTCGTCGATGCCGGCTTCCTGCCGGGACGCGACGCATTGCTGGTGCCGGAAACGGCAGACGGGCGTGTCCTGTTCATGATTCCCTGGCAGGGCCGGGTGCTGATCGGCACCACCGATTCGCCGCGCCAGGATCTCCCCCTCGAGCCTCGACCGCTTGCCGGAGAAATCGAGTTCATCCTCGATGCCGTCACGCCGTATCTTGCGCGGCCGCCGGTGCGCGCGGACATCCGCAGCGTCTTCGTCGGGCTGCGTCCGCTGATCGGCGCGGGCGACAATTCGGCAACGCGCAGCCTGTCGCGCGAGCATTGCATCGAGGTGTCGCCGGGCGGACTCGTGACGATCACCGGCGGGAAGTGGACGACCTACCGCCGCATGGCCGAGGAGACCATCGATACGGCGCAGTCGGTGGCCGGGCTGGCGCGACGACCGTGCGTCACTGCCGAGCTGCGCCTGCATGGGGGTGACGCCGGCCCAACGTCGGATTGCTACGGTTCGGCGCGCACGGCCGTTGACCTGCTGCCCGGCGCCGGACACCTCGTGCATTCGGCTTTCCGCCTGACCGAGGCCGAAGTGCGCTACGCTGCGCGCTGCGAGCTCGCGCGCGGGGTGGAGGACGTGCTGGCGCGGCGGTATCGGGCGCTGTTCCTCGATGCCGCGGAAGCCGCCGCAGCAGCGCCCGCGGTTGCGCGCCTGTTGGCAGAGGAACTGGGAAGGGATGCGGCATGGTGCGAGGGCGAGGTCGGGCGTTTCGGCGAACTCGCCCACCAATACGCCCGACCCGAAGAAAAACAAGAGGGACAGTCGCGCGGCGCAAGCTGATGCCCCGCAACGCTCCATCGAGGAGACCTGTGTGACATCCGTGCGCATCGCATCGCTGACGCTCGTCACGATGATCGCTTTCGCGGCCAATTCCGTGCTGTGCCGTCTCGCATTGCAGCACACGAGCATCGATCCCGCGAGCTTTACCGTGATACGCCTGGTGTCGGGCGCCGTGATGCTTGCGATCCTGCTGCAGTGGCGACGACAGGTTCCGGGCAAGGCTGGCAATTGGGGGTCGGCGCTTGCGCTGTTCGCCTATGCCGCGGGATTTTCCTTTGCCTATGTGTCCTTGCCGACCGGTGTGGGTGCGCTGCTGCTGTTTGCAGCGGTGCAGGCCACCATGATCCTCACCGGGATCGCACGCGGCGAGCGTCTGCAGACACAGCAGACAGCCGGCCTGCTGCTGGCCTTCGGCGGGCTGGTGTACCTGCTGTTGCCGGGGCTGAGTGCGCCGCCGCTTGGCGGGGCGCTGCTGATGATCGGGGCGGGCATCGCGTGGGGCGTGTATTCGCTGCGCGGACGCAAGACATCGGACGCCCTGGCCGCCACCGGGGGGAATTTCCTGCGCACGGTGCCCATGGCACTCGCGCTCGGAATCCTCGGGAGTGGCGAGGTACGCGTCGATGCCGACGGGGCGCTGTACGCGGTGCTGTCCGGCGCCGTGGCGTCGGGGGCCGGTTATGCCGTGTGGTATGCGGCACTGCGCGGGTTGACCGCCACCAGCGCCGCGACCGTCCAGCTCAGCGTCCCGGTGATCGCGGCCGTCGGCGGGGTGCTGTTCCTCGGCGAGGCGGTGACGCTGCGCCTCGTCCTGTCCTCGGTCGCGATCCTTGGCGGCGTCGCGATCGTGTTGCTCGCGCGCCGCGCCTGATCGTCTGACTTCAGCGGGCCGGGCCGCAGCTGATGCGCTCGGCCGAATAAACGGTGGCGTTTGCGACCGTCGCGGCGAAGCGCCGTGTGCTGCGCTCGATTCGTGCGAGCAAACGCTGCATGGTGCTCGCCGGCGGCGGCTCGAGGCGGATGCGGGCGTCGCACTCGACCTCTATGACCATCCGGCCGTCGCCGGGTACGTGGAAGCGGTCGCCCGCGCCGATCCACTTGTCCTGTGAGTATCCCTCAAGTGTCAGCCACGCATGGCCGCTGGCCAGACTCACCACCCAGTCACGCGCATCATCGATCGAGAGGATTCCGCCTGCTTGCAGATCCCATTCAGGGCGAGCATATTTCGTTTCCATGATGCCTCCTGATGCCCCACTGGAGCGACCGTTGTGGCAGCCATTGTCATTGCTGGCGGCAATCGTGAAAATCGATCTTTTCTGACATGTTTGTGAATATCGCTCACATATGGAACGTCCCGGGAAACTTCCCCCATTGCCGGCGCTGCGCGTCTTCGAGGCGGCGGCGCGCCTGTCGAGCGTGTCGCGTGCGGCCGACGAACTGTTCGTCACGCACGGCGCGGTGAGCCACCAGATCCGCACGCTCGAGGAGCATCTCGGTTTTCCGCTCTTTCATCGACAGGGACGGACGGTCGTGCTGACCCCCGCCGGGGAGGAGCTCCTGCACGCCGCAAACGCCGCCCTGCGGCAGATCGCCGAGACCGTGGCGAATCTCAGGCGACGTTCCAACCCGAACCGCCTGTCGATCAGTGTGATGCCGTCCTTTGCGAGCCGCTGGCTCACGCCGCGGATCGGTACCTTCATCGATGCCCATCCGTCGGCGGAAGTGAATATCACCGCGACCGGCGCGCTCGCCGATTTCAGCCGCGACGGCATGGATCTCAGCATCCGCTGGGGACCCGGCGGCTATGGTGGGGTCAGGAGCGAACTGTTGATGGACGACGTCCTCTTTCCGGTCGTCAGTCCCGCCCTGTGCGCGGGGCATCCGCTGCGCGTGCCGGGCGATCTCGCGGGCCTGCCGCTCTTGCGTTCGGAGGGGGAAGACTGGGCGCCCTGGTTCCGTGCTGCCGGCCTCGACTGGCCCGAGCCGGCGAGCGGCCTGATGCTCTCCGACTCCGCCCTAGTGCTTCAGGCCGCACTCGAAGGACGCGGCGTCGCGCTCGCGCGCCGCAGTCTGGCAGCGTCGGCGCTGCGTGCGGGAAAATTGTTGCGCCCCTTCGACATCGCCATCGAGGCCCGTCATGCCCCCGAGGGCATTTGTGCGAACGACTTCCCGTCCGACTTGCCGTTCGCGCAGCGCCCGCAGTGGCATTACTGGATCGTGCTCCCCGAAGGGCGGCTGGACACGCCGCTGCTTCTGGCGTTTCTCGACTGGCTGCGCGCCGAGGTTGCGGCGGACCTGGCGGCGCCCCTGATGCCGCTTCCGGCCGGGCGCGGGAGCTTCGCCTCGCTGTAGGGCACCGTCCGCTCAGGCGGCCGTGGTGTCGCGCTCCCGCGCCATGCGCGTTAGTGTGACGATCGCCTCGAGACCGCCCTCTGTGCGATTCGCGAGCTGCACCTCGCCGCCTTGTGCCCGCAACAGGTTGCGCGCGATCGCCAGCCCCAATCCGGTGCCGCCCGTTTCCCGGCTGCGCGAGGACTCCACGCGGTAGAAGGGCTCGAAGACCTTGTCCAACTCCTGCGGCGGCAGTCCGGGGCCATCGTCGCGGATGCGAAGCTCGCATGCCGCGGGCCGGGTGTGGAGCGCGATGCGCACGCGTCCCCCGAATTTGTGCCCGTTTTCGATCAGATTCCAAAGCGCGCGGCGCAGTCCGCCGACCTGCCCGCTGCAGGGCGGCACCGGTTCGCCCTCGATTTCCACGTCCCAGCCCATGTCCTGCGCGTCGTCGCGCAATGCCGCGACCAGGGCGTTCAGGTCGATCGCCTGCTTCGCTGCACTCGTGTCCAGACTGCGCGCGTAGTCCAGTCCTTCCTTGGCCAGCGCCTGCATCGCGTCCAGGTCGCTCTGGAACTTCGTGCGCAGGGCCTCGTCCTCGATCAGCTCGGCACGCAGGCGCAGGCGCGTGATCGGGGTCTGCAGGTCGTGCGAAACCGCGGCCAGGATGCGCGTGCGCTCGGCGACATGCTGCAGGATGCGTTCCTGCATGCGGTTGAAGGCGTGCGCAGCCAGGGCCGCTTCGGCGGGGCCATCGGTTGCGAGCGGCGGACGGTTCGGATCCTCGCCCAGCGCATCGGCTGCCGCCGCCAGTCGCGTGATCGGGCGCGTCGCGATGCGCACCGCGAACCAAGTGAGCAGCGTGACACCGACGAGCAGCGCCAGCAGCGAGGTCACCAGGCTGCCGGGCGGAAGCGGCGGCGGCCGCATGCCGAACATCGGCCCCGGCATGCGGATCAGCAGCGGGGTCCCATCGCCGAGCCGCAGGCTGACAAAGGACTGGGTGCGGTGCGGATGCTCCTCGTCCGGTCGCGCGCGCGACAGCACTTCGACTTTGCGGTCGGGCAGGGCCTCGCGGATGGCTGCAGCTAGCGGTGCGGAAGCGGAACTGGCCGTCGCGTCGGAAGGCGGTGGCGCGAGGGCGAAGCGCAGGCGGCGGCGTCCCACCGCGTCGATCCAGTCTTCGCGCTGTCCCGCCGGCATGTGTTCGAGCACATCGACGGCTGCCGCGATCTCGCGTGCGACGCCCTCGAACAACACCTCGCGCGCATAGCGGTCGCGTTCGCTGAGGAACAGCGCGAGGCTCACCGCCAGCACGACCACCATCCCGCCCAGCCAGATCAGCATGAGCCGGGCGAACAGCGTGCGGGTCCAGCGGGTTTTCATGGAGCCTCGCCTTCCGGCGCGACCGGCGACACTGCGCATGCCAGCACGTAGCCCTCGTTGCGCACCGTCTTGATGATCTCGGGTTCGCGCGCGTTGTCGCCCAGGCGCTGGCGCAACCGGCTTACCAGCAGGTCGATCGAGCGGTCGAAGACGTCCGCCTCTCGGCCCTGGGTCAGCTCCATCAACTGGTCGCGGTTCAGCACCCGCTGCGGATGCGACAGGAATACCGACAGGAGCCGGTACTCGGCGCCCGACAAGGGCACGACCGTGCCGTCGGTGCCGACGAGGTGACGGCCCACTGTATTCAGGCGCCAGTGGGCGAAGCCCAGTTCGGTCGCGTGCTGCACCTGTGCGGTCTCGAGATTGGGCGGCAGCGCGCGTGCGCGGCGCAGGATCGCGCGGATGCGCGCGAGCAGTTCGCGCGGGACGAAGGGCTTCGGTACATAGTCGTCCGCGCCCATCTCCAGCCCGAGGATGCGGTCCATGTCCTCCCCGCGCGCGGTCAGCATCAGGACCGGGGTGTTCGCATGAGGGCCGGCTGCGCGCAGGTTGCGGCACAGGGTCAGGCCATCCTCTCCGGGCAGCATCAGGTCCAGCACGATCAGGTCGACGCGGTGGCGGTCGAGTGCCGCCTTCATCTCGCGCCCGTCGGCGGCGGTCGTGCAGCGCAATCCCTGCTTTTCGAGGTAGTCGGCCAGCAGCGCGCGGATCTCGCGGTCGTCGTCGACGATCAGGATATGGTCGGGTGCGTTCGTCATGTTCATTAGATGGGTTCGGCAGGGCGGTCGCGCGCCCCCGGGACTTCGGGTCGATCGAATCTTACGGCCGCGTGGCCGCCGGTTTGTATCCCAGAGTATCGCCCACGGCACGCGAAACACAGCCATTCAATCCGCCTTCCTGCGGACAAATCCCGCTTACACGGCGGTGCTGAAATGACTCTGCCGCCCGCAAGGGGCGAACCCCATCACTAACCGGAGAAGGATCATGAAAACGTGGATGAAGAATTCGCTCGCCGCCGCGCTCGTCGCGACGATTGGCATGGGAGCGGGCGGCGCGTTCGCGGCGCCGTGGGGCGATTGCGACGGCCCGCGCGGTGGCATGCACCGGATGCACCGCATGGACCCGGCAGCGATGTCAGAGCAGATGACCCAACGGCTCGCGACTCTGCAGACGGCCCTTTCCCTGAAACCCGAGCAAGCGCTGGCGTGGGAGCAGTTCAAGAGCGTGATGCAAGACAAGGCGCGCAGGATGTCCGAGCACATGCAGGCGATGCGCACCCAGGAGCGTCCGAAGACCGTGCCGGAACGCATGGAGCGCATGGAATCCTTCGCGAAGGAACGCCTGGCCTCGATGCAGGATGTCCGCAAGGCCACCGAAGCCTTGTATGTCGGACTCGATACGACGCAGAAAAAGACCTTCGACGAGCAGTTCCCGATGTTCGGCCCGCGCGGGATGGGGCGAGGCGGCAAAGGCGGCATGGGACCCGGACGCATGGGGCCGGGCATGGCCCCTCAGGGGGGCGGTGCGGGCTGAGTCGCATCCGCTCGGCATGGACCAATAGAAAAAGGCCGCGTCTTGTGGACGCGGCCTCCAGCTTTGGCGGGCCTGATGGCGGCCCGCCTATGCCCCTTTGATCAGTGGAACTGCTCTTCTTCGGTCGAGCCAGTCAGCGCCTTCACCGAGGACGAACCGCCCTGGATGACGGTGGTCACGTCGTCGAAGTAACCGGCGCCGACTTCCTGCTGGTGCGACACGAAGGTGTAGCCCTGCTCGCGAGCGGCGAATTCCTTCTCCTGGACCATCTCGACGTAGTGCTTCATGCCTTCGCCGCGAGCGTAAGCGTGCGCGAACTGGAAGGTGTTGAACCAATTGACGTGGATGCCGGCCAGCGTGATGAACTGGTACTTGTAGCCCAGCGCCGACAGCTCGTCCTGGAACTTGGCGATGGTCTTGTCGTCGAGGTTCTTCTTCCAGTTGAACGACGGCGAGCAGTTGTACGACAGCAGCTTGCCCGGGCAGGCAGCCAGCACGGCCTGCGCGAACTCGCGGGCAAATCCGAGGTCCGGCGTGCCGGTCTCGCACCACACCAGATCGGCGTACGGGGCGTAGGCGACACCGCGGCTGATGGCCTGCTCGAGGCCGTTCTTCACGCGGTAGAAGCCTTCCTGCGTGCGCTCGCCGGTGAGGAAGGGCTTGTCGTTGGCGTCGTGGTCCGAGGTGATCAGGTTCGCGGCTTCAGCGTCGGTACGGGCCAGGATCAGGGTCGACACGCCCATCACGTCGGCGGCGAAGCGGGCCGAGATCAGCTTCTCGATCGCTTCCTGCGTCGGCACGAGCACCTTGCCGCCCATGTGGCCGCACTTCTTCACGGCAGCCAGCTGGTCTTCGAAGTGCACCCCGGCGGCGCCGGCGGCGATCATGTTCTTCATCAGCTCGAAGGCGTTCAGCACGCCGCCGAAACCGGCTTCCGCGTCAGCGACGATCGGCAGGAAGTAGTCGATGAATTCCTTGTCGCCCGGGTTGATGCCGCGCGACCACTGGATCTCGTCGGCGCGCTTGAAGGTGTTGTTGATGCGGCGAACCATGGTCGGCACCGAGTCGTAGGCGTACAGCGACTGGTCCGGGTACATGGTCTCGGAGGTGTTGCCGTCGGCGGCGACCTGCCAGCCAGACAGATACACGGCCTCGAGGCCTGCCTTGGCCTGCTGCATCGCCTGACCGGCGGTGATGGCGCCGAAGGCGTTCACATAGCCCTTCTTGGCGCCGCCGTTGACCTTCTCCCACAGCTTTTCGGCGCCGCGCTTGGCCAGGGTGTGCTCGATCGGCAGGGAGCCGCGCAGGCGGACGACATCGGCTGCGGCGTAGCCGCGCTTGATGCCTTTCCAGCGGGGGTTTTCGGCCCAGTCTTTCTCGAGGGCGGCGATTTGCTGTTCGCGGGTCAGGGTCATGACAGTTCCTTCTCGACTGATGGTTTACAAGCTGGTTTCAACTCGGCGGCACGTCCGCCCGGTGTGTTCCGGTCGGGTGAGTCCTGCCGGTACGAGGGGCGCTGAAGCGTCCTCGTGTGGAAAAAAGTATAGGGACGATCTCGCTTTGCAGCAATAAGTCTTATATAAGATATAAGAAATTATTTGCGGCAAGAAAATCAGGTATTTGCGCGTAACTTTTCACATTGTGAGAGCGCGATTGGCGTTGTGAAATGAATCGCTGCTGCGACGCGCAAGATCCGCCGCTAGTTTTCCTCATGCGATGCCAGGGACGCGGGCAGGATCGCCGGGCTTGCACGCCGAACGCGCTGCGGGTCCGCGGCGGCCCGCGCGGAGCGAGAGGGAGG
>NZ_WTVK01000002.1 GCF_012910805.1 Aromatoleum evansii
CCCCTTGGTCCCGCCCCATCCCGGATTTATCTTCACCTTCCCCCGGGATTTATCGTGCCCCCTCTCACGATCATCCTGTCCGCGCTGCCCGAAATACTTCGCCACATTGCCGCCCCGGTGCAGAACGCCCTGTTCGGCCATGTGATCCTCGACCCCGAAGTGCTCCGCATGCTGCTGCTGTCGCTCGCGATGATCCTGATGATGCTGCTCCGCCCGGCGGGCCTGATCCCGGCCAACGCCAAGTACTCCCACATCCGCCACCTGAAGAGCAAGGGGGTGACCGAATGATCACCCTCCTCGAAGCCCGCAACATCGGCAAGCGCTTCGGCGGCCTGCAGGCGCTCTCGGACGTGTCGCTGACGATCCGCAAGGGCGAGGTGTACGGCCTGATCGGACCCAACGGCGCCGGCAAGACGACCTTCTTCAACGTGCTGACGGGCGCCTACACGCCCGACGGCGGCGAGTTCGTGTTCAACGGCACGCCCCTGCCCTCGGGCAAGCCGCATCTGGTGGTGGCACAGGGCATCGCACGCACCTTCCAGAACATCCGCCTGTTCCGCGAGCTCTCGGCGCTCGAGAACGTGATGGCCGGCCACCACATCCGCACCACTGCGGGCGTGTGGGGCATCCTCACGCAGAACAAACACACCGTCGAAGAGGAACGCCTCACCACCGAGCGCGCCTACGAGCTGCTCAAGTACGTCGGCATCGAGCGTTTCGCCACCGCAACGGCGAAGAACCTCTCCTACGGCGACCAGCGTCGCCTGGAAATCGCGCGCGCACTGGCGACCGAGCCGCAACTCCTGGCGCTGGATGAACCGGCCGCGGGCATGAACGCGACGGAGACGGTGCAGCTGAAGAATCTCATCGAGCAGATCCGCGGCGACGGCATTACCGTGCTGCTGATCGAGCACGACGTGAAGCTCGTGATGGGCCTGTGCGACCGTGTCGCCGTGCTCGATTTCGGGCGCAAGATCGCCGAGGACGTGCCGGCCGAGGTACAGAAGAACGAAGCCGTGATCGGCGCCTACCTGGGCGGAGGCCACAAGCATGCACACTAATCCCATCTCCCCCCTGCTGCAGCTCTCCGGCATGCAGGTCGCGTACGGCGGCATCAAGGCCGTCAAGGGCATCGACCTCGAACTGTACCGCGGCGAACTGGTGAGCCTGATCGGCGCCAACGGCGCCGGCAAGACCACCACGCTGAACGCGATCGCGGGCAGCCTGAAGATCGCCGGCGGCGAGATCCACTACGAGGGCGAGAAGGTCCACGTGCTGCCGGCGCACAAGCGCCTGCGTCGCGGCATCGCGCTGGTGCCGGAAGGCCGCGGCATCTTCACGCGCCTGACGGTGGAAGAGAATCTGCGCATGGGCGCCTACACGCGCAACGACACGGCGGCCATCGAGCAGGATCTGGAGCGCGTGTACACCATGCTGCCGCGCGTGAAGGAACGCCTCGCACAGGTCGCCGGCACGCTGTCGGGCGGCGAACAGCAGATGGTCGCCATCGGCCGCGCGCTGCTGTCGCGTCCCAAGCTGCTGCTGCTCGACGAACCGTCGATGGGCCTCGCGCCGCTGGTCGTGGAGAAGATCTTCGAGGTCGTGCAGTCGGTCGCCAAGGAAGGCGTCACGGTCCTGCTCGTCGAGCAGAACGCCAACCTCGCGCTGGAGTTCTCGCAGCGCGCCTACGTGATGGAATCGGGCAAGATCACGCTGACCGGCTCGGGCGCGGAGTTGCTGACCAATCCCAAGGTGCGCGCGGCGTATCTGGGCGAAGAAGCGGCCTGACGCGGCCAACCCACGCAGCGCCGAACGGGCGCCGGGCGCGAAGCTCGGCGCCCGTTTTCTTTTCCGCAGGAGCCCCGGTGCCCCCATCCAAGCTGAAGGGAGCTTGCCATTGCGGCAGCCTCCGCCTCGACATCGAACTGCCCCGCCCCGCGGCGACTTACCCTCCACGCGCCTGCGACTGTGACTACTGCCGCAAGCACGGCGCCGCCTACGTTTCGGACCCGGCCGGACGCCTGCACATCGAGGTCCGCGACCCGACCGCCCTCGGACGCTACCGACAAGGGGATGGACGGGCGGACTTCCTGCTGTGCAGGAACTGCGGCGTGCTCGTCGCCGTGACCTACGCGGAGGGTGCCCGCCTCTATGCTACGGTGAATAGCCGCGTCATCGAGGGCGATCCGGGCTTTCCCGACGCGACGCCGGTGTCGCCGCGGACCCTGGACGCGGACGACAAGGTCGCGCGCTGGAAGGCGGTGTGGTTCGGGGATGTGACGATTGGGGCGAACGGCAGTCCGGGGTAAGGCGGACCGACGGAAATGGGTGACGGCATCGGTCACATGGAATGTGGCAAGGCGGCGCCAATTCTCGCGCGGCGCGGATGGGCTGAAGGCGGCCAGAAGGCGTCGGTCGTGAACGGCTGCTCACGCGCGGCGACACACCCGCGATATATATGCAAAATTTCTGGCGCGGTCACAAACTCTTATTTGCGATGACTTCATGCGGTCAGGAAACGCCAGTTCCCGGCCCCGACGACCTACTGACAATCGGCGCGTGACAATGGCTTTCGAATCCTTCAACCACGTTAGGCGCGATTTACGACTTGACCCGAAAGACTGGGTCAACGCGGAGCATTCCAGATTCCTGAGACAAGGTGGGATTGAGCGAACGCCACAGAACATAGGCTACTGCCCTGAATGGCTACTCCGGCAGTCGTTTGTATGCCCCAACGGCCACACCTTCATCCCGGACTGGCTTGCCAAGCGTCCGCCACTGATGCCCTTCATGTCGGAAGGCAAGCTTTTCCGTCCGGGAACGGGAGAAGTGGTATGTCCGAGTTGCGCGACTCGCTTCGAGGTCCGACTGCCAAGCGTCCCCAAGGAAGATGACGTTTTACTCTACGGCGATGAAGCCATGCGCGACATCGTCACCCCAGGCTGCGACAATCGCTACTGCGTGACCTACTCCCTGATTTCGAGGCCACGGGTCGCCGCCGAGGATCAGGAGTTGCTGGAAGCGTATCGAGCACTGAAGAGCGCGCGCCTAGGCGCGGATACCGTCGTCCACTGCAAGACACTCTTTCATGACGGCAGCAGGAGTGCGGTGAGACTGCCGACAGAGCAAGTGTCCGCGTTCCTGGGTGAGGTAGCGGATCTCCTCGCAAGCCGGGCCGGCAGGTTGGTCATCCTGAACTGCGCAGGGGTGGTCTTCAAGCCGCAGACGTTCAAAAAAAGAGAGCAAGCCGCCTGCAAAGCCCGGGTGTTCGGGCCGCTTGTCCAGTTCGCTATCGAGCAGATGACCAAGCAGGGCCTCTGCCCGCATTTCTTCTTCGAGCGCACCAACGATGACGGCTGGGCCAAGGACTTGTTCGCGGGCGGCAGGCTCACGCTCATGTGGCCCTTCATCACTAACACGCTGCCAGTGAAGTCGCCCGAGTTCGTGCTGCCGATCTCCAGCGAGTATCTGGAGTTTGCGGACATCGTCAGCTTTGCCGTGGCGGACAACATTGCTCGGCGAGCCAACGAACGAGACGGAGACGGCGCACCTTTTCGCCCGAGGATCGACCTCGCTCGATTCGGCATCGTCCACTATCAGGGGTTTATGGAGAACGGCGACGCCATCTCGAAGAGCAGTGTCGGCTACCCGTGGCAGGACTTCTATCGCGGGACCGCCTGGGCTTGATCGGCTTAGCGTCCGCTTCCGGGCATCGAATTTTGTGAGGTGAATGACCGTGCTGGGTCGTCTGCTGCCATCCAGAAATCGGCGTTCCCGCGCGCGGCTTCCGCGGCTCTGCCCTTGTTTTCTCCGCGACGAATGCGTTTTCAGGCGTTCAGCGTGATCACCCGCGAACATTGCTCCCCCAGCCCGGCGATACCCAGGCGCATCGTGTCTCCGTGGCGCAGGTAGCGCGGCGGGGAGCGAAGGAAGCCGCTGCCGGGCGGCGTGCCGGTGAGGAGCACGTCGCCGGGGTGCAGGGTCATGTAGCGGCTCGCGCAGGCGACGAGTTCGGCGCAGGTGAACAGCATGTCGGCGGTGTTTGCCACCTGCATCGTCTCGCCGTCGAGAGTTAGCCACAGGTCCAGCGCCTGCGGGTCTGGCAATTCGTCGCGGGTAACTAGCCAGGGACCGAGCGGGCAGAAGGTGTCGCAGCTCTTGCCCTTGTCCCAGGTGGGGCCGCGGTCGAACTGGAAACTCCTCTCGGAGACGTCGTTGGCGATGCAGTAGCCGGCAACGTGCTCGAGCGCACGTTCGGGTGACACCCGGCTCGCGCGACGGCCGATCACCAGCGCGAGTTCGACTTCCCAATCGCCGCGGGTGGCGCCGGGCGGCAGGCGCACGGCGTCGCGTGCGCCGCACAGCGAGGACGGCGCTTTCAGGAACAGGATGGGTTCGGACGGCAGGGTGTGGCCGCCAGCGGCATGGGCGCGGTAGTTGAGGCCGGCGGCGACGATCTTGCCGACGCCGGCGACGGGCACGCCCAGGCGCGGGCGACCGGACACGGCGGGCAGCGCCCTTGGGTCAAGGCGGCGCAGCGCGGCGAGGCGCGCCGGGGCGAGCGCGGCGCCGTCGATGTCGGGGACGTGGGCGGAGAGGTCACGCAGCACGCCGTTGGCATCGATCAGGCCGGGCCGTTCGCGGCCGCGCGAGCCGTAGCGGACGAGTTTCACGGGCTCAGGCCGGCCAGGTGTGGCTGCCGCCGGCGTTCATCGCGAGGTTGCCGCCGTCGACGGGCAGGAGCACGCCATTGACGGCACGCGCGGCATCGGAGGCGAGGAAGACGGCCGGGCCGACGTAGTCCTCGGGATCGAGGAGGCGCCCCTGCGGCAGGCCGGCGAGGATACGCGGCAGGACGTGGTCGCGGAAGCGCGGGGTGTCGAGGTGGGCGCGCAGGCCCGGCGTGAGGGTCTGGGCGGGCAGGATGGCGTTCACGCGGATGCCGGCGCCGGCATATTCGACGGCGAGTTCGCGCGTCATCTGGTGCACGGCGGCCTTGGTGCAGCCGTAGGGCAGCGCGCCGCGCCCGAGGGCGCTTTCGCCGGCGTTGGAGCCGATGTTGATGATGCTGCCCTGCCCCGCCGGCAGCATGCGGCGCAGCGCGGCCTGGCAGCACAGGAAGTAGCCGGTGAGGTTCACGGCGAGCATGCGGTCCCAATCGGCGGCGGCGAGTTCGTGCGGACGCACGCGGGAGGGGAAGGCGAAAGGGACGTTGACGAGGATGTCGAGTCGGCCCAGCTCCCGGTCGATGCCGGCGAACACGGCCTCGACCTCGTCGGCGATCGCGATGTCGGCGAGGCGCGCAAACGGTGCGGGGCCGAAGTCGGCAAGTTCGCGCGCGGTCTGCGCGAGGCCGTCGGCGTCGATGTCGGCGATCGCCACGCGGGCGCCGGCACGCGCGAGGCCCAGTGCGAGGGCGTGGCCGATGCCGCCGTTGGCGCCGGCGCCGGTGACCAGCGCGATGCGGCCGTCGAGGTCAAACCGTGGCGAGGTGGGTGGCGAGTGGTGCGGCGGGTTTGTGGACGGATTCATCGGCAGGGTCTCCGTGGGCGGATTCGAGCAGGGCGATGCGGCCGCTGGCGCCGTCGAGGACGACACGCTCGCCGTCGGTGATCAGGCGCGTCGCGTCGGGCAGCGCGACCGCGGGGATGCCGGCTTCGCGCGCCTGGCAGGCGCTGTGGGCGAGAAGCCCGCCGACTTCGACGACGAGCCCCGCGACGATGCGGAACAAGGGCGTGACGCCGAGGTTGGCGGCGCGCAGGACGAGGATCTCGTCGCCACGCCAGCCTTCGGTCGGCACCGGCTCGCCGGGGGCAAAGACGCGCGCGACGCCGCAGACCTTGCCGGGCGACAGCGGCGTGCCGCTCCAGGCGCTTGCGCCTTCCCCAGCACCGGCGCGGGTCGTGGGCACGCCGATGGCATCGACGCGCGAGCCGAACACGACAGCCGGAACACAGTGGAGGCGTGCGGCGAGACGCGCCAGCGCGTGCTCGGCGGCACGACGCTCGGCGCGCCGGCGCAAGGCCGAGGGGTCGCGCAGCGCGGCGGGCAGTTCGCGCGAGTGGAGATGGAAGATCAGTTCGTCGGGCCAGCCGAGGTGCGCGCCGAGGCGCAGCGCGGCACGGCGGACAAGGGCATGGACGACGGTGTAGTGGTGCTTGATCGTCTCGCGCAGCGGCAGGAAATGCTGCGCGAAGGCGAGCGCCTCGAAGAGGGCCGCGCGCGCGGCATCGTCGGCGCCGGCTGCAGCGAGCCGCCGGGCGAGTTCCGCCTCGGCCGTGCGACGCACCGCCTGCTGGTGCGCGAACTCCGCCGCCGGCCGGCGGCCGCTCGCGCGCAGGTTCGCGAGCAGCTCGTCGAGGCGGTCGGGATTCTCGGCCAGGCGCGCCTCGGCGAGTTCGAGTTCGTTGTCGGCACAGTGGCCGTAGGCGGCGAGGTAGTCCGCGCGGCTGCGGCGCCCCTCGGCGACCTCTTCCAGCCACAGCGCCTGGCGCGTGATCAGGCTACCGGACAGTCCGGACAACAGACGCGCGCACAGCGCTTCGCTGTCCGTTCCGAAACGGGCTTCGAGCGTGTGGCGGACTTCGGTCGCGAAATGAAAACCGAGCCGCGCGGCGATCACGAATTCGACGCAGGGCCCGGTGCGCAGGAAGCGCACGAGCTCCGACACGGCGGCAACGACACGGCGGGGATCGCCGGCCGTGACGGCGTCGGCGAGCGCGGCGGGAACGCCAAGGCGCGGCTCGACCTGCGTTTCGTAGCGGGCGCGGTAGTCGCGGGCCGCTGCGCGCATGCCCTGCCCGAAGCGCGCGCGCACCGCTGCGGCCGGCGCGTCGGCAGGCAGCCGACCGTACAGGCGCACTTCGGGATAGTTGGCGAGCGAGGGGTCGGCGGCGACACGGGCGAGATAGTCGTCGACGGGGGGCTCCGCGCCGTCGCCGAAAGTGGCGGCGTCGACTTCGAGGTTGAAGCACAGCTGTCCGGCGACGAGCTCGTACAGGTGATCGACGCAGCGCGGATCGAAGCGATAGCCGAGGCGGCGGCGCCCGGTGACGATCGCGCCGCGACGGCCGGCGAAGATGTCGCGGAACAGGCCGAAACTCATCCCCGTCGGTGTCGGCAGCAGTTCGCCGACGTTGCCGTTGCTGAGCACCAGTTCGCTGCCATGCAGCACGCCGCGCCGGCGCAGGTTGGTGAACTTGCGCCCGAGGCGCCGCCGCTCGCGGGCAAGATATTGTTCCAGCCCGCCACCGCCTGCCGTGCTCGCGGCGACGAGCGGGCGTGCCTGCAGCAGCCACACGCCGCACAGGTCGACGGCGAATTCGACATCCTGCGGTCCGCCGAAGAAGGCCTCCGCGCGCAGCGCGAGCCGGGCGACTTCGCGTGCCTCGGCGGGTGTCAGGCAGGCGGCGCGGGCGCGCTGCGGGCGCACCGCATGCGTTCCATCAACAGCGAGCGCCTCGCGCTTGTGGCCGATGCGCTTCCTCAGCAGGCGGCCGGCGTGGGACAGGACGAAGCTGTCGCCGACATGGCTGCCCGCGGCGAGCGGTTCCGCCAGCCCCCATACGGCATCGACGTGCACCTCGCGGCGCTTCGGGTCGAGCGGCGCGCGCGTGTAGGCGATGCCGGCGGCGACGGCCGGCACGAGGCGCTGCACGAGCACCGCCAGCGCCGCATCGGCGTGACCAAGCCGGGCGCGGTACTCTATTGCGGCCGGTTCCGCCCATGACGCAATGCAGCGTTCCAGCGCGGCGAGCAGCGCCGCCTCGCCGTGCACGCCCAGTTCGGTGGCGTAGACGCCGGCGTAGCTCGCGCCCTCGCCATCCTCCTCGATCGCCGAGCTGCGCACCGCTACGCGCCCACCGAGGTCGCGATAGGCCGCCAGCAACGCGGCGCGCACGTCCTCGCGGGCAGGCCCGCCCGCGCGCCAGGCCGCGACGGCCGCCGCGGTGACGCAGAAGCCGGCGCTCACGGGGAAGCCGGCTGCGAGCAGCAGGCCCTGGCGCAGCGCCTTGTTGCCAACCGCACGGGCGTCGGCCGGCGTGAGCGCGGCGAGGTCGCGGATCCAGGCGGACGCCGTCGGGGCGCCCTCCTCCTTGCTCACGCCGCAACTCCGGCATGGAGCGCGCGGCCCGCCCGCTCCGCGCCGCGGATGCGGGAATCGTCGCGGTTGTCGCGCTCCCCGCTCCAGCGGTCCTTGAGTTCCAGCCATTCCGGCGCGAAGCCTTCGACGCGCTCGCCACGCAGCGCCGCGTCGAGCACGCGCCGGTAGAAGCCGACGATATCCGCGACGAGCGGCGCGGAGCGCTCGCGACCGGGGATCTTGAAGCGCTCGACGCCCATCGCGACGTATTCCGGCACTTCCCACAGCAGCAGCTCGGGGCTGCTCTTCAGGCGCGGCGAATCGGGATGGCGGCGCTCCCCGGCGGTGAGCGACCACTCGCCGCGGCAGATGCGGTAGCAGCTCCCGCCACGCGCCGCGGAGCCGAGGTAGAGATCCTTGTCGTCGTCGCCGCGCAGGTGCTTCACGTGGAAGTAGCTGCTCGAATAGCAGCGCCCGGGGCAGATGCGGCCGCGATGCGGGTTCTGGAACAGGAAGGCTTCGAGCTTCATCGGGCTCGCGGCGCGGATCTGCGCCGCCTCGTCCACACCCCAGCGGTAGGGCAGCACGACGTAGTCGGCCCCCAGCTCATCGTAGAAGCGCACGTCCTCGACGTTGAACACGCCGGCGGTGACGCTGACGTGGATGTCGAGCGCGGGATGCGCGCGGCGCACCAGCGGGATCAGGCCGGGGTCGCAGACCATCACACCGCTGACGCCGATCTTCGCGAAGCTCGCGACGCGGTCGAGGAACAGGCCGACCTCGTCGGGCGCCGGCATCACATTGATCGCGACGCGCACGTCCTTGCCATCCCGCGCGGCCTCGGCGACCAGTTCGGCGATCGCACCGTCGTCGAGCTCGTCGGTGGCGGGGCGGCGGCTCCAGCCGCGCGGGCCGACATAGACCGAATCGGCGCCGCGCGCGAGCGACGCGTAGGCCATTTCGAGGCTGCCACCGGGGGCCATCAGGATCGTCATCATTCACCTCACAGAAGGAGGCCGGCGGCGAGGCAGCCGGCCGGCAGTGCATGTCGGGGAGCGCCGGGCGGCGCCATCAGGTCGGCGAGCTCCTGCAGCCGCGCGGCCATCTCCGGCGCCCACGCGAGGCCGACGCGCGCGAGCCACTTGCGGCGCAGCGCTGCACCGGCCCAGCTGCCCACGGGCACGCCGGAAACGCGCGACCACAGGCCGGGATCCGCGCGCAGGCGGGCCGCCGCGGCGCTCACCGAGCGTGCGAAGCCCTGCAGCAGGGCGGGCGCCGAGCGCGGCAAGTCCTCGTGACACACGAAAAAACTCGTCGGCACCTGCGGCCGCGGAACGGGAAAGGTCGCGAGCAGCCCGGCCAGGTCGCAGACCTCCCGGAAGGCTCCGCCCGCGACGAGTCCGGGCACCTGGTGCCAGTACAGCAGCGCCGCATCGAGCCCGCCGCCGCACAGGGCGTCGTGCAGGGCGCTCTTCGAGCCGGCAGCGATGCAATGCGACACCTCCGCCGGATCGAAGCCGTGGCGCAGCCGGCACGCGGCGCGCAGCAACAGCCAGTTCTTGTCCTGCGCATGGACGAGGCCGATGCGCTTGCCCGGCAGGTCCGCGAGGCTGCGCAGCGCGCCACCGCGCGGGGCGACGAGACCGCCGAAGATCGCGCCGTACGGGGCGGCCGCGACCAGCGGCAGGCCGGCGGCGCGATGGCGCGCGAGCGACAGCCAGTCGGTGTCGATGAGCTCGACCTCGCCGTCGATCAGCCGCGCCTCGGTCGCGTGGCGTTCGCCGCGTATGCGGTCGTCGCCCAGTTGCAGCGCGAGGCGATAGCCGTTGGCCTCGTCGAGGCCGCAGGCGACGATCGCGCGCATCAGCCACGCGCCGCTGCCGGTCGCCTCGAAGGCCGCGCGCAGGGTGGGCAGGGTGCTAACAGCGAACATCCGACACCCCGCCGAGAATACCGCGCACCGTAGGGCGGGAGGAGCGCAGCGCATCCCGCCAATCCGATCGCCGGAATCCTTCCGATCGCCGCGTGGCGGGATACGCCTGCGGCTCCTCCCGCCCTACGTGGTCGGCCGCGAATGCCGGCTCAGGCCACATAGCTCGCCGCCCGATCCATCAGGGTATCGACACGCTTCGCCTTTTCGCGCACCCAGCGCCCGCGCAGTTCGGCGAGCTCGGCGGCGTGGTGGCCGAGATCGGTCGCGCCGGCGGCGACCTCGTCGATCGCCCGACGGTAGAAGCGCACGAGATCGCGGATCATGCCGACCGGCCGCTCGCGCCCGGAGAGCTTGAAGCAGCTGACGCCGGCCGCGACGAAGGCCGGCAGCTGGGCGAGCATCAGGCGCGCGTCGCGGCGCAGCTTGATCTCGACCGGGTCCGCGCCCACCGCGCCGAATTCCCAGTTGGCCTGGCACACGCGATAGCACTCCTTGGCGCCGCGGTTCGCGCTGCCGTGGAAGTCGCGGCTGCCCTCGACCTCCTTCCAGTCGCGAAAGCGCAGGTAGCTGCTCATGATGCATTTGCCGGGGCACAGCTTGCCGGTCTGCACCGTCTCGAACAGGAAGGTCTCCAGCCCGATGTCGCTCGCGCGGCGCACGGATTCGATCTCGGCGACGTCCCAGCGGTAGGGGAGGATGATCACGTCGGCGCCGGCGTCGCGGTAGAAGGCCGCATCGGCAAGGTTGCTGATGCCGCTGCCGATGCTCACGTGCAGCACCGTGTCCGGGATCTCGCGGCGCAGCGCACACATCAGGCCCACGTCGGTGACGATGAAGCCGGAAGCGCCGTCGGCCGCGTAGCGCAGCGCCTTGTCGACGAAGCGTCCGAAGTCGTACGGCGTCGGGAAGGTGTTGAGCACCACCCGCAGCTCCGCGCCGCGGCTGCGGGCGTAGGTGGCGGCCTCGCGGATCGCGTCGTCGCTCATCTCGGATTCGTAGGGCCGGCGCGAGAAACCGAGCGGGCCGACGTAGATGATGTCGGCGCCCTGGTCGACCGCCGCTTGCGCCATCTCGAGCGAACCGGCCGGGGCGAGCAGCCTGGCGATCATCTGTCGCGTCCGATGTAGCGCTGGCCCGCGCCTTCGAAGTAATAGCCGTTGCACAGGCCTTCGCGCGCGAGGCCGGCGAGCGTATCCAGCGCCGGCGCGAAATCCCCCGCGGCCTCGCCGGCGAAGGCACGCGCCAGCGCGTCGCGATAGATGTGCCCGACGGCCGCCGCATAGCCCGGCGCCTCGCCCTTGTTATGCACGTAGAAGTGCTTCAAGCCCATGCCAGCAAGCCGCTCGCCATGCTCGACCATGCACAGGTCCTTGCCCGACAGCGTCATGCGCCCGGTGTCCTTGAGCGACCAGTCGGCGCGGCTGCCGTCGTCGCGGCCGCGCTTGAGCCAGTGCTCCTGCGTGCATTGGTAGGAACAGCTGCCCTCGCCGCAGCCGCCCTCGGCACCCTCCTCGCTGTGCTCGAGGATGAAGCAGGTCTCCGAGATCACCAGCGGGATCTTGCCGTGCACCGGCACCAGCACCTCGATGTCGGCGTGCTCGGCGATGTAGCGTACCTCGTCGAGCGACAGTTCCGGGTTGGGATACACCCGCGTCACGCCGTGGTCCTTGAGCACCTTCGCGGTCTCGTGCGTGTACAGGTTGCCGAACACCCCAAGGTGGATCGGCGCCGTGCAGCCGCGCTCGCGCAGCATGCGCAGCACGCCGAGGTTATGCACCTCCAGCGCGTCGAAGGGCAGCTGGAGTGCGGTGTCGATGACGTCGCCGACCCAGTCGAGATCGTCGTTGCCGGGCACTGCATAGAGACGCAGGTAGGCCTTCTGGCCGTTCGCATGGACGTGCTGCAACCCGGCTTCGAGCAGCTCCGCGTGCGAGCTGAAGTTGTTCGGATACTCGGGGCAGGAGAAATCGCCGAGGTAGATCGCGTCGTAGGCCGAGAAATCGCCCTCGCGCAGTTCCTTCAGGTTGCCGACGTCGGTGGATAGTTCGAACATGTGTGGTCTCCTCGCAGGGGGCTATTGGCTTAAGCGGCGGCGACGCGCCGGGATTCGTCGATCGCCTGGCGCAGCAGGCGGTTGTCGCGCTTGGCGCGCTCGGTCATCCAGCGCCCGCGCAGGATCTCGAGCTCGGACGCGAATACGGAAAGATCCGGGCGGTCCGATTCGAGGATCGTGTCGACCGCGCGCCGGTACACGCGCACGATGTCGCGCACCAGCACCGTCGAACGGTCGCGCCCGGGCACCTTCAGGCAATCGACACCGGCGGCGAGGTAGTCCGGCAGCTCCTCCAGCCACAGCGCGGGGTTGGTCTTGATCGTCATCGGCATGCGGTAATCGATGTCGTCGACGTTGAAGTTCCACTCCGTCTGGCACACCCGCAGGCAGTCGCCGCCGCGCGAGGCCGAGCCGAAGAAGTGGTCCTTGCCCTCGGTGTCGAGCCAGCGGCGGAAGCTGAAATAGCTGCTCATGTTGCATTTCCCCGGACAGATCTTGCCGCCCGAGGGGGTCTTGAACAGGAAGACCTCGATGCCGACCTTGCCCGCGCCCTTGATCTGGCGGATCTCCTCCACCGACAGGCGATACGGCAGCACGACGTAGTCCGCGCCGAGTTCGCGCAGGAAGCGCACGTCCTCGTAGTTGGTGATGCCGCAACCGACGCTGGTATGCACGTTCACGTGCGGCAGGCGCTCCTTCACCAGCCGCATCGCGCCGAGGTCGCTGATCATGAAGCCCTGCGCGCCCCAGCCCGCATAGCGCTCGACGCGCTCGACGAACATCGGCAGCTCGGTCGAGCTCGGCAGCGTGTTCACGACCACACGCACCTCCTTGCCGCGCGCGAGCGCGTAGTCGATCGTGTGGCGGATCTCGTCGTCGTTGAGCTCGTCCTGCGCACCGCGCCGGCTCCAGCCGACCACGCCGACATACACCGCGTCCGCGCCCTCGTCGAGCACCGTCTTCGCCATCTCCAGCGTGCCGCCGGGGGCCATCATCATCACCATCTTCACGTCTCCTTCAGGCCGGGATCGCTGCCCGGCATTCGTGGTCTTCGCGCAGCAACTCGCCCAGCGCGGCGAGGAAACGCGCGTTCTCGGCAGGCAGGCCGACGCTCACGCGGATGTGGTCCGGCAGGCCGTAGCGGGCCATGCACTTCACCGCGACGCCGCGTTGCGCCAGGCGGGCGAGCGCCTCGCGCGGCGCGCGCAGCAATACGAAGTTCGCCGCCGAAGGCACGAACTCGACACCCAGGCGCCTGAGTCCCGCCATCAGCACCGCCCGCCCGCGCGCATTGGCGGCGACGCTGGCACGGCGGTGCGCGTCGTCCGCCAGCGCCGCGAGCGCCGCGGCCTGCGCCAGCGACCCAACGTGGTACTGCGGACACAGTGCGGCCAGCCGCCGCACCAGCGCCTCGGGCGCGAAGCCGTAGCCGACGCGCAGGCCCGCGAGCCCCTCGACCTTTGACAACGAGCGCAGCGCCAGCACCGGTGCGCCGCGCCGCACGTCCGCCGCCGCATCGATCAGATCATGCCCCTCGGCGTAGTCACGGTAGGCCTCGTCGAGCAGCAGCACGGCCCCGTCGGGCAAGGCATCACGCAGGTGCGCCCAGTCGGCGGGCGCCATCAGCGTTCCAGTCGGGTTGTGCGGCGATGCGACGATCACGAGGCGGGTCGCGGGCGTCAGGCGCGCGAGGTATTCCGCGACCGCGTAGCAGCTTCCCGCGAGCGGGACCGTGACGACACGCGCACCGGCGCGAGCGGCGGCCGAGCGGTAGGCGGGAAAGGCCGGATCGGGGATCAGCACCTCGCCGCCGGCACCGGCGAAGGCGCGCAGCGCGAGGTCGATCAGGTCGCACGCGCCGTTGCCGATGACGATCTGCGCGGCCGAAAGTCCCAGCCGGCGGGCCAGCGCGTCGCGCAATACGCCGCTGTCGGCCGCCGGATAGCGATGCAGGCCCGCGCTCGCACGGAGGATCGCGGCGCGCGCCGCGGGCGAGGGTCCGGCAGGATTCTCGTTGCCGGAGAGATCCACGCCGGGCAGGTCCGCGCCGGCGTAATGCGCACGGATCGACGCGACCAGCGCAGGATGGGGTTCGGCCTGCGGCCGCGCTGCGCGCACCCTCGCGAAGGACTCGTCGAGCGGCAGGCCGAGGTATTCGTGCAGGAAACAGGCGGCCAGCGCCGGCGAGCGCGAGATACCCTGCTCGCAGTGCATCAGCACCCGGTGCCCTGCGGCGATACGGCCAGCGAGGAAGGCCGCGGCCTCGCGGATCGTCGCGGCGGGCAGCGCGACGCGGTCGGCCACTGCCAGCCCCAGCTGCAGCGCCACCTCCGCCGGGCGCGCCAGCGGCGCCAGCGACAGCAGCGTGTCGATGCCTGCCGTCCGCAGCGCGGCGCCGTCGGCGGCATCGGCGCGGCTTCCCACGGCCAGCTGCGGCATCACGAAATCCATTCCATTCCCCTCCGGGCCACGCCTGCGAACATGTCGACATCATCGACACGTGCGCCCCGGCGCGACACGGCAGGATCATGAAGCGGAGATCATGATTTTCTGCAATTCCATCTCGTCATTATGGTTATGTACCTGCAGCCGGCCCGGCGTGCTGTCGCGCAGCACACGACGCCTCAGCGCATGCAGCCGCCTGCGCGCCGGCACCATGCGACGAAGCCGACGCCGCCCAGCGTCAGGAAGCCCGCCATGCCCGCAGCCAGCGTCAGCGGCGAATGCCACAGCATGGGCGCGAAGATGCCGGCGATGCTCGAATTGATCCCGACCTGCAGGAAGCTCTGGCAGCTCGACGCCAGGCCGCGATGCGAGGGAAACAGCTCCAGCGCCAGCAGCGTCATGCTCGGCATCGACAGCGCCATGCCGAAGGTGTACAGCATGATGGGCAGCACCGACTGCGGCAGGCCGGGCGGCAGCAAGGTCGCGACCAGCAGGTTGGCGAGCGCCGCCGTCGCCATGATGGCCACGCCGACCACCACGGTGCGGCGCACCTGCCAGCGTCCGGCCACCCGCTCCGACAGCGCGGAACCGGCGCTCATGCCGATGACCGAGGGGACGAACAACCAGCCGAACTGCTGGGCGCTGAGGCCCAGGTGCTGCATCAGGAAGGCCGGCGCCGACAGCACGTAGAGGAAGAAGCCGTTGAAGTTGAACGCCGCCGCCGCGCTGAGCAGCACGAAGGCACCGCTTCCCAGCACCCGCCGATAGGCGCGGGCGAGCAGCACCGGATGCAGCGGATGGCGGTGCTCGGCGAGCAGCGTCTCGGGCAGGAAACGCCAGGTGAGGAAGGCCAGCAGCGCGCCGAAGAAGGCGAGGAAGAAGAAGATCGCGCGCCAGCCTGCCACGGCCAGCAGCAAGCCGCCGATGATGGGCGCGATCGCCGGGGCGACGCCGAAGATCAGCATCACGCGCGACATGAGGCGCTGCGCGTGCGCGCCGTCGAACAGGTCGCGGATCACCGCGCGCCCCACCACCATGCCCGCGCCGCCCACCATGCCCTGCAGCGCGCGGCCCACCCACAGCCATTCGATCGACGGCGCCAGCGCACACACCAGCGAGGCCAGCGCGAACAGCACGCTGCCGGCGATGAGCACGTGGCGGCGGCCGAAATGGTCGGCGAGCGCACCATGCCACAGCACCATGAAGGCAAAAGTCGCCATGTAGGCGGTCAGCGTCTGCTGGATCTGCAGCTGCGATGCGCCGAGCTCTGCGCCCATCGCGCCGAAGGCCGGCAGGTAGGTGTCGATGGAAAACGGCCCGATGGCGGCGAGCGCGGCAAGGACAAACGCTAGCCAGGGCGAAGTGGCGGGCATCAGGGGAATCTCTGGGGCGTCTTGTTATTGGCTACCGTGCGCCCCTGCCGCGTCTGCGTCCCCGCGGGGCCGCGTCAGCGGGGATCGAGGCCGCGCCGGTACTGGATCGCCTCGGCCAGATGCGCGGGGCCGACGCGCTCGGCGCCGGCCAGGTCCGCGATCGTGCGGGCGACCTTCAGGATGCGATGATACCCGCGTGCGGACAGGTTCAGCCGCCGGATCGCCTGATCGAGCAGCGCCTTGCCCTGAGAGTCGGGCGCACACAGCGCATCGACGCGCCCCGGCGCGAGGTGGCTGTTTGCCCCGCCCTGCCGTTCCCGTTGCACCGCCCGGGCCTGCACGACGCGCTCGCGCACGGTCGCGCTGGGTTCGCCGGCCGGTTGCGCGGTCATGTCCGCATGGTCGAGCAGCGGGACCTCGATGACGAGGTCCATGCGGTCGAGCAGCGGGCCGGACAAGCGCCCGCGGTAACGCGCGACCTGGTCGGGCGTGCAGCGGCAGCGTCCGCCCTTGTCCCCCGCGTGGCCGCAGGGGCAGGGATTCATCGCCGCGACGAGTTGGAAGCGCGCGGGAAACTCGGCCCGCTGCCGTGCGCGCGACACCGTCACGGTGCCGGTCTCCAGCGGCTCGCGCAGCGCCTCGAGCACGCGGCGGTCGAATTCCGGAAGTTCATCGAGGAACAGCACGCCATGGTGGGCGAGGCTGATCTCGCCCGGCTTCGGGTTCGCGCCGCCGCCCACGAGCGCCGGCGCGGACGCCGAGTGGTGCGGCGCGCGGTACGGCCGACGGCCCCAGCGGCGGGCATCGAAACCGCCTTCCAGCGACTGGATCGACGCACTCTCGATCGCCTCCCCCTCGTCGAGCGGCGGCAACAGGCTCGGCAGGCGACGCGCGAGCATGGACTTGCCGGTGCCGGGCGGGCCGAACATCAACAGCGAATGCGCCCCGGCCGCGGCAACCTCGAGGGCGCGCCGGGCTTGCAGCTGCCCCTTCACCTCGGCGAGATCGGGTTCGTCCTCGCGCCCTTCCGCGAGGGGTGGCGGCAGCCGGCGCGCGAGCGGCGTATGGCCGTTGAGATGCGCGCACACCGCCAGCAGGCTCGTCGCGGGCAGCACGCTGGCGCCGCGTGCGAGCGCCGCCTCGTCTGCGTTCGCGGCGGGCAGCACCAGCGCGCGGCCGCTGCGGCCACTCTCCAGCGCCATCGCGAGGCCGCCGCGCACCGCGCGCAGGCTGCCGTCGAGCGATAGCTCACCGACGAACTCATGCTTCGCGAGCCCCGCCGCATCGACCTGGCCCGACGCAACGAGAATGCCCAGCGCGATCGGCAGGTCGAAGCGCCCGCCCTCCTTGGGCAGGTCGGCGGGTGCGAGATTGACGGTGATGCGGCGTTGCGGGAATTCGAACTGCGAAGTCGCGATCGCGGCGCGCACGCGTTCGCGCGCCTCGCGGACTTCGGTGTCGGGCAGGCCGACCAGGTTGAATGCGGGCAGGCCGTTGGCGAGATGGACTTCCACCGTCACCTCGGGCGCGCCCATGCCCGCGAGCGCCCTGGTGCGTACGAGAGCCAGCGACATCGGTACCTCCGGAATGGACTGCACGCAGTCTACCGGAGGCGATGACAAATAGCTAAGCAGGGCAGCGGCATCACGTCCAGTCGTGCAACACGGCACACGTCTGTCGGGCGCAGTGGGCCGATGTGGGAGCGGCTTCAGCCGCGAATCGGCGGATCACTGCGCAACACCGCTGCTTCGCGGCTGAAGCCGCTCCCACACAGTTGCTCCCACGAAAAGCACGGTTCGGCTGCTCGTGAGATTGAGCGCCGGGCAAGCCAAGGCATGCTCAAGCCATGGGGAAGGCTCTCACTCCTCGTCGCGGTCGGCGCGAGCGCGTGCGAGTTCGGATTCCAGCGTGGCGACGCGGTCTTCCAGTTCGGCGAGCTTCTGGCGCGCGTGCGCGAGCACCTCGCGCTGCACGTCGAACTCCTCGCGCGTGACCAGATCGAGCTTGCCGAAGGCGCTGCCAAGCAGGGCCTTGGCGTTCTTTTCGAAGTCGCGGGCGGGATTGCTGGCGGCGAGTTCGGACAACTTGGCACCGATCTCGTCGAGGAAGCGGGGGCCTGCCATGTAGATACCTCTGGTGCGTAAGCGAAGGGCAAAAGTCTAGCACGGGCGCGGGAGCGAGTACGGACGGACGCCCGCCGCGCCCCATTCCGGTGAGCGGCCCGGCCGCCTGGGACGTCACGCACCACGAAATCGACTAGAACGCACCATGGAGGTGCATTTCGTGCGCAGGCACTCTGCTGCAAGTGCACAAAACCCCGTGCGCAGCGCCGCCCCAAAAAAGCATTTCCCCTTTATAAACAATCTCTTTTGCAACCGTTTACGCAACTTGGCACGCCGCGTGCAAAGGAGGACTCGCCAGCAATCAAACACCAACCATCAAGGAGCAACACCATGCACAAGCGCATCATCGCCCTGGCCGTTGCAGCAGCCCTCCCGCTAATCGCCTCCGGCACGGCCGCCGCCGGCGACAGCCCGATCGCCGCAAACGTCGCCCTCGTCTCCGACTATGCCTACCGCGGCATCAGCCAGACCGACGAGAAGCCGGCGCTGCAGGGCGGCTTCGATTATGCGCATTCGAGCGGCCTTTACATCGGCGTGTGGGGCTCGAACGTGTCCTGGCTGAGCGACCTCGAGCGCGGCACCGGCGAGAACTCGGGCAACAGCCTCGAGCTGGACGTCTACGGCGGCTACAAGGGCACGATCGGCGACATCGGCTACGACGTCGGCCTGCTGCAGTATGTCTATCCGGGCGAATTCGACTCGAGCTGGCGCAACACGATCGGCCTGAAGAACCCGAACACGCTGGAAGGCTACGTCGGCCTGTCGTGGCAGTTCCTGTCCTTCAAGTACTCGAACTCCTTCACCAACCTGTTTGGCGCGCCGGACTCCAAGGGCAGCCAGTACTTCGACCTGTCGGCCGCCTACGAGGTGATCCCGGGCACGACGCTCAACGCCCACGTCGGCCACCAGATGATCGCCGGCCCGGCCGAGTCCTACTCCGACTGGAAGGTCGGCGTGAGCCAGGCCGTCGCGGGCGTCACGCTCGGCCTGCACTACGTGGATACCAACATGAAGGACAAGAGCGACTTCGACGCCGACGGCCGCTACGTCGTAAGCCTCAGCAAGACCTTCTGAGCCTGCAACGCCGCGGGGCTCCGGCCCCGCAACACTGAAAGGAAAGCATCATGAAATTCGTCACCGCCATCATCAAGCCCTTCAAGCTCGACGAAGTGCGCGAGGCCCTCTCGGCGATCGGCGTGCAGGGCATCACCGTCACCGAGGTCAAGGGTTTCGGCCGGCAGAAGGGTCACACCGAGCTCTACCGCGGCGCCGAGTACGTCGTCGACTTCCTGCCCAAGGTGAAGATCGAGGCCGCCGTGCGCACCGAGCTGCTCGATCAGGTGATCGAGGCGATCGAGAAGTCCGCCGCCACCGGCAAGATCGGCGACGGCAAGATCTTCGTCTTCGACCTCGAGCAGGCCATCCGCATCCGCACCGGCGAAACGGGCGCCGAAGCGCTGTAAGGGAGAACACCATGAAAAAACTGTTTGCTGTCCTGCTTGCGGTCCTGGCGCTCGGCTTCGCCGGGCTCGCCAGCGCCGAGGATGCCCCGGCTGCGGCCGAGGCCGTCACCGCGGTCGCCGACGCAGCCGCTGCAGCCGCACCGGAAGCTGCCGCGGCGCCCGCCCCCACGGTCAACAAGGGCGACACCGCCTGGATGCTGACCTCCACCGCGCTGGTCGCCTTCATGGTGATCCCGGGCCTCGCGCTGTTCTACGGCGGCCTGGTGCGCTCGAAGAACATGCTGTCGGTGCTGATGCAGGTGTTCGTGATCTTCTCGCTGATGATCGTGCTGTGGTTCGTATACGGCTACAGCCTCGCCTTCACCGAGGGCAACGCCTTCATCGGCGGGCTATCGAAGGCCTTCCTCAGCGGCGTGACGGTCGACTCGGTCGCCGCGACCTTCAGCAAGGGCGTCGCGATCCCCGAGTTCGCCTACATCATCTTCCAGGCGACCTTCGCGGCGATCACCCCGGCGCTGATCGTCGGCGCCTTCGCCGAGCGCATGAAGTTCTCCGCGGTGCTGCTGTTCATGGTGCTGTGGTTCACCTTCTCCTACCTGCCGATGGCCCACATGGTGTGGTACTGGGCGGGCCCGGATGCCTACGTGGATGCCGCCGCGGGTGAAGCCGCCGCTGCGACCGCAGGCTTCCTGTTCCAGAAGGGCGCGCTCGACTTCGCCGGCGGCACCGTGGTGCACATCAACGCGGCGATCGCGGGTCTCGTGGGCGCCTTCATGATCGGCAAGCGCATCGGCTACGGCCGCGAATCGATGGCCCCGCACTCGCTGACGCTGACCATGGTCGGGGCCTCGATGCTGTGGATCGGCTGGTTCGGCTTCAACGCCGGCTCCAACCTCGAAGCCAACGGCCTCACCGCGCTCGCCTTCCTCAACACGATGGTCGCGACCGGCATGGCGGCGATGTCCTGGATGGTTGCGGAATGGCTGATGAAGGGCAAGCCCTCGCTGCTGGGTGCGGCCTCGGGCGCGGTGTCGGGCCTGGTGGCGATCACCCCGGCCTGCGGCTGGGTCGGCCCGATGGGCGCGCTGGTGATCGGTCTGCTCGCCGGCGTGATCTGCCTGTGGGGTGTGAATGGCCTCAAGCGCATGCTCGGCGCCGACGACGCGCTCGACGTGTTCGGCGTGCATGGCGTGGGCGGCATCCTCGGCGCGATCCTGACCGGCGTGTTCGCCAACCCGGACCTCGGCGGCGTCGGCGTGTATGACTACGTCGCCAATGCGGTCGCGCCGTTCTCGACCTCGGCGCAGGTCACCAGCCAGATCTGGGGCGTGGTGGTCGCGATCGTGTGGTCGGGCGTCGTGTCGGTGGTCGCCTACAAGATCGTCGATGTGCTGATCGGCCTGCGCGTGCCGGAAGAAGAGGAACGCGAAGGCCTCGACATCACGGCCCACGGCGAAACGGCCTACCACATCTGAGCATCTCCGGATCGCTCCCTCGTCCGGTCCTGCAACGGGCGCCCTTTCGGGGGCGCCCGTTTTCGTTCACCCCGGCAAACACCGGGCCCAGCATTGCCACTACCGCGAAATAGGTATTACTATTCGAATATGCTTAGTTGCTTACTTTTTCTTACACACGCCGAGGGTTCCATGATCCGCATCCTTTCACGCATCGCCGCCGCCACGCTGCTCTCCTTCACGGCCGTTGCCGCGCATGCCGTCGACAACCCGACCAGCTTGGCCGGCGCAACGGTCGTCACGCCCGAGCAGGCCCGCGATCTGCAATCGAAGGGCGCGGTCGTCATCGACGCGCGCTCGGCGGCCGAATATGCCGAAGGCCATATCGACGGCGCCATCAACGTGCCGTACAAGGAAAAGAGCGAGAAGAAGCCGGACTTCGACTCCTCCGCCGACAGCGTAGACCTGGCCAAGCTGCCGGGCGACAAGGCCAAGCCCATCGTCACCTACTGCAACGGCCACGACTGCTGGAAGAGCTACAAGCTGTCGATTGCCGCGATGAAGGCCGGCCACACCAAGGTGAACTGGCTGCGCGACGGCCTGCCCGGCTGGAAGGCCAAGGGCCTCCCGGTCAAGTAAGGCGCAGCACGGGCGAAGCGCAGGCTGCGCCCGTCGCGGCGCAACCTGCGGCTTTGCAAGGAATACCGATGCGCACCACCCTCTCGCTGAAAGCGAAACTCTACGCCCTGGCGGCCTTCGCACTCGCGATGATCGTCGCCATCGCGGCCATGCTCTTCTACGGCAACGCGTCCTCGACCGAGGCACTGCGCCGGGTGTATGAAGAAAACGCCCTCCCGCTGCGCAAGATCCAGGCGGTGAGCGACCAGCTCGGCGAGGTGCGCTTCCGCATCGCCGGGGTGATCACCGACCAGATGCCCGCGCCCGGCTCGCGCCGCCATCTCGCCGAAGTACGCGAGTCGCTGCCCGGATTGTGGGCCGAATACCGCCAGATGTCCGCGACAGGCGCCGACGAAACGGCCGAACTCGCGCTGACCGAGAAGCTCGAACAGGGCCTCGCAACCCTGCCCGCACTCTTCGCCAAGCTCGACGCGGCCTACTCGGCGAGCAACGACAAGGAACTGCTCACCGGCATCCTCGAGGACGACTGGCCGCCGGTCATCACCAGCGTCTCCAAACCGCTCGCGGAACTCCTCGCCCTGCGCACCCAGGAGGTGGAGCAGGTCTATCATGAAGCCGCGCGCATGGAGCGCGAACTGAACCGCTATGCCACGATCCTCGTCGGCAGTGCCGTCGTTCTGCTCGCGATCTTCACCACGCTGATCATCCGCGCCATCACCCGCCCCGTCGCCGACGTGCAGCACGCCCTGGCGCAGGTCGCCCGGGGAGACCTGACGGCCAAGAGCACCGTGCACAGCGGCGACGAGCTGGGGGAAATGGCGCGCGCCATCAATGCTTCGCTCGAAACCCTGTGCCGGACGCTGGCCCAGGTTCGCCAGGGTTCCGACCGCGTCGCCGAAGCGTCCGAGAACGTGCGCGCGAGCGCGCGCGACATCCACGACCGCGCGCAGGTTCAGTCCGACGAGGTCATGAAGATGACCGCCGCGATGCAGCAGTTGACGGTCTCAGTCGGCGAAATCTCGACCGGTTCGGCGCAGGTGTCCGACGCGGCGACCCGCGCCAACGAGGCCGCCGAGCGCGGCGGCCGGCTGATGCGCGAGAGCCGCGTCGCCACCGACCGCGCCCGGCATGCCTCGGTCGAAGCGACGCAGGCGGTGAACGCGCTGTCCTCGTCCATCCAGCAGATCAACGCCATCTCCACCGTGATCCGCGAGATTGCCGACCAGACGAACCTCCTCGCGCTCAATGCGGCGATCGAGGCGGCGCGCGCGGGCGAGGCCGGGCGCGGCTTCGCGGTGGTCGCCGACGAAGTGCGCAAGCTCGCCGAGCGCACCGGCCACAGCACGGCCGAGATCGCGAACATCGTGCAGGCCGTGGAACAGCAGGCGACGAGCGCGGTGCAGGCCATGCGCGCAGTCGATGCGGACGTCGCCGAGGACGCCGACAAGATCGGCCGGCTCGAGGAAGCGTTCATGCAGATCGTCGACGCGGCGGGGCGCGTCTCGGCGCTGTCGGAAGACATCGCGCACTCCACGAGGGAGCAGCGCATCGTCGCCGAGCAGACCGCCAACGGCATGGAAGCCATCTCGCAGGCGGTCGAGCACACCAGCGCGACGATCGCCGAGATGGCCGCGGCGGCCGAAGATTCGGCGCACACCGCGGATTCGCTGCGTCAGGTCGTGGGCAACTTCCGCACCGCCTGAGGCGCGCCTTGCAGCGGAGGGACGCCGGCAGGCACCCCGCCGCCGTCCGGCCGCAATCAGCGGAACACCACCGTCTTGTTGCCGTGCAACAGTACCCGCCCTTCGAGGTGGTAGCGCAGCCCGCGCGCGAGCACGGTCTTCTCGATGTCCTTGCCGTAGCGCACCATGTCCTCGACCGAGTCGGAGTGGTCGATGCGGATCACGTCCTGCTCGATGATCGGCCCCTGATCGAGTTCCGAGGTGACATAGTGGCAGGTCGCACCGATCAGCTTCACACCCTTCTTCCAGGCCTGGTGATAGGGCTTGGCCCCGACGAAGCTGGGCAGGAAGCTGTGGTGGATGTTGATGATGCGCCCCGGGTACGCGGCGCACAGCTCCGGCGACAGCACCTGCATGTAGCGCGCGAGCACGATGGTGTCGCCGCGCACCTCCTCGACGATGCGCCGCACCTCCGCATACGCCGAGACCTTGTTGTCCGGGGTGACCGGCACGTGATGGAAGGGGATGCCGTGCCACTCGACGAAGCCGCGGAAGGTGTCGTGGTTGGAGATCACGCACGGGATCTCGATGTCCAGCTCCTTCGACTGCCAGCGCGCGAGCAGATCGTAAAGGCAGTGCTCCTGCTTCGACACCAGCACGACGACGCGCTTCTTCACCGCCGAGTCGGTGATGCTCCATTCCATCTCCAGCTCCTCGGCGAGCGGGCGGAAGCGCTCGCGGAACTCGGCGAGGTGGAAGGGCAGCGAGTCGGCCTTGATCTCGATGCGCATGAAGTAGCGACCGACCGCATCGCCCCCGGCTGCATCAACTTCCGGCGGCTCGGCGTGCAGCGAGGTCTCGAGGATCCAGCCGCGGTGCTCGGCGATGAAGCCGGACACGCGCGCGACGATGCCGACGCGGTCGGGGCAGGACGCCGACAGGGTGTAGAAGCGGTCGCGATGCATCGGATTACGCGACGCGCGCGAACGCCTTGTCGATCTCGCGGCGCAGCTCGGCATAGCTGCGCGTCACCGGGAACTGCGGGAATTCGCGGATCACGTTCTCGGGCGGATGGAACAGGATGCCGCCGTGCGCCTCGCCGAGCATCGCGGTGTCGTTGTACGAGTCGCCCGCGGCGACGACCTTGAGGTTCAGCTCCTTGAAGCGCTTGACGGCCTCGCGCTTCTGGTCGGGCATGCGCAGGTGGTAGTTCACCAGCACGCCGTTCGCGTCGGCCTCGAGGCGGTGGCACAGCAGGGTCGGCCAGCCGAGCTGCTTCATCAGCGGCTTGGCGAATTCCTGGAAGGTGTCGGAGAGGATCACGACCTGGTAGCTCTCGCGCAGGTCGTCGAGGAAGTCGCGCGCACCGGCCATCGGGCCCATGCTGGCGATCACGTCCTGGATGTCGGGCAGGCCCAGTTTGCGCTCGGCAAGGATGTTGAGCCGGTACTTCATGAGCGTGTCGTAGTTCGGCTCGTCGCGCGTCGTGCGGCGCAGCTCCGGGATGCCGGTACGCTCGGCGAATTCGATCCAGATTTCGGGGACCAGCACACCTTCGAGGTCGAGACAGACGATCTGCACGGCAAGCTTCCTGTTTCGGCGAATAAATGAACCCCGGATTCTAGCAGTCGCCGACCACCCTGCCGCCGCACGCGGAACCGTCATCGTTCAAAAAATTTAATCTACCGGGAACCTATTAGAAGGCCAGCGGTCTGGGTGATATGGCCCTATAATGGCAGGGCTAAATGCGTAACCCTTGGCCCCGATGGAGGCCATTTGGCGGGACGGCCTCCGGTCGTCCCGTTTTTCTTTTCCGCTCAGCCGGCCAGCAGGTTGCGCACGCGCAGGCCCTGCTGCGCGAAATGCGCGCGCAGTTCGTCCTGATGCTCGAAGTCGCGCGTCTCCATCTGCAGGATCACCTCGGTCATGCCCACGGGCACGTGCAGTTCGCCGCGCCGATGTTCGACGTGGCGCACGTTCATCCCCAGGTCGGCGACCGTCTTGAGCACCGAGAGCAGCTGGCCCGGCGCGTCGGAGATCGTCACCGCGACGCACATCAGCCGTCCGCTCGACGCGAGGCCGTAGTCGATCGAGCGCCCCACCAGCGTCATGTCGACGTTGCCGCCGGAGATCACGACCACAGCGCGGTCGTCCGCGCGCAGCGCGATCTTCTTCTGCATCAGCGCGGCGAGCCCGACGACGCCTGCCCCTTCGCCTATCGTGCGCGTGCGTTCGAGCAGCGTCACGATGGCCTCGGCGATCGCGTTGTCGTCCACGGTCACGATCTCATCGACGTAGCGTGCGATGACCTGGCGCGTGAGCTTGCCGGGGCGCTTCACCTTGATGCCGTCGGCGATCGTGTGCGCGCCCGGCGGCACCTCCTCCAACGCACCGTCGCGCAGGTAGCTGCGCCACGGCGCGACCGCCTCGGTCTGCACCCCGATCACGCGGATCGCCGGGTTCTGCAGCTTGAGCGCCAAGGCGATGCCCGAGATCAGGCCGCCGCCGCCCAGCGGCACGATCGCGACTGTCGTGTCCGGCGCGTCCTCCAGCATCTCCAGGCCGCAGCTCGCCTGCCCGGCGATCACGTCCCAGTCGTCGTAGGGATGGAGGAAGGCGAGGCCTTCGGCCTTGGCGAGTTTCGTCGCCTCGTCCGTCGCCGCTTCCAGCGTCTCGCCGACCAGGCGCACGTCGGCGCCGAGCTTGCGGCAGGACAGGATCTTCGTCAGCGGCGCGTTCACCGGCATGAACACGACGGCGCGCAGCCCGCTCTGCGCCGCCGCGCGTGCCACCCCCTGCGCGTGGTTGCCGGCAGAGGCGGCGACGACGCCGATAGGCGGATTCTTGCCGGCCAGCAGGCGGCCGATCTTGTGCGTGGCGCCGCGTAGCTTGAACGAGCCGGTGCGCTGCAGGTTCTCGAGCTTGAGGCGCAGCGGCACGCCCAGCTCCTCGGAGAGCGGGTCGTTCTGCCACTGCACGGTGCGCAGGATGGCGTCGCGGATGCGCTCGCGCGCGGCGAGCAGGGCCGGCAGGTCGAGCGGCAGGGCAGCGGGCATGCGGAATCCTCGGGACAAGGGTTGTGCGGGGGCACGACGGGCTCCCATGCGCCACTTTAGCCGCAAAAAGCCCGCATTCGGGACCCGGCTGCGGACGAAGCGTCGCACAGCCGCGGTCGCGCGGCGCCGCCGATATGCGGTATAAATGGCATCTGCCCGACCAACCACGCGCAGTCGCGCCGCGCATCCCGCCAATGATCAAACTCATTCGCATCGACCAGCTCGCGCGGGGCATGTTCATCCACGACCTGAACTGCGACTGGATCGACCACGACTTCGTGCTCAGCCGCTTCCTCGTCAAGGACGCGGCGACGCTGGCGCGCGTGCGTGCGACCGGCGTGCGCGAGATCTACATCGACACGGCGCGCGGCGGCGACGTGGCCGATGCGCCGAGTGCGGAGGAAGCCGCGCGCGAAGTCGACGCGACGCTGGACCGCATCGCGACGACGCGGCCGGCGGAGGAGCTGGCGATCTCGCCCGAGGCCGAGCGTTACCGCGCGCGGCGGCTGCATGGGGAAGCGCGGCGCATCGTGCGCGACATGATGGGCGACATCCGGCTGGGCAAGCAGATCGAGGTGGAGCAGATCGAACCGCTGGTCGAGAACATCGTCGCGTCGGTGTTCCGCAAGTCGGACGCGCTGCTGCCGCTGCTGCACCTGAAGGACCACGACGACTACACCTTCATGCATTCGGTGTCGGTATGCGCGCTGATGACGTGCTTCGCGCGCACGCTGGAGCTGCCGCGCGAGGTGATCCGCGAGATCTCGATCGGCGCGCTGCTGCACGACGTCGGCAAGGCCAAGGTGCCCGAGAACATTCTCAACAAGCCGGGCAAGCTCACCGACGCCGAGTTTGACGCGATGAAGTCGCACGTCGTACAGAGCAAGATCATTTTGCAGGACACGCCCGGCATCAGCGAGATCGCGCTGGAGGTCGCCGCGCAGCACCACGAACGCTTCGACGGCAGCGGCTACCCCAACCGCCTCGCGGGCGACGGCATCAGCCTGTACGGGCAGATGGCCGCGATCGTCGACGTCTATGACGCGATCACCTCGAACCGCGTGTACCACAAGGGCATGCCGCCGACGCTGGCGTTGCGGAAGCTCCTCGAATGGAGCAAGTTCCACTTCGCACCGAAGCTCGTGCATGCCTTCATCCGCTCGATCGGCATCTACCCGACCGGCTCGCTCGTGAGCCTGCAGAGCGGGGCGCTCGCCGTGGTGCAGGAGCAGAACCCGGACAATCTGCTCAAGCCGCGGGTGCTGGTGATCTTCGACCTCAAGCAGCGCTGCTACACGACGCCGCGCGAGCTGAACCTCGCGGACTCGTGCGATGCGGTGGTCGAGCACGAGGATTTCGCGCAGTGGCAGATCGACCCGGCGCGCTGGGTCGCGGTGGCGTAGGACGCGATCAAATCCTGTCGGCAACGAACCGTAGGGCGGGAGGAGCCGAAGGCGTATCCCGCCACGCGGCGCTCGATCATGCCCCGACGCCCGGACCGGCGGGATGCGCTGCGCTCCTCCCGCCCTACGCCGGATACGCGGCAGTTCAATCCGCCGGCAGCGCCTCCAGCGCCTCCGAGATCTCCAGCCAGCGCATTTCCGCCTCGTCGATCCAGCCGGCGAGTTCCGCCTGGCGCTTGAGGAGGGTCTGCAGCTGGGCGGAATCGCCGCCGGCATACAGGGTCGGGTCCGACAGGCGCGCGTCGAGCAGTTTCTTCTCGCCCTGCCAGCCGGCGAGCTTCTTCTCGATCTGGTCGATCTCCTTCACCAGCGGGCGGCGCGCCGCGAGCCGTGCCTGGCGCTCCGCGGCGGACTGCGCGCGGTCGGCCTTGCGTGCGGCCTTGTCGGCCTCGCGGTCGGGGCACTTCGCGGCCTCGGCGGCCTGCGCGCGGCGCGTCGCGAGCCAGTCGCGGTAGTCGTCGAGGTCGCCGTCGAAGGGCTGGATGCGGCGGTCGTCGACGAGCAGGAAGCGGTCGCAGGTCGCACGCAAGAGCGCCCGGTCGTGCGACACCAGCACCATGCCGCCCTCGTAGTCCTGCAGCGCGAGCGTGAGCGCGTGGCGCATCTCGAGGTCGAGGTGGTTGGTCGGCTCGTCGAGCAGCATCAGGTTGGGGCGCTGCCAGATCATCAGCGCGAGCGCGAGGCGCGACTTCTCGCCGCCAGAGAACGGGCCGCAGGGCGTGGTCGCCGGCGTCGAGGTGCCGCCGACGCCGTCGCCGCGGAAGTCGAAGCCTCCGAGGTAGTCGCGCAGCTCCTGCTCGCGGGCGCGCGGATCGAGGCGGACCATGTGTTGCAGCGGGGATTCCTCCGGGCGCAGGGTTTCGAGCTGGTGCTGGGCGAAGTAGCCGATCGCCAGGCCCTTGCCTTCGCTGCGGCTGCCCGCGGCGAGTTGGAGTTCACCGGACAGCAGCTTGATCAGCGTGGACTTGCCGGCGCCGTTGCGCCCGAGCAGGCCCACGCGCTCGCCCGGCCGAAGCGTCAGACGGATGCGGTCGAGCACGGTGCGCTCGCCATAGGCCACCGCGCCATCCTCGATCTGCAGTAGCGGGTCGGGCGCAGCCGGGCCTTCGCGGAAGCTGAACGAGAACGGGGTGTCGATGTGCGCCGCGGCGATGCGCTCCATGCGCTCGAGCGCCTTGATGCGGCTCTGCGCCTGGCGGGCCTTGGTGGCCTGGGCGCGGAAGCGGCGGATGTAGTTCTCGATGTGCGCGACCTCGCGCTGCTGCTTCTCGAACAGCGCCTGCTGCTGCGCCAGGCGCTCGGCGCGCTGGCGCTCGAAGTCCGAGTAGCCGCCGGAGTAGAGGGTCAGGCGCTGCTGCTCGATGTGGGCGATGTGGGTGATGCAGGCGTCGAGGAACTCGCGGTCGTGCGAGATCAGCAGCAGCGTGCCGCGGTAGTCGCGCAGCCACTGCTCCAGCCAGATCACGGCGTCGAGGTCGAGGTGGTTGGTCGGCTCGTCGAGCAGCAGCAGGTCGGAGCGGCACATCAGCGCCTGCGCGAGGTTCAGGCGCATGCGCCAGCCGCCGGAGAAGTCCGACACGGGGCGCTCGGGGTCGTTGCCGACGAAACCCAGGCCGTCGAGCAGCGCAGCGGCGCGGGCGCGCGATGCGTAGCCGCCGATCTCGTGCAGGCGCGCGTGCAGTTCTCCGATATGCGCGCCATCGTGCGCCGCTTCGGCCGCGGCGAGCTTCGCCTCGACCGCGCGCAGCTCGGCGTCGCCGTCGAGCACGTATTCGATCGCAGGCTTCGCCAGCGCAGGCGTTTCCTGCGCGACGTGCGCGATCTGCCAGCCCGCGGGGATGTCGAGGTCGCCCTGGTCCTGGTGCAGCAGCCCGCGCAGCAGCGCGAACAGGCTGGACTTGCCGGTACCGTTGGCGCCGGTGAGGCCGACCCGCCAGCCGGGGTGGATCTGCAGGGAGGCGGATTCGACGAGGACTTTGGCGCCCCGGGCGAGGCGGAGGTTGCGAAACTGGATCACGTCAGCGCATCTTCGGGCAAAGGCGTTATTCTACGCATCCCCGAACCCGACCGACGCCGGACATCGTGCCCCCTCGCCTAACACCTCACCTGCCAGCGTTCCTGCCCCTGCTGCTCGCCCTCGCCTGCGGCGGCGCCCTTGCCGCCGACGCCGCCCCTGAGGCCAACCCCGAGCTGGAGCGCGCCGCCAAGCTGCGCGACGAGGCCAAGGCGCTGCGCCGGCAGGCCGACGACGCGCTCGCCGCGGAACTGCCGCAGTGCTACGAGCGTTTCCTCTTCAATCGCTGCATCGCCAACGCGAAGGACGCGCACCTGGAGACCGTCGGCAAGGCGCGCGCGCTGGAGGCTGAGGCGAGCCGCACCGAACTCGCGCAGAAGCGGCGCGCCGCCGCGGAAAGCGGGCGCACGCAGACCGACGCGCCGACAGAACCGGCCGCGCCCGCCGCGGAAGGCGTGTTCGAGATCCAGCCCGACCCGATGGCGGACAGCACGCGCCGCCAGCGCGAGGCCGATGCGGTCCGCGCGAAGGAAGCGCAGCAGGCCGAACGCAAGCAGAAGGACGCGGAAAAGGCCAAGGCGCGCGCGCAGGCCGAAGCCGAAGCGGCCGGCCGCGCCGAAGCGGCGGCGCGCGACCGCGCGCGCTACGAGGAACGCATCCGCCAGCGCGAGGCGGAGAAGGCGAAGGACGCAGCCAAGCCGGCCAATTGAGGACTGGAGGGCCCGCGCAGGTCTCAGGGCGGAGAAACGAAACCTGCGGCGCCGGCGCGGCGGGATTCGCTGCGCTGCTCCCGCCCTACGACGGGCGCCGCGCCCACGCGAGTGCGTCTTCCAGCCGATCGTTGCCCCAGAACAGCTCCTCACCGACGCGGAAGCTCGGCGCGCCGAACATCCCCAGTTCGGCCGCACGCTCGGTCTGGCGGCGCAGCGCACGCTTGTTGTCCTCCGTGACCGCGGCGGCGAGCAGTTCGTCGACCGGCAGACCGAGTTCCGCAAGGATCGCCCCGATCACCTCCGGCTCGCCGATCTCGCGGTCCTCGGCGAAGTTCGCGAGCATCACCTTGCGCGAGAACTCCGCGACCCAGCCCTGCTCCACGCCCAGCAGCGCGAGCCGTGCCGCGAGCAGGCCGCTGCGCGGAAAGCGGCTGGGCATGCGGAAAGGCAGTCCGTACTTGTCCGCGAGCCGTGCGAGGTCGCGCCACATGTAGCGCCCCTTGGGCGGGTAGATGTTGAACGGCGAATCGTTCCAGCCCATCGCGAGGAACACCGGGCCGAGCAGGAAGGGTTTCCACTCCACGGCGACGCCGGCGTCGCGCGCCAGGGCCTCGATGCGCATCACCGACAGGTAGGAATACGAGCTCGCGAACTCGTACCAGAACTCGATCTTCGGCTCCGACATGCGGCGGCCTCCCGTGGAAAGGCGGATGAACGATCACTGTAGCCGATCCGGCGGCACGATGCGCGCGCCGGCGCATCCGCGCACGAGTGCGCTCAGGCGTCCCGCGGCGGACGGTTGGCGATCCAGATGCCGACCCCGACGAGCGCCAGCGCGAGCCAGATCGCCGGCGTCATCGGCTCGCCGAGCACCACCACGCCCGCGAGCACGCCCATCACCGGGGTGAGGAAGGAGAACGAGGACAGGCGCGTCGCCGGGTACTGCGAGATCAGCCAGAACCACGCGAGGTAGCTCGCCGCGGCGACGATCACGGTCTGGAACGCGAAGGCCGTCCACACGCGCGCATCGGCCGCGAACACGCCGGGCTCGCCGAAGGCGAGCGAGAGCAATGTCAGCGACAGGGCCGACACGCCGAGCTGGTACAGCAGCGTCTTTTCCGCCGAGGCGCGCGCGAGCGGACTCAGCTTGATGGTGAGCGTCGTCGCCGCCCAAGCCACGGCCGCGCCGAGCATCATCAGGTCGCCGATCCACGCCTTCCCCGAAGGCTCCAGCAGGCCCTCGCCGAACAGCACCAGCACCCCGGCGAAGGCCAGGCCCATGCCGCCCCACTGCGCGCGACGCATGTGCTCGTGCGGCAGCAGCCACACCGCCCCGAGGGCGACCATGAAGGGGGCGGTGTACAGGAAGATCACGCCGCGCGAGGCGGTGGTGTACTGCAGCGCCGCGAAGATCAGCGCGAACTCGGCGGCGAACAGCAGGCCGGCGATCACGCCCGGCGCCAGCGTGCCGTCCGGCTCGCCGAGCTTCACCCCGCGCAGGCGCGCCCACAGCAGGATCAGCAGCGTCGCGCCGACCGAGCGCCAGCCCGCCTGCCACAGCGGCGAGATGCCGGCGTTGGTGATCTTGATCGCCGCCTGCTGCATTCCCCAGATGGTGCACAAGAGCATCATCATGGAGATCGCCAGGCGATCGAGGTGCGCGCGCAGCGGCGGCATCAGTCGACGACGGTGACAGGCGCGCTGCCGGACGGGAACTGCAGGCGCGCGCGCAGCTCGCGCGTGACCTCGATGTGCCCGTTGGCCGCCACGCGCAGCGCATGGTCGATGCCGTAGCGGCGCGTATATGGACGCCAGTTGTCGCCGGCGATGAAGGGCGGCTTGCTCGCGGCGTCCGAGAGCGTACCCGCCGCCTCGCGCGGGGTCACGAGCACGGTCAGGGACTGCGTGGCCTCCGCCGGCCCGCCGCTGCGCGGGTCGAGCAGATGCGAGTAGCGCTTGCCGTCGAGCTCGAAGTAGCGCTGGTAATCGCCCGAGGTGCCGATCGCCTCGCCGTCGTACAGCGGCAGGGTCGCGAGCGGCTGCGGTTCGCGCGGGTGCTGCAGGCCGATGCGCCACGGGCTGTCGCCCTTCTTGCCCAGCGCCAGGATGTTGCCGCCGATGTTGATGAGTGCGTTCTCGATGCCCTTCGCGCGCAGGATCGCCGCCGCACGGTCGAGCGCGTAGCCCTTGGCGTAGCCGCCGAGGTCGAGCTTCACGGCCGGATTGCGGCTTTCGACCTTGTTGCCGCTGATGACGAGGTCGGACATGCGCGGAGCGGCTTCCAGCACCGCCTGCAGCGCAGCAGCGTCTGGGCGGCGCGGCACGAACTCGTCGGCCTGGAAACCCCACATCTCGATCAGCGCACCCATTGCCGGGTTGAACAGGTTGTCGCCCAGGTCCGCCAGCCGGCCCGCGTCCGTGAGCATGGTCGCCAGCTCGGTCGACACGGTCGCGACCTCGCCGCGCGCGATCGCGTCGTTCAGCGCGGTCAGCTCGGACGGCTGCCACGCGTGGTAGGCACGATGCAGGCGGTCGAACTCGCGCAATACCTCCGCCATCGCCGCCTCGGCCGTCTCGCGCGTCTCGCCATACACGGTGACATCGACGCGCGTGCCGAACACGTAGGCCTCCTGCTTGTGCAGCTCGGAGTTGGAGCACGCCGCGAGCAACGCCGCACACAGCAGGGGTAGCAGGAGCGCGGCAGCCCGCCGCAGCGCCTCGCGCAGGTTCATCGCGTGCAGGCCTTCTCGAGCTGGTCGACGAACAGCGCGGCCACATCGTAGCCGGTCTGCTCCGCGATCTCGACGAAGCAGGTGGGGCTCGTGACGTTGATCTCGGTCAGCCGCCCGCCGATCACGTCCAGACCCACGATCAGCAGGCCGCGCGCATGGAGGATGGGCGCGAGGAAGGCGGCGATCTCGTGCTCGCGCTCGGTCAGCGGCATCGCGACGCCGCGCCCGCCGACCGCGAGGTTGCCACGCGTCTCGCCCGCCTTGGGGATGCGCGCGAGCGAATACGGCACGACCTCGCCGCCGATGATCAGCACGCGCTTGTCGCCCTCGGCGATCTCGGGCAGGAAGCGCTGCGCCATCATCGTGCGCGTGCCTTCGTGCGTGAGCGTCTCGATGATCACGTTGCGGTTCGGGTCGTCCGCGCGCACGCGGAAGATCTGCGTACCGCCCATGCCGTCGAGCGGCTTCAGGATCACGTCGCCGAACTGGTCGATGAAGGCGTTGACGTCGACCGCGTCGCGCGCGACCAGCGTCGTCGGGATCAGGTCCGGAAACTCGCAGATCGCGAGCTTCTCGGAATGATCGCGGATCGCGCGCGGGTCGTTGAAGATGCGCGCACCGGCGGCGACCGCGCGTTCGAGCATCCAGGTCGCGGTCACGTACTCGAAGTCGAAGGGCGGGTCCTGGCGCATCAGCACGGCGTCGAAGGCGGTCAGCGGCAGCAGGGCTTCGGTGCCCGGCCGGTACCAGTCGTGGTCGTCCGCCAGGGGCTCGAGCGCCAGCGCGCGCGCCGACACCACGCCCTCGCACCAGCTCAGCGCCGGGCGCTGGATCGCGAACACCTCATGCCCGCGCGCATGTGCCGCGCGCATCATCGCGATGCTGGAATCCTTGTAGGCCTTCAGCTTGTCGAGGGGATCGACGATGAAGGCGATCTTCAGGCTCTTTCCCATGACCGCCCTTTACGCCACGTCCGCTTCGGCCGGCTCGGTCTCTTCGATCTCGACCGAGGCTGCGAGCAGCGCGAGGCGCGCGACCACGCCGTAGGCGTAGAAGCGGTTCGGCGCGGCGTCCGGCGCCTGGCGGCAGTCGGGCAGCGAGCAGCAGGTCTGGAAGGCCAGCGGTTTGAAGTGCATGCCCGGCGCGTTGAGGTTCTCGTCGCGGCCGCGCTCGGTATGCACGCGGTAGAAGCCGCCGACGACGAAGCGGTCCATCATGTACACGACCGGCTCGGCGACCGCGTCATCGACCGTCTCGAAGGTATGCACGCCTTCCTGAATGATGACCTCCTGCACCTGCAGGCCTTCCTTCACGACGCTCATCTTGTTGCGCTGGCGCCGGTTGAGGCCGACGACCTCGGAGGCGTCGCGCACCGTCATCACGCCCATGCCGTAGGTGCCGGCGTCGGCCTTGACGACGACGAAGGGCGTCTCGTCGACGCCGTATTCCTTGTACTTGCCGCGGATGCGCGTGAGCAGGCTGTCGACCTCGGCGGCGAGGCATTCCTCGCCGGTGCGCTCCTGGAAGTTGATCTGGCCGCACACGCCGAACTCGGGGTTGATGCGCCACGGGTCGATGCCGATCACCTCGGCGAACTCGCGTGCGACGCGATCGTAGGCGGCGGCATGGATCGACTTGCGCCGCGCGTGCCAGCCCGCGTGCAGCGGCGGGATCAGCCACTGCTCGTCGAGCCCCTTGAGGATCGCCGGCACGCCGCCCGACAGGTCGTTGTTGAGCAGGATCGCGCAGGGGTTGAAGCCGGCGAGCCCGACGCGGTTGCCGGTGCGCAGCAGCGGCTCCAGCGTCAGCGTGCCGCCGTTGGCGAGGTCCAACGTCGTCGGCGCGGTGATCTCGGGCAGCAGCGAGCCCACACGCACCTCGAGGCCGGTGAGTTGCAGCACCGACACGAGCTTGGCGACGTTCTGCAGGTAGAACTGGTTGCGCGTGTGGTTCTCGGGGATCAGCAGCAGCTGGCGCGCGTCCGGGCAGATGCGCTCGATCGCGTCCTGCGCGGCCTGCACGCAAAGCGGCATGAACACGTCGTTGATGTTGTTCCAGCCGCCGGGGAACAGGTTGAGGTCGACCGGCGCGAGCTTGAAGCCCGAATTGCGCAGGTCGGTCGAGGCGTAGAAGGGCGGCATATGGTCCTGCCACTGCACGCGCATCCAGCGCTCGATCTCCGTGGCATGGCCGAGGAAGTGCTTCTCCAGCTCCAGCAGCGGGCCGGTGAGGGCCGTCGTAAGGTGAGGAACCATGGAATTTTTCCCGTAATGGATGCCGCCGGCGAGGTGCGCCGGCGGCGATGGTTTTGCACGAATACTACAACACCCAGCCCTGCAGGGATTCAGACCGCGGCGAAGACGCGAAAGTGCTCGGGCAGCGGCGCGTTCTCGAGGCTGCGCTGGGTGAAGATGTAACGCCCGTCGCAGACGAAGCCGAGATCGCCCCAATCGACGGCATTCAAGGCGTCACGGAAGGCCGCGAGCTCGACGTCCTCGCGCCGCGGAAACACCGCCAGCACCGCGCCGTCGTAGTGCGGGCAGTCGTGCAGGAAGAAGGGCTGCGGCCGGCGCGTGCGTCCATTCACATACACGCGCGGGCGCGCCGACTGGAAATACCCGCGCCCCCAATGCCACCAGTTGCGCTCGTCAAAATTGTTCACGCGGCGCGCGATCAGGCGCGCCTTGTGCGGCAGCAGCGCCGCGGGCGGCGGATCTTCGGGATCCACCCACAGCATGCGCCGCGTGGCGCCGCTTTTCACCGTCGCCGAGCACACGAAGTCGCGGTTTCCCGCGGTCGCGTCCGCATAGATGTCGTCGGCGCCGGACACCGCTCCGACCTTGACGAAGGCGACGTCGGACAACCGCAATGGGTAGTCGCCGCGCGCGAACATCAGGTGGCCGGCGCACTCGACGAGGTGGCGCGTCTGCCACGCCGGCGCTGCGAGCGCATCCGCGAGGCGATCGGCCGCGCCGATTTCCGCATGGCGCACGCTGCGCTCGAAGTTGTCCTTCTCGAAGCGCCAGATCAGGCAGTTGGGCACCGCGTCGTCGAACACGCGCGCATCCCCGAGCTCGATCGCGTCGGTAATCGTGCCGCTCGCCATCATCAGGCGGTTGAGCTTCACCGCCGAGGTCACCTTGAGGAAGTCGCGCGGCGTGATGAAGATCAGCTCGCCGCCCGGCGCGAGGTGGCGCAGGCACTTCTCGATGAAGAACAGGTACAGGTTGGAGCGCCCGTCGAAGTGCTCGTCGTGCAGCAGTTCCCGCGTCGCGGCCGGGATGTCCTGGAAGCGCACGTAGGGCGGATTGCCGATGATGGTGTCGAAGCGCTCGCTTTCCGGGTAGGCGAAGAAGTCCATCCGCGTCGCGCCGGGCGGGCAGTGCACGGCGTCGTACTCGATCCCGACCGCGCCCGGCAGATGGCGCAGGAAAGCGCCGTCGCCGCAAGACGGCTCCAGCACGCGGCCGCGATTGCGGCGCAGGGCAAGCATCGCGCGCACGACCGCCTCCGGCGTGAACACCTGGCCGAGCGCGGCGACGTCGCGGGCGCGCACCGGCGCATTCATGCCAGTCGCCACGCGAAACGGAGCGGACGGGCGAACCTGGAGCCGGCGAGGTTAAAGCGAGTCGTCATGGAGGAGCGGAATCGATTGAGGAGCGGCCTGCGGAAGATAAACCGGGGACGCCCGGCGCGCAAATCGGCAATCCCGGCGCGATCCCCCGTCCGCAAAATGTCGGCCACTGTCGGCACATTTTACACTGCGGTCGTAATGCCTACGTCATTGCATAAAATACCTGCTTAAATTCCGTAACTTGCAAAGTTTGGCGCAGTTCTTGCACCGAATTGGTGCAACTCCATTGTCGACGCGGAAGGAGGTCATGCCGCCATGCCGTCGCGCACCTTGATCACGCGCTGCGCACTTGCTGCTGTGCTTGGCACGACAGTGTCGTCCCCGGCGTGGACAGCGCTCGGCATCGATGCGCAGAGTGTCGCGAGCTATGGCGGCATCGCGACGCTCACGATCACGCGCGCCGGGCCCACCGCGCCCTCGACCGGATCGGGAACGGTCGCCGGCATCAGCGGCACGACGAGCTTTTCGATTGCCTGGCTTCCGGGCAGCGGAAACCTCGGATATTCGCTCGCCGAACTGGGCGGTCTGCCGCTCTATGCGGTCGATCTGGGCGCGGTACTGCCCGGCAGCGCACCGACCAGCCTGGGCCGATATGTGTTCGACCTGTCGCAGCCCACCGCCGCGTTCGATCTGGACGAACTCGATCTCGACGGCCCCGCGACCGGCGAGTTCGATGAACTCCTCGCGCTGATCGACGCAGACAGCCAACGCTCCGCGTGGACGGGCAGCGCAACCCAGGGGATCTTCGCCGCCCATTACCGCCTGATGCTGTTCGACGTACCGACCGGCCTCCTGGCCGCGGATCTCCCGGGCAGCGCAGACGCTGTCGCCGCGGCCGTACCGGAGCCGGGCGTACTTGCCCTCGTCGGCATCGGCCTGCTCGGCATCGGGATCAGCCTGCGCCGCCGCTGACCGCAACGGCACTACCGGATCGTCGGCAAGTGTTCCGGCACGTACCGCTGCCGAACGAACCTTCCCGTGCGGCAAGGCGTCGAATGGCGGATCATGGGGCCACAACGCTCGCAGCCCCAACGCCCCTTCGTCCGGATCGCCACGATGCCTCTTTCCCCCGCCGAGGTCGCAGAACTCCAGCAGGCGCGCGCCCTCCTTGAGAACCCCGGCCTCGCCGCACGCATCAGCGAGGCCCTCGGCTCGCCGATCGAGCGCGGCTTCGAAATGCTGCCGAAGCGCTGGAACGCCGCCGTGATGGGGGCGACGCGCAAGGCGATCGAAACCGCGCTCGACGTCGCGCTGCGCACGCTGGACCACGAGCGCGCAGAGACGCCCGCGAACCGCTGGCACAAGCTCGCGGTGGGCACCACCGGAGCGGCCGGCGGCGCCTTCGGGCTGGCGGCGCTGGCGATCGAGCTGCCCGTATCGACGACGATCATGCTGCGCTCGATCGCCGACATCGCGCGCAGCGAAGGCGAGGACCTGCGCAGCCTCGACGCGCGCCTGCAATGCCTGCAGGTGCTCGCGCTGGGCGGCCGCGCCGCAGGCGACGATGCGGCCGAAACCGCCTACTTCGCCGCCCGCGCCGCAATGGCAAAGGCCGTGTCGGAGGCCGCGCGCTTCCTCGCACAGCAGGGCGCGGTGCAGCACGGCGCCCCCGTCGTCGTCCGGCTCATCGCGCAGCTCGCCTCGCGCTTCTCGATCAACGTGTCGCAGAAGGTCGCCGCACAGGCGGTGCCGGTGCTGGGCGCCGTCGGCGGCGCGGTGATCAACACCGTCTTCATCGGCCACTTCCAGGACATGGCGCGCGGGCACTTCATCGTGCGCCGGCTGGAACGGCGCCATGGTGCGGAAGAGGTATGGCGGGTGTATAAGGGGATTCCCAGCCACCGCTGAGGTCCGCGCGGGCGGCCACGCCCCCTGCGGGGAATGAAGAAAGGAGGGATGGTCATGGTCCTGCGCATCGTCCGCCTGGGCACGCCGCGAGCGGCCGACGAAGGCCTGCGCATCGGCACGGTACGCCGTCCGCCACGCGGTGTACCGAAGACCGAGTTCGCGACGCAGGACTGGTACGACGTGTGGTATCCCAACCTCGCCCCGAGCGTCGAGACGATGAAGCTCGCGCAACAGGCGCAGCAGCGACAGGCCCCGGGCGAGTGGCAGGCCTTCGTGAAGCGCTACCGCGCCGAGATGAACTCACCCGACAACAGCCGCTCGCTCGACGTGCTGGCCGCGCTGTCGCACCAGACGAACTTCTCGGTGGGCTGCTACTGCGCCGACGAGGCGCACTGCCACCGCTCGGTGCTGCGCGCGCTGCTCGCGGAGCGCGGCGCGGAGATCGCACCAGCCGCAGCTGAAAGGTGCGACGCGCCCTGAACGACAATGGCGATGCCCCACCGCGCACGCTGCGGCGGGGCTCAGGCCGCAATCAGCGGTGGCAGATCGGGTCCGGATTGCTGTCGCGATCGCCTTTGACGGTGCCGCTGGTGGTCGGCGTGCCCAACAGCAGGATGCCGGCGACGTGCGGGGCGGCCATCGAGGTGCCGGAATAGCTCGTGACGCCGCCGCCATTCTTCGTCGACACGACGTTTACGCCCGGCGCGGCGCAGTCGACCGGCGGATTGCCGTAGTTGGAGAATGACGCGAAGTTGTCGGCCCCGTCGATCGCCGACACCGTGTAGATGTTCGCGCCGCTCGCGCTGGCCGGCGAGTACCGGGCGGCGTCGTCGCTCTCGTTGCCGGCCGCGAGGGAGAAGAAGATGCCCTTGCCCGCTGCGTTTTCGACCGCCGCATTGAGCGACGCGCTGTATCCGCCGCCCAGGCTCATGTTGGCGACATCGCCCGCCTTCGCGACTTGCGCGACATAGTCGATCCCCTTGATCACGCCGGAGTAGCTGCCGGAGCCGCTGTTGTCGAGCACGCGCACGGCGACGACGGTCGCCCCGGCTGCGACGCCGACGACGTCGCAGGTGTCGTTCTTCGCCGCGATCGTCCCGGCGACGTGCGTGCCGTGGCCGTTGCCGTCGTCGGCCGTCGTCTTGCCGCGCACGAGGAAGCTCTTGCTGCGTGCGATATCGACGTTCAGGTCGGGGTGCTCGAAATCGATGCCGGTGTCGATGACCCACGCGGTGCGGCCCGTGCCGTCACCGGCTCCACCGACGCGCGTGACGCCCCACGGCGTCTGCGGGGCCGTGCAGGGATAGGTCACGGCCGTGCCCGGCCGGGCGAAGGCGTAGGCGATGGCGTCGGGCTCGTAGGACGCGATCAGCGGATTGGACGCGAGCATGCGCGCCGCCGCCTCGTCGGGCAGCTTCGCCGCGAAGCCCTTGAGCGCCGTCGTGTAGGTGTGGGTGATCCGCCCACCGGCTCCGGCTGCGAGCGCATTGGCGTGGCGCGTCACTTCGTTCGCGGGAATGTCGTCGCGCAGCACGAAAATGAAGCTGTTGTGCACCTCCTCGCGCACCTCCACCGACACGCCGAGATTCTCCGGCTGCATCTGCGCCGCGACGCCGGCAGGCAAGCCGGCGAGGCTGCATACCACGGTCGCTGCAAGTATTCCGTTCCTCATTTTCTGCTCCGTTCGAAAGCTGGGCGGGGTCGCCGCTCCGCAAGGCACGTCCGCAGACGTCCATAGTGTTCCACTCATGCTCGCAAACACCCCCTTGCGCGAGCAAAACGCCGGGAATCTTGCGGCGTTCGGCACGATCGCGCAAACATTTTAATGTCATAATTTGTATGCATGACGCGGCATCCCGACCGCGCTCACGGGAGCATATATGGAGCGACCTATCGACTCGGCACAGAGCAAGGCGGAAGCGGCTTTCGACGGCGGGCTGTATTGCGCCGAAAGCGTGGTGCGGGCCCTCGTCGGCACGGCCGAGGAGGCGGACCTGTTGACGCGCGCCGCCACCGGATTCTGCAGCGGCGTGGCGCGCACCTGCGGGCCCTGCGGCGCACTGAGCGGCGGCATCATCGGCATCGGCCACGTGCTGGGCCGCGCACACGCCGACCGCCCGGTCGCCGCCGCCTACGGCGCGGTGCAGGACCTGGTCGTGGAATTCGAGCGCATCTTCGGCGCGCGCGACTGCGACCGGCTGCTCGGCTGCGACCTGGGCAGCGCCGAGGGTCAGGCGATGTTCCGCGAGCGGCAGCTGCACCGGCGCTGCCGGGAATTCACCGCGCGCGCGGCCGAACTGGCGACCGCCGCGATCGCCCGCCACCTGCAGCCAGCGGAAGCGTCCGGACGCTGACGGCGGCCAGGCGGCGGACGGCCCGCTACGCGGGCCGCAGTACGTTCACTCGATGTTCTGCACCTGTTCGCGCATCTGCTCGATCAGCACCTTCATCTCCATCGCGATGCCGGTGACTTCGGTCGCGGCAGACTTCGATGCGAGCGTGTTGGCCTCGCGATTGAGTTCCTGCATCAGGAAGTCGAGGCGCTTGCCGGCGGCCCCGCCGGCCTTGAGGATGCGCTGCACCTCGTCGATGTGGGCGATCAGGCGCGACAGCTCCTCGGCGACGTCGATTCGCTGGGCGAAGAGGGCGACTTCCTGGCGGATGCGGTCCTCGTCGAGCGAGGCGACCGCCTCGCGCAGGCGCGTCGTGAGCTTTTCCTGATACTCCGCGACCAGCGCGGGCACGCGCGGCTGGGCCTGGGCGACGAGCTCGCGCATGCGGTCGAGGCGCTCGCGGATCATCGCCGCGAGCTTGTCGCCTTCGCGGCGGCGCGTTGCGACGAGTTCGTCGAGCGCGGCCTTCGCGAGTTCGAGCACGGCCGGCTGCACTTCGTCGAACCCCACGCTGTCGTCGGCGAGCATGCCGGGCCAGCGCAGGACCTCGGCCACCGACAGGTGGGCGGCGGACGGCAGGCGGTCGCGCACGCGCGCTTCCGCGTCGCCCAGCTGCTCGAGCAGCGCGGCGTTGAGGGCGAGGCTGCGCGGCGCGGCGCCGTTGGTCTGGAGGTTGAGCCGGCATTCGACCTTGCCGCGGGTCAGGCGCGCGGAGATCAGCTCGCGGATGGCCGGTTCGGCCTGGCGCAGCTCGTCACCGATGCGGAAAAACAGGTCGAGGTAGCGCGAATTCACGCTGCGCAGCTCGAGGTGGATGCTGACGCGACCCAGGTCGCGGGTCTGCACGGCAAAGCCGGTCATGCTGTGGATCATCGGTAGTGTCTCCGGGAACCCGCCGCGATCCTGTACACTGCGGGTTCCAAACAAGAATATGCCGCGGAAAGCCGGGTCCCAGCCTTCCTCCAAATGCCTGCGCAAACGAACTGCCCACTTCCCGCCGGCTTCCAGCTGGACCAGTACCGGATCGAGCGGCAGCTTTCGCTGGGCGGCTTCTCCATCGTCTATCTCGCCAACGACGCCGAAGGCACGCCGGTCGCGATCAAGGAGTACCTGCCCAACTCGCTCGCCCTGCGCAAGGACGGCGAATTCGAGCCGCAGGTCTCCGAGGAGCACATGCCCGCATTCCGCTACGGGATGAAATGCTTCTTCGAAGAGGGCCGCTCGCTCGCGAAGCTGATGCACCCCAACGTCGTGCAGGTGCTGAATTTCTTTCGCGCCAACGGCACAGTTTACATGGTGATGAAGTTCGAGCGCGGACGCACCTTGCACGACTATATCCAGAAACACCGCGGCGAGGTGAGCGAGCGCTTCATCCGCGTGGTGTTCACTCGCATGCTCAACGGCCTGCGCGAGGTGCATGCGCACAAGCTGCTGCACCTGGACATCAAGCCGTCGAACATCTACCTGCGCAACGACGGCACGCCGGTGCTGCTGGACTTCGGCGCGGCGCGGCAGACGCTGCTGAGCGACCAGCCCATACTGAAGCCGATGTACACGCCCGGCTTCGCGTCGCCCGAACAATTCGAGCACCGCGACGCGCTGGGGCCGTGGAGCGACATCTACAGCGTAGGGGCGAGCCTGTACGCGTGCGTCACCGGCAATCCCCCGCAGCGATCGGACGAGCGCCTCAAGGACGACACGCTCGTGCCGCTACGCAAGACGTACGGCGCGCGGTATTCCGTGCACCTGCTCGACACCGTCGACTGGTGCCTGAAGCTCGACCCGCTGGCGCGCCCGCAAAGCGTGTATTCGCTGCAGAAGGCGCTGATCCGGCGCGACGAGGACGGCGACGCCGTGCATGCGGGCCTGTTCGGTGACCTCGGTGCACGACTGAAGTCGTTCATCGGACGTACCTAAAGACACAAGGAAGCGAGCGTGAAGTTCACGATCTACCAGGAAAGCCGCATCGGCCGGCGCAAGAACAACCAGGACCGGCTCGCCTACAGCTATTCGCGCGATGCGCTGCTGATGGTGGTGGCCGACGGCATGGGCGGGCACCTGCACGGCGAGGTCGCCTCGCACATCTGCGTGCAGTTCATCACCGAGGCTTTCCAGCGCGACGCGCGCCCGGTGCTGCGCGACCCCTCCATGTTCCTGTCGCGCGCACTGACCAATGCGCACAACGCGATCCTCGACTACGCTTTCGACAAGAACCTCGAGGAGGCGCCGCGCACGACCGTGGTCGCGTGCATCGTCCAGGACGGCTTCGCCTACTGGGCGCACGCGGGCGATTCGCGCCTGTACGTGCTGCGCCAGGGCAGGATCGCGATGCACACGCGCGACCATTCGCGCGTGCAACTGATGATGGACCAGGGCCTGCTCAACGCCGAGGAGGCCGCCCACCATCCGGGGCGCAACCGCGTGTACAGCTGCCTCGGCGGCAACCACGCGCCGCAGGTCGAATTCTCCAAGCGCCTGCCGCTGCGCGACGGCGACGTCCTGGCACTATGCACCGACGGCGTGTGGGGGCCGCTCGGCGACACCGCACTGACCGCCGGGCTGTCGGCACCCGATATCATGCAGGCGGTGCCTGCGCTGATGAACCGCGCCGAGGAGCTCGCGGGGCCGAGCTGCGACAACCTGTCGATGATCGCGATGCGCTGGCACGACGACACCACCGAGCCGCACGGCGACGCGGTATCGACGCAGACCATGGCGCTGGACAACTTCACGACGCAGCTCGAAAGCTTCGACACCTCGCGCGCACCCGCCTCGCGCTTCGACATCAGCGACGACGACATCGAAAAGGCGATTGCCGAAATCAACGCCGCCATCCAGAAATTCAGCAAATAGGAACCGCACATGCGCCCGAGCCATCGCCACCCCGACGAACTGCGTATCGTCCGCATCACCCGCAACTTCACCTGCCACGCCGAGGGATCGGTGCTGGTCGAGTTCGGCGCGACGCGCGTGCTGTGCACGGCGAGCGTCGAGGAGAACGTGCCGCCCTTCCTGCGCGGCAAGGGCCAGGGCTGGGTGACCGCCGAGTACGGCATGCTGCCGCGCTCGACCCACACGAGGAGCGCGCGCGAAGCCGCCAAGGGCAAGCAGAGCGGACGCACGCAGGAGATCCAGCGCCTGATCGGGCGCAGCCTGCGCGCGGTGACCGATCTCGCCGCGCTTGGCGAGCGCCAGATCATCGTCGACTGCGACGTGCTGCAGGCCGACGGCGGCACGCGCACCGCGGCCATCACCGGCGCCTGCGTCGCCGTGCATGACGCGATCGCGAAGCTGGTCGCGACCGGCAAGCTCAAGGCGAGCCCGCTGCGCGACTTCGTCGCCGCGGTGTCGGTGGGCATCCACCAGGGCGTGCCGGTGCTGGACCTCGACTACGCGGAGGATTCGGACTGCGACACCGACATGAACGTCGTGATGACCGGCGCCGGCGGCTTCGTCGAGGTGCAGGGCACGGCCGAGGGCACGCCCTTCACGCGCGAGGAACTCGACGCGCTGCTGGCACTCGCAGAAGGAGGCATTCGCCAGCTGTTCGCCGCACAGCGCGCGGCCATTGCGGAGCAGTGACACGATGAGCAAACGACTCGTACTCGCCAGCAACAACGCCAAGAAGGCCGCCGAGATGGCGACCCTCCTCGCCCCCCTCGGCATCGAGGTGGTGCCGCAGTCGGCCTTCGACATCCCCGAAGCGGATGAGCCGCACAACACCTTCGTCGAAAACGCGCTCGCGAAGGCGCGCCATGCGGCGAAGCTGAGCGGGCTGCCGGCCATCGCCGACGACTCGGGCCTGTGCGTGATGGCGCTGGGGGGCGCGCCGGGCGTGCAGTCCGCACGCTATGCCGGCGAACCCAAGTCCGACGCGCGCAACAACGCGCTGCTGATCGAGCGCCTCGCCGGCGTCAGCGACCGGCGCGCCTTCTTCTACTCGGTGGTCGTGCTGGTGCGCCACGCCGAGGACCCGCGCCCGCTGATCGCCGACGGCGAGTGGCACGGCGCGATCCTCGACGCGCCGCGCGGCGAGGCCGGCTTCGGCTACGACCCGCTGTTCTACGTGCCGCAGCTGGGCCAGACCGCCGCCGAGCTCGACGCGAAGCTGAAGAACACGCTGAGCCACCGCGGCGCAGCGATGCGCCACCTGTTGTCGAGGCTGGAAACCGACCCGCTGTGACCGAACGCCGCATCATCCCGCTCGCGGTCGCGCCGGCCGCGGGCCAGGCGCCCGGCGAACTGCCGGAGCGCGCGCAACTGACGTCCCCGCCGCCGCTCGCGCTGTATGTGCATTACCCGTGGTGCGTGAAGAAGTGCCCGTACTGCGACTTCAACTCCCACGCACAGCGCGGTGGCGAGATCCCCGAGGCGGCCTACATCGACGCCCTGCTCGCCGACCTGGAATCGGCCCTGCCCCAGGTGTGGGGGCGGCGTGTGCATTCGATCTTCTTCGGCGGCGGCACCCCGAGCCTGATGTCCGCGCAGGGGCTGGACCGGCTGCTGACCGGCATCCGCACGCTGCTGCCGCTCGACCCGCTGGCCGAGGTCACGCTGGAGGCCAACCCCGGCACCGTCGAGGCAGGCCGCTTCCGCGACTATCGCGCGGCGGGCGTGAACCGCCTGTCGCTGGGCATCCAGAGCTTCGACGACCGCCAGCTCGCGCAGCTGGGTCGCATCCACGGCGGCGACGAGGCACGCCGCGCGATCGACACGGCGCTCTCGCACTTCGAGCGCGTGAATCTCGACCTGATGTACGCGCTGCCCCGGCAGACGCTCGCCGAGGCGCTCGCCGACCTCGACACCGCGCTCGGTTTCGGCGTCACGCACCTGTCGTGCTACCACCTGACGCTGGAGCCCAACACGCCCTTCGCGCACAACCCGCCGCCGCTGCCCGACGACGATCTCTCGGCGGACATGCAGGAGGCGATCGAGGCGCGGCTCGCCGGCGCGGGTTTCCGCCATTACGAGACCTCCGCCTTCGCGAAGCCCGGCCAGGAGTGCCGGCACAATCTCAACTACTGGACCTTCGGCGACTACCTCGGCATCGGCGCCGGCGCGCACGGCAAGCTCTCGAGCCACGAGGGCATCGTGCGCGAGATGCGCCACAAGCACCCCACGCGCTACCTCGACGGGGCGCAACGGCGCGAGTTCGTGCAGGAGCGCCGCGAGGTCGGCGTCGCGGAGCTGCCCTTCGAGTTCATGATGAACGCGCTGCGGCTCACCGGCGGCTTCCCGCGCCGGCTGTTCGCCGAGCGCACGGGCCTGCCCTTCGCGGCGATCGAGGCGGAGCTGATCGAGGCGCGGCGCCGCGGACTGGTGGAAACCGACGGCGAGGAGATCCGCCCCACCGAGCAGGGGCGGCGCTTCCTCAACGATCTGCTGACGCTGTTCCTGCGCGACTGACCTCCGGCGACGGAGGACGTCTGCCGAAGGGGAGTGGGGCGGGGTGGAATCGCGCCGTCCTTGCCGGGGGGGGCCCCGCGTCGCCTGCTTCAACGCTGCGCGGCGGGATGCGCTGCGCTCCTCCCGCCCTACGGAAACCGACATCCGGCGGATGACGCCTGCAGCTGATCATCCTGTGCCCACCGAGATCAAGCCCGCGATGCCCGACTTCGCGGTGGGAGCGGCTTCAGCCGCGAATCGGCGCCCATTCGCGGCTGAAGCCGCTCCCACGTGCCGAGGCCCGCGACGCGCGCGCACCCGCGTCAGGGCGCGTCGCACAGGCAGTGGCCGTACAGGTGCTGCGGGTCGTTCCAGCGCAGCAGGTCGGCGGCCTGGGCCTGCAGGCTGCCGAGGAGGCGCGCGAGCGGCGATTCGGTGGTGATCCCCACGGGGCCGACCACCGACATCAGGCGGCGCAGCAGCAGGTTGCGGATGTTGATCTCGCCGGTCGGCCATACCGTCTCGTAACGTTCGAGCTGCGCGCGCTTCGCCGCGGCCGCGACCGCATCCTCGATGCCGCCGAGCTTGTCGACGAGCCCCAGGCGCAAGGCGGCCTCGCCGGTCCATACGCGGCCGCGGGCCACGGCATCGATCTCGGCGATGTCCTTCCGGCGTGCCGTGGCGACGATCTCGAGGAAGCGCCGGTAGCTGTGCTCGACGCCCAGCTGCATCGCCTGCGCCAGCGCAGGCTCCAGCGGGCGGCGCGGGTCGAGCGTACCGGCCAGCGGCCCCGTGGCAACACGATCGGTGGTGACGCCCAGCCGGGCCAGCGGTTCGGTGAATTCGGGGAACATCGCGAACACGCCGATCGACCCGGTAAGCGTCTCCCGCCGCGCCCAGATCTCGTCGGCGCCGGCGGCGACCCAGTAGCCGCCCGAGGCGGCGACCGAGCTCATCGACGCGACGACCGGCTTGCCCTCACGGCGCGTGAGCTCCAGCTCGCGGCGGATCACCTCCGACGCCCAGGCGCTGCCGCCGGGACTGTCGATGCGCAGCACCACCGCCTTCACGCGCTCGTCCTCGCGTGCCGCGCGGATCTGTGCCGCCAGGCTGTCTCCGCCGACGGAATCCTCGTCCGCGGCACCGTCGACGATGGATCCCTGGGCGACCAGCACCGCAACGCGGGCGTCCTCGTGCGAGCGGGCGGCGCGCACCGCGGCGAGGTAGTCGTCGGCGTCGATGCGCCGATAGTCCTTGCCGTCGGCACTCTCGCCCACGCGCGCCTTCAGCAGCTGGTGCCATTCGTCGCGCTGGCTCAGCGCATCGACCAGGCCGGCCTCACGCGCGGCACGGGCCGCGTCGCCGCCGGTGGCCTGGAGCAGCCCGGCGTAGTCCTCGACGTAGCGGTCGAGCGCTTCCGGAGAGAGCTTGCGGCTGCCGGCAACGCGCTCGCGCATGCCCGCCCACAGCGTGTCGAGCAGCTCGCGCGAGGATTGGCGGTCCTCGTCGGACATGTCGGTGCGCGTGAAGGGTTCGCTGAAGGACTTGTACTCGCCGACGCGGAACACATGCACCTTCACGCCCAGCGCGTCGAGCGCGCCCTTGAAATAGCTGACGTTGCGGGCGAGCCCGGGCAGCAGCAGGAAGCCGTCGGGCGCGAGATGGACCTCGTCGGCAATGCTGGCGAGGAAGTACTGCCCCTGCGTGAAGCGCTCGCCGCGCGCATAGACCGGCTTGCCGCCGCTCTTGAAGGCGAGGACCGCCTCGCGCAGTTCGGCGAGCTTGGACAGTCCGCCCTGGCCGAGCTGATCGGTCTCGATGACCAGCGCCTTGATCCGATCGTCCTCGCGCGCGGCGCGCACCGCCTCGAGCAGGTCGGGCAGCGAGGTCTGCGCGACCGGCGCGCCGCCCGAGCGGATGATGCCCAGCGGATCATCGACGCGCACGCGCTCGACCAGGGTTCCCGCGGGCCGCAGCAGCAGCGCCGCGCCGTCGGGCACGGACGGCCCCGGATGCAGCGCGAACGCGATGACCAGGGCGAACGCCAGCAGGAACGCGAGCGTGACGACGACGCGCCGCAGCAGGTCGAGCGCACGCCAGATCCATGCGAACATCCTGCCCAGAAACCCAAACATACGCCTTACCTCGGTTCATCCGGTGGGAGCGGCTTCAGCCGCGAACGAGCGGTATGCGGAATGCTAACCGATTCGCGGCTGAAGCCGCTCCCACTTCCGTCCTCAAGCGAATTCCGGGCGTTCAGCCGCGCTTGCGGAACACCAGGTCCCACACGCCGTGGCCGAGTTTCAGGCCGCGGTTCTCGAACTTGGTCAGCGGCCGGTAGTCCGGGCGCGGCGCGAAGCCGTCGGCGGTGTTTTCCAGCGCGGGCTCGGCGGAGAGGATCTCCATCATCCACTGCGCGTATTCCTCCCAGTCCGTCGCGCAGTGCAGGTAGCCGCCCGGGGCGAGGCGCGAGGCGATCAGCGCGACGAAGTCGGGCTGGATGATGCGCCGCTTGTGGTGGCGCTTCTTGTGCCAGGGATCGGGGAAGAACACATGCACGCCGGCGAGCGCGCCTTCCGGGATCATGTCGCGCAGCACCTCGACCGCGTCGTGCTGCATGATGCGCAGGTTGGCGAGGCCGTTGTCGGCGATCAGCTTGCACAGGCTGCCGACGCCGGGGCCGTGCACCTCGATGCCGAGGAAGTCCTTGTCGGGCAGCGCGGCGGCGATCTTCGCGGTGGTCTCGCCCATGCCGAAGCCGATCTCGACGATTTTCGGCGCAGCGCGGCCGAAGGCGGCGTCGAGGTCGAGCGGCGCGAGACGGTAGGGAATGGAGACCTTGGGGAAGGTCTCCTCCATGTGGCGCTGCTGCGCGACCGACATGCGCCCCTGACGCAGCACGAAGCTGCGGATCGAGCGGCTGGAGAAGCGCGCCTCGGGGTCGCCGGACGGCGTTTGGGGAGCCTCGGCGGGGCTTGCGGAGGCGGACGGATCGGAATCCGGCTGGTCGGGAGTCGTTGCGGTCATCATGTATGGGCGGGCGGCGACGGACTCGTAAGCGGTCGCGCCGCGCAGGCGGAACGGAAATGGGAATGCGGAGATCGCAGCGGCCCGCGGCGGGCGCGCCGCTGCGATGCGGCTTACGAGCCGATCAGGCCGCTCGTCGGCGAGCTCGGGTCGGCGGTATAGAACTTGCGCGGCATGCGGCCGGCGAGGAAGGCTTCGCGGCCGCACTCGACCGCCTTCTTCATCGCGCTGGCCATCAGCACGGGGTTCTGCGCGTGCGCGATCGCGGTGTTCATCAGCACGCCGTCGCAGCCGAGCTCCATCGCGATCGCGGCGTCCGAGGCGGTGCCGACGCCGGCATCGACGAGCACGGGCACATTGGCCTGGTCGATGATGAGGCGCAGGTTCCACGGATTCAGGATGCCCATGCCGGAGCCGATCAGCGACGCGAGCGGCATCACCGCGGCGCAGCCCATGTCCTCGAGCATCTTCGCCTGGATGGGGTCGTCGGCGCAGTACACCATCACGTCGAAGCCGTCCTTCACGAGGACCTCGGCGGCCTTGAGCGTTTCGGGCATATTCGGGAACAGCGTCTTCGGGTCGCCCAGCACCTCGAGCTTCACCAGCGCGTGGCCGTCGAGCAACTCGCGCGCGAGGCGCAGGGTGCGCACCGCGTCGTCGGCCGTGTAGCAGCCGGCGGTGTTGGGCAGGATCGTGAATTTCTCCGGCGGCAGCACGTCGAGCAGGTTGGGCTCGCCGGGGTTCTGGCCGATGTTGGTGCGGCGGATCGCGACGGTGACGATCTCGGCGCCGCTCGCGTCGATCGCCGCGCGCGTCTCGTCGAAATCCTTGTACTTGCCGGTGCCGACGAGGAGGCGGGAGCCGTAGGACTTGCCGGCGATGACCAGGGAGTCGTTCATGTTCGACCTGCGGGGATTCGGGGTTGGAAGAGAATCGGCGTCAACGCCGGGGAACAGCACTCAGCCGCCGCCGACTGCGACGACTATCTCGAGCCGGTCGCCGTCCGCGAGCAGGGTTTCGGCATGCCGGCCCTTCGGGACGATCTCGCCGTTGCGCTCGACCGCCAGCCGCTTGCCGGCGAGCTGGCGCGCCTCGAGCAGGGCATGCACGGTCAACGCCTGTTCGAGGCGTTCCGGCTGGCCGTTGATGATGAGCTGGATCATGGGGAAACTGTCTGAAGCATCGAACGAAAATCTTACCACGGCCTGCGGTACCACCCCGCCCACGCATTGCGTCGCACTGCGCCAGTCATTAGAATGGCGCCCTGCCCGACGCAAAGCGGGCCGCCGAGCGGGCGTCGTATAATGGTAATACCCTAGCTTCCCAAGCTAGAGCCGTGGGTTCGATTCCCATCGCCCGCTCCAGATTCCCCAGGAAGGGCCCAGCGTCTGCCGGGCCCTTCGTCATTTTCGGCCCGCTCTTCGCCTACTTCAGGCGCGCGATCACGCCGCAAGCGACCCGTGCGCCGGAATTGCCGGTCGGCTGCGTCGTGAAGTCGTCGGGGGCGGCGTGCACGATCACGCCGCGACCGACGATGTTGCCGCTCCCCTTGCCGCTGATCGTGAGTCCTTCGAGGATCGTGCCCAGCTTTGCGTTGCCGTTCGCATCGGCGACCAGCATCGGCATGTCGCCGAGGTGGCGGTCGCCTTTCGCCGGGTCACCGTGCGGCTTGCCGGTCGGGTTGAAGTGGCCGCCGGCGCTGGTGGCGTCGGGCGCGGAGCAGTCCCCCTTCTCGTGGATGTGGAAGCCGTGCTTGCCCGGGGCGAGGCCGGTGACGTGGGCGTCGATGAGCACGCCGCCATCGACCTCGGTGAACTTGACGGTACCGGCGGCCGCATTGCCCTTGGTCGGGGCCAGGGGCGCTTCGGCGGTGATCGGTCCGCCGAGGCCGAGGTTGCTGCAGGCGGCGATGAGGAGGGTTGCGGGCAGTGTGGGGATGAGAGAGCGGAAATTCATGTTCTACTATCCTTTCTCGAATGGAGGATGTCGTGCGGCCGACTGCTCGGCCGGCCGCGGTTCATCATGGACCATTGATACGCAGAAAGGAATAGGCGCCCCCCTCAGCGCGCGAGCGCCCCGGTCTTGAGCGGCTGCGGCGGCTGCGGGACGAACACGAAGTGCGGCGTCGCGATCGGCTGCCCCGGTGCGACCGCCTGCGGCGCGGGCTCGCCGGCCGCGCCGAGGTGGCGCAGGTAGCGGTAGATCGCGACCAGGTCGGCCTCGCTCATCGCGCGCAGCGACGGCCACGGCATCGGCGGCAGACCACCCTGGCGCACGCGCGCGAGCCAGCCGGGCTCGTCGAGCTTCGCGGCGACAAGCCGCAGGTTGGCGGGATAGCTCACGCCCCACGGGCCGCTGAAGCCGACGGCGGAGCCGGTGAGCCAGCGCGACTCGGGCACCTTGCCGTCGGTCTCGATGTAGCCGTCGGTATGGCAGTCGTTGCAGCCGGCGATCGAGACGAGGTAACGGCCGCGATCGACGGCGCGGTCGTCCCCGGCCGACGCCGGATGGGCCGCGAGGCCCGCGAGCAGGGACAGGACGAGACGGGCAAGCTGGGTATTCATGACGATCCTCTCGTTGGGGCGGGAGCGCCTCGCGCGGCGCGCCCTTAGCATTGTTTTAGGAAGACTCCGGAGGGCGGTCGCGCCCTCAGGCGCAGACGCGCGCGCCGACCAGTTCGCGCGCCGCCGCGGCGATCGCGTCGGCCTGCGGCACGAAGGCCTGCTCGAGCGGCCACGACGAGGGCGCGGGGGTGTCCGGGCCGGTGAGGCGACGGATCGGCGCCTTCAGCGCGTCGAAGGCGTGTTCGGCGACCAGCGCGGCGACTTCGGCGCCGACGCCGCACAGGCGGCTCGCCTCATGCACGACGACGATGCGGCCGGTGCGGCGCACCGAGGCGAGGATCGCGGCCTCGTCGAGGGGCTTGAGCGAGCGCAGGTCGATGACCTCGGCGGAGATGCCCTGCCCGGCCAGCATCTCGGCGGCGGCGACGCAGTGGTGCACGGTCTTCGCGTAGCTCACGAGCGTGACGTCACGCCCTTCACGCAGCGTCGCGGCGCGGCCCAGCGGCACGACGTGCTCGCCTGCGGGCACCTCGCCGGCCTGGAAGCCGAGCGCGAGATCCATGAAAAACAAAACCGGGTTGTCGTCGCGGATCGCGGCCTTCAGGAGGCCCTTGAAATCGGCCGGCGAGGACGGCATCACGACCTTGAGCCCGGGGCTGTGCACGAACCAGGCCTCGAGGTTGTGGTTGTGCTGCGCACCGACCGTCCAGCCGGCGCCGCTCTGCGCCAGCACGACCATCGGGAACTTGAACTGGCCGCCCGACATGTAGCGCAGCTTGCCGGCGCTGTTGACGATCTCGTCCATTGCGAAGCACAGGAAGGGCGCGAACAGCAGGTCGACGACGGGGCGCAGCCCGCTCGCCGCAGCGCCCGCGGCGGTGCCGGCGATGATGCCTTCGGCGAGCGGGGTGTTGCGCACGCGTGCAGTGCCGAATTCGGCGACGAGCTCGCCGCGCTTGGTCGCGACGCCTTCGCCGAACATCAGCACGGCGGGGTCGCGGCGCATTTCCTCGGCGATCGCCTGGGCAATCGCTTCATTGACGGTGATCCGGGGCATGGCGGGTTCCTCAGGCGTAGACGTCGGTGAAGAGTTCGGCGGTTTCGGGCCAGGGCGAGGCGTTCGCGAAGGCGACGGCCTCGTCGATCACGGCGGCGACGCGCGCGCGGATCTGCGCGAGGCGCGCGTCGTCGAGGCGGCCGGCGGCGCGCAGGCGCTTGGCGAGCAGTTCGATCGGGTCGCGCGCCTGCCACGCCGCGAGTTCGGCGCGGTCGACGTAGAACTGGTCGTCGGGCTCGTAGTGGCCGCGCGTGCGGTAGGTGAGCGTCTCGAGGAAGGCCGGTTCGCCGGTTTCGCGGATGCGCGCGACCAGGCGTGCCGCCGCGGCGTGCACGGCTTCGGCGTCGTTGCCGTCCACGGTTTCGGCGACGAGACCGTGCGCGGCGGCCCAGTCGCGCACGTGCGCCATCGGCATGGTCTCGCGCCGATGCACGAAGGCCTGCCATTCGTTGTTCTCGCACACGTAGAGGATGGGCAGCTTCCACACCACGGCGAGGTTGAGCGATTCGTGGAACACGCCTTCGCAGGCGGCGCCGTCGCCGAAGAAGGTCGCGACGATGCCGTCGTCGCCGGGCGTCATCGTGCGCGCGAGCGCCACGCCCGGCGCGAGCGAGAGTTCGCCGCCGACGATGGTGGAGGTGAGCACTACCCCCAGCTCGGCCGCGGAGATGTGCAGCGAGCCGCTCTTGCCCTTGCAGTAGCCGGTGCGCTTGCCGAGCACCTCGGCGATCATGCGCCCCGGATCGGCGCCGCGCGCGAGGAGGTGGCCGGCGCTACGGTGGTTGGTGAGGATGCGGTCCTGCGGCGCGAGCGCGCGCACGACGCCCGCGGCGGCGGCCTCCTGGCCGACCGAGGTGCAGGTGCCGGGCGCGTTGCCGCCCGCGGCGATGCCGACGAGGGCTTCCTCGTAGGCCCGGATCAGCATCATCGTCTCCAGCAGCGCGAGCGGGGACGGGGCTTGGTCGCTGTGATGCATGTGTCGCCTCCAGATGTCTGGCGGTCCGAACGGGACCGTCTGGAGGCACTCTAGGCGTGCGAAGCCTGCCGTGTACGGGGCTTAAGGGACTCTTAGGATTCGCTGAGGGAAGATTTAGGAAGCCGGCTCAGCAGCACGCGCTGTCGGGGCGCGCGCCGCCCTGCCCGACCTCGACGAGGGTCAGCGGACGCCACGCGGTAAGCAGCAGGCGCCCGCGACCGGCCTTTTCCAGGCGCACGCAGGCCTGCCGCTCGTTGAGGCGGCGACGCAGGAGGATCAGGCGCGCCTCGAGGTTGTCGGAGAGGTCCGGCAGGCGGATGCGCGGGTCGAGGCGCAGCTCGCGGTTACTAAAGGTGCTGCGGCCGGATTCGACGTGGTCGCGCACCAGCGCCCAGAAGATCGAGCCGGCCACGCCCTTGATGAGGTAGTCGTCATCGAGGAAGACGCTGTCGTCCTCGGCGTAGTGGCGCACGAGCACCGGGCGGCCTTCGGAGGGCTGCGGGGGCGGCTCGGGCACGACCACCTCCTCCTGGAGCTCGCTCGCCTGCTGCAACGACAGCATGGTCGCGCCGAGCTGGCCGGCGAGCGCGACGAGCGCATCCTCGTCGTCGTAGCCGAAACGCAGGTTGTGCGGACTCTCGACGTAGAGCACGCCGAGCAGGCGCCCGGCGGCGCGGATCGGCACCGCGAGCTGGCTGGCGGAGTCGGCGAGCCCGGGCAGCGGAATCTCGGTTTCCAACGCGGCCGCGAGCCCGTTCGCCTCCGCCGCGGCGCGGATCGCGCGGCCGTAGGCGTATTCGAGCGTCGCATAGCCGATGCGGATCGGCGTGCCTTCGCGTGCGGCGACGCCGATCACCCCCTGGCCGAGCGGGATCTCGGAGCCGACGCCGGAGGCCTCGTAGCCGCGGCTCGCGATCGTGTACAGGCGCGTGCCCGCCCCGTCGAGCAGGAGCACCATCGCGTGGCGGATGTCGAACTGCGCCTCCAGCCCGTCGAGCGTGTCGCTGAACAGCAGGTCCAGCTCGCGACAGCCGGCGATGCGCGCCGACACGGCCCGCAGCGCGGCGAGCAGGCTCGCGCGGGGGGGCGGCGGCGCGAGCGCGGCGCCGGGGATGCGCTCTATCGCGGAAACGCGATAGATGTCCGAACCGAGCAGGCGGAACACGCCGCTCATGCCGGTGTGCGATGCGATGCCGGCGAGCTTGGCCTTCATGCGCTCGAACAGCGGCCCCGCGGTTTCGGTGCGCAGGTAGCGCAGGCGCAGGCGGAAGCGTTCGCCGGTGTGCGGATGCGTGACGATCAGGCGCGCCTCGGGGTTCGCGAGGATGTTGCGGCGCGTGGTGTTGAAGAACTGGTAGGACAGCGCGATGTGCTGGCCGTCGACATACTCGGTCTGCGACAGGTAGGCGACGTTGGGCGTGCCGTCGGCCGCGCAGGTCGCCATGATGCCCGGCACCGCGCCTTCCAGGCATTCGCGGATCGCGTCGAGCCGCGGCGTCATTTCGCGTGCGCGAGCGGCTCGCCGGCGCGCGGGCCGGGCGTCTGGTCGAAGGCCGCGCAGGGTGTGAAGGCGATCGCGACGATCTCGCCCCCGCCGCTGTCGATCAGCGCGTGCGTGAACAGCGGGCCGAAACCGATCGCCCCGAGTTCGGCGGAGAAGGCCCCGCGGTAGCGCTCGATGCGCTCGCGGTCGCCCGCCTCGAGCGCCTCGACGACCGCATCGCGGCCCTTGAGCTGCAGCGTGCGATGGTTGCACGGCTGGCTGAACACCGCGGCGATGCGCCGCGTGTCGCGCACGTCGTCGAGGACTTCGCGCGACTGCTCGGCCACGACGAACACGCTCACGCGCCGCTGGTCCGTGGCGACGCGGCAGCCAATGCCGCGCGTGATGCTGGGCAGCAGCCCCGCACCGGACGAGCCGACGCTGATCGACACGCCCGCCGTCGTGATGAAGGCCGCGAGCTCGGCGTCGATCGGGGATTCGGGAACGGCGGACGGAACGGAAGACGGCTGATCGAGCATCCGGTCGCAGGCGATCGTGGCGGTTGGGGGTCGGGACCGCTCCGCTGCGGGAACGGCGTCGCCGGTCGTACGCCGGCTCTCAACACAGTATAGTTCGCCCGCCCCCGCGCGCCGCCCGGAGAACAGGTCGGGACGTCAGCCCGCGGCGAGGCGGCGATAGGCTCCGCCATGGTACACCAGCGGCGCGCGGTCCTCGCGGTCGAAACGCACGACTTCGGAGAGGAACACGAGATGGTCGCCGCCATCGTGGCGCGCAGTGTTGCGGCATTCGAAGCGCGCGCAGCAGTTCTTCAGCAGCGGCACGCCGTACAGGCCGTCGTCGATGTCGAGCCCGGCGAACTTGTCGTCCGAGCGCGTCGCGAAAAGCTGCGACAGGTGCTGCTGATCCTCCGCGAGCACGTTCACCGCGTAGTATTCGCAGGCTTCGAACACCGGCAGGCTGGCGAGATTGCGCGACAGGCTCCAGACGATGAGCGGCGGGTCGAGCGACACGGAGTTGAAGGAATTGACCGTCAGGCCGATCGCCTCGCCGCTGGGGGCGCGCGTCGTGACGACGGCGATGCCGGTCGCGAACATGCCGAGGGCGTCGCGGAACGCGCGGGTGAAATCCTGATGGGTGACGGGCGGCTGGGACATGGTCGGTTCTTGTGATCGGCGCTTGCCCCGCACGGAGCAGGCGCGAAAATGGGATGGAACCGGCGATTATCGCTGCGCACACCGCGCAGGGCAACGCGGCGCGGGCATGAACCGAATGGAACAAGGCAAGGAATGGAACGGACGACGAGGAATGGCGACTTCGCGACGCGGCTGATCGCGTGGCACGGCGGGCACGGGCGGCACGACCTGCCGTGGCAGAACACGCGCGACCCGTACCGCATCTGGCTGTCGGAGATCATGCTGCAGCAGACCCAGGTCGACACGGTGATCCCTTACTACGCGCGCTTCCTCGCGCGCTTCCCGGACGTCGCCAGCCTCGCCGCGGCCCCCGTCGATGACGTGCTCGCGCTGTGGAGCGGGCTGGGCTACTACGCCCGTGCGCGCAACCTGCACAAGGCGGCACAGGTGGTCGTCGCACGGCACGGCGGCGGGTTTCCGCGCAGCGCCGCCGAGATCGCCGAGCTGCCGGGCATCGGCCGCTCGACCGCCGCGGCGATCGCCGCCTTCGCCTTCGACGAGCGCGCTGCGATCCTCGACGGCAACGTCAAGCGCGTGCTGTGCCGCGTATTCGGCATCGACGGTTTTCCGGGCGAACGCGCGGTCGAACAGCGCCTGTGGGCGCTGGCGGAGGAGCTGCTGCCGCACACCGGAATCGGCACCTACATCCAGGCGCAGATGGACCTTGGCGCGACGCTGTGCACGCGCGGCAAACCCGCCTGCGGACGCTGCCCGATGGCGGATATCTGCGTCGCGCTGCGCGAAGAGCGCGTCGCCGAACTGCCCGCGGCGCGCCCGAAGAAGGCCGTGCCGCAGCGCCATGCGCGGGTCGCGGTGATCGTGGCCGACGGGACGGTGCTGCTCGAACGGCGGCCGCCGACCGGCATCTGGGGGGGCTTGCTGGCGCTGCCGGAGATTCCCGGTGACGAGACCGACCCCGCGCTCTGGGTCGAAACGCGCTACGGCCTCGCGGCGCAGGCGAAACGCCCGCTGCCGCCGCTGAATCACGTCTTCACGCATTTCCGCCTGGAGATCACGCCGCTGCTGCTCGAAGTCGACGGCCACGGGCGCATGGCGGCGGACGCCGACCACCGCTGGCTCGCGCTCAACAGCCTCGCCGACGCCGGCCTGCCCACCCCCGTGCGCCGCATCCTTGCGAAGCTCGCGGGATCCGGTGGTGATCTGTTGAGCCCGCGCGGGGCGGGTTGAGCTTGCGAGTTCGGTTCCGTGGGAGCGGCTTCAGCCGCGAACGGGCGCCAATTCGCGGCTAAAGCCGCTCCCACAGGGACGCAGGGGGGGTTGGGCTTCAGCCACCTTTGCCGGACTTCGCCATGCGCTCCCCGAGCAGCCCGCGCTGGTCGAGGAACTGGCGGATGATCTCGAGCCGGTCGAGCGGGTCGTCCAGTTCCAGCAGGGCCTGCTTGGCCTGCGCCGGGATCGGCAGCACCTCCGCGAAGCGCAGGCCGACCCAGCCGGCGTCGCCGAAATCGTGCGGCTCGGGCAGGCGCGCGCGGCCCGCGTCGTCGACGATCGCGCGCAGCAGCTCGACCAGGGGCTGGCAATTGTCGGGAATGGCCCGGTGCGGCGCCTCGGCGAGCCATTCCACCTCGCCGAGCAGCAGGCCGTTGGCGCCGTGCTCGGAGCGCAGGACACGGTAGCGGCGTTCGCCGCGCGTGACGATATCCAGCGTGCCGGGTCTGGCGACGTCCCATTCGACGATGCGCGCGCTCACGCCGACCTCGTAGGGCCGGGCCGGAGCGCCGACCTCGTGGCCTTCCGCGATCAGGTTCACGCCGAACACCGTGCCTTCCTTCAGGCAGCGCGTCGCGAGGTCCATGTAGCGCGCCTCGAACACGTGCAGCGGCAGCAGCGCGCCGGGGAAGAGCACCGTCTGCAGCGGAAAGAGGGGCAGCAGGTCCGCATGCTCCATCACGCGTCCTCCCCTTCCGTCTCGCCCCAGCGCTGCATCAGGCGGTGCGGCACGCGGATCTGGTCGAGCACGCGTGCGACGACGAAGTCGACCATCTCGCCGACCGTCTGCGGGTGGTTGTAGAAGCCCGGGCTGGGCGGCAGGATCACGACGCCCAGGCGCGCGAGCTTGAGCATGTTCTCGAGGTGGATCGCCGAGAAGGGCGTCTCGCGCGGCACCAGCACGAGCTTGCGCCCTTCCTTGATGGCGACGTCGGCGGCGCGCTCGATGAGGTTCTGCGACAGTCCGGCGGCGATCGCAGCGAGCGTGCCCATGGTGCACGGACACACCACCATCGCGTCGGCGGGGTTGGAGCCGGAGGCGAGCGGCGCGAACCATTCCTCGCGGCCGAACACGCGCAGCTGCCCTTCCGCGGCCCCGAAGCGCGCGGCGAGCTGCGCCTCGACCTCGGCCGGGCGCGAGGGTAGCTCGAGGTTCATCTCCTGGCGCGCGACGATCTGCGCGACCTGCGAATACAGCAGCCACACCTTGCAGCCGGCCGCGAGCACGCATTCGACGAGACGCAGCCCGTAGGGCATGCCCGAGGCGCCGGTGAAGGCGACGGCGACGGTCTGCGGGACGGCGGGGCTCATCGGGGAGGGATTCTCACTTCAGGTAGTCGGTCAGGATCGCCCAGCGGCCATCCCGGATCTGCGCGATGCGGCCGTGGCGGTTGCCGAGGTGCTCGTCGCGACTGAAACGATACTCCGGGCCGCCGAAGAAGTCGCGCGGGGTATGCAGCGTCTCCAGCGCCGCGGTGAAGCGCTCGACGGTGAGATCGCGCCCGACCTTGTCCGCGGCCTTCACGAAGAGGTCCGCGACCGTGTAGCCCATCGCGCTCCACACGTTGGGCGCAACGCCGAAGCGCTCGCGATAGCGGCGGATCCAGTCGGCGAGCTGGCCGTTCGCGCCCGCCTCATAGGGGTGCGGCAGCACGGTGACGCCGTACAGCCCCTCGACCGCCTTGCCACCGAGCTCGTGCGTCTGCGCCGAATAGCCCGACGCGGTCACCAGCATGTCGACGTTCCAGCCGGTGCGGCGCGCCTCGGACACGGCCGCGACGGTCTCGCGCACGACCGTCGCCAGCACCACGAAATCGCAACCCGCGCCGCGCAGGCGCGCGACCTGGCTGGAAAAGTCGGTCGCGCCGCGCTTGTAGCTGGTCTTCTCGGCGAGCGGCCGCTGCAGCTTCGCCAGGCCCGCCTCGACGCCCTTCATCACCTCCAGGCCGTAGTCGTCGTCCTGGTACAGCAGACAGGTCTTGCGGTAACCGTGCGTCTGCACCATGTGGCGCGTCGCCGCGTCCATGTAGTCCTGGTAGGGCGCGAACATCTGGAACTTCAGCGGGTGGCGCGGCGCGTAAGTCGATTCGTGCGGCGAGAAGGGGAAGAGATGCGGCCGGCCGGCGTCCACGATCGGCGGCATGGTCGCCATCACCACCGGCGTGCCGAGGTTGGCGAGGAAGGCGAAGACGCGGTCGCGCTGGACGAGCTTGCGCGCGGCGAGCACGCCCTTCTTCGGGTCGTAGCCGGCATCCTCGACGACCAGGCGCAGCTTGCGCCCATGCACACCGCCGGCGGCGTTGGCGTCGTCGAAGCGCATCTGCATGCCGTCGCGCACCGGCACGCCCAGCAGCGCGATCGGCCCCGACAGGTCCTGGATGCTGCCGACGACGATCTCGCGCTCGCTGACACCCGGCGCCTGCGCGGCGGCGGCGGACGCGGCGGCGATGCCCAGCGCGCAGAAGAGGCGATGGAAGAGATTCATGAAGGCTCCCGGCGCCCCTGCGGCGCCACCCCGCGATTATCCGCGAAGCCGCTGCCTCGGCGCCATGCACCGCCCTCAGCCCGCGAACGCGGCATCCTGCACGAAGGGGGCATTGGCGCGCGCGAAGGCGGCGAACTCGAGGGGCGAGAGCGGTTTCCCGATGAGGTAGCCCTGCAGGAAATCGCAGCCCAGATCCCGCAGGAAATCGCGCTGCTCCACCGACTCCACGCCTTCGGCGGTGACGCTCAGGTCCAGGCTGTGCGCCATGTTGATGATCGCCTCGACGAGGCTCGCGTCGCTGTGGTCGTCGGGGCAATCCCGCACGAAGCTGCGGTCGATCTTCACCACATCGACCGGGAAACGCTTGAGGTAGGACAGCGAGGAGAAGCCCGTGCCGAAGTCGTCCAGCGCATAGGCGATGCCGTAGTCCCTGATCTCGCGCATGCGCGATTCGGCCTCCTCGCTGCCGTCCATCAGCACGGACTCGGTGATCTCGAGCATCAATTGCGCCCGGCCTTCGCCTTCGGGCAACAGCGTGCGCACGATCTCGGGCAGGCCGGGTTCGCGGAACTGCACCCCCGAGACGTTGACCGCGATGCGCAGCGGCGACTGCCCCGCCTCGCGCCAGGCGCACGACTGTCGCACCGCCTCGCGCAACGCCCATTCCCCGATGGGCACGATCAGGCCGCAGTCTTCCGCCACCTGGATGAACTCGCCGGGCGCAACCATGCCGCGGCGCGGGTGGTTCCAGCGGATCAGCGCCTCGGCGCCGACCACCCGCCCGCTCGTCGCCGCGACGATGGGCTGGTAATGCAGCACGAACTGCTCCTGCTCGAGGGCGGTCCGCAGGTCCGTTTCCAGCTGGATGCGCGCCAGCGCGTCGGCCTGCATGTGCGGCGCATAGAACTGGGCGCGGTTCTTCCCCGCCTGCTTCGCCTTGTACATCGCGATGTCGGCGTTGCGCAGCAGGCTCTGCACGTCATCGCCGTCGTCGGGAAACACCGTGATGCCGACGCTGCCCGAGATGTAATGCGGCGCGTTGCGCAGCTGGAAGGGCTCGCGCAGCACCGCGACGAGCTTCTCCGAGATGGCGCGGAGATCCTCCAGGTCGCGCTGGTCGTGCAGGTCGTTCACGACGACCGTGAACTCGTCACCCCCCAGGCGCGCGACCGTGTCCTGATTGCGCACGCAACGCTGCAGGCGGTTCGCCACGTCGATCAGCAACTGGTCGCCGACATCGTGACCGAGCGAATCGTTGATCCACTTGAAGCCGTCGAGGTCGAGGAAGACCAGCCCGACCTTGCTGCCGTGCCGCCGCCCCTGCGCGAGGGCGCGCTCCAGGCGGTCCTGCAGCAGGCTGCGGTTCGCCAGCCCGGTCAGCGGGTCGTAGTTCGCCTGTCGCCACATCGCCTCCTCCTGCTGCTTGCGCTCGGTGATGTCGCTGAACAGGGAGACGTACTCTGAAACCTTGCCGTCGGCATCGCGCACGGAGGTGATGGTGAGCCATTGCGGATAGGTTTCGCCATTCTTGCGGCGATTCCAGATCTCGCCTTCCCAGGCGCCCGCCTCCGCGAGGCGCGACCACATCGACTCGAAGAAGGCCTGGTCGTGGCGGCCGGACTTGAACATCGACGAGCGATGGCCGATCACTTCCTCGGGCGCATAGCCGGTGATCGCACAGAAAGCCGGGTTCACCGACGTGATCACGCCGTCGGCGTCGGTCGTCATGATCGCCTGGCTCGACGCATTGAACACGACCATCGCCTCGCGCATGAGCTTCTCGTAGCGGCGCCGCTCGGTGACGTCCTGCACGATCGAATACAGCAGGCTGCGGCCCTCGATTTCGATCGGGCCGCTCGCCACCTCCACATCGCGCACCTCTCCACTCGCGAGGCGGTGACGGAACTGGAAGAAGTCCGCCGCGCGCGCCCGCGCCCGTGCCATCTCCTGCAGCACCTCCTCGCGCGACAGCACGTTGATGTCGGAGATCGACATGCGCGTCAGTACCGCGTGCCCGTAGCCGTAATACGCACAGGCCTTGTCGTTCGCGTCGACGATGGCGCCGGTCGCCGGATCGATCACCAGCATCACCACCCGGCTGTTGGCGAACAAGGCCCGATAGCGCATCTCGCTCTCGGCCAAGGCCCGCTCCATGCGCACCCGCTCGGAGATGTCGCGCGCCAGCGCGATGTACCCGCCGGAGCCCTCGGCGCCGGCCAGCCGGCTGATCGAGGCGCTGAAGTGATGCACGCCGTCGGCCAGTTCCAGCGCATATTCGGTCTGCCGCGGCACGCCGTCTGCCGCGATCGCGTCGATGGTCGCATCGAACTTCGCCGCGACCTCGGGCGGGACCGTCTCCGCATAGGGGCGTCCGAGCAGCTGATCGACGGGGGCGGCAAGCAGCGCCGGTTCCGGCGCATGGCACTCCGTGATCCGCCTGTCGGCGTCGATCAGCAGCATCTTGTCGGGCAAGGACGTGATCAGGGCCGCCAACCGCGCCTCGCGCGCCGTCAGTTCCGCCGTCCGCTCGGCCACCACGCCCTGCAAGGCGCGGCGGTGCTCGCGCAGTTGCATCAGGCTCATCGCCAGCCAAGCCAGCGCGGAGCACAGCAGCGCCGCCGCGGCGAGTTCGAACGGAAGCGGCGAATCGTCGCCCCACCCGTCGACGGGCACCACGCCCAACGTCCACACGCCATTGGGAACCACGACGTCATGCTCCACCGGCTGCTCCAGCGGGCGGTCGGAAGAGGCGGCGATGACCTGCCGCGCCCCCGTGTCCGGATGGGTGCGCCACAACTCGTAGTCGAAGCGGTATTTCTCGACCGACGGCAACAAGGCCGTCTCCAGCACGTCAGGGAAACGGATCACGACCGCGACAAAGCCCCAGAACGCCTGACGCCCGCTCTCGTCCGGCAGGTACACCGGCAGGCGCCCGACTGCGCCGACGCCGCCCTGGCGCAAGGGAAAGGGTCCGGCCAGCGTCAGCTTGCCGGTATCGCGGGCAAGAAAGGCCTCACGGTTGCGCGCCGGATCGGCCAGCAGGTCGTGTCCGATCACACCGCTGTTCTCGGCCAGCGGCACGATCTGCCGCACCACGCCGCCCGGCGCCAGGGCGAGTGCGGAAGCGCCCTGATAGAAAGGCAGCATCTGCTCGGCCAGGGTGTCGAAATTCGGGATGCTGCCGCCCCCCTGACGCACCAGCGCCGCGAGCGCGTAGGTCACTGCCAGCGCATGCTCGACGTTGCTGCGCAGATCCTGCGCCTTGTCGAACAGCTCGTCGGCCACCTCGGCGCGGCGGACCTGGATGCGTTGACGCTCGAAATGCGCGATCAGCACGCCTGCAACGAGCGCCGTCACGACGAAGACGAGCAGGCCGACCAGCAGCGGGCGCCGCCTGCGTACGAACGCCCACGGATCGATCATCGCCGCCTCGATCCCGCCCGTGTCCGCCCGCAGGCCATCTGCGGGGCAAGACTCGCTGACGCAGGACGACGCCTGCCCCGAACATCAAACATGCTTGCAAGCCTCACGCGGCGGCTGGAATGTAAGCAAATGCTAACGCCAGCGCGCGTCGTCCGCCAGTGAACGGCTGCACGGGCGCTGCGCCGGAAGGCCCCGGCCGCTCAACGCGAACCGGCCAGGCCGCCCGGGCGCAGCAACACCAGGATCACCAGCACGGCACCGAACAAGGCCATCTCGATCCCCGCGGCCCCCGCCAGCCCCGGCGGCAGGCGCTCGACCGCGAGCGACACCCCCTGCGGCAGGGCGACGACCACCAGCGCGCCCCACAGCGCGCCGGACAAGTGCCGGGCGCCACCGATGAAGGCCAGCATCAGCAGCTCGAACGACAGCATCAGCCCGAACTGCTCCGGGCTCACGAACCCGATCCAGTGCGCATACAGCGCGCCGCCCAGCCCGGATAGCCCGCCGCCCAGCACGAAGGCGAGCGTCTTGGCGCGCGCGACGTCGATGCCGGCCGCCGCCGCCGCGATCTCGTCCTCGCGCACCGCACGCCACGCCCGCCCCAGCCGCGACGCCGCCCAGCGCCGGCAGGCCAGCCACGCCAGCGCCAGCGCCACGCAAGCGACCAGCGCCTGGGCGAGCGGCGTCTCCGCCACCCATCCGCCCAACGCCAGCGGCGGCACCGCGAGGCCCGCCGCGCCGCGGGTCAGCGACTCCCAGCGCACCAGCGCCTCCTCGACCACCAGCGCGAAGGCCAGCGTGCTCATCGCGAAATACAGCCCGCCCAAGCGCCGCGCCGGCAGGCTCGCCAGCCACCCGCCACCCGCGCCGAGGGCGATCGCAAGCGGCAAGGACAGCTGCGCCGGCACCCCGCGCAACGCGAACACCGCCTGCGCGTACGCCCCCAGCCCGAGCAGCGCGCCCTGCCCCAGCGAAACCTGGCCGCACTGCCCCACGACGAGGACCACCCCCAGCCCGGCAATCGCCCACGTCGCCACGAAGGCTGCCTGCGCAAGCGCATAGTCCACGCCCAGCACCCACACTGCGAGGGCGGCAAGCGCCATGATCACGGCCCACGCCGCGAACCCGGGCCGGCTCGGGGAGCCATGCGCGCCGTCCATGCCGCCCGCCCCCCGACTCACGGCCGCCCCCGCAGGCCGGCCGCGAAGCCGCCCGGGAACAGCAGCAGCACCGCCAGCATCAGCAGGTAGGGCACGACGTCCTTCATCCCTTCGGGCAGCGCCAGCCCCGCGAGCGCCTCGACCACGCCAATGAACACCCCGCCCGCGAGCGCCCCCGGCAGGCTCGTCATGCCGCCCAGCACCGCGGCGGGAAACGCCTTCAGCGCCACCAGCCCCATGTTCGGATGGATGAAGGTGACCGGCGCCAGCAGCACCCCGGCGACCGCGGCGAGCCCGGCGCCGAGCGCCCACGCCAGCGTGTGCATCCCGGCCACCGACACCCCCATCAGCGCGGCGACGCCGGCGTTCTCCGAACACGCGCGCAAAGCCAGGCCCGCGCGCGTACGGCGGAAGAACAGCGTCAGCGCACCGGCGAGCAGCGCCGTCGCGGCGATCACGACGAGGTGCTCGGCCGCCAGCGTCGCGCCGCCCAGTCGCACGCTCGCGCCGGCGAAAGGCAGCGGCAGGCGATGCATCGCGTGGCTGGCCGCGGGCACCGCGCCGACCGTGCCACGCATCACCATCCCCAGCCCGAAGGTCAACAGCAGCGCCGTCAGGTGCGCCGGCCCCAGCGTGCGGCGCAGCACCGTGCGTTCGAGCAGCGCCCCGCAGGCCGCCAGCGCGGCGACCCCGAGCGTGACCGCGGCGCCGAGCGGCAGCCCGGCCGCTTCGTGCAAGGCCAGCACCACGAAGGCCCCGAGCATGAGGAGCTCGCCCTGCATGAAGCTCACCGCGCCGGTCGCCTTGTAGATCAGCACGAAGGACAGCGCGACCAATCCGTACACGCAGCCGGTCGCGACGCCGCTCGCGAACACCTGGATCAGGGTTACTGTAGTCATCGATGCCGCGGCGAGCTGGTGTCTGGTGGTGAAAAGGACATGCGTTTCCCGGCAGGAGGGGCTGCCGCGGCTGGGGCAAAGCGCGATTATGCCAAGCCGGCCGTGCCTTGCACGCTGCGCGTGCCCGATGCGATTTGCGGCACTGCAATGCTATGCTCGCCCGATGCGTCCCATCGACACCCTCGTTTATGGCATCGGCCTCGCCGGTGTCGCCGCGCAGGCCGCCGCAGGCGTGCTGGAAGCCGGCAACAAACGCTTCGACCTCTTCGGCATGATCGTCGTCGCCCTCGCGGCGGCGCTTGGCGGCGGCTCGCTGCGCGACATGCTGCTCGACCGCCAGGTTTTCTGGATCGCCGACCAGAGCTACCTCGTCACCGCCCTACTCGCGGGCCTTGCGGCCTTCGCGCTGGCGCGCGTGACGCGCCTGCCCGCACGCCTGTTCCTGCTGCCCGACGCGATCGGCCTCGCGCTGTTCACGGTGAGCGGCACCCAGGCCGCGCTCGCCCTCGACGCCCCCTGGCTCGTCGCCAGCCTGATGGGCGTCGTCACCGGCGCCTTCGGCGGTATCGTGCGCGACGTGCTATGCAACGAGGTGCCGCTGGTGTTCAGTGGCGAACTCTATGCCACCGCGTCCTGGGCCGGCGCGCTGCTGCTGGTCGCGCTGTCCGAATTCGAGGTCGCGCATGCCTGGGCGGCCCTCATCGCCGGCTCGGTCGTGCTCGGCATCCGCCTCTCGGCGATGCGCTTCGGCTGGCGCCTGCCCGTGTTCCGCGCGCGCATGTAAGGCATCGCGCAGCACACGCGACTATCCCGGATGAAAATCGCGGCCTGCGCGCGACAGCCACAAAAGATGGCACACTAGCCGCATCGGCACGGCCAGCGGGCCGAACCGTCGCAATTCCACCACCCGGGGAGGTTATCGAGAATGAGTTTCCTGCGCGAGTTCAAAGAGTTCGCCATGCGCGGCAACGTCGTCGACCTGGCGGTCGGCGTGGTCATCGGCGGCGCCTTCGGCAAGATCGTCGATTCGCTGGTCAAGGACGTGATCATGCCCATCGTCGGCCGCATGCTCGGCGGCGTCGATTTCAAGCACCTCTACGTCAACCTCGGCGACAAGACCTTCGAAACGATGGAAGCGGCGGAAAAGGCCGGCGCGCCGCTGGTGAAGTACGGCGCCTTCATCAATACGACCATCGACTTCATCATCATCGCCTTCGCGATCTTCGTCGCCATCAAGGCCATGAACCGTCTCAAGCGCGCCGAGCCGCCGGCACCGCCGCCCGAGCCCGCACCCGAACCGGAAGACGTCAAGCTGCTGCGCGAGATCCGTGACGCGCTGAAGCAGCGCGGCTAGAACCGGCGTCCGCCCCTCAGTGGGAGCGGCTTCAGCCGCGAATCGGCGCATGAGCAGGCACCGCCGGCCGATTCGCGGCTGAAGCCGCTCCCATAGCGGTAGTCGGGGCGAAGGGCGGGTGAACTCCCGCCCTTCGCCCCGGTCGTCCAGGCTCTTACGCGTAGTCGCCGACGTAGGGGTTGTTCTTGCGCTCGTCGCCGAAAGTCGAGGTCGGGCCGTGGCCCGGCACGAAGGTGATGTCGTCGCCGAGCGGGAAGAGCTTCTCGCGGATCGAGTGGATCAGCGTCGCCTGGTCGCCCTTGGGGAAGTCCGTGCGGCCGATCGAGCCCGCGAACAGCACGTCACCGACGATCGCGAGCCGCGCGTCGGCATGGAAGAACACGACGTGGCCGGGCGTGTGGCCGGGCGTATGGATCACGCGCAGCGTCTCCTCGCCGACAGTCACGGTGTCGCCGTCGTGCAGCCAGCGGTCCGGCTCGAAGGACTCGACGTCCGGAAAGCCGAACATCTTGCTCTGTTGCGGCATGCCGGCGATCCAGAAGCGGTCTTCCTCCTGCGGCCCCTCGACCGGCACGCCCAGCTCGCGCGCGAGCTTCGCCGTGCCACCGGCATGGTCGATATGGCCGTGCGTGATCAGCAGCTTCTCGATCGTTACCCCCAGCTTGTCGGCCATGGCGCGGATGCGCTCCAGGTCGCCGCCCGGATCGACGACCGCCCCCCGCATCGTCTTGTCGCACCACACGATGCTGCAGTTCTGCTCGAAGGGGGTCACGGGGACGATGCGCAGCTGGATCATGGCGGGCAGGGATTCGGGTTGCAAGGACTGACAGTTTAGCGCGTCGAACCGGAACCCCGGAGCCTCTTGTGGGAGCGGCTTCAGCCGCGAATGAGCGGCATCACCAGCTGGATCGCCGATTCGCGGCTGAAGCCGCTCCCACAGCAGGGATTGCCGCCCCCAGCATCAGCGCAGCAGCGCCACGCCCTTGACCTGCGCAAACAGGCTCATGCCCGGCGCGATACCCATTTGCACCGCGGAGCGCTTCGTGATGCGCGCGAGCAGCGCGCGGCCGGCGACGTCCAGGCGCACCAGCGTGCGTCCGGGGCTCGCATCGTCGAGCGACACCACACGCGCGGGCAGCACGTTGAGGATGCTCGAATCGTGGCGTTCCGCGAGCGCGAGGCTGACGTCGCGCGCGAGCACGCGGGCACGCACCTGCGCCCCGAGCGGCGCGTCCAGCCCGGTGATCCACAGCGGGAGTCCGCCGAATTCGAGGCGCGTCAGCGCAAATCGCTCATCGCGCTCCGCGACCTGCGCATCGACGACGACAAAGGCATCCTCGTCGTGGGCGAAGGGGAGATCCAGGCGCGGCATCACCTCCTCGATCGCGCCGGACGCCAGCACCCGCCCGTCGCGCAGCAGCACGACATGATCAGCGAGCCGCGCAACCTCCTCCGGCGCATGGCTGACGTACACCACCGGAATGTCCAGTTCGCCGTGCAGGCGCTCCAGGTAAGGCAGGATCTCCGCCTTGCGCTGCGCGTCGAGCGCCGCGAGCGGCTCGTCCATCAGCAGCAGGCGCGGGCTGGTCGCCAGCGCACGCGCGATCGCGACGCGCTGGCGCTCGCCGCCCGACAACCGCTCAGGCATGCGTTCGAGCAGCGGGGCTATGCCCAGCAGTTCAATCGCGAAATCGAGCGACACGCGGCGCTCGGCCGTGGCGACGCGCTTCTGGCCGAATTCGAGGTTGCGCCGCACCGACAGATGCGGGAAAAGGCTCGCCTCCTGGAACACATAGCCGAGCGGACGGCGATGCGTCGGCACGAACACCCCGCGCGCGTCGTCCTGCCACAGCTCGCCGCGCACCGCGAGATAGCCGTCCGTCGCGCGCTCCAGGCCCGCGAGGCAGCGCAGCAGCGTCGTCTTGCCCGAACCCGAATGCCCGAACAGCGCGCTCACGCCGCGCCCGGGCAGCTGCAGCGCCGCATCGAGCGCGAAGCCGGACCACACGAGCCGGAAACGTGCCTCGATGCCAGGGTCGGGAGCCTGAACTGTCGCGGCGGGGTTCATCGCACGCTCCCGCGCTTGCGGCTGTGCAACAGGAACAGCACGAGGAAGCTGAACACCACCATGCCGGCGGACAGCCAGTGCGCCTGCGCGTATTCGAGCGCTTCGACGTGGTCGTAGATCTGCACCGACACGACACGCGTCTTCTCCGGGATGTTGCCGCCTATCATCAGCACCACGCCGAACTCGCCGACGGTGTGCGCGAAACCCAGCACCGCGGCGGTGACGAAGCCTGGGCGCGCGAGCGGCAGGACGACGCTGAAAAAGGTGTCGAGCGCGCCCGCGCGCAGCGTGGCGGCGACCTCCAGCGGCCGCTCGCCGATGGCCTCGAAGGCCTGCTGCAACGGCTGCACGACGAAGGGCAGCGAATAGAACACGGAACCAACAACGAGGCCCGCGAAACTGAAGGGCAGCAGGCCGATTCCCAGCGCCTGGGTGAGCTGTCCGACCGGGCCGTGCGGGCCCATCAGCAGCAGCAGGTAGAAGCCGATCACGGTCGGCGGCAGCACCAGCGGCAGCGCGACGACGGCGCCGACCACGCCTTTCAGGCGCGAGCGCGTGCGTGCGAGCCACCACGCGACGGGCGTGCCGATCACCAGCAGGATTGCCGTGGTGACGGCCGCCAGCTCCAGCGTCAGGCGGATCGCCGCAAGGTCGGCCGCACTCATCATCGCCCCGCTCGTCTCACTGTCCGTAACCGTAGGACTTGATGATCGCGGCCGCCTGCGCCCCACGCAGGTAGTCCGCAAGCGCCCGCGCGGCCGGATTGTCGCGCCCGCGGGCGAGGATCACGGCGTCCTGGCGCAGCGGCGCATGCAGCCCGGCGGGCACGATCCAGGCCGACCCGCCAGTGAGCCGACCGTCGTCCCACACCTGCGACAGCGCGACGAAGCCGAGCTCGGCATTGCCGCTGGCGACAAACTGGTGCGTCTGCGCGATGTTCTCGCCCGTCACGAGCTTCGCCGCGAGCGCGTCGGCGACCCCCAGCTTGTGCATGACCTCCAGCGCCGCCGCGCCGTAGGGGGCGGTCTTCGGATTCGCGACGGCAAGATGTGCGAAGGCGGCGCGCCTGAGCACCTCGCCCTTGTCGTCGACCACGCCGGCCTGCGCCGACCACAGCACCAGCCTGCCGATCGCGTAGGTGAAACGACTGCCCGCGACCGCCGCGCCCTCCTCCTCCAGCTTCGCCGGCGTCGTGTCGTCGGCCGACAGGAAGAGCTCGAAGGGTGCGCCGTTGCGGATCTGCGCGTAGAACTTGCCGCTCGCGCCGAAGGCCAGCCGGGCCTTGTGGCCGGTGTCGCGCTCGAACGCGGCGGCGATCCTGTGCATCGGCGCGGTGAAGTTGGCGGCGACCGCCACCTGCACCTCCGCGGCGAACGCGTGCGCGCCCCCCAGTGCGAGGGCCGTTGCGGCCAGGAATCTGCGGACTACCGAAAACATCGAAGCGGGCTCCCGATATGGGCTGCGTGCGCCCCCTGAGTGCTGAGAGCGAATAGCATGCCACGAGCGCAAGCCCCGCGGGGTGCGGCTTTCGGGATAGAGCGGGGTGACGCGTTGTCGGGCTTGCGACATTTGCGCCGCAAACCGGCGGGAAGACGCCACGGCGGGCGCCGACGCCGGCACGGCCGGCCGCATTGCGCCGCCGGCCCCCGGAAACCTGACGCTTACTTCTTCGTGATGGTCGCGTCCTCGACCAGCAGCGGGTACATGTAGCCGGAGCCGAAGTCGCGGTCGAGCTTGACGTTGCCGGTCACGACGACCTCGTCACCGACCGCGGCCGTGTCCTTGCTCGTGACGATGAGGTTGTTGGTGGCCTGATCGCCCGAACCGTCGCGCACGTGGACGAAGTTGCGCCCCATGATGCCGTTGTTCACCTTGACGACCTTGCCGCTGACCTGGATCGCCTTGCCCGACAGCTCGGCCTTTTCCTGATACACGGCGGCGACGGTCTTGACGGCGGCATCGGCCGCAAAGGCTGCGGGGGCGATGGAAGCGACCATTCCCGCGGCGACGATGACGCGGGTGAGGGCGAAAATTTTCTTCACGAACAGACTCCTGCTGGTGGGTCCGCAAGGCGGACATGAGAGCGATGCTGCAGGCCGCCATTGTATACCGCGACGCCACCCGATGAATGGTGTTTGCATTTACTCACCTGTCGGACATGCACCCGCGTTTTCTCTGCATCCCGCATCAGCGGTCGCACCGGACGGAAAAAGACACGCCCCCGGGCGCGGACCGTGGCGGTCGCGGCGCGGGGGCGAAAGGTGGTCAGGGAGCGGGTGACGCAGGCGCGCGGCGAGCGCGGCGGGTGGAACTCAGGCGAGGCGGAAGCGGCCGGCGGTGGTCTGCAGGCGGGCCGCGACGCCTTCGAGCTGGTGGGCAGCGGTCGCGGTCTCCTTCACCGCGGCGCTGTTCTCCTCGCTCATCTGGGCGGTCTGCTCGACACGCCGGGCGATCTCGTTGCTCGCAGTCGACTGCTCATGCAGCGCGCTGGTGATGTCCTCGACGGCGGACACGACCTGGCGCGCCTGGTCGGTGAGCGCGCTGATCGCGGCACCCGCTTCGCGCGACAAGCTGTCGACGTCGCCCATGTGATTCACGACCTTTTCCATGCTGGCAACGGCGTCACGGGTGACGTTCTGCACCTGCGAGATCATCTCGGTGATCTCCTGCGTCGACTTACCCGTACGCTCGGCGAGCTTGCGCACCTCGTCGGCGACGACCGCGAAGCCCCGGCCCTGCTCGCCGGCGCGCGCGGCCTCGATCGCCGCATTGAGCGCCAGCAGGTTGGTCTGGTCCGCGATGTCACGGATCACCGCGACGATGGACGAGATCTGGTCGGAGAAGCCGCCGAGCATGCGGATCTGCTCGGCCGTGTGGGTCACTGCGGAAGCGGTGACCCGTCCGCTTTCCACCATGCGCGTGACGATCTCGTGCCCTTCGGCGGACTTGCGCCCCGACTCGGTCGCGGCGGCGCGCACATCCTTGGCGTGATCGGAGACCTGCGAGATGCTCACCGACATTTCCTCGACCGATGCCGCCATCGAGGACGCCGCCTGCGACTGCTGCTCGGTGGAGCCGGAAAGCTGCGTGGTCGTCGCCGCGAGTTGCTCGCTCATCGACGCGAGTCCCTCGGCGTGCTCCTGCAGGTTCGAGGCGATCTCGCGCAGGTTGCCCTGCATCGTGCGACAGGCGGCGAGCACCTTGGCCAGCTCATCGCGGCCGTCCACTTCGAAGGCGTGCGTCAGATCACCCGCCGCAATACGCTCGGCGGCGTTCTGCACGATCTGCAGCGGCTTGAGGATGGAGCGCAGTACAAACGCCGCATACACGGCCAGCGCGATCGCGGCGACCGCGGCGATGATGGCGATCTCGACCAGCGTCCGGCTACGCTCCTCGTCGAAGTGTTTGTCGGCGTCGAGCGCCTCGCGCCCCATCGACTCGGCGACCTTGGCCAGCTGCTCGCGGATGCGGCTCACCGTGGCATCGGCCTCGTCGTCGATCGCATGGATCGCCGGATCGACCTCGTTGCCGGCGTTGAGGGCCGGCAGCAGGCGCTTTTCGAACAGCGTGACGATCGTCTCGACGTCCTTGCGGGCCGCGGCCACCGCGGCCTTCTCCTCGGGCGTGTCGGCAGCCTCGGCAAGCCGCTGCAGGTCGCTGCCTGCCTCGGCGTAAAGCGCCGCGAATTCCTTCCTGGCCGCGTCGATGTCACGGTTGATGATCGTGTCGGCGAAGATCTGATAGAACTGGGTGCCCAGGTGCGAGGCCTCCGCCGCGCTCGCCTGGGTCTGCGTCTTCGCAAAGCCGTCATCCTGGAAATCGGCGAGGTGACTCATGCGGTAGAGCGCGATCCCCATCACCGTGGCGAGCATGATGAGGGCGATGGCTACCATGACCAGCAATCGGTGTTTGACACTCATTGTTCGGCTCCCTGACATTTTGCATGTTGCTATTGCGAGACCGCGATTTCTGCCCCGTGCTGGGATCTTAACGTCTTAACCACGCCTTTATTGAGGGTATTTTTGTGCGAATGCCCAAGCACTTAGGCACCCAGAATGGGGCGCCCGAGCGATGTCCCCAGCCTGTAATGATCCCGACCGACGGATAATCCTCTTGGACTACGCACTTGGCATTGAATCACGCGTTGCGGGCTGACCGGCAATGCAATAATTGGCACTCGACGCCTGCTTTTCACGACTCCCGGAGACCTCGACGATGGCACGCATCCACCCCGAAGGCTGGCAACGCATCCCCGCGAGCGGCGCGCTGGCGCGCGAGCTGGAGACGCTCGCGACGCTCGCGGAAGGACTCCCGGACGACCATGCGGTCTATCACGGCATCCACTGGACGCGGGTGGACCGCGAGCACGCGCTGTTCGGCGAGATCGACTTCGTCGTCGTCGGCCCCAGCGGGCGCTTGCTGCTGATCGAGCAGAAGTCGGGCTTCCTCGACGAGACGCAGGACGGGCTGGTGAAGACCTACGCGAAGACGAAGAAGAACGTTGGCGTGCAGATGGCACGCAGCGCGGACCAGCTGCGCGAGCGCCTCGGGGTGTTCCTGAAGGGCCACAAGGCGCGCATCGACAGCCTGCTCTACTGCCCCGACTACACGGTGCGCCAGCCCGGCAGCGCCGGCGTCGATCCGGCGCGCATCGTCGACGCAAGCCGCCGCCAGCACCTCGTCGCGGTCGTGCAGAGCCTGCTGCGCGACGAGGTGCGCGACCGCGTGGTGCTCGACAACATCCACCGCTTCCTCACGAATGAGCTGGAACTGGTGCCGGAGGTGAACGCGATCGTCGGGCAGGCCGAGGCGCTGTACACGCGGCTGGCCGGCGGACTGGCGGAATGGGCGCGGCGCATCGAGATGGAGCCCTTCCGCCTGCGCGTCACGGGCACCGCCGGCAGCGGCAAGACGCAGCTCGCGATGGCGGTGTTCCGCGACGCGCTCGCGGCGGGGCGGCGACCACTATACGTATGCTACAACCGCCCGCTCGCCGACCACATCGCCCTGATCGCGCCGCCCGGCGGGGAAATCGCCACCTACCATCAGCTGTGCGACCGCGTGCTGCGCACGCACGGCGAGGTGCCGAACTTTCGCCTGCCCGACGCTTTCACCCGCATCGAACAGCGCTTCCGCTCGCTCGATCCGGGCGCGGCGTGGCACTTCGACGAGCTGATCGTCGACGAAGGGCAGGATTTCCGCGAGGAGTGGCGCGACGCGCTGCTGCGCCTGCTGCGACCCGCCGGCCGGGCGTGGTGGCTCGAAGACCCCCTGCAGAACCTGTACGACCGCCCGCCCGTCGAGCTGCCGGGCTGGGTGCGCATCACCAGCGACCGGAACTACCGCAGCCCCGGCGACATCCTCGCCGCGCTGAACCGCATGCTGCCCTTGCCACACGCGCTCGAGGCGGGCAGTCCGCTCAGCGGCTCCGACGTGGAGTTCCTGACCTGGACCGACACGGCCGGGCTGGTCGACGCCACCAAGCGCGCGATGACCCGCGCCATCGGGCTGGGCTTTCGCCGCGAGATGATCGCGACGATCACCTTCCGTGGGCGCGAGCATTCGGTGTTCACTCCCTTCGACCGGCTCGGGGCACACCGTCTCAAGGCTTTCACGGGCACCTACGACCTGCTCGGCAACCCGGTGTATTCGGACGGCGACTTCCTTATCGACTCGGTCTACCGCTTCAAGGGCCAGGCCGCCCCCTGCGTGATCTTCACCGAGATCGATTTCGAGGCGCTGGATCCGCTGACGGTGCGCAAGCTCTTCGTCGGCGCGACGCGGGCGGGGATGAAGCTGATCATGGTGCTGTCGGAGCGCGCGGCGACGGTACTGACGCGGCGGCTGGACTGAGGTCCGCCACCGTCACGCGCGACCGGACAGCGAGCGCTGCTCAGCGCTTGGCGAACTTGCCGACGAGTTGGGCGAGCTTCTCGCCCTTGCGCCGCTCGGCTTCCTCGGCACGCTGGCGCTCGCGTTCGGCTTCTGCCGCGGCCTTCTTCCGCTTGGCGACATCGGCAAAGCGCTCCTTGAGCGTCTGCGCGGCGTGCTGGCGCTGTTCCTCGGTGACTTCGCCGGCTTCCTTGCCGTCGAGGTCGAAGCGCGCGGACGCTTTCTCTACGGCCTTGAGGTAGCGGGTGGTCGCGGTGTGCATGCGCATCGCGCTGCGGATGACCTTGCGGTCGACGTCGGGGAAGCGCTCGGCGATGGCCTTGTCGATGCGCAGCGCGAGCGGTTTGACTTCGCCGAAGGTGGGCGAGATTTCCTGAAGCTTCTGCAGCAGGCCGCGGGCGTCGAGGCCGGCGGGCTTTGCTTCCTTGGCCTCGGCTTGGGGCTGCGGGCTGAGGGCTTCGGGAGTCGTTTCGGTATTCATTGCGGGAAGGCGCTGGGACTGCTGAGGAAAAGCGGCATCATCGCATGAAAATGGTCGTTGAGGCCGTATCGAAAGCGGGATTCGGGCAGTCCGGCGATGGCGGCGTCAGGGCGGACACACACGGCGCTTGTCCCGGCGCATTCGTCCAGCGGGCAGACGCTCGCGGCCTTCGGCTTCCCGGAGCGGACGCGGTCGCGGGGGCGGCGACGCAAACTCGGGCGCTGCGCGCCCTCAGACATGCGTCGCCTTGTTTCCCCCGCAACCGCGCCCGCTCCGGCTCTCACGACAGCCCGCCGTCCGAACGCACCGGCGCGCCGCGTGCGCCCGCCCTGACGGGTGAGCGGGGTCAGGTCTCGACGGTTTCCTTCGCGGTGATCCTGGCAGCGCAGTACTTGAACTCGGGAATCTTGCCGAATGGGTCCAGCGCGGGCTGCGTGAGCAGGTTCGCGGCGGCTTCGACATAACAGAAGGGCATGAAGATGGAACCCTTCTGCATGCCGCGGTCGGCGCGCGCCTCCAGCGTGATCGCGCCGCGCCGGGTTTCGAGGCTTATCGTCGCGCCGGAATCGACACCAAGCGCGGCGAGGTCGTCGGGGTGCACGGTGCACCACGGCTGCGGTTCGAGTGCGTCGAGGACGTTGGCGCGGCGGGTCATGGAGCCGGTGTGCCAGTGTTCGAGCACGCGGCCGGTCGTGAGCACCATCGGGTAGTCGGCGTCGGGCAGTTCCGCCGCGGGGAGCGGCGTGACGGCGACGAAGCGCGCGCGGCCGTTCGCGGTCGGGAAGTCCTGCTCGAACAGCACCGGATAGGACGGACCGTCCTCGGTGAACTTCGGCGCGATGACGGCGCTCTCCGCTTCGAGCTGCGCCCAGGTAATGCCGGCGTAGGCGGGCAGCGCCTGGCGCAGTTCGTCGAAGATGTCGGCGGGTCCGGCGTAGTTCCACGGGAGACCGAGGCGCTGCGCGATCTGCTGGATGATCCACCAGTCGGGCCGCGCGTCGCCGGGCAGCGGCAGCACGGGTTGCGAGAGCTGCACGAGGCGGTCGGTGTTGGTGAAGCTGCCGGTTTTCTCCATCAGGCTGGAGGCGGGCAGGATCACGTCGGCGAGCATCGCCGTCTCGGTGAGGAAGAGGTCCTGCACGACGAGGTGATCGAGCCCGCCGAGGGCGGCGCGGGCGTGAGCGAGGTCGGGGTCGGACATCGCGGGGTTCTCGCCTTCGATGTACATGCCGCGGATCTCGCCGGCGAGCGCGGCATCCATGATCTCGACGACCGTGAGGCCCGGCTTGTCCGGGAGCGGCGTCTCCCACAACGTCTCGAATTTCGCGCGGATCGCGGGATCGGCGACGCGTTGGTAGTCGGGGAACATCATCGGGATCAGGCCGGCGTCGGACGCCCCCTGCACGTTGTTCTGGCCGCGCAACGGGTGCAGGCCCGTGCCGCGGCGGCCGATCTGGCCGGTCATCAGCGCGAGCGCGATGAGGCAGCGCGAGTTGTCGGTGCCGTGGGTGTGCTGCGACACGCCCATGCCCCAGAAGATGATGCTGTTGGGGCCCTTCGCGTACAGGCGGGCGACTTCGCGCGCGGTCTGCGCGGGGATGCCGGTGATCGACTCGACGCGCTCGGGCGAGAATTGCAGCGCGGCGGCGCGGAAGGCGTCGAAGCCTTCGGTGCGCGCGGCGATGAAGGCCTCGTCGGTGAGCCCTTCCTCGATGATCACGCAGGCGAGCGACAGCAGCAGCGTGACGTCGGCGTCGGGGCGGAACTGCAGGAAGCGGTGGGCGTGGCGGGCGAGCGGGGTTTCGCGTGGATCCATCAGCACGAGCTTCGAACCGCGCTCCACCGCGTTCTTGATGAAGGACGCGGCGACCGGGTGGTTCGCGGCCGGGTTGGCGCCGATCACGACAATCACGTCGGCGAACTCGACGTCGCGCACCGGGTTCGACACCGCGCCGGAGCCGATGCCTTCCAGGAGTGCGGCGACCGAGGACGCGTGGCACAGGCGCGTGCAGTGGTCGACGTTGTGCGTGCCGAAGCCCGCGCGCACGAGCTTCTGGAAGAGGTAGGCCTCCTCGTTGCTGCCTTTCGCGGAGCCGAAGCCGGCAAGCGCGTGCGGGCCGTGCTGGGCCTTGATGCGCGCGAGGCCGGCAGCGGCGAAGTCGAGCGCTTCCTCCCAGCTCGCTTCGCGGAAGGCCGCGAGCGGGTTGGCCGGGTCGAGGTCGACGGCCTTCGGGATGCCGGGCTTGCGGATCAACGGTTTCGTGAGGCGCTGCGAATGGCGCGGGTAGCCGAAGCCGTAGCGGCCTTTGACGCACAGGCGGCCTGCATTCGCCGGGCCGTCGCGGCCGACGACGTGGACGATCTTCGCCTGCTCGCCTTCCCCGGCGACGTGGTAGGTGGTCTGGCAGCCGACCCCGCAGTACGGGCACAGCGAGTCGATGGCCTTCGTCTCGGTGACCGCTGCGGGCGTGGTGATGGGTTCCGCGAAGGCGCCGAGCACCACGGCGGGTTCGGGCGCGGCGGTCGCGAGCGCCGCGGGCAGCAGCGCGCCGGTCGGACAGGCCTGCACGCATTCGCCGCAGCCGACACAGGTGGAGGTGCCCATCGGATCGCCGAAGTCGAACACGATGGCGGTGTCGGCGCCGCGGCGCGCGAGACCGATGACGTCGTTCACCTGTTCCTCGCGGCAGGCGCGCAGGCAGCGCGTGCATTGGATGCAGGCGGCGAGGTTCACGGCGATGCCGGGATGGCTGCGGTCGGGCGCCGGCTGTTCACGCGGCGCGAAGCGGGACTCCTTCACGCCCAGCTCGTCGCACCAGTGCGCGAGCTCGGAGCCGGTCTTCTCGGCTTCGGCCGGGACGTCGGCACGCAGCAGTTCCAGCACCATGCGCTGCGAGGCGCGGGCGCGTTCGCTTTCGGCCTTGACCTTCATCCCGGGCTTGGGCGCGCGGCAGCACGAGGGCGCCAGCACGCGCTCGCCGTCGATCTCTACGACGCAGGCGCGGCAGTTGCCGTCCGCGCGCAGGCCGTCCGTGTAGCACAGGTGCGGGATCTCGACGCCGGCGCGGCTGGCCGCCTGCAGGATGGATTCGCCGGGAACGGCGTCGATCTCGCGGCCGTCCAGTTCGAAACGGATGATGTCGGCGGCGTTCATGCGCTTTGCTCCTGCTGCTGGGCGGCGACCTCGTGCGGAAAGAAGCGCAGCACGGATTGCATCGGGTTCGGCGCGGCCTGGCCGAGGCCGCAGATCGAGGCGTCCATCATGGTCTTTCCGAGTTCGGTGAGGAGCCCGGCGTTCCACTGCGGCGCCTTCATCAGCTCGGCCGCCTTGGCCGTGCCGACACGACAGGGGGTGCATTGGCCGCAGGATTCGTGGGCGAAGAATTCCATCGCGTTCTCAGCGAGCACGCGCGCCTGGTCGTGCTGCGAGAACACGACGATGGCCGCGGAGCCGATGAAGCAGCCGTGCGGCGCGAGGGTGTCGAAGTCGAGCGGGACGTCGGCGAGACTCGCCGGCAGGATCCCGCCCGAGGCGCCGCCGGGGAAATAGCCGTACAGCTCGTGGCCGGGGAGCATGCCGCCGCAGTGCTCATCGACGAGCTGGCGCAACGTGATGCCGGCGTCGGTGACGATCACGCCGGGCTTCGCGACGCGGCCGCTGACCGAGTAGCTGCGCAGGCCCTTGCGCCCGTTGCGGCCGAAGCCCGCGAACCAGTCGCCACCCTTCTCGACGATGTCGCGCACCCACCACAGCGTCTCGAGGTTGTGCTCCAGCGTCGGGCGGCCGAACAGGCCGACCTCGGCGACGTAGGGCGGGCGCAGACGCGGCATGCCGCGCTTGCCTTCGATCGACTCGATCATCGCCGACTCCTCGCCGCACACGTAGGCGCCGGCGCCACGGCGCAGTTCGATGGGCGGCAGCTCCGGCCACTCGGCGCGCACGCGATCCAGTTCCTCGGCGAGGAGCCGCCGCAGTGCGGGATATTCGTCGCGGATGTAGATCCAGATGCCGGCGATGCCGACGACGCGCGCGGCGATCAGCATGCCTTCGATGAAGCGGTGGGGATCGGTCGCGAGGTAGTGGCGGTCCTTGAAGGTGCCGGGTTCGCCTTCGTCGATATTCACCGCCATGTTGCGCGGCGCCGGCTGGGCGGCCACCGTGCGCCACTTGCGTGCGGCCGGAAAGCCGGCACCGCCGAGACCGCGCAGACCCGCGTGATCAAGCGCGGCAACGATGGATTCCGTGTCGCGTGCGCCGCTGCGCACCGCTTCCCACAGCGCGTAGCCGCCCGCGGCACGATAGGCGTCGAAGCGGATCGCGTCCGGCAGGGCCTCGTCGCGCCCGCCGCTCGTGACGACCGCGGCGACCTTGTCGGCGTCGGCCTGCAGCACCGGCTGCTGCCCGACGACCGCGACCGGCGCGGAATCGCAGCGGCCGACACAGGGCACGCGCTGCACGCGCACGTCGGCACCGAGGCGGCTCGCGAGCGAAGCCGCGAGTTCCGCGCCGCCCGCCATCGCACAGCCGAGCGAGTCGCACACGCGCACGGTGAGCGCCGGGGGGGCTTCCGCGCCGTTCGGGACGAAATCGAAGTGGTGGTAGAAGGTCGCGACTTCGAACACCTCGGCGCGCGCGAGCTTGAGGGCCTCGGCGAGCGCCGCGAGGTGGTCCGCGTGCAGCGCGCCGTGCGCGTCCTGCAGGCGGTGCAGGTATTCGATCAGACGGTCGGCGCGCGGCGTGATGCCGGCGTCGAGGTCGGCCGCGAGCGCCGCGGCGGCGGCAGCAAGCGCGGATTCGGGCAGCGGCTCGCGCCGGCGACCGCGCTCCCCGCTGCCCTTTCCGGCTTTTTCACCACGACCTCCTCCTGAACCTTTACCGGAACGTCCGCCCTGCCCTGCCTGATCCACGATGTTCGCCATGTCGTTCGCCGTATCCACCACTGCATATCCGCTCGAAGCGCAGAGGGGAGGAGCGCGGCGTATTCCGCCGTTCGATCGCCAAGTGGCGGGATACGCTGCGCCCCTCCCGCCCTGCGACGGGGAACCGGCCGCGGCCGGGTCGAGGGGAACAATAGTGCAGCGCCCAGGGCATGAAAAGCGGAATCTGTCGAAGGCCTATTCGCTTTTTCCGAACGACGCCGGGAGCGTGCGCGCCGCCACGAGCACAGCCTCGACGAGCGGCGAGCTCGGTTCCCGTCGCAGCGTGACGAGTCCCGTTTCCCACGCGACCGCAGGTTTCACGAGGGGCCGGGCGGACATTCCCGAGGGATCGCCGACCAGCCCGAGCACGCTGCGCGGCAGGATCGTCGCCCAGCGTCCGGTGCGCACGTGCGCGAGCAGGCTGAGGATGGAGTTCGTCTCCAGCCCGACGTGCGGCGTGCATTCGAGGGACTCGAACACGCGGTCTATGGTCTGGCGGTTCTGCATGTCGCGCGACAGCAGGCACAGCGGCTGGCGGGCGGCGGCTTCCCATGTGATCGCCTCGTCGCGCGATGCCGCACCGGACGTCGTCAGGAACACGAGCTGTTCGCGCCACAACGGGCAATACTTCAGGTCGGGTGCGTCCGCCGAATGGGCGTACACGATGCCCGCTTCCAGTTCGAAATTGCGCAGCGCGTTGAGGATCGTCTGCGTGCTCGCCGAGCCCACTTCGATCGCGACGGCCGGGTGCGCATCGGCGAACGCGCCGGTCAGCGACGCGACCACCGGCAAGGCGGTCGGGATCACGCCGAGGCGCAAAGGTCCACGCAGTCCGTCGCGCAGCATCCCGAGCTCGTGGCGCAGGTCGTCCGCCCCCGCCGCGATGCGCTTCGCGTGCGCGACGACGCATTCGCCTTCGGCCGTCAGCCCCGCGAAGCGCTGCCCGCGCACCACCAGCGCGACGCCCAGTTCGTCCTCCAGGTCGCGGATCGCCGCCGACAGCGTGGACGGCGACACGTGACAGCTCTCGGCGGCCTTGCCGAAATGCCGCTCGCGCGCGAGGGCCAGGAGGTAGAGGTATTTGCGGGCGATCACGAGGGACGTGGAATGGCGGCGCGAGGCCGGATTCGTCGCACTCTACCCGCGCCGGCGCGGCAATGACAATGCGGGCGCCCCCCACCCCGGATTTGCGACGTTTCGCGCAACACTGATGCCACCTGTGAGAAACGTCACACCGCGGTGCCGTTTGTAGAATTGCGCCCCGTCTGGCATTGGCCGGCCATCACCCTCCGATGAGGGCGCCGGCAAGGAAAAAGGTCCGAAATGGATAAACTCGTGGCGATGAGCGTGTTCCGCTGCGTCGTGGACTGCGGCTCGTTTGCGCGGGCGTCGGCCAAGCTGGGCATTTCGACGACGTCGGCCTCGCGTCACGTCAATGACCTGGAGCAGGCCATCGGGGTCAAGCTGCTGCATCGCAGTCCGCGCCAGATCAGCCTGACCGAAGGGGGATGCCACTACTACCGGCGATGCTGCCAGCACCTCGACGACATCGCCGCGACCGAATTGAGCCTGTCGAGCGAGGCGATGGTCATGGCGGGGCCGCTGCGGCTCACCGCACCATGCTCCTTCACGCATGCCTTCCTCGGCCATCATCTGGCGCGTTTCGTCGAGAGCTACCCGATGATCCAGACGGAGGTGCTGTTCTCGGACCGCCTGGTGGACCTCGCCGAGGACGCCGTGGACGTGGCCCTGCGCATCACCCGCGTGGTGCCGGACATGTACGTCGCACGCCCGCTGGCAGTGATCCGGACCGTGCTTTGCGCGAGCCCTGCCTACCTCCAGCGGCAGGGCACTCCGGCCACCCACGAGGATCTCCGCCAGCACAACTGCATCGGCTACACCAACCGCACAGTCGGAAACATCTGGGTGCTGCGGCGCGACGGACAGGAATACACGATTCCGACCTCCGGCAATTTCCGCTCGAACAGCGGCGACATGAACCGCACGGCCGCACTCGCCGGACACGGCATCGTCTGCGAGCCGCTGTTCATCGTCGGGCAGGACCTCGCCGAAGGGCGCCTGCAGCGCGTGCTGCCCGATTACGAGACGATTCCGACACAGTTGCAGGCGATCTACCTCCCCATCAACCGGGGCTGCCCCCGCGTCCGCGCGCTGGTGGATTTCGTCGCGGACGCGCTGCAGGCGGCCGGCCCCTTGTGGCAATGAGCGGCCGACTCAGAGGCTGTACTGCCAGAACACGCCGAACACGTTGACGTTGTAGTCCTCCGGCGTCGCGCCCAGATAGAGCTTCTGCCCGATCAGGGGGCTGCCGTCGAGGCCGGTGTAGTGCCAGTCGGCGACGTTGCGCTTTTCCCAGCGATGGAAGAAACGCAGCGCGCTGTGCTTGTCCAGCGGCCGCAGCACGCTGGTCTCGAGCACCTGCTGGCGATAGCGCATGTCGGCGAACTCGGTGCCGGCCATCGCCGCGGACTGCGTCTCGTTGGTGCCGCTGCCGACCGTCGCCGCTTCCGCCGTGACATAGTCGTAGCTCTGCCGGCTCACCGACCACATGTAGCTGTAGCGGCTTTCGACGCGTGCCCAGCCGAAGTCGTATGTGAAACCGAGGCCCAGCGCGTGGTTGAGATCGCGCATGCCGGCCGTCCACGCGTTCTCCAGCGGGTACATGGCGTCCACGCCTGCGTGCGAGCTCACCCGCGTGCCGGCGACCCCCTGGTTGATGTTGCCCTGCTTCTGCGTCGCCGCCTGCACCGAGTACCACGTGAAGAAGGAGCTGCCGGGCGCCGGGACGTAGGTCCACTCGAGGTTCAGCGAATCGAGGCGCTCCTCGCCGATGCGGCCGTAGTCCGAAGCACTGTAGTCGCTCAGCTTGTGCTGCATCGACAGCATCGCGTCCATGTCCTCGCGCAGCATGTAGTTCCAGCGCAGGTTGAGCACCTGCTGGCGACGGTCCGCGAGGTCGAACTTGCGCAGCTCCGCCAGCGTGTGGATCGGCGTCGGGCCGGTGTAGTCGTCCCGCGAGCTGGTGTAGAACTGCTCGTAGATGTCGTAGCGGTATTCGCTGCCGCGGCGGTCGGCGTACTCGTAGGACGCGCGCACGGTCGAACGATCGAACGCACGCGTGTTGAACGCGAACTTGAGGCGGTCCTCCACCGTATCCTTGACCTCGCGGTACGGCCGCTCGGTCTCCTCGCGCTCGAAAGTCGCGCCGAGCTGGCTCAGGCGCGTGAGCTGGTAGTCGGCGCCGAGGGTGCCGGTGAGCTTGGTATAGCTGGTCGGGATGCTGATGTAGTGGATGTTGTTGCTGCGCGCGGCGTTGTAGAAGCCGAAGTTCGCGCCGAACACGCCCGGCAGGCCGTAGTCGAGACCGGGATAGCCGATGATGCCGGTATTGGGGTCGATGGCGGCGTAGCGGGTGCGGTTGTCTTCGTCGTAGTAGCGCAACTTGGCGCGCACCGTCAGGTCCTGCAGCGGACTCAGGGACAGACCGAAGTCGGCTAGCCGGGTGTCGATGCGGGCGTCGGCGCGCTGGCGGCTCAGCACGCGCGTCGTGTCGTAGCCGTTGATCAGTGCCGCATAGCTCGCCGGCACGCCGAAGGCGTTCACGCCGTCGTTGATGGTCGGCGGCAACAGGCGCTCATCCTGGCTCATGCGTCCCGTCGACAGCACGGCGGTGAATTGGCCCTGCATCGGCAGCATGCGGGCGTAGTCGACTTTGACGTTGTACGCGTCGTTGTCGGGATTCAGTGCGAAACGCCCCGTTTCCCAGGTGCTGGCGTTGGCATTGACGGCACCGAAATTGATGGAGAACGGGTTCTCCCAGGTCAGCGACGCGTTGTCGTTGCGGAACAGTGAGGCCGCGACGGTCAGGTTCAGGCGATCCTTATCGCCGACGTAACGCAGCCCGCTCAGGAATTCATGCGTCGTGTAGTCGATCGGCTCGACGGTTTCGTTCACCGCCCCCAGCACGTTGAAGCCCACCGGGTTGCTCGCCGAGCGGCGGATGAAGTCGAAGATGAAGCCGCCGCCGAAAGGCCGCTCGCCCTCGCGCCGCTCGTTGGTATAGCTGAAGAAGCCGTTGAGCCGTTCGCCCATCGGCGCGTCGACACGCAGCCCGACCTTCTTGCGGTCGATGTTCAGCGTGGTTTCGCCGGCGTTGGCGACCGCCGCCTGCAACGCGGCGTAGCTCGCGGCATCGGCCTGCGTATGCGTGCCGGCGACGAGGCCGGCCGGCAGCGTGAGGCTTCCCGTCCCCACGCCGTTCCAGATCGGCCGCGCGTTGGTCGCGAACACATGCGGCGTCTGGCTGTAGAAGGCCGAGAACTTCACCCCGTTGTAGCGGCCCGCCTCGACGCGGAAGAACTGATCGTCGCGCCCCGGCGCGCTGCCCTGCACGTCGACATACAAGGCGTTGTCGGGCCGCTCGGCGCTCAGCTCGAACCCGGTGAGGAGTGCGCCGTTGCGCCAGTCGGCATATTCGCGGAACCCCGCTGCACGCGTGTCGACGCGGCCGCCAAGGTAACCCGCCTCGATGCTGCCGGACCAGGTCCAGCCGCTGTCGGTGGCATTCACCGCCGGCGTCAGCATCGGGTAGAGGTAGAGCTGACCGCTCGGCGTGTGCGACGGCCCCTTGCCGCCCATCACCAGCGAGAATCCCTGCGGGTCGGTGCCGCGCACGGCGTCGCCGCCGCCCGGCAGCAGGACGTTGCCCAGAACGGTATCGACCCCGACCGCCGAATCCGCATAGGCGCGCCCACTCCCCATCACTGCGAGCATCGCGACCAGGGGCAGAAGTGCAAATTTCGTTTGCCTGTTCTTCATTGTTTTCTCCCGTTCCCGTCAGCGGTGCATGCGCACGCCGCTCGGATGGTTCGAACCGTGGATCTGCGCGTGGCAGGTGGAGCAGCTGCGTGCGATGACGCGTTCGTCGGGCACGGCGCCGCCCGCGGTGTTGGCTTGCGTCAGCAGGTTGTTCTGGTGGGTGGTGTGCGTGTGGCACTGCTGGCACAGGAAGGGACGCGGCGTGGTGAGCAGCTTTTCCTGGTTCGAGCCGTGCGGGGTGTGGCAGTTGGCGCAGCTCTCGCGCACCGGCGCGTGCTCCCACAGGAAGGGACCGCGCTTTTCCTGATGGCAGCTGTAGCAGAGCTGGTTCAAGGTGTCGGCCTTGAGCAGCGGCTTGGTCTGCGATCCGTGCGGGTTGTGGCAGTCCGCGCACGACATCTTCCCTTCCGGCAGCGGCATGTGCGAGCGCTTGCGGAATTCCATGCGCTGCTGCTGATGGCAGCTGTAGCAGGTCTCGGAGATGCTGTTGGTCTTCTGCAGGCCGTCCGCGGAGAACTTCGCCATCGGGTTGTGGCAGTCGGTGCAGGCGAGCCCGTTGCTCTGGTGGGCGGAGGCGCGCCAGAAGATGCGCTGGTTGCCGTCGTGGCACTGCAGGCACACCGCGTTGATCTGCACCGGGCCGTTGTTGCCGGCGTCGCCCCGCTCGCCGCGGATCTCGCCCGGCTTCGACGCCTCGCGCGTGAAGCTGACGATCAGCGACTTGTCGGCGTAGTTCTCGTTCGCATGCCGCGAGCCCGGTCCGTGGCAGGCCTCGCAGCCCTTGCGTTCGAGATCGTTGCGCGGATTGAGCCGGAAGGCCTTGGCATGCGTCGTGTGCGAGTAGTTGTCGTTTTCGTTCTTGTGACAGGCGAGGCAACGCTCCTCGCCGATGTATTCGGCACCGGCTGCAAAACCGATCGCTCCGGTGTCCGCCGCCCCGGCGGTACCCGCCGCAAGCATCAGCGGCGCGATGCCAACCAGCACGCATGTCAGCGCCCGGGCAACCCCCGCCCGGACTCTCCCTCGAATGTTCATTGCCTTTCCCCTTTACATGGCGCCTTGGCGCAAGGCGCACCCGCATCTCATAACCATGAGCACGGCGCGGATTTTGTTTCAGCGCGGCGAGGGGAAAAACGCGGCGGCGCGGAGGGGTACCCCACGGATTCCGGGATCAAGGCGACGCCCGGATCGCTGACGCCCGTCGGAAACGAGGACGACCGGGAGACAACGCCTACCTCGGTTGCGCCGGGATATTCCCTCTTGACGCGGCAGTGCGCCGTGGATCAGTGGCTCCGGCACGGGCCGCGCGAAATGGCTGCTTGTCCGGTGAAGCCGGCAGCTTGCAGTAAAATGGCAGGCTTCCGACCCCAACGCAGGACTTCCCAGAATGCTGCAAAAGCTCCCGTCCTTCCCCGGCATCCCCGGCCCGGTCGTCGTCATCGTCATGGATGGCTACGGCGTTCCCAAGAACGACGTGGGCAGCGCGATCGCCGCGGCGAAGAAGCCGACCCTCGACGCGCTGTTCGCGCGCTACCCGCACGTGCTGCTGCGCGCGCACGGCACGGCGGTCGGCATGCCCTCGGACGAGGACATGGGCAACTCGGAAGTCGGCCACAACGCGATCGGCGCGGGCCAGGTGTATTCCCAGGGCGCGGCGCTGGTGGCCGGCGCGATCGCCTCGGGCGCGATCTGGCAGGGCGAAGCGTGGCAGCAGATCGTCGCCGGCGCGAAGGCCGGGCGTGGCGTGCTGCATTTCATCGGGCTCTTCTCCGACGGCAACGTGCATAGCCACATCGACCACCTCAAGGCGATGGTGCTGCGCGCGCGCGACGAAGGCTTCAAGGCCGTGCGCATCCACGCGCTGCTCGACGGCCGCGACGTGCCCGAGACCAGCGCGCTCGAATACGTCGAACCCTTCGAAGCCTTCCTCACCGAGCTGCAGGCCGGCGGCTTCGATGCGCAGATCGCCTCCGGCGGCGGGCGCATGACGATCACCATGGACCGCTACGACGCCAACTGGAAGATGGTCGAACAGGGCTGGCACACGCACGTGCTGGGCCGTGGCGCGCAGTTCGCGAGCGCGTCGCAGGCCGTGCGCGCGCTGCGCGAGCAGCACCCCGGCACGATCGACCAGGACCTCCCCGCCTTCGTCATCGCCAGGGACGGCCAGCCGGTCGGCACCATCGAGGACGGCGACGCGGTCGTGTTCTACAACTTCCGTGGCGACCGCGCGATCGAAATCACGCGTGCCTTCGAAGAAGCTGGCGAGTTCGACAAGTTCGACCGCGTGCGCGTGCCCAAGGTCACCTACGCCGGCATGCTGCAGTACGACGGCGACCTGAAGCTGCCCAAGCGCTTCCTCGTCGATCCGCCGGCGATCCGCGACACGATGAGCGAGTGGCTGGCCAAGAGCGGCGTCGCGCAGTTCGCCTGCTCCGAGACGCAGAAGTTCGGCCACGTCACCTACTTCTGGAACGGCAACCGCTCGAACAAGTTCGACGGCGAGACCTGGCAGGAGGTGCCGAGCGACGTGGTGCCCTTCGAGCAGCGCCCGTGGATGAAGGCTGCCGAGATCACGGACGCGATGATCGCCGCGCTCCGCTCCGGTCAATACAAATTCCTGCGCTGCAACTACGCCAACGGCGACATGGTCGGCCACTCGGGCCACTTCCGCGCCGCGACGATGTCGATCGAGGCGGTCGACCTGGCGCTGTCGCGCCTGCTGCCGGCCATCGACGCGGCCGGCGGCGTGGCGCTGATCACCGCCGACCACGGCAACGCCGACGAGATGTTCGAGCTCGACAAGAAGACCAAGCAACCGGCGCAGAACCCGGACGGCTCGTTCAAGGCCAAGACGGCGCATACGCTCAACCCGGTGCCGCTGATCCTCTACGACAACGTCAGCGGCGGCAGGCTAGGGCTGAAGGCCGTCGAGGGCGCGGGCCTGTCGAACATCGCGGCGACGGTGGCGAACCTGATGGGCTTCGAGAAACACGACGCCTGGGACGGGAGCCTGCTCGACGTGCGCTGAGGCGCGGCTCGTTGCGAGGAGGAACGGCCGTGCGACGTCCCTCCTCGCCTCCCCCCGCCTGCGGCAAAATGAGCGCTCGTGGATGTTTGTGGAGCCTGCGATGGAAATGAAACGCATCAGCGCGGGCAAGCTGCGCGCGATCGGATACGAGCCGCGCGAGCGGCGCCTGCGCGTCGAACTCGACAACGGACAGTTGATCGACTACACCGGGGTCGGCGAGGAAGTCTGGCGGCGGCTGTCGAACTCGGGCGCCGCGTGGAGCTACTACCGCGACAACATCGAAGAGGAATACACCGGCAAGGCCGTCTCTGCCGGGGACGGCGTCAAGCGCGCGAACCCGCTCGACGAGCTTTTCCGGAAATAGGGACTGCGCCCGGTCGCCCCCTGCCCAAGCGCGTACGCACCACTGGATACTCGTTGATGAGCACACCCAAGTCCCTCACTGCCTTCACCGTCGCGACCACGCCGCCGGCCTATGACCGTCCGCGGCCCGAGCGCCTCGTCGCCGGCAATCCGCTGCGCACGACGTGGAACCACTACGAACACGCGGGCATGTCGGCCGGCACGTGGAGCTGCGAACCGGGCGCGTGGCGGATCGCCTTCGCGGACGGCAAGGATGAGTTCTTCCACGTGCTCGAAGGACGCATCCGCATCATCGACGATGCCGGCGTCGCGCGTGAATTCGGTCCCGGCGACGCGTGCGTGATCCCGGCCGGCTTCACCGGCCTGTTCGAGGTACTGGAACCGGTGCGCAAGCACTACGTGCTGATCGAGCGCGGCTGAGGCCCGGCCGCAAGCTGCTGCCGACTGCCTGCGCCGCCTGCCGGTGGGCGCACGGGGCCGGTCAGGTCGCGAGCCGGGGACATCCGGATCCCCGGGAACGCAAAAGCGCCAGTCCGTGTCATCATAAAATGAGTGGCCTTCAAACAATTACGCCGCAGGAGACAACTCGATGACCCAGGCTTACCTTTCGCCCACCGCACTGATCGACAGCGACCACCCGGACGTCCTCGACTTCACGAGCACGCACTGTCGCGGCAAGGACGTGCGCGAGCGCGCGGTATCGCTGTACTACGCGGTGCGCGACGGCTTCCGCTACGACCCCTACCGCATCGACCTGACGGAAACCGGCATGAAGGCGAGCAGCGTCCTCGCCACCGGGGCCGGCTGGTGCGTGCCGAAAGCCACGCTGCTGGCCGCCGCGTGCCGCGCCGCGGGCATTCCCGCGCGCCCCGGTTACGCCGACGTGCGCAACCACCTCAGCACCGAACGCATGCGCCAGACCTTCGGCTCGGACCTTTACCGCTGGCACGGCTATACCGAGATCCTGATCGACGGCGACTGGTACAAGGCCACGCCGGCCTTCAACCTCGCCCTGTGCGAGCGCTTCGGCCTGCTGCCGCTCGAATTCGACGGCCGCAGCGACTCGATCTACCATGCGTTCGACCGCAGCGGAAACCAGCACATGGAGTACGTGCACCAGCGCGGCTATTATTCCGACGTACCACTGTCGCAGATCTCCGCCGATTTCCGCACGCATTATCCTGTGTGGCTGGAACAGGCCGAGCAGATGCGGGCGGCGGACTTCCTCGCGGACGTGGAAAGGGAAAACCCGCCCGCCTAGCGCATCGCACTCGCAACTCGGGAGACATCAGCAATGGAGCCGGATTTCTGGCATTCGAAGTGGGAACGCAACGAGATCGGCTTCCACGGCAGCGACGCCAATCCCCTGCTCGTCGAACATTTCGGCGCCCTCGCACGCGGCCCGGGCAGCCGCATCTTCCTGCCCCTGTGCGGCAAGACGCTCGACATCCACTGGCTGCTCGCGCAAGGGTATCGCGTCGTCGGCGCGGAGCTGAGCCCGCTCGCGATCGCGCAGCTCTTCACCGAACTGGGCGTCGAGCCCACGGTGACACGCGTTGGCGCGCTCGATCACTATGCCGCCCCGGATATCGACGTCTACGTCGGCGATTTCTTCGACCTGAAGCGCGAGACGCTCGGCCCGGTCGATGCCGTCTACGACCGCGCCGCCCTCGTCGCCCTGCCGAATGCCATGCGCCACCGCTATGCCGCCCATCTGGCGGACATCACGCAGCGCGCGCCGCAGCTCCTCATCTGCTTCGAGTACGACCCGCGCAAGCACGAAGGCCCGCCGTTCTCGATCGACGCCGACGAAGTGCGCCTCCATTACGAAGGCCGCTACCACCTGACCCGGCTCGCGCACCTCGACGTGGAGGGTGGCCTGAAGGGAAAGACCCCGGCGAAGGAAAGCGTGTGGCTACTGAAGGCGGCCTGATGCGCCCGGCGATGCCCATGGCGTCCGCCCTCCCCGCCCTGCTTGCGGCGTTCGTGCTGGGCACGCATGTGCCGGCCGCCACGGCCGAGGCGCCCCAACCCGCGCTGACGAGCATTGAGGCGCTGGATGTCCCGCGCTACATGGGCACGTGGTACGAAATCGCCAAGTATCCGAACCGCTTCCAGCGTCACTGCGCGGGCTTCACGCAAGCCGAGTATCGGCTGCAGGAGGACGGACGGGTGCGCGTCGCCAACCGCTGCAGGACGGCCGACGGTGCGCTCGACGAGGCGATCGGCACCGCCCGCCAGATCGGCGAGGCGGATTCGCCGCGGCTCAAGGTGCGCTTCGCCCCCGCGTGGTTGTCCTTCATTCCCGCGGTGTGGGGCGACTACTGGGTGATCGACCTCGACCCGGACTACCGCCTCGCGGCGGTCAGCGAACCGCGACGCGAGTATCTGTGGATCCTGTCGCGCACGCCGGAGGTCGCGCCGGAAGCCCTGGAGGCGCTGCGCACCCGCCTCGCCGTGCGGGGCTTCGATCTGTCGCGGCTGGAGATGACGCGGCAGGCGGACTAAGTTCGCATCGCGAGCGACATCGCGCGCGACATCCAGACCCTGCCGGGCTATGCTCCCAGCGTAATGACGCCGGAGCTTCGCATGCCGGAGCAAGTCTCCCCTCCCCCGCTGTGCTCCCCCGCTCCGCGCCCCATCTTCGAGGCGCGCGGCCTCACCAAGGTGTACCAGATGGGCGAGGTGCGCGTGGACGCCTTGCGCGGGGTAGATCTCGACCTGTACGCGGGCGAGCTGGTGGTGCTGCTGGGGCCGTCGGGGAGCGGCAAGTCGACGCTCTTGAACATACTCGGCGGGCTCGATACACCGACCAGCGGGACGGTGCGCTACGCGGAGCACGACCTCACGGTCGATGACGACGCGGCGATGACGCAGTACCGGCGCGAGCATGTCGGCTTCGTGTTCCAGTTCTACAACCTGATCCCCAGCCTCACCGCGCGCGAGAACGTCGCGCTGGTGACCGAGATCGCGCACGATCCGATGACGCCCGAGGAGGCGTTGGCGCTGGTGGGGCTCGCGCCGCGCATGGACCATTTCCCGAGCCAGATGTCGGGCGGCGAGCAGCAGCGGGTGGCGATCGCGCGGGCGGTGGCGAAGCGGCCGCAGGTGCTGCTGTGCGACGAGCCGACCGGCGCGCTGGATGCGCAGACCGGCGTGATGGTGCTGGAGGTGATCGCGCGCGTGAATCAAGAGCTGGGGACGACGACGGTGGTGATCACGCACAACGCGGTGATCGCGGCGATGGCGGATCGGGTCGTGCATTTCGGCGACGGCCACGTCGTGCGCATCGAACGCAACGAGAGCCGCAAGGCGGCCTCCGAGCTGAGCTGGTAGCGCCATGCGCGCCATCGACCGCAAGCTGTGGCGCGACCTGTGGCACATGCGCGGGCAGGCGGTCGCGATCGCGCTGGTGGTGATGTGTGGCGTCGGCACCTACGTGATGTTCCTGTCGACGCTCGGCGCGCTGCGCGCGACGCAGGACGACTACTACCGCGAGTACCGCTTCGCCGAGGTGTTCGCGACGCTGAAACGCGCGCCGGAATCCTTGCGCGCACGCATCGCCGCGATTCCGGGCGTGGAGCGCGTGGAGACACGCGTCGTCGAGGCGGTGCGGCTCGACATGCCGGACTTCGCGGAACCGGTGAGCGCGCGCATGGTGTCGCTCGCCGACGATGCGCCGCACGGGCTCAACGGCCTGCATCTGCGCGAGGGGCGCCTGCCGCTGCCGGGGCGCGCGGACGAGGTCGTCGTCAGCACGCCCTTCGCGAAGGCGCACACGCTGCATCCGGGCGACCGCTTCCACGCCATCCTCAACGGCCGGCGCCAGGCGCTGACGGTGGTCGGCACGGCACTGTCGCCGGAGTTCGTGCAGCAGTTGCGGCCCGGCTCGGCCTTCCCCGATCCCAAGCGCTACGGCGTGATGTGGATGGGGCGCAAGGCGCTGGGGCAGGCCTACGACCTCGACGGCGCCTTCAACGACCTCGCGCTGAGCCTGCGTCCGGGCGCCGACGCGCAGGACGTGATCGACCGCGTCGATGCGCTGATCACCCCCTTCGGCGGACTCGGCGCCTATGCGCGCAAGGATCAGCTCTCGCACCGCTTCCTCACGCAGGAGCTGGACCAGCTCGGCACGCTCGCCACCCTGTTCCCGACGATGTTCATGGGGGTGGCGGCCTTCCTGCTCAACGTCGTGATCAGCCGGCTGGTCACGATGCAGCGCGAGCAGATCGCGACGCTGAAGGCCTTCGGCTACGGCAACGGCGCGGTGACGGTGCATTACCTGAAGCTCGTGGCGGTGATCGCCGGCGCGGGCATCGCGGGCGGCATCCTGCTGGGGGTGTGGCTGGGGCACGCGCTGTCCGGGATCTACATGGAGTTCTATTACTTCCCCTGGCTGCGCTTCAGCCTGCAGCCGGCGACCATGCTGGAGGCCGCGGGGGCGAGCCTTGCCGCGGCGGGCGCGGGGACCATCGTCGCGGTGTGGCGCGCGGCGCGCCTGAGTCCCGCGCAGGCGATGCGCCCGGAGCCGCCGCCGCGCTACCGCGAGACGCTGGTCGAGCAGCTGGGCCTGAAGCGCTGGCTGTCGCAGCCGACGCGCATGATCCTGCGCCACATCTGGCGCAAGCCGCTGAAGTCGGCGCTGACGGTGCTGGGCATCGCGCTCGCATGCGGCATCATCCTGACGGGGCTGTTCCAGCGCGACACCGTGGGCTTCATGATGAACGTGCATTACGGCCTCGCGCAGCGCGAGGACCTGTCGGTCGCCTTCACCGACCCGACGGCCTACCGCGCGCGCTTCGATCTGGCGGGGCTGCACGGCGTCGAGCATGTCGAGGTGTTCCGCTCGGTGCCGGTGCGGCTGCGCCACGGGCACCTGGAGCATCGCACGACGATCCGCGGCATCGAGCCGGACGGCGAGCTCCAGCGTCTGCTCGACACCGAGTTGCGGCCCGTCGCGATGCCCTCGGAGGGGATCCTGATGACCGACCATCTCGGCAAGATGCTGGGCGTGCGCGTGGGCGACCGCATCGTCGTCGAAGTGCTGGAGGGCAACCGGCCGCTGCGCGAAGCGGTGGTCGCGGGCTTGGTGAAGGAGTATCTCGGCGTCGCGGCCTACATGGATCTGGCGGCGCTCAACCGCTTCATGCACGAGGGGCCGACGATCTCGGGCGCGTGGCTGGCCGTCGACCACGCGCAGTTGCAGGGGCTGTACGCGCGACTGAAGGAGTTGCCGCGCGTCGCGGGGGTGGCCGAGCGCATCCAGGAGATCCGCAACTTCAACCGCCTGATGGACGAGACGATGCTGTTCTTCACCTACGTGTCGACGGTGTTCGCAGTGGTCATCGCCTTCGGCGTGATCTACAACAGCGCGCGCATCGCGCTGACCGAGCGCGGGCGCGAGCTCGCGAGCCTGCGCGTGCTGGGTTTCACGCGCGGCGAGATCGGCTACATCCTGCTCGGCGAACTGGGCATTCTGACGGCGGTGGCGATCCCGCTCGGCCTGAAACTGGGCGAGGCGATGTGCTACTACATCGCGCTGACGATGCAGACCGACCTGTTCCGCGTGCCGGTGGTGCTGGTGCCGCAGACCTACGCCTTCGCGGTTGCGGTCGTGATCGTTTCCGCGCTGCTGTCGGGCCTTGCGGTACGACGCCGCCTCGACCGGCTCGACCTCATCGCGGTATTGAAGACTCCGGAGTGACAACATGAAAACCAAGGTGCAGTGGCGCCGGCAGATCGTGTTCCTGCTGATCGTCGCAGCGGTCGGGTGGGGCCTGTACGCGGGCTTCCGCGAGCAGCCGGTGGCGGTGGAGTTCGGCGAGGCGGTACGCGCGCCATTGCGCGTCACCGTCGAGCAGGAGGGCCGCACGCGAGTCGTCGACCGCTACGTCCTGGCCGCACCGGTGGACGGCTACGCGCGGCGCATCACGCTCGACGTCGGCGACGCGGTTGCGGCGGGCGACACCCTCGTCGCGCTGGAGGCCTCGCGCTCGGCGGTGCTGGACGCGCGCCGGCACGCGGAGGCCGGGGAGCGCGCCGCTGCGGCGCAGGCGAACCTCGCGGCGGTCGAGCAGCGCGTGAAGGCGGCCGAAGCCGGCGCGGCGCTCGCGGCGAAGGAGCTGGAGCGCATGAGGAAGCTGCGCGCGTCCGGCCACGTCGCGGCGGAAGCGGTGGACCGCGCGGCGGCCGAGGACGAGCGCGCCGGGTCGGAGCTGCGCTCGGCACGCTTCACGGTCGCGACCGCGCGCCACGAGCTGGAGGCGGCGCGCACGGCGCTGGGCTTCGCCGCGGCGGGCGGCAAGGGCGAGCCGGTGCTGGTGCGCGCGCCGGTCGCGGGACAGGTGCTGAAGATCCCGCGCAAGAGCGAGGGTGCGGTCGAATCCGGTCAGCCGCTGGTCGAGATCGGCGATGCGCGCGCACTGGAGGTCGAGGTGGATGTGCTGTCGGCGGACGCGGTGCGCATCCGCCCCGGCACGCGCGTGCTGTTCGAGCGCTGGGGCGGCGACGGTGCGCTCGAAGGCAGGGTGCGCGTGGTCGAGCCGGCGGGCTTCACGAAGGTGTCGGCGCTGGGCGTCGAGGAGCAGCGCGTGTGGGTGATCGCGGATTTCGCGTCGCCGTCCGGGACCTGGCAGCGCCTTGGCGACGGCTACCGCGTCGAGGCGAGCTTCGTGCTGTGGGAAGGCGAGGACGTGCTTCAGGTGCCGGCCAGCGCGCTGTTCCGCGACGGCGACGGCTGGGCGGCCTTTGTCGTCGAGGAAGGCCGCGCGGTGCGCCGGCGCATCGACACGGGCCAGCGCACCGGGCTGGTCGCCGAGGTGCTGGCAGGGCTGAAGGAAGGCGAGCGTGTCGTCGTGCATCCGGACGACCGGCTGCGCGACGGGGTAGAGGTGAGCGGGCGATGAAACGTCTTCATCGCCCCCGGGAGAATCGACCCAGCCCCCTTATTCCCGGACGGGTGGAGCCTGTGGGCTCGCTTGGGCAGCGGGCCATCCCGGCGATGCGTTCGGCGGCATGCGGCGCACTGCCCTTCGGTGATTGCGCCCTGCGCCGCCTGGCGCTGTGCTGGCTGCTGGCGCTGCACGCAGCCGTCGCCGGCGCGGCCAGCCTGGCCGGCGGCCCGATGGCCGGGCCGGCGACGGCCACGCACGTCGGTGTATGGCTGATGACCGATGCCCCCGCGCAAGTGCAGCTCGAATACTGGCCACTGGGGCGGCCCGACGCCGCGCAGCGCAGCGCACCCGTCGTCGCCAGCCCGCAGCGCGGCCACACCGTGCGCGTCGAGCTCGGCGGACTGCACGCCGCCACGCGCTACGCCTACCGCGTGCTGCTCGACGGGATCCCCGCCGAGCTCGGCGAGGAGCCCGTCTTCACCACCGCGACCGCGGATCCCACCGCACCGCGCGAGCTGATGATCGCGACCGGCTCGTGCAACTACGTCCCCGACCGCCCTTACGAGCCCACGCCGAACGCCTTCGGTGCCGGCTTCGAGATCTTCGACACCATCGCCGCACGGCGGCCCGACATGATGCTGTGGCTGGGCGACAGCATCTACTACCGCGACGCGGACTTCGCCGAGCCTGACCAGGTCGCCGCGCGGATGCATGCGCGCTGGGCCGCCACGCGCAGCTTCGCGCCCATGCAGCGGCTGCTGCGCACCGGCCAGCACGTCGCCATCTGGGACGACCACGACTTCGGCCCCGACAACTCGAACCGCGATTTCCCGCTCAAGGCGACGGCGCTGGCGCTGTTCCGGGACTACTGGGCGAACCCCGGTTACGGACTGCCCGGCGAGCCCGGCATCTTCGCCCGGGTGCCGCTGGGCGATGTCGAGCTGTTCCTGCTCGACGACCGTTACCACCGCGACGACGATGCCGGCACGGACCCGGCGCGGACGATGCTGGGCGCGCAGCAGCTCGAATGGCTCAAGGGCGCGCTGCGCCGCTCGCAGGCCACCTTCAAGGTCGTCACCAACGGCAGCCGCATGCTCAGCGACCGCCCCTCGCCCGAGGCGCGCGGCGGCGAGGGCTGGCACAACTTCCCGCGCGAGCGCCAGGCCTTCCTCGACTGGCTCGCGGCCGAGCGCATCGACGGCGTGTTCTTCCTCTCCGGCGATATCCACTACACGCACCTGACCGAGCGCGAGCGCCCCGGCACCTACCCGCTCACCGAGCTGACCTGCTCGCCGCTGACCGCGCGCGTGCATCCCCGCCCGTTCCCGGTGCGCGAGGTGCCCGGGACGCTGGTGACACAGCGCAACTTCTGCACGCTGGAGTTCTCCGGGCCGGCCGGCGCGCGCCTGCTGCGCGTCGCCGCGTGGAACGCCGCGGGCACGCGCCTGTGGGAGAAGGAGATTCCGGCCGCGCGGCTGCGCACGCCGTGAGCGCGCCCGGTGGGGGCCGGGTACCGCGCCGCCTCAGCCCGGTTGCTGCTGCGGCGCGTCGGCGTTCTTCGCGATCTTCGCCAGCGCGGTCTTGCCCTTCGCGGTGAGGAAGGGCTCGACGAGGAGCTGCAGGCCTTCCTCGACGTATTCGGCGAGGCTGAAACGGTCGTCGAAGGCCCAGTGCTTGAGCGCCCAGGCGTGGGCGAAATTGACGATCTGGTAGCCGAGCAGATATTCGTTCACCGGCCGCATGAAGCCGCCGGTGGTGCAGGCGCGGATCGACTTCTCGATCATGCGGTTGGTGCGCGTCTCGCCGTCCTTGATCAGCACGCGCCGGTCGGCGCGCAGGGACTTGGTCGAGCGGTAGGCGAGCACCGTCGCCTCGCGCTGGGCGTCGACCACCGCGCAGTAGGCCCATACGGCGCGGCACAGGCGCTCGACGGGATGCGTCAGGCCTTCGATCTGGCGCGGGATTTCCTGCTCGTAGGTGTCGAGCACGTTCTTCAGCGTCAGGAACAGGATGTCGTCCTTGTCGCCGAAGTACTGGTAGATCAGGCCGGTGCTGACCTTGGCTTCGCGGGCGATCTGCAGAATCGTCGTGGTGTAGTAGCCCTGCTCGGAAAAGAGCTTGGTGGCCGCACTGATGATCTGGTGACGGCGCTCCTCGACCAGCTTGGGGTCCGTGACCACGCTTTTGACGCTTTCTGCTGAACTCATGTCCCTTCCCTCGGGTGAACCGTTGCCACGACGTCCGGCATGGGCCGGACGCGCGTATTGTGCCACCGGCGGGGCCGGGTTATCGCGTCGCCGTTGCCCGCGGACTTACTGACGGTTCAGAAAGGCGCGCACGCGTTCCTGCGTATCGCCGTCCGCGAGCAGGGCCGCGCTGCCGGCGAGTTCGACTTCGTAGCCATCTTCAGCGCCTTCCACGGCAACCGTGATGCAGCGCTTGCATTCGGACAGCGCCAGCGGCGGCAGGGCGGCGATGCGCGCGACGAGTTGGCGCGTGAAGGTTTCCAGTTCGGCCGCCGGCGCGACCCAGTGTGCGCAGCCGAGCTGCACCGCGTCCGCGCCGCCGACGACTTCGGCGCCGAGGATCAGGCGCCGGGCGACGGCCTCGCCGCAGATGCGCGTCATGCGCTGCGTGCCGCCCGCGGCCGGGAGCAGGCCCAGGCGCGCCTCGGGCAGTCCGACCTTGGCGGTGTCGGCGACGACGCGCAGGTCGCACGCGAGCGCGAGTTCGAAGCCGCCGCCCATCGCCGCGCCGTTGATCTCGGCGACGGTAACCTGGGGCAGGCGTTCCAGGCGCGCATAGATTTCCTGCATCCGGCGGGTGATCGCGATCATGCGCTCGCGCCCGGGCGCAGTGGCGAACAGCGAGCCGATCAGATCGAGGTCGGCGCCGGCGCAGAACAGGCGCTCGCCGCTGCGGATGTGCAGCACATTCACGTGGCGCAGGGTCTCGAGCTCGGCGAGGATGCGGTCGAGCTGCTCGATCCATTCCTCGTTGATCGCATTGACCGGTGCGCGGCACAGCGTCATGGTCGCGACCGAATCTTCAATCGTCAGCGAAATCATGTGGATGTCCTCGGGAGCTGCAGGCAGGCATGAAACCGTTCGCCCTGAGCCTGTCGAAGGGCAATTGAGAGGCTTCGACAGGCTCAGCCCGAACGGTATTGGTGCCGGGCTAATCGAAAAAACGGGGCGTCGCCGGCCTCTGCGCACATCGGAGGAGAGTTCGTTGGCTGAACGCACAGGCCGCAGACGCGACGCCCCTGGCAAACCGGCCGGCGAAACTGCGCGTCGAACCGACCGTACGGCAAGGCGTGCCGGGCCGCGGGGACGGCCGCCCGGCACGCCGGAACCTCAGTTGCCCTCGAACTTCGGCACCTGCTTGTTCACGAAGGCGTTGTAGGCGCGCGTGAAGTCCTGCGTCTGCATGCAGATCGCCTGGGCTTCGGCTTCGGTCTCCAGCGCCTGCTCGATGGTCTGGTTCCATTCCTGGTGCAGGCACTTCTTCGTCATCGAGTGCGCGAAGGCCGGGCCGTTGGCGAGCGACAGCGCCATCTCCTGCGCCTTCGCGAGCACCTTCTCGGCCGGCACGAGGTCGTTGTAGTAACCCCACGCGCGCCCCTCCTCCGCGCTCATCGAGCGGCCGGTGTAGAGCAGCTCGGAGGCACGGCCCTGGCCGATGATGCGCGGCAGGATGCTGCACGCGCCCATGTCGCAGCCGGCCAGTCCCACGCGCACGAACAGGAAGGCCGTCTTGGCCTTGGGCGTCGCGTAGCGCAGGTCGGAAGCCATCGAGATGATCGCGCCGGCGCCGGCGCAGATGCCGTCCACCGCCGAGATGATGGGCTGCGGGCAGTTGCGCATCTCCTTCACGAGGTTGCCGGTCATGCGCGTGAAGGTGAGCAGGCCGTTCATGTCCATCTTCGTCAGCGGGCCGATGATGTCATGCACGTCGCCACCGGAGCAGAAGTTGCCGCCCGCGCCGGTGATCACGACCGCGCGCACGTCCTCGGCGTACTGCAGCTTGATGAAGGTGTCGCGCAGTTCGGCGTAGCTCTCGAAGGTGAGCGGGTTCTTGCGTTCGGGACGGTTCAGCGTGATGGTCGCGACGCGGTCGGCGACTTCGAACTTGAAGTGTTCCGGACGCCATTCGGCGGCTTTGAGCTTGTACATGTGATTCTCCTGGAGTTGGTTGCGCTTTGAATTCGAATGAACAGTCACTCAGCCAGCAAGCGTGAGACCGCCGCTGACGCTGATGACCTGGCCGGTGATGAAGCTGGCGCGATCGCTGGCGAAGAACAGCACGGCGTCGGCGAGCTCGGACGGCTTGGCGAGGCGGCGCATCGGCGTGGCCTTGATGAAGGCTTCCTGGTGCTTCTCCGGCACCGCGCGCAGCAGCGGCGTGTCGGTCGGGCCGGGGCACACGCAGTTCACGTTGATGTTGTAGCGCGCGACCTCGCGGGCGAGCGACTTGGTGAAGGCGATCGCGCCGCCCTTGGCGCCGGAATACACCGTCTCGCCGAGGCTGCCGACGCGGCCGGCATCGCTTGCGACGGTGACGATCTTGCCCGAGCCGCGCTCGATCATCTGCTGCAAGAAGGCCTGCGACACGGCAACCGGCCCGAGCAGGTTGAGGTCGATGACCTTGCGCCAGAAATCGGGCGTGTTCTCCATGAAGGGCTGGATCTTGCCCCAGCCGGCGACGTTGGCGACGACGTCCACCTGGCCATGGCGGCGATAGATCTCGTCGCGGAAGGCGTGGATGGAGTCGATGTCGGTCACGTCGAGACGCACGAAATCGACGTCGAGGTGGTGCTCTGCGAGCTGACCGGCCGCGGCCGCGCCCTTGGCGTCGTCGATGTCGCCGATCACGACCTTGGCGCCCGCCCGCGCCAGCGTCTCCGCCGTCGCATGGCCGATCCCCGATGCGCCGCCCGTGACGACGGCCGTTTTGCCTTGCAGGTTCATGTCTGTCTCCTCATTCACCAGTCATTCGAGCCAGGGGCATCTTCGCTTCCGCCGCCCCGTTTCCTGTTTGCTGCAGCGTCCCGAGTCCGGTTCCGTCAGCAGTTGAATGAATGTTCGTTCATTCGATAAATCTAGTCAAGCCCTTTACACAAAATTCCGTCGGGACCGGGGCTTGTGCGGTACGGATTGAAGAAGGCGGGATTTCACTTCGCCCTGCCCCCGCCGCGCCTTGAGCGGCTTCGTAGGGCGGGAGGAGCCGAAGGCGTATCCCGCCATGCGGCGTGGCGGAATGCCTTCGTCCGGTGAAATGGCGGGATACGCTGCGCTCCTCCCGCCCTACGTCCGTGCGTGTCGGCCGCGGCACGGGCCGACACACGGCCGGAACGGCCTACAGCCGCCCCGCCTGGAGCAGTTCGCGAATGCGGAATTTCTGGATCTTGCCGGTCGCGGTGCGCGGCAGCTCGTCGACGAAGCGCACCGTGCGCGGACATTTGTAGATCGAGAGACTCGCCATCAGGGTGTCCTGCACCTGCGATGACAGTCGCGAGTGGCTCGCCGACGGATCCTTCGCCACCGCCACCAGCACGAGGCGCGTGAGGCCGTCCTCCTGCGGCACGCCGACGACGACGGCCTCGGCGATGTCCGGCGTCGTCATCGCACAGGCCTCGATCTCGGACGGGCTCACCCACTGCCCCGAGATTTTCAGCATGTCGTCGGCGCGACCGTTGTGATACCAGTAGCCGTCGCGGTCGAAGCTGAACATGTCGCCGGGGAAGTACCAGCCGCCGCGCAGGGACTTCGCCGTCTGTTCGGGCAGCTTCCAGTAGCCGCTGAACTGTGAAGGCGTGCGGATCGCGATCTGCCCGGGCACATCGGGTTCCGTGATATCCGCGCCGTCTTCGCCCACCAGTCGCACTTCGGCCCAGGGCACGGGCTTGCCGCAGGAGCCCGGGCGCTGTGCATGGCCTTCATTGACGAGGAAGAGGAAGATCGTTTCCGACGCCCCGATGCCGTCGACGATGGGCTTGCCCGTCTCTTCGAGCCAGGACTGGTACAGCGTCTCCGGCAGTTTCTCGCCCGCCGACAGGAAGTGGCGCACGTGACGGAAGCCCTCGCTTGCGCCCGCGCCTTCGCGCAGCAGGTTGCGGTACATCACGGGCGTGCTGAAGAACAGCGCCGGACGATGGGTGTCGACCACGCCGAGGATGCGCACCGGGTCGGGCCATCCCGGTGCCACGACGACCGTCGCGCCGCAGCGCAGCCCGCCCATCAGCGAATGGCCCAGCGCCCAGCCGAAGAACATCTTGGAGGTCGCGAAGATGCGGTCGCCCGGGCGCACGCCGAAGTATTCGGCCTCCATGCGGTCGGCGATCAGCACGCACGCGTGCGTGTGCATGACTGCCTTGGGCCGCCCGGTGGTGCCCGACGAATACACCCAGAAGGCGATGTCGTCGGGCGCCGCCGGCGTCGAGGCCAGCGTGTCGGCCTGCCCGGCGAGGAAGTCCTCGAGCGGCACGCCGCCGGCGCGCGGCGCCGCGCACGACGACCTGCGGCGGGTCGGCGAGCTCGGCGGCGATCTCCTGGTACAGATGGGCGAATTCCGCATCGACGAACAGCAGGCAGCAGGCGCTGTCCTCGATCACGTAGCGCACGTCGCGCGGCGCGAGACGAACGTTGAGGGCGACCGCAACGGCGCCGATACGCATCGTGCCAAGGTAGGCGGCCACCATCTCGGGCGAATCGTCCATCAGGAAGAGGACGCGTTCGCCGCGCGCGACGCCATGCGCCTTCATCGCATTGCCGGTGCGATTGACCATCGCCTCGAGTTCGCCATAGGTGACCGGATTGCCGGCGCCGACGATCGCAGGCTGGTCTGCGAGGCCAAGCGCGAGGGGACGGCCGATGATTTCGTCCGCGGCGTTCATCGCGCCGCAACGTGCGGTGTTGTCAAAACTCATGTCTGCTCCAGGACAGCCAGGGGGTTCCCCGGCCGGCGGGCCGGGGCTCGGGCGGGGCGCTTCCGCCTCAATTCGCAAGAAGCGTCCGGGCTTCGGCCAGCAGCTTCTGGCCGTCGTAGCCCTTGGCGCTGACTTCCTTGACCCAGTCCGCCGCGACCGCCTCGGACGCCTTCTGCCACTTGCCCACCTCGTCGGACGGCACGGTATAGAAGGTGTTCTTGCGGTCGAGGCCGGCCTGGCGTCCGGTCAGCGTCGCCTCGTCCCACACCCGGCCGGCCCACGCCGACACCTCGGGACCGCTGTTGGCGTCGATGACCTGCTTCAGCTCCGGCGGCAGGCTGTCGTACTTCGCCGGGTTCATGGCGAGGATGAAGGTCGTTGTCGACATCAGCGGCAACGCGGGGTCGGTCTCGCTGTGATACTTGACGACCTCCTGCACCTTCATCGCCGGCACGACCTCCCACGGGATCATCGCGCCGTCGATCACGCCCTTCGCGAGGCTCTCGGTGACCATCGGCACGGGCATCGGCACCGGGGTGGCGCCGAGCGCCGCGATCATCTTGGTCGCCAGCCGCGTCGGCGCGCGCAGCTTCAGTCCCGCAAGGTCGTCCATCGTCCTGACCTGCTTCTTCGTCGTGTGCAGCGCCATGCCCGAGATCACGTGGAACACCAGCGGGCGCACGCCCTTGAATTCGGCGGTGGCGTTCTTCGTCGCATAGGTCCATAGCGCGCGGCTGGACTTCTCGCCCGAGCTGCCCATGAAGGGGAGCTCGAACACCTCGGAGACGAGGAAACGGCCCGCCTGGTAGCCGGGCACTGCCCACACGATGTCGGCGACGCCGTCCTTGGCCTGGTCGAAGAGCTGGGCCGGGGTGCCGCCCATCTGCATCGCCGGGTAGATCTGGCACTTCAGGCGTCCGCCCGATTCGGCGCCGATCTTGGCGCACCAGGGTTCGAGGAACTTGAGTTGCGTGTTCGACGAGGGCGGCAGGAAGTGATGCACGCGCAGCGTCACGACCTTGTCCGACTGGGCCTGGGCGGCGCCGCCCGCGAGCAGCAGGGCCGCCAGCAGCGGCTTAAGCAGTTTTCCGGTATTCATCGCGTCTCCTCCTTGGAATGATGGGCCGGCCTCGGCTTGTCAGCCGCCGAAGGTCCGGACCAGATACAGCGTGATGGCGGGAAAGAACAGCAGCAGCGTGATGCGCGCGAGGTCCGATGCCAGGAAGGGCATCACGCCGCGGAAGGTATCGGTGAGGGGCACGTCCTTCGCGGCCTTGTTGATGATGTAGATGTTCATGCCGACCGGCGGATGCACGAGCCCGATTTCGACCACCATCAGCACCAGGATGCCGAACCAGATCGACTTCTCGTCCGGCGTCAGGCCCCAGAATTCCAGGCCCATGACCATCGGGTAGAAGATGGGGATGGTGAGCAGGATCATCGCCAGCGCATCCATCACGCAGCCGAGGAAGACGTAGATCAGCAGGATCGCGGTGAGCACCAGCAGCGGCGACAGGCCGCTGTCCCGCACCCAGTGCGCGAGCTCGGCGGGCATCTGGGTGAGCGCGAGGCCGGTGTTGAGCATGTCCGCGCCGAGCAGCACGAGGAAGATCATCGCGGTGGCCTCGGCCGCGCCGAGCACGCTCTCGCGGATGCCTTCGGCGCGCATGCCGCCGCTGACCACCGCGAGGATGCCGCAGGCCGCCGCGCCGATCGAGGCCGCCTCGGTCGGGTTCGCCCAGCCGCCGTAGATGCCGACGATGACGACGAGGAAGATCAGCGCGACCGGCGTCACCTGGGCGATCGAGCGCAGCTTCTCCGCCAGCGGCACGCGCGGACCGGCAGGACCGGCCTCGGGCTTGAGGGTGACGATGATGCGGATCACCAGCATGTAACCGATCATCGCGATCAGGCCCGGCAGCACGGCCGCCATGAAGAGCTTGCCGATCGATTCCTGCGTCAGCACCGCGTAGATCACCAGCGGCACCGAGGGCGGGATCAGGATGCCGAGGGTGCCGCCCGCGGCCAGCGCCCCGGTCGACAGGGCGCCCGAGTAGTTGCAGCGCTTCAACTCGGGCAGCGCGACCTGGCCCATCGTCGCCGCGGTCGCGAGCGAGGAGCCGCAGATCGCGCCGAAGCCCGCACAGGCGCCGGTCGAGGCGATCGCGACGCCGCCGCGCCAGTGCCCGACGAGCGAGCTCACGCAGCGGAACAGCACGCGCGACAGGCCGCCGTGGGTGGCGAACTGGCCCATCAGCAGGAACATCGGGATGACGGCCAGATCGTAGTTGGAGAGCCGCGCGTAGGCGAGGTTCTTCAGCGTGTTGAGGAAGGGCGCAATTTCGCCGCCCATCATCGTCAGGTAGCCACCCGCGCCGACGATGAACATCGTGATGCCGATATGCACGCGCAACACCAGCATCACCAGCAGGATCGCGAACATCGTCGCGCCAATTGCTATGCCGCTCATTTTTCACCTCCGGCCACGACACGGAAGCGACGGCCCGCGATGTACAGGCTGGTGGTCGCGAACAGCACGAAGGCCGGCACGATCAGCGCGATCGGCACCCAGCCCGGCCAGCCCAGCATCAGCGAGGCCTCGCCCGATTCGTAGGACGACACGGCGGCGACGCCGGTGCGCCATGCGACGAGCAACGCGACGCCCCCCATCAGCAGCGCGGCAACGCCGTCGAGGAAGGCGCGCCCGCGCCGCGGCAGCCAGTGGGTGAAGAAGTCGACGCGCACGTGGCCGTCGACCATCTGGCAGTAGGAGAAGAAGGTCGCCGACGCGACGGCCGCGCCCATCTGCAGCACCTCGAAATCGCCCGGCACCGGCAGCGAGAAGAGCTTGCGTCCGACGATGGACACCAGCGACATGCCTATCATCAACATGAAGAGGGTGCCGCCCATCAGCGCGGACACCCGGCTCGCCGCGTACAGGCGCCGGCCCCATGGTCCGTGCGGCAGGGCTTCGGGGTGCGCGACGTGCTCGATCGAGCCGGGTTCGAGCTGGACGCCGGCGTCCTCATTCGCACCCTCGCCCTCCCCCCCTTGCGCACCGCACACCTTCGTGGGACGCAATCCTGCCGCGGCGGCCGCGTCCAGGCTCACTACGCTCGTATGCATGTTGTGTCCTCCTCCGTGCGTTCATTGGCTGAACGTTCACTCATTGCAAATGCGGAGAAAATGGGAGATCGCGACGGGCGTCGCAGGACGCCTGTCGTGATCCCCTGCCAGGCTCAGGCGGCCTGTTCCTGCTCCCAGGCGGAGAGGGTCTGGCGGGCGATGATGAGTTGCTGCACTTCGGTCGCCCCCTCGTAGATGCGTAGGGCGCGGATCTCGCGGTACAGACGCTCGACCGGATGCTCGCTGACGACGCCGCAGCCGCCCCACAGCTGCACCGCCGCGTCGATGACCTGCTGTGCGGTCTCGGTGGAGGTCATCTTGGCCATCGCCGCGGCGCCGGTGATGTTCTTGCCCTGATCGCGCATCCACGCGGCGCGGTAGGTGAGCAGCGCGGCGGTATCGACGTGGGTCGCCATCTGCGCGAGCTTGGCCTGGGTGATCTGGAAGTCGGCCAGCTTCTTGCCGAACATGTCGCGCGTGGTCGCGCGGCGCAGGCCTTCGTCGAGCGCGCGGCGCGCGAAGCCGAGCGCGGCGGCGGCGACCGAGGTGCGGAAGATGTCCAGCGTCTGCATCGCGACCTTGAAGCCCTGCCCCGGCTCGCCGAGCAGGTTCGCCGCCGGCACGCGACAGCCCGTGAAGCGCAGGCGCGCGAGCGGGTGCGGGGCGATGACGTCGATGCGCTCGGCGATCTCGAACCCCGGGAGGTTCGCCTCGACGATGAAGGCGGACAGGCCGCGTGCGCCGGGGGCTTCGCCGGTGCGGGCGAACACCACGTAGAAATCTGCGATGCCGCCGTTGGAGATCCAGGTCTTCTCGCCGTCGAGCACGTAGTCCTTGCCGTCAAGGCGCGCGCTGCAGGCCATCGCGGCGACGTCGGAACCGGAATCGGGTTCCGACAGCGCGAAGGCCGGAATCGCGCGCCCCGCCGCGACTTCGGTCAGGTACTTGCGCTTCTGCGCGTCGCTGCCGTGCAGCGTGATCGCGCCCGAGCCCAGCCCCTGCATGCCCAGCGCGAAATCGGCGAGGCCCGAGTGGCGCGCCAGCGTCTCGCGCAGCAGGCATACGGCGCGCGTGTCGATCGTGTCGTGGCGACCGCCGTAGGCCGTGCCGCCGACCATGTAGCGCAGCCAGCCGTCAGCGCCGAGCTTGCGCACCAGCTCGCGGCAGGCGTCGTCGAGGTCGCCATGCGGGTGGCCGTCGATGTGGGCTGCTGCCCAGGCCTCCAGCTCGACCTGCATGCCGCGGTGGCGCTCGTCGAAGAAGGGCCACTCCAGATAGCTTCGATCACTCATTTTCGCGTCTCCTCTCGGGGCGGTACGCCAGCGGCGTCCACCCTCCTTTTGGTTGCTGTCCTGTGCGGCGCCCGCTCGGACGGGTCTGCTTACATCACCTCGCCGCCCGACACCGAGATCGCCTGCCCGGTGACCGCTTCGGAGCCCGGCAGGCACAGCCACAGCACCGCGTTGGCGACCTCTTCCGGGCGCACCAGGCGGCCTTGCGGGTTGTGCTTCGCCAGCTCGGCGAGCGCGTCGACCTCGCTGCGGCCCGTCTTCTCGCGGATGTTCGCGATCGCATCGCGCACGATGTCGGTGTCGGTGTAGCCGGGGCACACGGCGTTCACCGTGATGTGCTTGTGCGCCATTTCCAGCGCCAGCGCGCGCGTCAGGCCGATCACGCCATGCTTGGCCGCACAGTAGGCCGAGACGTAGGGATAGCCCTTCTCGCCCGCGGTGCTGGCGACGTTGATGACGCGGCCCCAGCCGGCGGCGAGCATGCCGGGCAGCGCGGCGCGGGTGGCGAGGTAGGTGCCGGTGAGGTTCACCTCCAGCATCTGCTGCCACAGCGCGGGCTCGGTGCGCAGGAAGGGCGCGCTGCCGGCCTGGCCCGCGTTGTTGACCAGCACCGCGACCGGGCCGAGCGCGCGCGTGGCGGCCGCAAAGGCTGCCTCGACCGAATCCGCGCGGGCAACGTCGACCGCCTCGCAATGCACCTCGATGTCCCCCTGCCCCGCTTCCGCCCGCAAGGCGGCGGCGCGCTCTTCGAGCTGCCCACGGGTGCGGCCCATCAGCGTCAGGTGCGCACCCTGCGCGGCGGCGGCCGCGGCGATTGCGGCACCGATGCCGCGGCCGCCGCCGGTGATCACCACGTGTTTGCCAGCGAGTGCGCGATCCAGATCTGCCGCCATCACATCCTCCACGTTTGCTTTTTCTTGCCGGTCGAGCCCGCCGCGCACCGGGGTCCGGATACACCTTGCAGCTCGCTGATGGAATAGTCGTTCATTTGAATCGCACAGTCAACGGGAATCTTTCCTTGCCTCGGATTCCCGTTGCCCGGCTCCGCTCCGCGGCCCCCGGGAACGGCCTGCATCACTCAGGGCGCACGGTCGCTCAGGGTTTCCGCGTAGTCCAGGAAGCGCCGGAGTTCCTCGGGCGGAACGAGCGAGCCGCCCGTCGCCCAGATCACGTGCGTCGCGGCGCGCAGGTCGAGTCCGTGCGCGCGCACATAGGCCTGACCTTCGGGCGAATCGTGCAGCCAGCCCGGCCCGCCGACGCCCGCCGCCGCGGACGGCTCGACTTCCACGCCCAGCGATCGCTTGAGGGCGCGCAAGTGAACGTAGAGCCGATCATCGGGAACGGTGAACACACCCGCGAGCTGCGACGCCATCAAGGGGCTGACCAGCGGGGACGCCTGGCCGACGGCGAGGCCGTCGGCGTCGGTGCGGTTGTCCAGACCGATGTCGTAGACCGAGACGGGCGCGTCGCCCCCCGAGGCCAGCTGCACCAGCATGCACGGCGAGGCGACGGGCTCGGCGAAGAAGCAGTGCACATGCTCGCCGAACAAGGCCTTGAGCCCGTAGGTGATACCGCCGGGCGCGCCGCCGACGCCGCAGGGGATGTAGACGAGGAGCGGATGCGCGGCGTCCACGACACGGCCGGCGTCGGCAAGCTGTCGGGCGAGGTGACGCGCCGCCGCCGCATAGCCGAAAAAGAGCAGGGCCGAGCTTTCGTCATCGACGAAGTGGCAGCGCGGCGAAGCCTCGGCCAGCGCGCGCCCCGCCGCCACGGCCTCGGCGTAGTCGCCTGCGTGTTCCACGACGCGCACGCCGCGCTTGCGCAGGCGGTCCTTCTTCCACGCCTTGGCATCCGCCGACATATGTACCACCGCGTCGAAGCCGAGCGCCGCCGCCATCACCCCGATGCTCAGGCCCAAGTTGCCGGTGCTGCCGACCGACACCGTATATTGCGAGAACAGCGTGCGTGCCGCGGGCGTCGCGAGAACGCGGGGATCGCCGTCCGCGGCCAGGAACCCGTGTTCGAGCGCGACTGATTCGGCGAAAGCGAGCACCTCGTGAAAGCCGCCGCGTGCCTTGATGGAGCCCGCGACCGGCAGCTGGTCGTCGCGCTTGATGAACCACGCCCCCGCGGCAGCGTCCCTGCCGGCCAGTTCGTCGCGGAGCGCCGCGGCGGGCATCAGCTGGGATTCGATGTGTCCGCCGCTTGGCGCGAGCTCCGGAAACAGCGTCGCCATGAGCGGCGCAAAGCGCGCGAGACGCGCCTCGGCCGCGGCGATCAGCGGCGTCGCCGGGGCGGAGGCCGGCAGGGGCTGGCCCAGCCGCGGATTCAACCACAGCAGCGGCCGGCGTGATTGAAGCTGCGCTAATAGCGCCGGGGGGAGAGCGGTCATGTCGCGGATCCTCGCAGGGGTTCTCGAATAGACTGCATCCTATGCCTGGCCCGCGTGTGAAAATAGCGATACTTTCTGGACCGTGCATTAGCCCTTCTAATACCTATGAAGCTGGATTCATCCATCCTCGGGGCGCTGCGCTGCTTCGAAGCGGCGGGGCGCCTGCTGAGCTTCACGAAGGCGGCCGAATCGCTGCACCTCACGCAAAGCGCGGTGAGCCAGCAGGTTCGCCATCTCGAAGACCGCCTCGGCTACGGGCTGTTCCTGCGCCAGCCGCGCGGCCTGAAACTGACGGCGAAGGGTGAAGCGCTGTTCGAGACCACGGCGCGCGCGCTGAACGAGATCCAGGACACGATCCGGCGCCTCGGCGAGCCGAACGCGCCCCTGCAGGTCAATTGCCTGCCCTCGTTCGCGCTGCAATGGCTGATGCCGCGCCTGACGGAGTTCCAGCGCGAGCGGCCCGACGTGTCCGTGCGGCTGAAGGCCGAGTTCGAGACGCTCGACCGACAAGCGATGGACGCCCAGGACATCGACGTGGCGGTGCGTTACGACCCGGTCCGCTACAGCCGGCTGCAGGCCGACGTTTTGCTGGACGAGTATCTCTTCGCCGCGGCCACGCCGGAGTATCTGGCGCGGCATCCCGGGTTTGCGGCCGGGGAGTCGCCCGACGGCGTCGTGCTGCTGCATGACGCATCGCCGTGGGTCGGTGCGGCCGAATTCGTGGAATGGCGCACCTGGCTCGAGGCGTTTCACCCCGCCTGGATCGCGCATCTCGAAGGGCCGCAGTTCAACCTGTCGAGCCTGGCGATCGGCGCGGCCTTGAGCCACCAGGGCGTGGTGATGGCCCGCTCGGCGCTGGTCCAGGACGAGATCCGGAGCGGACGCCTGATGAACGTGTTCGGCCGGCACGTGCGTGCGCCGGCGCGCTACGTGCTGCTATCCCGCCGCCCCGACGATCGGCGCGTCGCGATCTTCTCGACCTGGCTGAAGGCGGAGTGCGCGCGCTTCGATGCCGCGCGAATGGCCTGGCTCTCCCCCGGCGGGGCAGGACATTCGCGCGCATGAGCGGCCGCCGCGGCAAGGCGCGCGCGTCGCCGCGAGCTCAGGCCTTGCCGGCCTGCTTCTGCATCAGCGTGTAGCCGAACAGCGCCGCGCCCAGCGCACCGGCGATCTGGCTGTCGATCCTGGTATCGACGGCCTTGATGCCCAGCAGCTTCTCGATGCGCTTCACCACGCCCGGGTTCTTGGCGATGCCGCCGGTGATGAAGAACCCCTCCTCCACGCCGATCCGCTCGAGCAGGCTCACCACGCGCTCTGCCATCGCCTGGCAGTAGGCGGCGATCACCTTGTTCTTGGTGTAGCCGGCCTTGAGCAGCGCCAGCGCCTCGGACTTCGCGAACACGACGCAGATCGACGACACCGCTTCCGGCTCCTCATCGACTTCGAAGGAGCGCGGGCCCAGTTCGGCAATGGGGATCTGCATCAGGTCGGAGATGACTTCCATGCCGCGGCCGGTACCGGCTGCGCACTTGTCGTTCATCAGGAAGTTCGTGACCTTGCCCTTATCGTCGCAGTGGATGGCCTTGCAGTCCTGGCCGCCCATGTCGAGGATGGTGCGCACCTTGTTGCCGCCCATGTAGTTCGCGCCGCGGGCATGGCACGCGATCTCGGTGATCGCCTTGTGGGCGAAGGGCACGTTCACACGGCCGTAGCCGGTACCGACGACATAGTTGATGTCCTCGAGCTGCATCCCGATCTTGTCCATGATGCCCTGCAGGGCGTTCTTGGCCGAGTCCGGCGAGTTGTTGCCGGTGCGCATGCTGTTGTAGCCGTACAGCTCGCCGTCACACACCAGCACCGCCTGCGAGGACACCGAGCCGACGTCGATGCCGCAGGTGATGATCTTGGCGTCCTGCCAGTTCCTGGTCTCGTCGTACCAGGTGTTTTCCTGCCAGCGCCAGAATTCCTTCTTCTCCGGGGTGGCCAGGCTCACCTTGTCGATTCCTGCATTCATTTCATGTCTCCTCGATTCATGTCCGGTCGGTTCAGTGCAGGCGCTCGGCCGCGATCAGCGCGCAGCCCAGCGCGCTGGCGAATTCGGGCAGCTCGGGCAGCAGCACCTCGTCGACCTCCATCGCGTTCTTGAGCGAAGCGACGAAGCCGGGGTTGTGGCCCATGCCGCCGATCAGCACGACGTTGCCCTCGATGCCGACGCGACGCACCATCGCGCACACGCGGCTGGCGACTGCATCGAGCACCGCCTTGGCGATGTCTTCCTTGGGCGTCGAGGAGTGGATCAGCGACACCACCTCGGACTCCGCGAACACCGTGCATTGCGCGTTCATCGGGATGCTCTTGTCGGAGCGCAGGCTCGCCTCGCCGAACTCCTTGAGCGAGAGCTGCAGCGCGCGGCTCATCGCCTCGGCGAAGGAGCCGGCGCCGGCGGCGCACTTCTCGTTGCCGGCGAAGTCGATCGCCTTGCCGTCCGAGTCGGTCTTGATGCCGCGACCTTCCTCGGCGCCGACGTCCACCACGGTGCGCGCCTGCGGGTACATGTACACCGCGCCGCGCGCCCCGGCGGTCATCTCGGTGACGCCTTCGGTGGCGAAGGCGACCTGGTTGCGGCCGGCACCGGTGGCGAACACCGATTTCACGTCGCCGCGCGCCACACCCGCCGCCTGCAGCGCGGCGTCGTAGGCCTGCTCGGCCGCCTGGTCCGCGTCGAGGTCGCCCGGCAGCATCAGGTGCGCCTTCTTCACGACCAGCTGCGGCTTGCCTTCCATGTCGAGCTCCTCGAGCAGCACGACCTTGACGCTGCGCGAACCCATGTCGATTCCTGCGGTGATCATGTTTCTGTCCTCATCTTGTTGGCACTGCTTGTGCGTGTTGTACGGGCGCGCCGGTGCGGGTGAACTCCCTCCCCTTCAAGGGGAGGAACAAGGTGCCCCGCCTGACTCATGACTTCGATTGCCGCGCCGCTCTCTGCTGGTTTTGGGGGGATCAGGCCGCCAGCTTGCGCAAGCCCAGCTGCTCCATGAAGGCATCCACACGCGCCTGCGTGCGCACCTCGTCGAACTCGCGCTCGTCGCCCATGTTGCCCTCGTAGGTCATGATCGGAATGCCGGCCTTGGCCATCGCCTGGCGGTTTTCCATGATGCCGACCGAGAGGCCTTCGCAGCCGCGGTTGAGGTGCATCATGCAGCCGTCGACACCCCAGTCGCGCGCGATGTCGAGCATCATCCGGGACTTCACCGAGGGGTCGAAGAACTGCTGCCACAGCGGCTTCGAGAGGTTCCAGTCGGCATACAGGCGCAGCGCCGTGTCGCGGTCCTTCATCTCGATGCCCTTCTCCCACGGCACGGTGCGCGCGCCCCAGGAGCCGTCGTCCTTGTACTCCCACGTGCCTTCGAGGCCGAAGGTGTAGAGCGAGCCGATCGACACCGCGCCGTAGCTCTCGAGATAGCGGAAGATCTTGAGGAAGGGCCACGGCGGCTGCGTGTCGGACATCAGACGGCAGCGCTCGTTGGCCACCGCGGCGATGCCGCGCGCGACGCGGTCCTTCACCTCGTCGTACAGCTCGTCCATGAAGTCCGCGCACCACTGCGAGGATTTGTGCAGGATGCACAGCACATACAGCGAGTACATCGTCTTCTCGTCGAGCGGCGCGGGCCGCGCCTTCTGCAGCTCGCAGATCTGCGCCCAGCGGCTGGTCGAGCGCATCTCGTTCCTGATCGCGCGGATCAGCAGCTCGTCGTCGCACTTGCGCCCGGTCGCCTTCTCGACGAACTCGATCGAATCGTGCAGCTGGCTCGTGACGTAGTCGAGGCGCTCGGGCGTGAGGTCCTTGTACGCGCCGACCGACACGTCGACATATAAGTCGGGGATCTTCTTCACGTGCGCGACGTGCTGGTACCACTTCGCGTGCGAGCAGCAGATCTGCGTCTGGAAGATGAAGTCCGAGGTCGGCCACTTGCCGCCGTAGAAGTATTCATCCAGGTGCATGCTGCCCCAGTAGATGCGCATGTAGGAGCACATGTCGCGGGCGAAGCCGTAGGACTCGGCGGCGTCGAGGCAGCGCTGGGTGAACTTCTTGTCGAGCGACACGCCGGCCGAATACGGCTCGCCAGTCAGCGGATAGACGTCGTCGCCGAGCGAGGTCGGGATCGCGTCGAAGGACCAGCCCGCCGCGGACCAGCGGATGCCGCCGTTTTCCTTGGCGCGGGCGTAGTTGTGGTAGTACTGCTCGCGCAGCTGCTTGGCCTTGCCCCACAGCTTGAGCTGTTCGGTCGGGTAGATCGCCTTGGTGTCCATCTCATGTCTCCTGTCGGGCTCAGAGCTTGCGAATAAATCTGCTGCGCGGGTCGATTGCTGCGTTGCTCACTCGCTCACTCCTCGCCTATCCATCTGATATGTCTCGTCGTTCGCTCGCTCGCGCCTTGCACTCGACCCTGCTCGCGACGATTTCTTCACAAGCTCTCAGAACAGTTCTTCTTCGCTCAGCGTCTCGAGCATCGCCTCGATGCGGATACGGAACGGGCCGATCGGGTTGGTGATGTCGAATTCGAGGAACAGCGTCGGGATGCCGTTGGCCTCGAGGTGGCGCTTCAGGTCCGGGTAGTCGCCCTCGTGCGGATCGCAGAACTTCTGCTGCAGGAAGACAGCCGCCTGCACCTTGTATTCCTTGGCGAGATCCAGCACGTGCTGGAAACGCGTGTGCGACGGGTAATCCTTGGTCGGGCAGGCCGGGCGGTCGCAGTAGCGCTCGGCGATCGCCTTGACGACGTCGTCGTCGTTCTTCGACGCGTTCCAGAAGTAGCGCGTGCCGGAGCACTGGTCGTCGATGACGATGGTGGCGCCGACCGACTCGACCATCGCCATGAAGGCCACGTCGTCGTTCTCCGAACCGATGGTCATGAAGCGCGCGCCCGTCGGCCGCGTCACCTCACGCTTGGGCAGCGCGGCGAGCACCTTACGCAGCATCTCGTTGTGTTCGCGCTTGTCGATGAACTGCGCGGTGATCGACGCGTACAGCGCCTCGACGCCGGTGACCCTGGGCTCGTCGGCCTTGCGGTAGTCGAACAGCTGGCGCAGCAGGCGGCGGTTCTCGTCCATCACCGCGAGCGCCTCGCGCAGCATGTCGTCGGTGATCGTCTTGCCGGTGAGCGTCTGCAGGAACACGCGGAACGCCTGCACTTCGGCGCGGTGCGCCTTGCGCGAATGCGGCGACTGCACGTCGTTGGGCATCGCGACGTAGTAGTCCCACTTCACGGTGGGCACGTTCTGGCGCCAGGAGCTGTAGGCCTGGCGGTACTGGATGCAGGACTGGGTCAGGGTCACGCCTTCGGCGTAGTCGAAGCGGCCCAGCAGGCCCTGCGCCAGCGAGTCGCGGCAGAACGGGCAGAACATGCCGAAGATGTGCGGCTCGGTCACGTTCTGCGGCTCGTGCGCGCCGAGCACGCGCACCGGCAGCATGCCGGCCGCGATCAGCAGCTCTTCCGGCGTGTAGGTGCACATCGTTGCGACTACCTGGCCGCCAGTGCGCGCCTTCCACGCGCGGGCGTAGTCATGGCGCTTCTCGTACCACTCCTTGAACTGGTCAAACAATCCGTCGTTCATGAATCCGTCTCCTTGTAATTGCCCCGCGCGCTCCGGGCCATCCGGGCCATCCGCCCTGTCGGGGAGCCTTTCCGGCCAAATCCTTCCAATCCCCATCCGGTCCTGCCTTCGCTCCAGTCTGTTTGATGTCCATCAACTGACTGAATGTTCGTTCACTCTACATCCGGATTTTCACGAAATCAAGAGATGAATGAACAATTATTCATTCGCATGCAGCGAAGTGCAGTTCAGGAGGCCCGCGAGGGGTTAGCGGGAACGATTGCCGGGGGAAGAACCGTGCGTGACGGACGCGGCCCTGTGGGAGCGGCTTCAGCCGCGAATGGGCGCCGATTCGCGGCTAAAGCCGCTCCTACAGGTGCGTGACGCGTCGAGGGAGGACGGTTTACAGGAGTTCGGGGCTAGGCATCGCTGCCCTGCCCCGCAGGGGATCAGGTGTCGAAGCGCCCGTCCATCCCGGCGCGGTGATAAGCACCGCGACAAGGCGTGCGACCACGCACGCCTTCAGGCAGGACGCTGATTACGTTGCCTCAGCCTTCCTGCTCGGGTGCCGGGTTGAAGTGTTCCTTGCCGTTGCCGCAGTCGGGACAGACCCAGCCCTCGGGCACGTCTTCCCACTTGGTGCCGGGCGCGATGCCGTCGTCGGGCAGGCCGTCGGCCTCGTTGTAGGGGAAGTAGCAGGCGCTGCACTGGTAGATGGTCATGATGGTGGTCCTCTCTCTGTCTTTCGTCGGGGGTGGGGTGTTGCCAGGCGCTCTGCGGCGCCGTTGGGGTTTCGTAGGGCGGGAGTCATCCCGCCAAGGGGGTCGGGTCGGCACCGCCGCGTGGCGGGATGCGCCTTCGGCTCCTCCCGCCCTACGGGTTTCATGTCATATCGGGGAACCGGCCGGGAAATTCGGCGTCCTGCGCTCGCGCACCGCGGCCAGGCCTTCGCGTACTTCCGGGCCGGTGAAGCCGAGCATCTCCAGCGCCACCGAGTTGTCGAAGATCGGGCCGGCCTGGCGCAGCCAGTTGTTGAGGCTGTGCTTGGTCCAGCGCAAGGCGGTCTGGGGGCCGGCGGCGAGTTTTCTGGCGATGTCGAAGGCGGTGTCGCGCAGTTGCTCGGCCTCGACCGCCATCGACACGAGGCCGATGCGCTCGGCTTCCTCGCCGCTCACCTCGTTCGACAGCAGCAGATGCAGCTTGGCCTTGGCCATGCCGCACAGCAGCGGCCAGATGATCGCGGCGTGGTCGCCGGCCGCGACGCCCAGGCGGGTGTGGCCGTCGATGAGGCGCGCGTTCTTCGCGGCGATCGAGATGTCCGCCAGCAACGCCACCGCCAGCCCGCCGCCGACCGCCGGGCCGTTGATCGCGGAAACGATCACCTTGGAGCAGTTGATCATGTTGTAGACGATGTCGCGCGCTTCCTTCCACACGCGGGCGCGATGCTCGAACTCGTCGACCATCGCGGCGACCAGATCCAGTGTGCCGCCGGCCGAGAAGCCCTTGTCCTGGCCGCGCACGACGATCACGGACACGGCGGGATCGCGGTCGAGGTCGCGCCAGATGTCGGCGAGCTCGCCGTGGCCGGTCGCGTCCGCGGCGGGTAGTTTGCCCGGTTCACCCAGGATCACCTCGGCGATGCCGTGAGCGTGGAGTTCGACCTTCAGGTTGGTGTAGCGGCTGTAGTCCATCGTGTTTCCTTCGTTGCGACGGGTTCGGTGACCATCACTGTGGAGCGGCTTCAGCCGCGAATGGGCCGATGCGGCATCTCCGTGCGCCGATTCGCGGCTGAAGCCGCTCCCACAAGCGCGTCACGTCAGTCCTTCGGCGGTTCCAGATAGCGCCCGAAGCGCTCGCGCCATTCGTCGTCGATCAAGGTCGCGCGCGGGGCGCCGCCGAGGTCGGCCCACACGACCGTCTGCTTCGCGCGGAAGCGCACCTGCTCGCCCATCGACGCGGTCGTGACGATGTCCATCGAGCTGCCGCCGATGCGCGCGACGTAGAGCGTGAAGGTGAGCTCATCGCCGTGCATGCTCGGTGCGAAAAAGTCGACTTCGAGGTGGCGCATCGGCACGCCGCGGCGGATCTCCGCGTGCAGCTTGTAGAAGTCCACGCCGATGCCGCGGTCGAACCAGTCCTCGACCACCTCATTGCACAGCACCAGGCACTGCGGGTAGAAGACGATGCCGGCCGGGTCGCAGTGGTGGAAACGGATGGATTTCTTGCATTCGAAGATCATGGCGGTTCAGTCCAGGATGCGGTTCACGAATTCGCCGACGGCCTCGATCACGGCCGCGGGCTGGTCCTTGTGCGGGGAGTGGCGGCAGTCGGCGAGCTTGACGAGATCCACGTCGCGCGCCTGCGCGGCGATGCGATCGATCTGGTCCATGGTGCCATACTCGTCGTCCTCGCCCTGGATCGCGAGCACCGGGCAGGCGACGCGCGGCACGTACTCCTCGATGTTCCACGCGCGAAAATCCGGGTGCAGCCAAATGTCGTTCCAGCCCCGGAAGGCGGCCTCGACGTCGGCGTGGTACTTGCCCAGGCGCGCCGGCAGGTCGGTGCTCTGCCACGCGACTTTGGCCTGCGCGATGCTGGTCACCGAGATGTCCTCGACCAGCACGTGCGGTGCCATCAGGACCACGCCCGAGAGCGGGGTGCCGGTACCACCCGCACAGATCAGCGCGATGGAGCCGCCGTCGGAGTGGCCAAGGAGGATGGGCCGGTCGAGCTGCAGCGCATCGAGCAGGGCCGGCAGCACAGTGAGGCCTTCGTCGTGCATGTAGCGCGTCGTGCGCGGCAGCTCCGCCGCATCGGAACGGCCGTAGCCCGCGCGCGAATAGACGATGGCCTCGCAGCCGGTCGCATCCGCGACCTTCTGCGGGAAGTCGCGCCACATCGACACCGAGCCCAGCCCTTCGTGCAGGAACACGATCGCGGGCGCACCGTCGCGCGGGTGCGCGGAAGGCAGCCGGACGTATTCGAGATGCTTGCCGCAGACCAGCACTTGCTTCATTCAGACCCCCAGGTGTTTCTTGATGAGCTCGGGATTATTGCGCACCTCCGTGCTCGGACCATCGAACACGACCTGGCCTTTCACGAGGATCATCGAGCGGTCGGTAAGCGCGGTCACCGCGGAGTGGTTCTTGTCCACGATCACGGTGGCGATGCCGCTGTCGCGGATCTCGCGGATCACGCGCCAGATCTCGCGCACGATCAGCGGCGCGAGACCTTCGGTGGCCTCGTCGAGGATCAGGAGATCCGGGTTCGTCATCAGCGCGCGGCCGATCGTGAGCATCTGCTGCTCGCCGCCGGAAAGATTGCCGCCGCCGTTCTCGATGCGCTCGGCAAGGCGCGGGAAGGTCGCCATGACGCGGTCGAAGGTCCAGTCGCGCTGGCCGTCGACGCCGGCGCGCGCGGCCATGATCAGGTTCTCCCGGACCGTCAGGTTGGGGAAGATGCCGCGGCCTTCGGGCACATAGGCGATGCCGAGCTTCGCGATCCTGTGCGTCGGCCCGCCCGTCATGCGCTGGCCGCGCACCAGCACGCCGCCCGCCTTGGGCGTCAGGAAACCCATCATGGTGCGGATCAGCGTCGTCTTGCCCATGCCGTTGCGGCCCATCAGCCCGAGCGCCTCGCCCTTGCGGATGTGGAAATTCACGCCGTGCAGGATGTGGCTGGAGCCGTAGTAGGTGTGCAGGCCGATCGCCTCCAGCAGCATCTCGCGCTCGTCGGGCACCGCCTGCCCGGCAGGATTGGCGGCAGGGTCGGCCGCTGCGTTCACTCTGATCATGGACATGTCATTCATGCTCCGCCTCGTGTCCCAGATAGGCCGCCTGCACGTCGGGGCTGTTGCGGATCTGCTCCGGCGAGCCCGATTCCAGCACCTGGCCATTGACCATCACGGTGATGCGGTCGGCGACCGCGAACACCGCGTCCATGTCGTGCTCGACGAGGAGGATCGCACGCGTCGCCTTCAGGCGGTTGAGCAGCGTGACCATCTGCGCCGACTCCTCCGAGCCCATGCCGGCGAGCGGCTCGTCGAGCAGCAGCACCTCGGCGTCGGTCGCGAGCACCATCGCGATCTCCAGCTGGCGCTGCTCGCCGTGCGACATCGTGCCGGCGACGCGGTCCTCGCGGCCCGACAGGCCGGCCTCGGCGATCGCCGCACGTGCCCGTTCGACCGCTTCGGGCATGCGCAGTGCGTTGGTCAGCAGGCTCCACGGACGCGGCTTGCGCGACTGCGCGGCCAGCCGGCAGTTCTCCAGCACCGTGAACTTGGGGAAGATGTTGGTGCGCTGGTAGCTGCGACCGATGCCGATCTTCGAGCGCTGGTAGGACGTGAGCGCGGTGATGTCCTCGCCCTTGTAGCGGATCGTGCCTTCGGACGGCGGCAGGTCGCCCGACAGCATGTTGATGCAGGTCGATTTCCCCGCGCCGTTGGGGCCGAGCAGCGCATGCAGCACGCCACGCTCGAGCTGGATATTGACATCGCGGTTCGCGAGCAGCCCGCCGAAGCGGCGGGTCATGCCCTCGGCGGCAAGCAGGACTTCACTCATTGGTCTTTCCCCCATTGATGCGCGCCATGATGCGGGCGGGTGTCGCGGCCATGCCGCCCGGCATGAAGAGCACCGCCGCGACGATGGTGAGGCCCATCAGCAGCTGCCAGTGCTTGGTCATGCCGGTGAAGATTTCCTGCAGCCCGACCAGTGCGGCAGCCCCGGCGATCGCGCCGGCGAGGTTGCCCATGCCGCCCAGGATCACCATCAGCAGCACGTCACCCGACTTGTGCCACGACAGATACTCGGGCGTGACGAAGCCGAACAGCACTGCGTACAGGAAGCCCGCGAAGCCGGCGAGGCCGCCCGCCAGCGTGAAGGCCGCGAGCTTGTAGCGGAAGGTCGCGTAGCCGAGCGAGAGCATGCGGTGCTCGTTGCTGCGGATGCCGACCAGCACGCGGCCGAAGGGCGAGCGCAGCACGAGCTTCAGCAGACCATACACGGCGAGCATCGCGGCGACGACGAAGTAGTACAGGTGATGCGGCTCGTTGAGGTCGAACGGCACCCAGCCCGCGATCGTCGCATCCGGCTTGAAGTTGAGGTAGATGCCGTCCGAGCCGCCGCCCAGCGGCGTGTCGTGGAACACGTAGTAGGCCATCTGCGCGAAGGCGAGCGTCACCATGATGAAGTAGATGCCCTTGGTGCGCAGCACGAACAGCCCGATGACGAAGGCCGCCGCGGCCGCCGCGAGGATGGACGCCGGCAGCGCCAGCCACAGGTTCGCCGGGTCGTACTTCGGCGTCATCAGCGCGACTGCATAGGCGGCGATGCCGAAGTAGGCGGCGTGGCCGAAGCTCACGAGGCCGGTGAAGCCGACCAGCAGGTCCAGGCTCATCGCGAAGATCGCGAGGATCAGCACCTTGGCGACCATCTCGGCGTAGAAGTCCGAGCCGAAGGCCGGGAAGGCCAGCACGCCGGCCATCACCGCGAGCTTGAAGATTGTGGAGGTACGGGAATTCATGGTCTTGTCCTTCCTCTCAAGCCTTCTTGAAGATGCCTTCGGGGCGCCACAGCAGCACCACGGCCATCACGAGATAGACCATCAGGCCCGCGAGATCGGGCAGCAGCACCTTGCCGAAGGTGTCCGCGAAGCCGATCACGAGCGCCGCGACGAGCGCGCCCCACACCGAGCCGACGCCGCCGATCACGACGATCACGAAGGAGATGATCAGCACGCTGCTGCCCATGCCCGGATAGACGGAGGAGATCGGCGCGGCGAGCATGCCGGCCAGCGCCGCGAGCGCGACACCGAGGGCAAACACGGTGCGGTACAGCAGGTTGATGTCGATGCCGAGCGCCTTGACCATGTCGCGGTCGTGGCTGCCGGCGCGGATCATCATGCCGAGGCGCGTCTTCTGGATCAGCCAGTACAGCCCGCCCGCGAGCGCGAGGCACACGACCGAGATCACCAGCCGATACAGCGGGTAGCTGAGGTTATCCGAGAGCGGGATCGATGCCGAGAACAGCTCGGGGATCGTCACGCCATGCACGTCGTCGCCGACGGCGAGGCTGCGCAGCTCCTCGAAGATCAGGATCAGGCCGTAGGTCAGCAGCACCTGTTCGAGGTGGTCGCGCTTGTACAGGTGCGAGAACAGCGCCCATTCGAGGATCGCGCCGAACACGAAGGCCAGCGGCAACCCCAGCGCGATCGCCAGCATCAGGTTGCCGGTCAGGCTCGTGAGCGCGAACGCGAGGTAGGCGCCGACCATGTAGAAGCTGCCGTGCGCGAGGTTGATGATGCCCATGATGCCGAACACCAGCGTCAGCCCGCTGGCCACGAGGAACAGCAGCAGGCCGTACTGCAGCGAGTTCAGCACCTGGATCAGGAAGGATACGAAATCCATGAGTCTTCCCCTCCGGACGCTTGTTGAGGGCGCCCGGATATGTTGGAATGGAGCCTACGGAAGGAGCTGCTAAGACTTACATGCGGCAGCCGCGCGCGGGATCCGCCAGCGCCTTCTCGGCCACGCCGACGAGCTTGTTGTCGCGCCCCTCGACCTTGCGCAGGTAGATGTCCTGCACCGGGTTGTGCGCCTTGGACAGCGTGAAGGCGCCGCGCGGGCTGTCGATCTTCGCCGTTTCCATCGCCTTGATCACCGCGTCCTTGTCGAACTTGCCGCCCTTCAGCGAATCGAGGCCGGTCTTCAGCATCTGCGCGGCGTCGTAGCCCTGCACCGCATACACGTCGGGCTGGATCTTGTAGTTCATCGCGTAGGCCTTGCGGAAGGCCTGGTCCTTCGGGTTGGTCAGGTTGTCGGCGTAGTGCAGAGTCGTCAGCAGGCCTTCTCCCGAGCCGCCCATCGCGTCGATCGTGCCGTCGGTGAGGAAGCCCGAGCCGTACAGCGGGATGGACTTCTTCAGGCCCGCCGCGTCGTAGTCCTTGACGAACTTGACCGCACCGCCGCCGGCGAAGAACACGAACACCGCGTCGGGCTTCAGCGAGGCGATCTCGGTCAGGAAGGGCTGGAACTCGACGTTCGGGAAGGGGAGATACAGTTCCTTCGCGACCTTGCCGCCAGCCTTCTCGAAGGCTTCCTTGAAACCCGCGACCGACTGCTCGCCGAAGGAGTACTTCCACGTCACCGTGACGACGTTCTTGTGACCGCGCTCGGCGACGATCTTGCCCATCGCGTAGGCCGGCTGCCATGCGGAGAAGGAGCTGCGGAACACGTTGGGCGCGCACAGCGGGCCGGTCAGTTCGTCCGCGCCCGCGTTGGGGATGATCAGCAGCGTCTTGGTGTCGCGCGCGACCTTGGCCATCGCCAGCGCGACGCCCGAATGCACGGTGCCGACCAGCACGTCGACGTTGTCGCGCTTCACGAGCTTGGACGCGTTCTCGGTCGCCTTGGACGGATCGGACTCGTCATCGACGACGGAATATTCGACCTCGTAGCCGCCGAGCTTGCCGCCCTGCTCCTGCACGTACTGCTTGAAGCCGTTGGTGATCGCGGTGCCCAGCGCGGCGTAGGTGCCGGTGTAGGGCAGCATCAGGCCGACCTTGATCTTCTCGGCGGCCTGCGCGGCGCCCAGCGGTACGAGTGCGCCGGCAATCACGCCGAGCATGGCCTGCATCAGGGTACGGCGGTTCATTCGTGCATTTTTCATGGTGTCTCCTCCACGGGGGATGGGTGGGGCTTTGCCCTTGTAATTCCTCGGTCATGTAGGGCGGGAGGAGCGAAGCGCATCCCGCCATTCCGACGCTTGGGGTGGCGGGATGCGCCTTCGGCTTCTCCCGCCCTATGTCCTACTTTCCAGCCATTGCACGCAGCTTGAAGCACTGGATCTTGCCCGTCGCCGTCTTCGGCAGCTCATCGACGAACTCCATCCAGCGCGGATACTTGTACGGCGCGAGGTGCGCCTTCACGTGCGCCTTGATCTCGGCCGCGAGCTGCTCCGAACGCTGAAAACCGGGCTTGAGCACGATGAAGGCCTTGGGCTTGATCAGGCGCTCCTCGTCCTCGTGACCGACGACCGCCGCCTCGAGGATCGCCGGATGCTGGATCAGGCAGGATTCGACCTCGATCGGCGACACGTAGATACCGCTCACCTTGAGCATGTCGTCGTTGCGCCCGGCATACACGTAGTAGCCCTCGGCATTGCGCGAGTACTTGTCGCCGCTGCGGGTCCACGGCCCCTGGAAGGTCGCGCGCGTCTTTTCGCGATTGTTCCAGTACATCACCGCACTGGTCGGCCCGGAGATCTGCAGCTCGCCCGGCTCGTCCGCGCCTTCGACGACATTGCCCTCGTCGTCGACCAGGCGCACCTGGTAGCCAGGCACCGGCTTGCCGGTGGTGCCGTAATGCACGTCGCCGGGGCGGTTCGACAGGAAGATGTGCAGCATTTCGGTCGAGCCGATGCCGTCGAGGATCTCGACGCCGAAGCGCTCGGTCCAGCGCCGACCGATGTCTTCCGGCAACGCCTCGCCGGCCGAGGTGCACATGCGGATCGCGAGCTCCTCGCGCGTCGGACAGTCGGCATCCGCCAGCATCGACGCGTACAGGGTCGGCACGCCGTAGAAGATCGTCGGCTGCTGCTCGCGCAGGCGCTTGAAGGCGGCGGCGGGCGTGGGGCGCTCGGCCATCAGCACGGCAGTCGCGCCGACCGATAGCGGGAAGGTCAGGCCGTTGCCGAGGCCGTAGGCGAAGAAGAGCTTGGCCGCGGAATACACGACGTCGCTTTCCTTGATGCCGAGGATGGGCTTCGCGTACAGCTCGGCCGTGTGGATCAGGCTGGACTGGATATGCACGGTGCCCTTGGGCGCGCCGGTCGAACCGGAAGAGTAGAGCCAGAAACAGGGGTCGTCGCAGGTCGTCGCGACCGCCTCGAACTTGTCGGAGGCGTTCGCCATCAGGGCGGCGACCGAGTCCGGCCCCTCGCCGCCGGCGACGACGATGCGCTCGAGCGACTCGACCTTGCCCAGCAGCGGCGCAAAGGTGTCGTACAGCGGCGCCGACACGACGGCGATGCGCGCGCGGCTGTCGCTGAGCATGTATTCGTAGTCGGACTGCGTGAGCAGCGTGTTCACCGCGATCGGCACGACGCCGGCCTTGATCGCGCCGAGGAACACGGTCGGGAAGTCGATGGTGTCGTGCACGCACATCAGGATGCGCTGCTCGCGGGTGATGCCGAGCGCACCGAGGGCGTTGGCGAAGCGGTTCACGCGCGCCGCGAGTTCATCGTAGCTGTAGCGGCCGTTGTCGTCGATGTAGGCGATCTTGCTACCGCGGCCGGCGTCGAGGTTGCGGCCGATAAGGTCGTCCGCGGCGTTGTACTGGCGCGGCAGGGTGATCGTGGGCGGACTCGTGCTGTGGTCCGCTGCGCTGAGCGTGGTCATTCCTTACTCTCCTCCGTTCTTCCGGCCGGGGGCCGGGGGTATTCCTGGCCGGTCTTGGTGCCGGCGTTGTTCATTCGGTGGCCGTCGTGGCCTGGCTTACCGGTGCTCGTGGGCACCTTGTGGGAGCGGCTTCAGCCGCGAATGGGCCGTGGGGGCTTGCGAAACCGCCGATTCGCGGCTGAAGCCGCTCCCACAGCTAAAGCCCGGCGGTAAAGCCCTACGATTTCGTGAACTCGATTGCGCCCTGCGGCAGCAGATACAGCACATACGCGCGCCCGCCCATCACGGTCGGACGGTGCACGCTGCCCGCTTCATAGACAAACCAGCCCGCTCCATGACCGTCGAACTTCGCGTCGCCTTCCAGCGGCATGATCATGTCGATCTCGCCGTTGGGGTGCGCGTGCTGCGGGCCGACGACGTCCTGCATCTCGACGACGTCGACGCTGAAGCCGTGGATCGCGTCGGTCGGCTTGATCACGCGCCCGAACCTGATGCCGCCGTGCTCGCGCTCGCACATCCAGCCGGCGGCAACCGCATCGCTGCAGGCCTTGGCGATGGCCTGGAACTCCGGCCCGTTCGCCGGAAAGCGTTCGTTGAGGAAATCGGCGAGCTGGCCGTCGAGCGGGCGGCCGGCAATCTCGTCGGTCACCTTCGCGATCAGGGCCTGGAACTGGTCTGGGGTCATGTCTCCGTCTCTCCGTCGGAACTGGGTGTTGGGGTCAGGGGGCGGGATGCGTGTATGTTTTATAGTTCATGCGCCGAGCAACGCAGCGTCGACTGCGTCACGCGACAGGGCTTCCAGCACCGCGGGGCCGCCCTGCACGACGCAGCGGCGGTGATACATCGCCAGCGCGCGCAGACCGCCCAACTCCTCGCCGCCGCCGGCGCGCCCGGGACCGCCGTGCAGGCAGGTCGGCATCACGTTGCCGTGGCCGGTGTGGTTCGCGCCCACCGCGGCATCGACGACCATCACGCGGCCATGGAGGTCGGCGATCCCCGGCACCAGTTCGCCGAGGAAGGCCGCGTCGCCCGAATATACCGAGGCGACGAGGGAGCCGTGGCCGCGACGCGCGATCGCGACGGCGTCACGCGTGTCGGCGTAGGGCACCATGGTCGCGACCGGGCCGAAGACCTCGACGTCATGCACGTGGCGCGCCGCCAGCCCCTTGTCGCAGTACAGCAGGGTCGGCTGCACGAAGGCGGACACCGCCGCGTCGGCATCGACCGGCTCGAAATCCGGATCGCCGCCGAACACGACCTCGCATTCCTGCCTGAGCTTCGCCAGGCCCTCGAAGGCCGCGGCCTGCTGCGCCTTGCTCACCAGCGGCCCGACGCGCACACCCTCGCTGCGCGGGTTCCCCACCTTGCAGCCGGCGAGCTTGCCCGACACTGCATCGGCGAGCGCGCGCGAAACACCCGCGGGCGCGAGGATGCGGCGGATTGCCGTGCATTTCTGGCCGGTCTTGACCGTCATCTCACGCACGATCTCCTTCACCGCGAGATCGAATTCCGGCGTGCCGGGCTGCGCGTCCGGGCCGAGGATCGCCGAGTTCACGCTGTCGGCCTCGATGTTGATCCGTACCGAGCGCGCAACGACGTTCGGATGCGTGCGCATGCGCGCCGCGGTGTCGGCCGAGCCGGTGAAGGACACGACGTCGCATTCGGTGACGTGATCGAGCAGGTCCCGGGCTCCACCGCACACGATGGAGATCGCGCCCGGCGGCAGGATGCCCGCTTCCACAACGTCGGCGACCATGCGCTGCGCGAGCCACGCGGTCGGGGTCGCCGGCTTGGCGAACACGGGCACGCCCGCGAGCAGCGCCGGCGCGGCCTTCTCCCACAAGCCCCAGGCGGGGAAGTTGAACGCGTTGATGAACACCGCGACGCCGGTCAGCGGCATCAGGAAGTGCTGGCCCTGGAACACGTCCGTCTTCGCGAGTGCGACACGGCCGCCTTCCTTCAGGTGACGCCCGGCGCCCAGCGCCTTGCCGGCGCGGGCGTAGCTCTTGACGGTGAAGATGGCGCCATCGACGTCGAAGGATGCGTCACCTTCGGTCGCGCCCGAGTTGCGCAGCGAGATGTCGAAATATTCTGCACGTTTCGCCTGCAGCAGCTCGGCGATCGCGGCGAGTTTCGCGGCGCGCTCCTCGTACGTCAGGGCCTTCAGAGCCGCCCCGCCTGCGGTGCGGGCGAACTCCAGTGCACGTGCGACGTCGATGCCGTCGGACGAAACCCGCACCAGCGCCTCGCCGGTGACGGGGTCCGTCAGCGCCGCGCCTTCGCCCGCGCCTTCGATCCATTGCCCGTATACGTAATTGGCCAGCTTCACCTGTTTGTCTCCTCTCTCTGTTGAGGCATCGCGGTCTGCGCCGGATGTCTGATGTTCTGGCGTCGCGCCGGAGCGCAATCGGTGGAGATAGAATACACGCGCAATTTTCTCCGTCAAGCACTTTACTTCCACTTTTCTCAGCAACACTTAAACATAGATGCAGTTTTTGACACAGCGGAGCGACGAAGCACCTTCTATACTGGACGAAAACTGCAGATTAACGCAGTGCACCACAAACAAAACTGCACTTTAGATGTTGACGCAACGAATCTGATGCACTATTGTTCAACTCAACCGATGCAGTTCGCTGCAGACAAGGAACCCAGATGAGCCTCGAACCCACCACCGAACAGCAGCAGGAAGAGCTCCAGACGGCCGACCAGGCCGCCGAAGGCAATATCCTGCCGACGCTCGGCAAGCGCGTCCGCGAGATCCGCGACCGCCGTGGCATGACGAGAAAGCTCGTGGCGCGTGAAGCCGGCGTTTCGGAACGCCACCTCGCCCACCTCGAAGGCGGCGACGGCAACGTGTCCATCGTCCTGCTGCACAACATCGCCCGCGCGCTCAACGTTTCGCTGATCGAGCTGCTCGCGCCGGAAACCGAAGACACCGTCGAGAAGCGCCTCATCCGCCGCTTCCTCGAGCGCCTGCCGCAGCACCGCCTGGAAGAAGTGGTGTTCCGCCTGATGCGCGACTTCGGCCACGAGGAAGCCGTGCGCCGCAAGCGCGTCGCGCTGATCGGCCTGCGCGGCGCCGGAAAGTCGACGCTCGGCAAGCGCCTCGCGCAGGAAGAAAACATGCCCTTCATCGAGCTCGACCGCGAGATCGAGAAGGAAACCGGCATCCCCGGGCGCGAGATCTTCTCGCTGTACGGCCAGTCCGGTTATCGCCGCATCGAGAAGCGCACCCTCGAGCGCGTGCTGCGCGACAACCCGCGCGCCGTGATCTCGGTCGGCGGCGGCGTCGTGTCGCAGCCGGAAAGCTTCGAGATGCTGCTGTCGCAGTGCATGACCGTGTGGGTCAAGGCCCAGCCGGAAGAACACATGTCCCGCGTGATGGCCCAGGGCGACCTGCGCCCGATGGCGGGCAACGACGAGGCGATGGAGGACCTCAAGCGCATCCTCGAGGCGCGCTTGCCCCTCTACGCCAAGGCCGACACCGTGCTCGACACCTCGGGTGAAACGGTGGACCAGAGTTTCATCAAATTGCGCCAGCTCGTGATGGGCTGAGCAACTTCAACAGAGAGAGAGGAGACAGACCATGCAAGCAGTCGCGAACAAGCCGGTCGCAGAACTGGTGGATTACCGTACCGAGCCGTCGAAGTACCGCCACTGGTCGCTCGCGACCGACGGCGAGATCGCCACGCTGACGCTCAACATCGACGAGGACGGCGGCATCCGCCCGGGCTACAAGCTGAAGCTCAACTCCTACGACCTGGGCGTGGACATCGAGCTGCACGACGCGCTGCAGCGCGTGCGCTTCGAGCACCCGGAAGTGCGCACCGTGGTCGTCACCTCGGGCAAGCCGAAGATCTTCTGTTCCGGCGCCAACATCTACATGCTGGGCCTGTCGACCCACGCGTGGAAGGTGAACTTCTGCAAGTTCACCAACGAGACGCGCAACGGCATCGAGGACTCCAGCCAGTACTCGGGCCTCAAGTTCCTCGCCGCGTGCAACGGCACCACCGCCGGCGGCGGCTACGAGCTGGCGCTTGCCTGCGACGAGATCGTGCTGGTCGATGACCGCAACTCCTCGGTCTCGCTGCCCGAAGTGCCGCTGCTGGGCGTGCTGCCCGGCACCGGCGGCCTGACCCGCGTCACCGACAAGCGCCGCGTGCGCCGCGACCACGCCGACATCTTCTGCACGATCTCGGAAGGCGTGCGCGGCCAGCGTGCCAAGGACTGGCGCCTGGTCGACGACGTCGTCAAGCAGCAACAGTTCGCCGAGCACATCCAGGCCCGCGCCAAGGCGCTCGCCCAGACCTCGGACCGCCCCGCCGGCGCCAAGGGCGTGAAGCTCACGACGCTCGAGCGCACGGTCGACGAGAAAGGCTACCACTACGAATTCGTCGATGCGACGATCGACGCCGACGGCCGCACCGTGACCCTGACCGTGCGCGCCCCCGCCGCCGTCACCGCGAAGACCGCCGCCGAGATCGAGGCGCAGGGCATCAAGTGGTGGCCGCTGCAGATGGCACGCGAGCTCGACGACGCGATCCTGAACCTGCGCACCAACCACCTCGACGTCGGCCTGTGGCAGCTGCGCACCGAAGGCGACGCCCAGGTCGTGCTCGACATCGACGCCACCATCGACGCCAACCGCGACAACTGGTTCGTCCGCGAGACCATCGGCATGCTGCGCCGCACGCTCGCCCGCATCGACGTGTCCTCGCGCAGCCTGTACGCGCTGATCGAGCCGGGCTCCTGCTTCGCCGGCACGCTGCTCGAGATCGCGCTCGCCGCCGACCGCAGCTACATGCTCGACGCCGCCGAAGCCAAGAACGTCGTCGGCCTGTCGGCGATGAACTTCGGCACCTTCCCGATGGTGAACGGCCTGTCGCGCATCGACGCCCGCTTCTACCAGGAGGAAGCCCCGGTCGCCGCCGTGAAGGCCAAGCAGGGCAGCCTGCTGTCGCCCGCCGAGGCGATGGAGCTGGGCCTCGTCACCGCGATCCCCGATGACCTCGACTGGGCCGAGGAAGTCCGCATCGCCATCGAGGAACGCGCCGCGCTGTCGCCCGACGCGCTCACCGGCCTCGAAGCCAACCTGCGCTTCGGTCCCGTCGAGACGATGAACACCCGCATCTTCGGCCGCCTGTCGGCCTGGCAGAACTGGATCTTCAACCGCCCCAACGCGGTCGGCGAGAACGGCGCGCTGAAGCTCTTCGGCTCGGGCAAGAAGGCGCAGTTCGACTGGAACCGCGTGTAAGGCATACGAATCGTTCCCGCGCCGCGCGGCAGGCCGTCCCCCTGCCGTTGCATCCGGCGCCCTGGCGCGGCGGGGAGTCTTGGCAAAAGCGAGCAGCAATAAGCGAGGCACGACGCCCCCGACGGCGCGGCCCCACCCGAAATCGGAGGAGTACAGAGATGATCAACTACAGCGAACGCATCCCCAACAACGTCAACCTCAACGAGAACAAGACCCTGCAGCGCGCCCTCGAACAGTGGCAGCCGTCCTTCCTGAACTGGTGGGACGACATGGGCCCGGAGAATTCGAGCAACTACGACGTGTACCTGCGCACCGCGGTCAGCGTCGATCCCAAGGGTTGGGCCGATTTCGGCTACGTCAAGATGCACGACTACCGCTGGGGCATCTTCCTCGCACCGCAGGAAGGCGAGAAGAAGATCACCTTCGGCGAGCACAAGGGCCAGGACGTGTGGCAGGAAGTCCCGGGCGAATACCGCTCGACCCTGCGCCGCATCATCGTCACCCAGGGTGACACCGAGCCGGCATCGGTCGAGCAGCAGCGCCACCTCGGCCTCACCGCCCCCTCGCTCTATGACCTGCGCAACCTGTTCCAGGTGAACGTCGAGGAAGGCCGCCACCTGTGGGCCATGGTCTACCTGCTGCACGCGCACTTCGGCCGCGACGGCCGCGAGGAAGGCGAGGCCCTGCTCGAGCGCCGCTCGGGCGACGAGGACAACCCGCGCATCCTCACCGCGTTCAACGAGAAGACCCCCGACTGGCTCTCGTTCTTCATGTTCACCTTCATCACCGACCGTGACGGCAAGTTCCAGCTCGCCTCGCTCGCCGAATCGGCCTTCGACCCGCTGGCGCGCACCTGCAAGTTCATGCTCACCGAGGAGGCGCACCACCTCTTCGTCGGCGAATCGGGCATCGCCCGCGTGATCCAGCGCACCTGCGAAGTGATGAAGGAACTCGGCACCGACGACCCCGCCAAGCTGCGCGCCGCCGGCGTCATCGACCTGCCGACGCTGCAGAAGTACCTCAACTTCCACTACAGCGTCACCAGCGACCTGTACGGCGCCGAGATCTCGTCCAACGCCGCGACCTACTACACGAACGGCCTCAAGGGGCGCTTCGAGGAAGAGAAGATCGGCGACGACCACAAGCTGCAGAACTCGGAATACGAGGTCATGGATGTGGCCGGCGACAAGATCCTCACCCGCCACGTCCCCGCGCTGTCGGCACTGAACGAGCGCCTGCGCGACGACTGGATCACCGACGTGCAGGCCGGCGTCGACCGCTGGAACCGCATCCCGGCGAAGTTCGGCTTCGACTTCCGCTTCACGCTGCCGCACAAGGGCTTCCACCGCAAGATCGGCATGTTCGCCGACGTGCATGTCAGCCCCGACGGCCGCCTGATCTCGGAAGCCGAATGGACGCACCAGCACAAGAACTGGCTGCCGACCGAGAGCGACCGCCTGTACGTGCATTCGCTGATGGGCCGCTGCCTCGAGCCGGGCAAGTTCGCCAACTGGATCGCAGCGCCGGCCCGTGGCATCAACAACCAGCCCGTCAATTTCGAGTACGTTCGCTTTAATTAAGCGACGATCGGCGGGTTACGCCTGCGGCTTCACCCGCCCTACGGCCATGCCGCGGACGTAGGGCGGGAGGAGCGCAGCGGATCCCGCCATCACCCGCTCAAATAAAGTAATACGCCGGGAAGCGGGTCTCGCCCGCCCCCCGCCCCGTGGAGAGAGACAACCATGAACGCGCCCGCAGAGCACGCCAACCTCGCCAGGCAACACCTCATCGATCCCGAGATCTGCATCCGCTGCAACACCTGCGAGGAGATCTGTCCGGTCGATGCGATCACCCACGACAGCCGCAACTACGTCGTCAAGTTCGAGACCTGCAACGGCTGCCTGGCCTGCATCTCGCCCTGTCCGACGGGCGCGATCGACTCCTGGCGCAATGTCGACAAGGCCACGCCCCACAGCCTCGCCGACCAGTATTCGTGGGACTACCTGCCCGACACCACCGAGCTCGACCAGTTCGAGGCGACGGTCATGGGCGCGGCCGAACTGCCCGCCGAAGTGCAGCAGATCACCGAAGTCGCGACCGCCGGCCAGGGCGGCCCGGCGATGGCCCCGTGGTCCGCATCGCACCCCTACGTGAACCTCTACACGCCGGCGAACCCGATCACCGCGACCGTCACCGGCAACTACCGCCTCACCGCCGAGGACGCCTCGAGCGACATCCACCACATCGTGCTCGACTTCGGCACGACGCCCTTCCCGGTGCTCGAAGGCCAGTCCATCGGCATCATCCCGCCCGGCGTCGACGAGAAGGGCAAGCCGCACCTGCTGCGCATGTATTCCGTCGCCAGCCCGCGCGACGGCGAGCGCCCGCACTACAACAACCTGTCCCTGACGGTGAAGCGCGTCGTCGAGGACCACGAAGGCAATCCGACCCGCGGCGTCGCATCGAACTACGTATGCGACCTGAAGAAAGGCGACAAGGTGCAGGTCACCGGCCCCTACGGCTCGACCTACCTGATGCCCAACCACCCCGGCTCGTCGATCATGATGATCTGCACCGGCACCGGCTCCGCGCCGATGCGCGCGATGACCGAGCGCCGCCGCCGCCGCATGGACCGCAAGGAAGGCGGCGAGCTGGTGCTCTTCTTCGGCGCCCGCGCCCCCGAGGAACTGCCCTACTTCGGCCCGCTGCAGAAGCTGCCGAAGGAGTTCATCGACATCAACTTCGCCTTCTCGCGCGTGCCCGGCGAGCCCAAGCGCTACGTGCAGGACGCGATCCGCGAGCGCGCCGACAAGGTGTTCCAGATGCTGCAGGACGACAACTGCTACATCTACATCTGCGGCCTGAAGGGCATGGAAGCCGGCGTGCTGGAAGCCTTCCGCGACATCTGCCGCGCGAAGGGCGCCGACTGGGACGCGCTGCGCCCGCAGCTGCTGTCGAAGGCGCGCTTCCACGTCGAGACGTATTAAAGATACGTAGCCCGTAGGGCGGAAAAGCGAAGCGCCTTCCGCCGTATGCCGTCGATTTCGCTACCCCGGCATCGATGCATGCGGCGGAAGGCGCCTCGGGCTTTTCCGCCATACGCAACACGGGCTGCCGCCCCGGAGCAAACGCAGCGCCCGACGCTGCCGGGCCGTTTGGCCCCACAATGGCACGCGGCGCGCCCGCACGAGATGGCGCGCCCCTGACATAAAGAGAGGAGACCCCACCGACATGCCCCGCCACGTCTACATCTGCGACGCCATCCGCACCCCCTTCGGCCGCTACGGCGGCACCCTCTCCTCCATGCGCGCCGACGACCTCGCCGCGCTGCCGATCAAGGCCCTCGTCGCGCGCAATGCGTCGGTCGACTGGGCCGCCGTCGATGACATAATCTACGGCTGCGCCAACCAGGCCGGCGAGGACAACCGCAACGTCGCGCGCATGGCCGCGCTGCTCGCCGGCCTGCCGGTCGAAGTGCCCGGCACCACCGTCAACCGCCTGTGCGGCTCCAGCCTCGACGCGCTGGGTATGGTGGCGCGCGCGATCGCCTCCGGCGAGACCGAGCTGATGATCGCCGGCGGCGTCGAGAGCATGAGCCGCGCCCCCTTCGTGCTGGGCAAGGCCGACAGCGCCTTCTCGCGCAGCGCCAAGATCGAGGACACGACCATCGGCTGGCGCTTCGTGAACCCGCTGATGAAGGCGCAATACGGCATCGACTCGATGCCCGAGACCGCCGAGAACGTCGCGCAGGAATTCGGCGTCTCGCGCGCCGACCAGGACGCCTTCGCACTGCGCAGCCAGCAGCGCTGGTCGGCGGCGAACGAGCGCGGCTTTTTCGGCCGTGAGATCCTGCCGGTCGAGATTCCGCGCAAGAAGGGCGACCCGGTGATCTTCAGCGTCGACGAGCACCCGCGCGCCGACACCACGCTGGAAGGCCTCGCCAAGCTGAAAGGCGTCGTGCGCCCCGACGGCAGCGTCACCGCCGGCAACGCCTCCGGCGTCAATGATGGCGCCTGCGCGCTGCTGCTGGCCTCGGAGGACGCCGTGCGCCGCCACGGCCTCACGCCGCGCGCCCGCATCCTCGGCTCCGCGGCTGCCGGCGTGCCCCCGCGCATCATGGGCATCGGTCCCGCGCCCGCGACGCAGAAGCTCATCGCCCGCCTCGGCATGGACATCGGCGAATTCGACACCATCGAGCTGAACGAGGCTTTCGCCGCCCAAGGCCTCGCCGTACTGCGCCAGCTGGGCCTGCCCGACGACGGCGAGCACGTGAACCCGAACGGCGGCGCCATCGCCATCGGCCACCCGCTCGGCGCCTCGGGTGCGCGCCTGGTCACGACGGCGCTGAACCAGCTCGAGACCACCGGCGGCCGCTACGGCCTCGCGACCATGTGCATCGGCGTGGGCCAGGGCATCGCGCTCGCGTTCGAGCGCGTGTAATCAAAGGGCGATAGGCGCGGTCTTGTGGGAGCGGCTTCAGCCGCGAACGGATGCTTCCTCCGGCGAAGCCGCCGATTCGCGGCTGAAGCCGCTCCCACGACAAACCCGTCCTCTGCCATGAACCCTGTCCACGCCCGGCACGGGCCCGCACAAGACAAGGAAAACCGGAGACAAATGTGAAACCTGAAGCGGTCCAGATCATCCGCGACGAGCACCTCGCGATCAGCGCCGTGCTCTACTCGCTGCGCTACCTCGTCAAGGGCATGCGCAAGGGTGAGGCGCCCAACTTCCCGCTGCTGCGCGCGATCCTCGACTACATCGTGTCCTACCCCGACCGCTGGCACCACCCGAAGGAGGACAAGTACCTCTTCGCCGCCGTGCAGCGCCGCACGCGCGAAGCGGACGGACTCATCGCCCGCCTCGAGCGCGAGCACAACCTGGGCTACCCCATGGTCGAGGACCTCAAGAAGCAGCTCATCGCCTTCCAGGGCGGCGACGCCAAGGCCGGCGAAGCCTTCTGGGACACCGCCGAGCGCTACGCCGAGTTCGAGTGGGACCATTTGCGCACCGAGGAAGACGCCCTGATCCCCATCGCCGAACGCGTGCTCACGGCGGAAGACTGGGCCGGCATCGCCATCGCCTTCCGCGAGAACGACAACCCGCTCTTCGGCATCAAGCCCAAGGACGAGGCCGAAACGCTCTACCAGCGCATCCTCAGCCTCACGCCCGCGCCGCTGGGCATGGGCGGCGCCGCCTGAGCGGCAGCCCCCTCGCCGGCGGATCCGGCCGGGGTATCGTGCGGCAGGGCGAATTCCGCTACAGTCGCCCCGCATGAACCCCGCTGCCGAAACCGTCGTGCTCGTTCACGGCCTGTGGATGCACGGGCTCGTGTTCGGCCTGCTGCGCCGCCGCCTCCAACGCAGCGGTTTCGTCACGCACGCGTGGTCCTACCCCTCGGTGCGACAGGGCCTCGCCGCCAACGCCGATGCCTTTTCGCGCTTCCTCGCCACGCTGCCCGGCAGGTCCATCCACCTCGTCGGCCACAGCCTGGGCGGAATCATCCTCGCGAGCGCACTCGCCCGTCATCCCGACCCGCGCGTGCGCCGCTGCGTGCTCATGGGTCCGCCCTGGACCTCCTCGCGCAGCGCCACCGGATTGCTGCGCGTGCCCGGCATGTCCGCCCTCATCGGCCGTTCGCTGCACGACTGGCTCACGGCTCCACGGCCCGCGCTCCCCGGCGTCGACATCGGAGTGATCTCGGGCTCCCGGCCGCTCGGGCTCGCCGGTCTCCTGGTCGGCCTGCCGCGGCCGCACGACGGCATCGTCACGGTCGATGAAACCCGCGTCGCCGGCGCGCGCGACGCCGTCACACTGCACGTGAGCCACATGGAGATGCTCCTGTCGGCACGCTGCGCCGACCAGGTTCTGAGCTTCCTGCGCACCGGCCGCTTCACCCATGACCAGCCGGAACACCACGCCGGGCAAGACATCCAGCCCTGAGCCGGAGCTCCGGCACCCCGTTGCAGGGAGAAATTGCTGCGGTGCACAAAATTTTTCTTGACGTGAGGTTCCGACTCGCTACAATGGAATTGTGCAATGCAGCAAACCTGCCGGCAGCAGTGGGCCAGCAGACGATGACCCCGCCCCAACAGGAGAAAACACCATGATCGCCACGACCGACACCTTCGCCAGCGCCGCCAAGAACGCCTTCGCCACCGTCGAAGCGTCCACCCGCAGCAGCTTCGACACCTTCGAGCGCCTCACCGCGCTGAACATCAATGCCGGCCGCAGCGCCCTCGAAGACGGCATCGCCGCAGTGCAGGCCCTGCTGTCGATCAAGACCCCGAACGAGCTGGTGGCCGTTTCCGCCTCGCTCGTCCGCCCGACGGCCGAGAAGACGCTGGCCTGGTTCCGCAGCAGCTACGAGATCCTCGCGCAGGGCGTCGAGGAAGCCGCCGCACCGTACGAGACCCAGTACTCGGAAGTGAACAAGGCCATCGGCGTCGCGCTCGAAAAAGCTGCCAAGTCCGCCCCGGCCGGTTCCGAAGCCGCCGTCGCCGCAGTGCAGTCGGCAATCGCCGCGGCCAACCAGGCCTACGACACCGTGAATAAGGCGACCCGCAAGGTCATCCAGTTCACCGAAGCCAACGTCACGGCAACCGCCCGCGCCGCCGTCGATGCGGTGAGCGCACCGGCACCGGCCCCCGCCACCAAGGCCAAGAAGTCGGCCTGATCAGCCGCGGGGCCCGAGCCCCGCACGGCGGCCCCGTTAATACCGGGCCGCCCCCTCCGGCGCCTGCGGGCGCCGGAGTCGTTTCCGGTTATCCTTGCGCGCTTCCCCCGGCAGCACGCAGCCATTACAACAATGACGACCTCCCCCCCCGCCTCCGCACGTACCTCGCCCGAACTCCTCGCACCCGCCGGTTCCCTGCAGATGATGCGCACCGCCTTCGCCTACGGCGCGGACGCGGTCTACGCCGGCCAGCCGCGCTACTCGCTGCGCGTGCGCAACAACAGCTTCGACAAGCTCGACGCGCTCGCCGCTGGCATCGACGAGGCGCACGCCGCGGGCAAGGCCTTCTACCTCGTCAGCAACATCTACCCGCACAACAGCAAGGTGCGCAGCTTCCTCGCCGACATGGAGCCGGTGATCGCGCTGAAGCCCGACGCGCTGATCATGGCCGACCCCGGCCTCATCATGATGGTGCGCGAGCGCTGGCCCGAGGTCGCCGTGCATCTGTCGGTGCAGGCCAACACCACCAACTACGCCGCGGTGCGCTTCTGGGCTTCGGTCGGCGTCGAGCGCATCATCCTGTCGCGCGAACTCTCGCTCGACGAGATCGAGGACATCCGCCAGGCCTGCCCCGACATGGAGCTGGAAGTCTTCGTGCATGGCGCGCTGTGCGTCGCCTATTCCGGCCGCTGCCTGCTGTCGGGCTACTTCAATCACCGCGACCCCAACCAGGGCACCTGCACGAACTCCTGCCGCTGGGACTACAAGGTGCACGAGGCGAACGAGGACGGCTCCGGCGACCTGCACGCCAGCGGCAAAGGCTCGCCGGATGCGGCCGGCAGCGCGCTCGGCGGCGGTGCACGCCACGAAGCGTCCTCGCGCGTCTACCTCCTCGAGGAGGGCACCCGCCCCGGGCAGCTCATGCCGATCGAGGAAGACGAGCACGGCACCTACATCCTGAACTCGAAGGACCTGCGCGCGATCGAGCACATCGAACGGCTCGTCGCCATCGGCGTCGATTCGCTCAAGATCGAAGGCCGCACCAAGAGCCCCTACTACGTCGCACGCGCGAGCCAGGGCTACCGCCGCGCGATCGACGACGCCGTGGCCGGCCGCCCCTTCGACCTGCGCCTGCTGGGCGAACTCGAAGGCCTCGCGAACCGCGGCTACACCGACGGCTTCTACCAGCGCCACCACACGCCCGAACACCAGAACTACATGCGCGGCCACTCCGAATCGGGGCGCAGCCTGTTCGTCGGCGAGGTGCTGGGCGTCGACCCGGCGAGCGGCCTCGCGGAAATCGAAGTGAAGAACGGTTTCGGCATCGGCGACCGGCTCGAATTCGTCCAGCCGCAGGGCAACATCATCGCCCCGCTGGAACGGCTCGAAAACCTCGAAGGCGAAGCGCTCGGGCGCATCCCCGGGGCCGGCCGCCGCGTGCGCCTGCCCCTGCCCGCAGGCGCGCAGGCCGACGCGCCGTGCTTCATCGCCAGACTGCTCTGACGCCTGCAGCGGCCCACGCTCCGCAACTCGGGGATCAAACGCCGCGCGAAGCCTTCTTCCTGCCGCCCCCGATGACGGCGCCTCCCTGCCCGCGCACGAACTTGCGGACCACGCGCAGGCGCGGCGCCCTCGGGTCCGCATGCTCCTCAGCGGCCATCGCGGTGCCTTCCGGCGCGGTGCGCCCGGCCCGCTTCTCGCCGTACATCGCCGCATCCGCGTGACGAATCAGCTCCTCGGGCTCGCTGCCGTGCTCGGGGCAAACGCTCACTCCCAGGCTGGCGGTGATCTCCACCACAATCCCGTCGCGCAGTTCGACCGGCTGTGCCACGGCGCCGAGCAGCTTCGCGGCAATCGGTTCGGCGGTCGCAAGATCCGTCACGCCAGGCAGAAGCACGACGAACTCGTCGCCGGCGATGCGCGCCACCGTATCCGTCTCGCGCACGCTGTCGCGCATGCGCCCGGCGACCGTGCCCAGCACCGCGTCGCCGACGTCATGACCGTGGCCGTCGTTCACTTCCTTGAAACGATCCAGATCGACGAAGAACAGCGCAAACCCTTCGCCGGTGCGCCGCCAGTGGGCGCTCGCGTGGCCGACGCGATCGTAGAACAGGCGCCGATTGGGCAGGCCGGTCAGCGGATCGTGCAGCGCGCTGTGGGTCGCGCGATCCAGGCTCTCGCGCTCGCGCGCGACCGCCGCACGGTGGCGACGCAGGTACAGCACCAGCACGGCGAGCGTGGACAGGGCCAGACCGATCGCCAGCAGCAGCGGCTCGCTGCGGATGTCCCGGAAGCGCAACTGGCGCGTCACGGTCAGGCGTACGGGCTGCGAGGTGCTGACGTCCTCGACGTTCAGGGTGAACTTCGGCAACAGGCGGCGCTCCAGCGCACCGATCGGCTGCGCGGCGAGGACCGCGTACAACGGCGGATCCTGCGGGCCCGTCTCACCCAGCATGCGCAGCACATGCGCGGTCCGCGGATTGCGACGGCCGGGAACCATCGAATCGGCCTTCACCACCAGCAATGCATAACGCTGCTCGGCGCCCGGAACCCGCATGACGGAGCGCACCGTGTCGGTGCGCCTCATCACCACGTAGGCGAGCGGCCCCTCGATGAGCGCGAACGGGCGCGTGGACACGGCTCCGTGCCCCGCCTCGGCGCGCAGCAGTGCCTCGCGCAGGTGCGGCACCGAATCGAGATCGAGCCCGAGCACCGGCAGCGACTCGGGCGTTTCGGGCCACCGGAAGCTGATCGGGAAATAGGCGGCCTTCTCCCCGACGGGCTGCCACCGTCTTCCATCCTGGTAGGTGAAGGTGCCGATCCGCGCACCGGGGCCGGCTTGCGCGGCGAGCGCCCGCTCGAAATCATTCCGCGCATGCGCCGGCACCTTCTCGACCACTTCGAGCATGTAGATGTGCGGATGTTCGCCCAGCAGGCGGCTCGCGTAGCCGGCGATCTGCTCCCGCGCCGGTGCGCCCAACACGTCGAGAAATGCGGCGAATCCCGACAGCAGGGCGTCGTTGGTGCGCAGGCGGTCGCGCAACAGCTCGATGTCCGCCTCGGCATCCGCCTGGAACTCGGTGCGGATCTCTTCCCATGTTCCGCGCAACACCAGCGCGAACAGGGATACGCTGAACAGCACCCACGCGAGCAGCAGCACCGCGTAAAGCGGATTGTCGCCCCTGCGCAGCTGCGACCCTTGCTCGCCGTCCACGATTCCTCCCCCTCCCGACCGGCCGCGCCGCCTCGTCGGCCCCCGGCCCAGGATGAGTGCCGGTGAGTGCACTCTATTCCTCTCCGCTTATGTCGTATATATGGCAAAGGTCGTATCTATCCGACTGATTTGGCAGAGTATTTGCGCAAAGTCATCGTCGCCCGCATGGCATGGCGCAGGCGCTGCGGCGAGCGGCGTGCCCGGCCCCCAAAAGGATCCGTCGCGGCGACCTAGCCCCATCTGCGCTATAATGCAAAGCTTTGTTTTAACTGAAAATCAGGATCCGCCGTGCTCGTCGCCGCCAACATCACCATGCAGTTCGGGGCCAAGCCCCTGTTTGAGAATGTCTCCGTCAAGTTCGGCGAAGGCAATCGCTACGGCCTGATCGGCGCGAACGGCGCGGGCAAGTCGACCTTCATGAAGATCCTGTGCGGCGCGCTCGAATCGAGTGCCGGCAACGTCTCGAAGGATCCGCACGAGCGCATGGCCTACCTGCGCCAGGACCAGTTCGGCTACGAGGACATGCGCGTGCTCGACGTCGTCATGATGGGCCACGAGGAGATGTGGGCCTGCATGGCGGAGAAGGACGCGATCTACGCGAACCCCGAGGCGACCGAGGAAGACTACATGCACGCGGCCGAGCTCGAGGGCAAGTTCGCCGAGTACGACGGCTACACCGCCGAGTCGCGCGCGGGCGAACTGCTGCTGGGCGTGGGCATCGGCACGGAACTGCACAACGGCCCGATGAAGAACGTCGCGCCGGGCTGGAAGCTGCGCGTGCTGCTGTGCCAGGCGCTGTTCGCGAACCCCGACATCCTGCTGCTCGACGAGCCGACCAACAACCTCGACATCAACACCATCCGCTGGCTCGAGGACGTGCTCAACGAGCGCAACAGCACCATGGTGATCATCTCGCACGACCGCCACTTCCTGAACCAGGTGTGCACGCACATGGCGGACCTCGACTACGGCACGATCACCGTGTACGCCGGCAACTACGACGACTACATGGAGGCGTCGACCCTCGCACGCGAGCGCCAGAGCGCCGCCAATGCCCGGGCAAAGGAAAAGATCCAGGACCTGCAGGAATTCGTGCGCCGCTTCTCGGCCAACAAGTCCAAGGCCAAGCAGGCCACCAGCCGCCTCAAGCTCATCGACAAGCTCAAGCCCGAGGACGTCAAGCCGTCCAGCCGCCAGTACCCCTGGATCCGCTTCGACTACGACGACAAGGACAAGCTGCACCGCCTCGCGTGCGAGGTCGAGAACCTGTCCTTCGCCTACGAAGGCATGGAGAAGCCGCTCATCGGCAAGTTCTCGATCGCCATCGAGGCGGGCGAGAAGGTCGCGGTCATCGGCGAGAACGGCGTCGGCAAGACCACTCTGATGAAGCTGCTGGTCGGCGACCTGCAGCCGCAGAAGGGCAGCATCAAGTGGGCCGAGAAGGCCAAGCCGGGCTACTACGCGCAGGACCACTCGGCCGACTTCGCCGGCACCGAGAAGCTCACCGACTGGATCTCGGAATACGCGCGCGTCACCGCGGCCGCGACCGGCGAGGACCTCGAGACGCTGATCCGCGGCACGCTGGGCCGCCTGCTGTTCTCCGGCGACGAGGTGCGCAAGCCCGTAAACGTGATCTCGGGCGGCGAGCAAGGCCGCATGCTGTTCGGCAAGCTGATGCTGTCGCGCCCCAACGTGCTGCTGATGGACGAGCCGACCAACCACCTCGACATGGAATCGATCGAGTCGCTCAACACCGGCCTGGAAAAGTTCACCGGCACGCTGGTGTTCATCTCGCACGACCGCGAGTTCGTGTCCTCGCTGGCGACCCGCATCATCGAGATCAAGCTCGACGGCACCATCGTCGACTACCGCGGTACCTACGAGGAGTACCTCGCGAGCCAGGGCCTGGCATAAGACCTTTCGCGGCCCGGTGAAGACCGGGCCAAATTCCCCACCGCATAGTCGATTCGCGTTTATTTCGACTCGATACGCATAACTTGTTGCGCACAAATTAGCCCGTCGGTATATTCGCCCGCTCGTATCCCCTCTTGGGGAGCCTTTTTCACGGGCGGCTGGTCTTGGTTACGACGCGGGGCTTTTCCTTGCTGCTGGCGGCAACTGCGGCGCTTTTCGGCGCCGGGACCGCGCACGCCGACTATTCGGACTGTCGCACCTGTCATTACGCGACGGGCATCGACGGCTCCACCCCCGATCTGACCGCCTATTTCGTCAACCCCGGACATCACCCCGTGCGGGTGAACTACCCGATCCGTGCCGACTACAACCTGCCGGCCACCACGACGACGACCGGCATCCTGTTCTTCGACCGCAACGCCAACGGCTTGCCCGATCCCGACGAGATCCAGCTGTTCAGCAGCAGCGTCCTGTCCGGCACGTCCGGCAGCGGAACGACTACGCGCTCGAAAGGCAAACCGAAGAACTCCGCGACCACCGACACGTGGGTGATCGACTGCGCGTCCTGCCACATCGAGCACGGCCTGAGCCCGACCGACCCGCAGCACGCCGCCGACTATGTGCGCGGCGCGGGTGGCGACCACATGCTGTGCATCACCTGCCACAACCTCTGATCACCACGCCACACGGCACTGCGCATCGGTAACAAGAACGCTCGGCGGGAAACTCCCGTCGGGGGTGCGGCGGTCATACATGCATCGCCCACAGCAAGCATCCGCGATGACCCACACTTCGCGAACGCATCCGGTCCGCCGGGCAATGTTGGCAATCCTGGCTACCGTGGCCGCGGCCCTCGCGCTGGGAGAGTTCCTCGGCTGGCCCTTCCTGCGCGCCCCGCTCGAATCCGCCCTCACGCGGAGCTTCCAGCGCCCGGTCCGCATCAGCGCGCCATTTCGCGTTCATCTTCTCGGCACTGTCCGCGTCAGCACCGGTGGCGTGTGGATCGCGGCGCCGGAAGGCTTCGATGCGCCCCATCTGGTCCAGGCCGACGGCCTCGCGGTGACCCTGCGCTACGGCGACCTGTTGAGGCTGAGCGAGTCGCACCCGCTGCGCATCGCCGCGATCGACGTCGACCGGCTCGACGCGCGGCTCAAGCGCCGTGCCGACGGCGCCGCGACCTGGCAGATCGGCGGACGCACTGCCGTACAGGCGAGCGCGCCACCGCCACAGGTCGATGCGCTGGCGGTGCGTAACGGCACGATCGAATTCGACGACGTGCCGGCCAGGACGGCGCTCAGGGCGCTCTTCTCCACCAATGAAGGCGCCGGACAGGCGGCGCCCACTGCACGCGCGACCGTTCGCGGACGGCTACGCGGGCGCACGCTCGACGGGGAGCTCGGCGCAGCCGGTTTCCTGCAGCTCGCCGCGCAAGGCGAGGACGCACACCCCGTGCCGGTCAGCGGCCGCGTCGACTATGGCGGCGTGCACGCGGAGTTCAACGGCTCCGTGGCGGACCTCGCCGGCGGCCGCGACCTGAAAGGCAGGATTGCAGCGCGCGGCGCCTCGCTCGGCGTGCTCGGAGAGCTCTTTGGCGTGCTGCTGCCGACCACCGACCCATTCTCGCTGCGCGGCACGCTGGAAAAGGACGGCGAATTGTGGCGTGCCCGCGTCGTCGACGCACAGGTCGGCGAGAGCGCCGTCCAGGGCGTCTTCACCTACCACGCACGCGCGGACACGCCGCGGCTCGAGGGCGAGCTGCGCGGCAAGCGTTTCGTCCTCGCCGATCTTGCACCGGCGTTCGGCACCCGCAATCCCGACGGCAGCCGCGCGCCCCCTCCGCCCGGGCGAGTCATCCCGGAACGCGATCTGGACCTTCCTGCGCTGAAGACCATGGACGCGCGCATCGCGGTGGATCTCGGCCATGTCGATCTCGGCACCGCCTTCTCGCAGCCGATCTCCCCGCTGCGTGCGACGCTGAGCCTGCACAAGGGCCGGCTCGCACTCAGCGAGCTCGATGCGAACACGGCAAGGGGACGCCTGCGTGGCGAGATTGCCGTCGATGCCGACCACCGTCCGCCGCAATGGGCAGCGAACCTGAGCTGGGAGGGCATCCGCCTGGAAGACTGGATCGGCGTCGCGCGGACGCGGGCCCAGGCCGCCCGCGGCAGTGGCGGGGAATCAACCCAGCCGCCGTACTTCACCGGCGTGTTTCACGGCCGCGCGAGGCTGACCGGGCACGGCCGGTCCACGGCGGCCCTGCTCGGAACCCTCGACGGCGAACTGACCACAGGCGTGCGCGACGGCAGCATCTCGCGGCTGCTGATCGAGATCATGGGGCTCGACGTCGCCCAGGGCCTCGGCCTCGCGCTGGGTGGCGACCAGGCGCTGCCCCTGGACTGCGCCGTCGCCGACGTCGTTGCGCGCGGCGGCCGGCTGAGTCCGCGCGTCGCGCTGATCGACACGCCCGTGACCCTGGTGCTGGTCGACGGCGACGTCGATCTCGCGCGCGAGGCGCTCGACCTGCGCTTCACGGCGAAGCCGCGCAACGTGTCGCCCTTCACGCTGCGCACACCGGTGCGCGTCGCCGGCACCTTCGAGACACCGCGCGTACGGCCGGAAGCCGGCCCGCTCGCGACCAGGGCGCTGGCCGGCATTGCGCTCGGCTTCGTCACGCCGTTCGCGGCCATCCTCCCCTTCGTCGACCCCGGTGAAACGCCGGGATCGCCCTGCCGGCAGGCGCTCGCGCGACTCGGTCGCTGAGCACGGCGCGCCCCGCCGCCGGGTCGCCGCCGTGCCCGAAGATACGCGCGGCAGGGAGCACGTCGGCTAGAATCCCCTGAACTAGCGCGACGACACCATGATCGGCATCTTCCTCATCACCCACGGCACGCTCGGCGAGGCGCTGATCCAGTGCGCCTGCCACGTGCTGAACAAGCGCCCCGACAACGTCATCCAGCTCGGCCTGTCGGGCCAGGACGATCCGCTGGACATCCTGCCCGAGGCGCGGCGCTTGCTCGCAACGGTCGACAAGGGCCATGGCGTCGTGATACTCACCGATATCTATGGCGCCACCCCCGCAAACGTCGCGCTGAAATTGCTGGAACCAGGGCGCGTCGAAGGCATCGCCGGCGTGAACCTGCCGATGCTGCTGCGGGTGCTGACCTACCGGGAAAGGGACATGAACACGCTCGTCGAACGCGCCATCACCGGCGGCTGCGAGGGCGTGCTGCACATGAAGTGAGAGGGACATGCCGAGAGCGGAAGTCGAAATCATCAACAAGCTGGGCCTGCATGCACGTGCGTCGGCAAAACTGACGCAGCTCGCAAGCAGCTTCGGGGCCGACATCTGGCTCGAGCGCAACGGGCGTCGCGTGAACGCCAAGAGCATCATGGGCGTCATGATGCTCGCCGCCGCGCGCGGCGCGACGATCGCGGTCGAGACGGCGGGCCAGGACGAGGACAAGGCGCTGGAGGCGATCCTCGGCCTGATCGCGGACCGCTTCGGCGAAGGGGAATAAGCCGATGCCCTTCACCATCCACGGGCTCCCCGTCTCGCAGGGCATCGCGATCGGCCACGTGCATCTGGTGTCGCACGCGATGCTGGAGGTGAACCACTACCACGTCGCGGCGAAGTACCTGCCCGAGGAGGTGGAGCGCCTGAACGAGGCGGTGGCGACCGTGCAGGGCGAGCTGGTGGGGCTGAAGGCTGCAGCCACGGCCGGCCAGCCGCACAGCGAGGTCGGCGCCTTCGTCGACCTGCAGCTGATGATGCTGGGCGACCCGATGCTGATCGACGGCGCCCGCACGCTGATCGCCGAACGTCGCTGCAACGCCGAATGGGCGCTGGTGCAGCAGATGGAGATGGTGGTCGAGCAGTTCGAGCAGATCGAGGACCCCTACCTGCGCGAGCGCAAGGCCGACGTCGTGCAGGTGATCGAGCGCATCGTGAAGGTGCTGCTGGGCCACCCCGGACACCTGCCGCCGAAGCGTCGCGACGGGCTGGGCACGATCATCGTCGCGCACGACCTCTCGCCGGCCGACACCATCGGTTTCCGCGATCACAACATCGGCGGCTTCGTCACCGACGTCGGCGGCCCGACCAGCCACACGGCGATCGTCGCGCGCAGCCTGCGCATCCCGGCGGTCGTGGGCCTGCACCACATCCGCCAGCTCGTCGAGGAGGACGAGCTGCTGATCATCGACGGCACGCGCGGGGTCGTGATCGTTGCGCCCGACGAGCGCATCGTCGAGGAATACCGCCTGCGCCGCAGCGAGCTGGAGCTGGAACGCTCGAAGCTCAACCGCCTCAAGGACACGCCCGCGACCACCCTCGACGGCGAGGACGTCAAGATGCTGGCGAACATCGAGGGGCCCAAGGACCTCAACCAGGTCAAGGCGGTCAATGCCGACGGCGTGGGCCTGTACCGCACCGAGTTCCTGTTCATCGGCCGCGACTCGCTGCCCGACGAGGACGAGCAGTACGAGGCGTATCGCACGGTGCTGAAGTCGCTGGCGGGCAAGCCGGTGACGATCCGCACCTTCGACGTTGGCGCCGACAAGGCGCTGAACGGCGTCAGTGCGCGCTTCGAGCCGAATCCGGCCTTGGGGCTGCGCGCGATCCGCTACTCCCTGGCCGAACCGCAAATGTTCCTGACGCAGCTGCGCGCGCTGCTGCGCGCCTCGGTGCATGGCAAGCTGCGCATCATGATCCCGATGCTCGCGCACGCGCACGAGATCGACCAGTCGCTGCAGCTGATCGCGAAGGCCAAGGCGGAGCTCGACGCGGAGGGGCTGAAGTACGATCCACGCGTCGAGATCGGCGGGATGATCGAGGTGCCGGCGGCGGCTCTGGCGCTGGGGATGTTCATCCGCCGCCTGTCCTTCCTGTCGATCGGCACCAACGACCTGATCCAGTACACGCTGGCGATCGACCGCTCCGACGAGGCGGTCGTGCATCTGTACGACCCGCTGCACCCGGCGGTGCTGAAGCTGATCGCCGGCACGATCCAGGCGGGCGCGCGCTTCGGCCTGCCGGTGTCGGTGTGCGGCGAGATGGCGGGCGACCCGGCCTACACGCTGCTGCTCTTGGGCATGGGACTGCGCAACTTCTCGATGCACCCCGGCCACATCCTCGAGATCAAGCAGCAGGTGCTGCGCGCCGACCTCAATGAGCTGGCGCCGCGCGTGCAGCGCATCCTCAAGATGGACGAGCAGGCGAAGGTGCGGGATGCGGTGATGCGGTTGGCGGGGTGAGGCGTGGCCGTGGGAGCGGCTTCGTGTGGGAGCGGCTTCGTGTGGGAGCGGCTTCGTGTGGGAGCGGCTTCGTGTGGGAGCGGCTTCAGCCGCGAAGCAGCGGTATTGCGGAGTGATCCGCCCATTCGCGGCTGAAGCCGCTCCCACAGGAAACTCCCACAGGACGCCGCTCCCACAGGACGCGGGCGTTTGACAATTGATCCCGCGCACGCTAATTTTTGTGCCTTAGCGCCGATTTGAACCACAGCTTGCGGGCGCTCAATAAATCCGGCTAAAGCGAGGACGACCCAGTCCGCGTTTCGCAGCCGGCTGGGTTTTTTCGTTTACAAGAACACGACCATGATCCAACCCCAATCCGTCGGAGTCGTCGTCCCGCAGCGGGCGCGGTTCACCGACCCGCTGCCGCTGCGCAGCGGGGGCACGCTGCCCGAATACGAGCTGGTCTACGAGACCTATGGCGAACTGAACGCGGACCGCAGCAACGCGGTGCTCGTGTGTCACGCGCTGTCCGGCTCGCACCATGTCGCCGGCCACTATGCCGACGCGCCTAAGAACATCGGCTGGTGGGACAACCTCGTCGGCCCCGGCAAACCGCTCGACACGCGCAAGTTCTTCGTCATCGGGGTGAACAACCTCGGCGGCTGCCACGGCTCGACCGGGCCGATGTCGATCAACCCGGCCACCGGCGAGCCCTGGGGCGCAGATTTCCCCTTCGTGACGGTGGAGGACTGGGTCGAGGCGCAGGCACGGCTCGCCGACCGGCTCGGCATCACGCGCTTCGCGGCGATCGTCGGCGGCAGCCTGGGCGGCATGCAGGCGCTGTCGTGGACGCTGCAATACCCGGAACGCGTCGCGAACGCCGTGGTGATCGCGTCGGCGCCCAAGCTCACGGCGCAGAACATCGCGTTCAACGAGGTCGCGCGCCAGGCGATCCTGTCCGACCCGGAGTTCCACGGCGGCCACTACTACGCGCATGGCGTGGTGCCGACGCGCGGCCTCAAGCTCGCGCGCATGGTCGGCCACATCACCTATCTTTCCGATGACGCGATGGGCGACAAGTTCGGCCGCAGCCTGCGCCACGGCAAGGCGATCTACAGCTACGACGTGGAGTTCGAGATCGAGTCCTACCTGCGCTACCAGGGCGACAAGTTCGCGGGCTTCTTCGACGCCAACACCTACCTGCTGGCGACCAAGGCGCTGGACTATTTCGATCCGGCCTTCGAGCACGGCGGCAACCTGCCGGCGGCGCTGGCGCGCGCGACGGCGGATTTCCTGGTCGTGTCCTTCAGCACCGACTGGCGCTTCTCGCCCGCGCGCAGCCGCGAAATCGTCTATGCGCTGCTGCACAACCAGCGCAACGTGAGCTACGCGGAGATCGAGAGCGACGCCGGGCACGATTCCTTCCTGCTCGACGAAGCGCAGTACCACGCGCTGCTCACTGCCTACTTCGACCGCATCAAGGTTTAGCCATGTCCTACCGTTACGACTACGAAGTCATCACCCAGTGGATCGCGCCGGGGGAGAAGGTGCTCGACCTCGGCTGCGGGGACGGCAGCCTGCTCAAGCATCTCGCGGAGGTGCGCCAGGTGCAGGGTTACGGCGTCGAGAATGACCCGGACAAGCTGCTCGCATGCACGAGGAACGGCGTCAACGTGATCCAGATGGACATGGAGAAGGGGCTCGCCGGGATCGAGGACGGCTTCTTCGACCACGTGATCATGAGCCTGTCGCTGCAGGCGATGCACAACACGCAGGGCATCCTCGTGGAGATGCTGCGCGTGGCGCGCGAGGCGGTGGTGAGCTTCCCGAACTTCGGCTACTGGCGTCATCGCCAGAGCATCCTCAACGGCCGCATGCCGGTGTCGGAGAGCCTGCCGCACCAGTGGTTCAACACGCCCAACGTGCGCTTCTTCACGATCTCGGATTTCGACGCGCTGTGCGAGATGAACGGCATCGCGGTGCGCGAGCGGCTGGCCTTCGACGAGGGCAAGCTGATTCTGGACGAGCCGAACTTCCTCGCCAGCGTCGCGGTGTACCGGCTCGGCCGCGCGGGCTGAGGGCGCAGCTTTCCCCTGCAGGAGCGGCCCCGGGGTTTGTTTGTGGGAACAGCTTCGGAGTTTTTCTGTGGGAGCGGCTTCAGCCGCGAATTGGCCGTGCAGGGTGCGGCGGCGCCCATTCGCGGCTGAAGCCGCTCCCACAATGCGGGCCCCGGCCAGGGCCGGGGTGCTTTTCAGCCGACGACGAAGTTCGGGACGTCGACCCGTACGGTCGGACGGCCCAGCGCGACGGCGGTGGCGACGGCGAACTGCTTCGCCCAGTCTCCGCCCTGCTTGAAGCGCTCCTCGCCGCCGTATTTGGCGACGTTGAGGATCATGTCGAGCACGAGGATCTTGCCCATCGGGTTCGACGGCGTGCATTCGAGCCGCTCGAACTCGCCCGACAGCCAGGTGCGCGCCTGGTCCTTCGCGAGACCGGCGGCGTCCGCGTCGGACACGATCGTCTCGTATTCGCGCTCGGTGCCGAAAACCACGGTGATATGTTGCGTCATCCCTCTCTCCTCTCCTTTTTGGTGTTTATGCGTTGAACGTGCATTCTCGGGCGAGTCGGGCAGGCAGGCAAGCCCGCGCCGGCACGCGGCCCCGCGGGGCCGGAATGTAAGCCGCTGCTGCGGCCCCGGCGCGCGTTGCGGCAATCTGGGATAATGCGCCGATCCCTCGCCGAAAGCCTCCCGTGTCGCCCATTTCCTCCGCTCCGCCCCCCGCCGGCCCGAGATCGTCCCGTCCTGCCTGGATGGATGCCCTGCTCAACCGCCGGATGCTGATCTGCATCTTCACCGGCTTCTCCTCGGGCCTGCCGCTGTACCTGCTGCTGAACCTGGTGCCGGCCTGGCTGAAGACGGAGGGGCTGTCGCTGAAGGCGATCGGGGCCTTCGCGCTGATCCAGTTCCCCTACACCTGGAAGTTCGTGTGGGCGCCGCTGCTGGACCGCTTCGGCATCCTGCCGTGGCTGGGACGGCGGCGCAGCTGGATGCTGGTGTCGCAGCTGGGGCTGGTCGGTGCCATTGCGTGGCTCGGGCAGCTGTCGCCGACCGAGAACCTGACGCTGGTGGTCGCGCTGACGGCGGCGCTGGCCTTCCTGTCGGCGACGCAGGACATCGTGCTGGATGCCTTCCGGCGCGAGATCCTGCCCGAACTGGAGCTGGGGCTGGGCAACGCGATCCACGTCAATGCGTACCGCGTCGCGGGCCTGGTGCCGGGCTCGCTGTCGCTGATCCTCGCCGACCGCCTGCCGTGGAGCGAGGTGTTCGCGATCACGGCGCTGTTCATGCTGCCGGGGGTGGCGATGACGCTGCTGGCGAAGGAGCCCGCAATCGCGGCCGGGGCGCCGCGCACGCTGCGCGACGCGGTGGTCGAACCCTTCCGCGAATTCTTCGGCCGCCACGGCCTGCACTCGGCGCTGCTGGTGCTGAGCTTCATCTTCTTCTACAAGCTCGGCGATTCGCTGTGCACCGCGCTGGCGACGCCCTTCTACCTCGACATGGGCTTCACCAAGACCGAGATCGGCCTGATCGCGAAGAACGCGGGCCTGTGGCCCTCGGTGATCGGCGGCATCCTCGGCGGCATCTGGATGCTGAAACTGGGCATCAACCGCGCGCTGTGGCTGTTCGGCGTCGTGCAGGTGGTGAGCATCCTGGGCTTCGTGTGGCTCGCGTGGATCGGGCCGGCGCCCTCCGACGCGACGCGCCTCACGGCGCTGGCGATCGTGATCTCGGCCGAGGCCGCCGGCGTGGGCCTGGGCACGACGGCCTTCGTCGCCTACATGGCGCGCACGACGCACCCCGCGTACACGGCGACCCAGCTCGCGCTGTTCACGAGCCTGATGGCGGTGCCGCGCACCTTCATCAACGCCTCGGCCGGCTGGCTGGTCGAGCGCATGGGCTGGTACGAGTTCTTCTGGCTGTGCTTCTTCCTCGCGATTCCGGGGATGCTGCTGCTGATCCGCGTCGCGCCGTGGAACGGCGAGGCCAAGGCGATCGCGGCGGCGCCCGGACGCGCCTGAACCTTCACTCCGCAATGATGACCACGACTACTGCCGATTCCCTGATCGCCGCGGCGCGCGCGCTGTCGGGCACCCTGGATGCGATGCGCTTCGCCGCGCCGGTGAGCCACGTGTACAACCCGCTCGACTATGCGTGGGCGATCCACGAGGACTACCTGCGCCGTTATGCGGCGGGCAGGAAACGCATCGTCTTCCTCGGCATGAACCCGGGCCCCTTCGGCATGGCGCAGACCGGCGTGCCCTTCGGCGAGATCGACACGGTGCGCGACTGGCTGGGCCTCGCGGGGCCGGTCGGCAAGCCGGCGGTGGAGAATCCCAAGCGGCCGGTCGAAGGTTTCGACTGCGCGCGCTCGGAAGTGAGCGGACGGCGCCTGTGGGGCCTGTTCCGCGAGCGCTTCGGCACTGCCGAGGCCTTCTTCGCCGAGCATTTCGTCGCCAACTATTGCCCGCTGGCCTTTTTCGACGGCGGGCGCAACGTGACGCCGGACAAGCTGCCGGCAGCCGAATCGCAACCGCTGCTGGCGGCCTGCGACGAGCACTTGCGCCGCATGATCGACGCGCTCGCGCCGGACTGGGTGATCGGCGTCGGCGCCTGGGCGGAAGCGCGCGCGGCCGCGGCCCTGGACGGACGCGGGCCGCGCATCGGGCGCGTGCTGCACCCCAGCCCCGCAAGCCCGGCGGCGAACCGCGGCTGGTCCGAGGCCGCGAGCCGGCAGCTCGCCGACCTGGGAATCTGGTAACAGGGATAGTCGGCGCGCGGGCTTTCCCGTGGGAGCGGCTTCAGCCGCGAATCGGCGGCAGGAGAGCCCCGCACGGTTGATTCGCGGCTGAAGCCGCTCCCACAGGCGCGCCGGACCGACGCGTCGCGGAAGGCACGGACGGAGGAAAGCGACGATTTCCGCGCCCTTCGCGCATGAGTGCTGGCCTCGTCACCCCTACCGCAACGCCCGTAACAAACCCCTACTGCACGTACGGTATATCCCTCCATACGCAACGGTTAGCTGCAATTTCTTGTTGCATCTCCGGTTTGCGCCCGCTCGTGACGCTGTGACATTTTGATAACCCGTTCGCAAGAAGACCCAGATTTCATAGGGTCCACGAACGGTCCGTCGCAACGCTGTCTCGCAAGCTCACGCTTCAGAGGGGGAGGATACGGTGGCGTCGCATCTCGGCATTCTGTCGGTCCTGCAGGCATTGCGCGAGCGCCTTGCGATCCGCATGGCGGCGCGGCTGGGCGGCAATCCCCAGGTCGAGATCCTTGGTTCGCAGACGCTCGCCGGCAAGCCGCAGGCCAACACCGACACGCTCGGCATCTACCTTCACCGCGTCTCGGTCGACCCTTTCAGCCGTAATCGCCATCTGTCACCGCTGCCCGGGCGCACCCAGCCGCGCCCCGAGCTGCCGGTCAACCTGCACCTGCTGCTGATCGCGTGGTGCACGCACACCGACCAGGAAATCGAATACCTCGCCGCGGCGATCCAGATCCTCGGCGGCGGCTTCATGCTCGAGAGCGCGGACATGAGCCTCGCCGATCCGGACTGGGGCCGCGAGGACGTGGTGCAGGTGCTGCCGGAGGAGATGAGCACCGAGGACCTGATGCGCCTGTGGGACAGCCTGCCGGGCGACTACCGCCTGTCGGCGCCCTACCTGATCAAGACGGTGCGCCTCGCCCCGGACATCGACCGTGACGAAGGGCCGGCGGTCAGGACCCTGGTGTTCCCGATGGACGAGCGCAGCGGAGGCGCGCAGTGATCGTCGAGACCCTCGTCCTGCATGCCAGCGACTTCATCGCGTGGGTGGACGCGAGCGGCGTGCAGGGGGGAGCGAGGCGGCCCGTGCCGGCGCAGAACCTGCGGATCCGGCTCGACAATCCGCCGTCAGATCTCGAACTGGTCCACAAGACCGCGGGCACGATCCTGTGGCGCAAGGTTCCGGCCGAACTGCGGCGCGTGATCGACGGCGCCGCGAGCCCCGCTGACCTCGCGGTGCCAATGGAGGCCGATGAGCCCTTGTATGCCGTGGCGGGCGAGGTGCTCGATCCGGCCGGGCACTTCCTGCCGCGCCGCTTCGCGCTTTCCGCCGGCCGCCGCGCGGAACACGCGCTGCGCCTGTTCCGTTCGCCGTTGGGCACGCGCTTCGGCCGCGCCGGCGGGCTGACCGGCCGCACGACGCTCGAGGACGGCTCGCCCGTGCCCTGGGCGCTGCTGGCGCTGCGGGTGACGCCGCCACTCGCGACGCCCTTCGATTTCGTCGCCCAGAGCGATGCCCACGGCGAATTCCGGCTGTCGCTGGAACGGCTGCCGGCACTCACCAAGGATGCCCCGGCGACGACCTACCCCGGGGTGCTCACGGTGCGCGCCGCCGCGAGCGGCACCGACCCGGACGCCCTGCCCGCGGCGCGCGTGCGCGGCACGGGCAGCGGCAATGCCGCATTCAAGACCCAGATCACGGTGGACATTGCGCCGGGGCGCATCGCCACCCTGGCGAGCCCCGGACGGGATGCCCTCGTCCTGCAGTTTTCCTGAACCGCTGCTTTCAAGAGCCCCATAGGCACCGAAGGAGAAGCGACATGCCCGAGTACCTTGCCCCAGGCGTCTTCGTCGAGGAGACGAGTTTCCGCAACAAGTCGATCGAGGGCGTCGGGACCAGCGTCGCTGCGCTGGTGGGCCCGACCCGCACCGGCCCGCTGCGCGGCGTGCCCGAGGTGCTGACGAGCTACGCCGACTTCGAGCGCATCTTCGGCGACGCGCAGGACCTGGCGATCGGCGCGGGCGGGGCGACGGTGCTCAACCATACGGCGCACGCGGCGCGCGCCTTCTTCGACAACGGCGGCAAGCAGCTCTTCGTCGCGCGCGTCGTGAAGGGCATCAACGCGCTCGCCGCCGACGCGGACGGGGTGTGGCCCAACGCGGCGGTCAAGGGCGACGCAGGCAACACGGTGAAGTTCTTCAGCCGCTTCCCCGGCAAGATGGGCGAATACACACTGGAGCTGCGCTGGCGCGACAGCGAGAACCTGCTGCGCAGCGAGACGCCCAAGACGGCCAGCGCGGACCACCTGTACTTCCTCGAGGCGACCGGCGTGGCGCTCGCCGCGAAGGCCACCGGCGCGATCGCCGACGGGGACTTCCCGGTCGATGTCCGTGCGGTGGTGAAGCTCGACGGCGCGAACCTCGCGATCCAGAGCAACCGCGCCGAGATCGTGTCGATGGCCGATCCGGACAATCCGGCAGCGGTCCCCGCCGCAGAACTCACCGCGCTGGTCGCCGCAAACCTGCCCGCCGACGCCAGGCTCACCCGCATCTTCGCCCGCGCGCCGGCGTCCGGCCCGCTCGCCGCAGGCACCTCCGCCGAACTGCAGCTCGCCGACGTGACGAACATCGCCGCCTTCACCGGGGGCCTCGATTGGGGCGACCTCAAGGTGCTGCGCGGCACGCTGGACGCAGCGGGCGAGACCTTCACGGTCACCGGCAACACGACGCTCAATCCGGGCGTCGCGAATCCGATCACGCTACCCCTCGCGGCGCTCGCCGCGGCGCCGGGCGCGGCGAAGGCGATGATCGTGCTGCGCAGCTTCGACCTCGACGTGCGCAACGGCGGGAAGGACGGCGAGGTGATCCGCACCTATGCCGGCCTCACGACCGCGCCGGACGGCCCGAGCAGCCTCGCCGCGCTGCTGCCGGCCAATCCTGATCGCCGCGCCGAGGCGCTGAGCTCACCGGTCGCCTGCGTGCTCGGCGACGGCGTGACGGGCGATGCGATCCAGACCGCGCTGATCTCGATTTGCGACGCGGGCGCACTGAACCCCGGCGCGAGTTCGCTCGACGAGCCGCGCTATCTCATCGCTCTCGCAAACGGCAGCGACGGCGGCGAGCCCGAAGCGATCGACTACGCCGGCGAGACCGACGAGGTGAAGGGGAGCACCGGCCTGAAGGCGCTGGAGATGGTCGAGGACGTGTCCATCGTGATGACGCCCGCCGCTGCAGCTTCCGACGAGGACCGGCACAAGGCGGTGGTGATGGAGGTGCAGAAGCACTGCCGCCGCATGCGTTACCGCGTCGGCGTCGTCGATGCGCGCTCGGGGCAGAGCATCAGCGAGGTGCGGGCCTTCGCCGGCAACTTCGACGATTCGCGCCTCGCGCTCTACCACCCGTGGGTGGTGATCCCCGACCCGACCGGCTCCCGGCGCGACATCACCGTGCCGCCGGCGGGCTTCATCGCCGGCGTGTATGCGCGCACCGATGTCGATCGCGGCGTGCACAAGGCGCCGGCCAACGAGATCGTGATGGGGGCGCTGCGCTTCGAACAGCAGATCAACGCCTTCCAGCAGGAGCTGCTCAACCCCAACGGCATCAACTGCCTGCGCTCCTTCGCCGGCCGCGGCCATCGCGTATGGGGCGGGCGGACGCTCTCGAGCGACCCCGAGTGGAAGTACGTGAACGTGCGGCGCTACTTCCTGTACCTCGAGCGTTCGATCGAGAAATCGACGCAGTGGGCGGTGTTCGAGCCGAACGGCGAGGCGCTGTGGGCCAACATCCGCTCGAGCGTCGAGGACTTCCTGTTCTCCGAGTGGCGCAACGGGCGCCTGCTGGGCGGCACGCCGAAGGAGGCCTACTTCGTGCGCTGCGACCGCTCGACGATGACGCAGAACGACATCGACAACGGTCGCATGGTGTGCCTGGTGGGCGTGGCGGCGCTCAAGCCTGCCGAGTTCGTGATCTTCCGCATCGGCCAGAAGACGGCCGACGCCTGAGTCTTGAGGAGAGACAGTCATGGCCGTTTTTCGTGAAACCCCGTATTCCGCGTTCAACTTCCTGGTCGACCTCGAACCCGGCCAGGGCAGCGAGGTGCAGGCGGGCTTCTCCGAGGTGTCGGGGCTCAACGCCGAAGTCACGGTCGCCGAGTACCGCGCCGGCAACGACCGCGTGAACTACGTGCGCAAGGTGCCGGGCATCCACAAGGCGGGCGACGTCACGCTCAAGCGCGGCGTGATCGGTGCGCAGAACCTCTACGAGTGGCTGGAGAAGGGGCGCACCGGCAAGATCTCGGAGGCCAAGCGCGACATCGTCGTGAAGCTGCAGTCCGAGGACCGCGCCGACACCGTCGTGAGCTGGAAGCTGCGCGGCGCGATGCCGATCAAGTGGACCGGGCCGACGCTCACCGCGAAGGGTGGCGGCGACGTCGCGATCGAAGAGCTGGTGCTCTCCGTCGAGACGATCGAGCAGGAGTAAGGCCGTGCTGCTCGCCGACAAGCGCATCGAACTGGACGCGCGCCCCGCTTCGCGGCGGCTCGCGCCGGTCGAGGTCGTGATGATCGGCCATTGCCCGTCCTTCGACGGCAGCGCCGAATGGAAGCGGCTCGCGCGCGACCTCGCGGTGCTCGCGGAGATCGCGGCGCTGGGCTTCACGGCCGAGGTCGAGCGCCTGCGCGCGCTGGACGATGGCGCGATCGAGGCCGAACCCGGCGACGGCGCGCTGTTCGCGCTGTACCGGCTACCGATCCCGATCCGCTCGTTGGGCTACTTCCAGGCGCTGTTCCCGCAGGCCTTCGACACCGACGGCGCCTACCGCAGCGCGCTGGCCGGCCGCGCGGCCTGGCTGCCGGCGGCGGTGCAGGACTTCTTCGCCGGCGAGGACCGCGGCTTCGGCGACACGCGCACGCTGTGGATCATCCGCGTGCCCGAGTCCGAGGGCGTGCGCGCCTTCCTGCCGCAGCCGAACGCGAGCCTGATCGAACCCTCGGAGCTGGGCGCCTTCGAGCGTGCCCTGCTGATCGAGCGCGCCGGCATCCTGGCGCTCCCCGACCTCGAACGCCTGCTGGTGCCGCGCGCGCTGCCCGACATCCCGCGCGTGCGCCTCGGCAACCCCGAAGCGGTGTTCCTGCCCTGCGGCACCGAGATCGACGACACCCATCGCGAGCGCCGCCGTTCGGAGGAGTTGCTCGGCGCGGAAACAGCCCTCGACCCGATCGACATCGTGCCGCCGATCATCCGCACGCTGGCGCGCCTGCGCCCGGACATCCAGTGCCTGCTGACGCTGCCGCTGGACCAGCGCCCGAAGGACGAGCTGCCCGCGCCGGCGCGCGACTTCCTCGAGCACCTTGCGCGCATCGCGGGCGAGATCGGCAGCGAAGCCGGCGGCGGCGCTGCCGTCTCGCCGCATGTCGAACTCGCCGAGAAGCTGCGCCACCTGCAGCTCCTGTGGCCCTACCTGCGCAGCGAGGAGAATCCGCTCGCCTCGCCCTGCGGGCTGGTCGCCGGCATGCAGGCGCGCGTGTCGCAACGCCACGGCGTATGGCGCTCGATCGCCGGTCGCCCGCTGCCCGGCACGGCGCTGCCGTGGCCGCCGGTGACGCAGCAGCAGGCCACCGCGCTGCGCGAGGCGCCCGGCGTGACGGTGCTGCTCACCCGCGCAGGCAAGCTGCAGGTGGATGACGAGGCGCTGTGCGCCCCCTGCCTGCCGGCCGCGGACCTGCGCCGCATGACGGCCGCGCAGCGCGCGCAGGAGCACTGGCGTTCGGCGGAGGTGATGCGCTTCATGGGCTGGCTGCGGCGCGGACTGCAGGCGCTGGGCGAGCAGCTGCTGTTCGACACCGATCCGCGCGATCCGCGCCCGGAGCTCGCGCTGCGCGCCTTCTTCGAACGCCTGCACGAGGCGGGGGCACTGCGCGGTGCGCGGCCCGAGAGCGCCTACCGCATCCGCGCGATTCCGTCGGCCGAGTCGACGATCGCGTTCGAGATCGAGATCGCGCCGGCCTACCCGATCGACCGGCTGCGCCTGACCTTCCTGCACGACCGCCACGCCGCCGTGACGGACACCCGCATCGAGGCCGTCGATGGCTGACGCGCCACGCGAGTTCATCCCCTTCCGCTTCCGCGTCGCGCTGTACGACGGCGCGGGCGGCAACCTGCTGTGCCGCGGCGCCTTCAGCGAGGTGTCGGGGCTGGAGGCGACGATGGCGCCCAAGGCGCTGAAGGAAGGCGGGCGCAACTGGGGCGAGGTGCAGCTTTCGGGGCCGACGACCTTCGCGCCGGTCATCCTCAAGCGCGGCATCACCGAGCTTGCGGACCTGTGGCAGTGGTTCGACATGAGCACGCGCCAATCGAACTATGCGCTGCGCGTGAGCGGAACGATCGACGTCTTCCACCCGGAGGATCCGGACAAGCCACTGCTGCGCTGGCGCATCACGAACGCGCTGCCGACCAAGTTCAAGGGGCCGGACCTCTCCTCGACCGCCAGTCAGGTCGCGATCGAGGAGTTGCAGCTGGTGCATGAAGGGCTGGAACTGGAACGCGGCTCGAGCCCTTGAAGAAACCGTAGCGAGCGGCGCCGAGTGCAAGGCGCGATTGAGCGAACGACGAGACATATCGAACAGATAGGCGAGGAGTGAGCGAGTGAGTAACGCCGCAATCGGTGCGCGCAGTAGGTTTATTCAAGGGCTCTGAGGACGACAACCATGCCCGCCCTTCAGATCGCCCGTGCCAAGCTGATCCCGATGAACGGGGATCAGGTCGAGACCGACGAGTCGAAGCACATCGACGTGCAGTTCAACCCGGCCACCCTGCGCGTGACGCTCGCCAACACGCTGAAGGCCGACAACAAGGGCGGCAGCGGAGGCAGCGGCGCGGCGGCGCAGTTCATCGACAAGAGCGAATCGACGCTCGCGGTGGAGCTGGTGTTCGACACCAGCATCGCCGCCAAGCTCGGCTCGGACAGCCGCGAGGACCGCGAGACGCTCAGTGCCAACACCGACGTGCGCACGCTGACGAAGCGCATCGCGGAAGCCTTCATGAAGCCGCAGGACGCCGAGTCGAAGAAGCCCAAGGCGCCCAAGCGCTGCCGTTTCCAGTGGGGCAGCTTCCAGTTCACCGGGATGCTGTCGAGCTACTCGGAGACGCTCGACTTCTTCGCCCCCGAGGGCATCCCGCTGCGCGCGACCCTCGCGCTGACCTTCAAGGAGGACCGCTACCAGTTCGCGCTCGACCCCTCGGTGCAGGCCGCCGAACGCCCGATGCCCGCCTTCGCGCCCGGCGGCGAGGGCCAGAACGCTGCCAGCGCGGCCCAGGCCGCGGGCCAGAACCCGCGCGACTGGCGCGGCATCGCCGGCCTGAACGGCCTCGACAACCCGCGCTTCACCGCGCTGGGCACCCTGCTGATCCCGACCGGAGGCCGCTGATGCCCGTGATCATCGACGAACTCGTCGCCGAAGTGCAGCCCGAACCCAACCCGGCGCAGACCGCCGGCGCCGAGCCGCGCCCGCCCGAGGGCCGGCCGGGCGAGACGCTGCTCGACCTACTGACCGTGACCCGCGAGCGGGAGGCGCGCCTTGCCATCGACTAATCCGGCCATCGTAAGCGCCCGGCCGCGCGTGCGCGTGGAGGGCAGCGACCGCCCCGCGCTGGGCGAGGCGGCGGCCGCGCTGTCGGTGCATCTGCCGGCGAGCGGCATGGCGAGCGCGGAGCTGCGGGTGATCAACTGGGGGCCGGCCAGTGGTGGCGAGCCGGGCTATCCCTTCCTCGACCTGCGTCTGGGCAGCCGCATCGAATTCCTGCTCGGCGAGACGGCGGAGAGCGCGGTGTTCTCCGGCGACATCACCGCCTTCGAGGAGCGCTACGGCGATGGCGCACCGCAGCTCGTGATCCTCGCCGAGGATCCGCTGCACAAGCTCGCCCGCAGCCGCGCGAGCCGGGTGTTCGAGAACAAGGGCCTGGCCGACGTCGTGCGCGAGATCGCCAGCGATGCCGGGCTGCAGGCCGACGTCAGCGTCGAAGCCGGCAGCGCGGACTGGCTGCAGCACAACGAGAGCCACCTCGCCTTCCTGCTGCGCGTGCTCGCGCCGCACGACATCCCGCTGCGCATGCAGGGCGGGCGGCTGCGCGCGCGGCCCGAGGAGGCCGACGCGAACCCGGTGCGCATCGATGCCGGCACCAATGCGCAGCGCGTGCGCATCATCGCGGACCTCAACCGCCAGCCGCGCGAGGTGCTGGCCGACGGCTACAACCTCGCCGCGGACTCGGCCGCGAGCGGTCGCAATGCGGCGCTGTCGCCGGCGCCGGCCGGCCGCACCGCGGCGGCAACGCTCGAGGAACTCGGCTGGGACGGCCGCTCGCCGCGCCCGCATCCCTTCGCGCGCACCCAGGCCGAGGCCGACTCGCTCGCGCAGGGCGCCTTCCGCCGCGACGCGCAGCGCTTCCTGCACGGCGAGATCGTATGCACCGGCACGCCGGAGCTGGGCGTCGGGCGCGAGGTGGAGCTCGCCGGCGTGTCACCGCGGTTCGCCGGGCGCTACCGCATCGCCGAGTGCTGGCACCACTTCGACAACGCGCAGGGGCTCGCGACGCGGCTGCGCGTCGAGCGGCCGGACTGGAATCCCTGACGATGTCGCGCCACAGCCCCGGCCCCCTGCAGGACCTGCACCTCGGCGTCGTGCTCGACAACGCCGACCCGGACAACCGCGGCCGCGTGAAGCTGCGCCTGCCGGCGACCGGGCTGGAGATGTGGGCCGCGGTGATGGTGCCGAGCGCGGGCAGCGGCTACGGCGTGAGCCTGCTGCCGCGCCTGGACGAGCAGGTCGTCGTCGCCTTCATCAGCCCGGACCTGCCGATCGTGCTCGGCGCGGTGTGGAGCGGCGGCAGCAGCCAGCCCGACGACGCGCGCCCGGTCGAGGAACGCTACTTCGTGCAGAGCCCGGCCGGCATCAAGGTGCTGCTCGACGACCAGGAGCCGAAGGTGAAGATCGAGACGCCCGCCGGCAACCACCTCACGATCACCGACCAGGGCGGCGGCAAGGTCACCATTGAGCAGGGCGGCGAGAAGGTCGAGATGTCGCCCGGCAACATCAAGGTCACCGGTTCGGGCATCGTGAAGATCGAGGCCGCGCAGGTGACGGTGTCCGCCGGGATGGTCAAGGTCGATGCCGGCATGAGCAAGTTTTCAGGCGTCGTGCAGTGCGACACGCTGATCAGCAACGCGGTGATCTCGTCGAGCTACACGCCGGGGGCGGGGAACATATGGTGAGCGTGACACGTACCCTCGACGCTGCCCTCCTCGCCGAGCGGCCGATGCGCGCGCCGAAGCCCGCCGGGCTCGCCGGCGCGCACCAACCGCGCCTCGTCGCGCCCTTCTTCGCCAACGACGGCGACGGCCTGACGCTGCACCGCTACCTCGACGAGGACTTCGTCGCACGTTTCCTCAACGACGCGCAGGCCGGCCGGCTCAATGGCACCGCCGCGCAGCCCTGGTTCCGCGAGGACCGCTTCGGCCGTTTCAAGGACGAACCGACGCTGCGCCTGCCGATGCACCGCAGCTTCTACCTCGCCTGCGCCGAGGTGAACTGCGCCGTGCCGGGCGCGCCGGCCTTCGACCCGAAGAAGATCCTCGGCGCCGGCATGGTGGTGCGCCGCGTGCCCGCCGACGGCACGCCGCAGCGCTGGATGATCGCGGACGGCCAACCGGTGGGCTGGCGCAGCGGCGAGATCCCCGATCACGACCCCGACGACGTGCGCCGTCTCACCGCGCGCGGCCTCTTGCCGCCGCGCTTCCCCGAGCCGCCCTATTCCGGCGAGGAGGTCGTGCCGCTGCACCCGCTGCTCGTGCGCCGCCGCGACGCACGCGGCATCGAACGCAGCCACACGCTGCTGTGGGGCTACCTGCCGCTCGGCGGCTCCGCGCGCGAGAGCGCCGACGCGCCGTTACCGCAGGCGAATGGCACCGAGGTGCCGGACTTCGGCCTGGAGCACCCCTGGCCGCTCGGCAGCCGCGGCGCGAAGGCGTGGGACAACAATGACGGGCTGGTGATGGACAACGGCGTCGGAACCGTCGGCTTCATCGAGCTGCTGCAGACGCTCGTCGCGCAGTTCCGCACCGACGATGCGGCCGACGGCGACAACGCCGGCCTGCGCACCCTGCTCGGCCAGCTGCGCTTCCACCGCATCGAGTGGCGAGTCTTCGGGGACAACATCCTGCCGCAGCCCGTGCAGGTATCCGGCGAGACCGTGCTGGCCTGGCTCGACCGCAGCGCGCCGGCACTGGTCGAACTCTTCGCACGCATCGTGCGCCGCGAGGCGGTTGCCGGCAGCGTCGCGCTGCCCGACGGCTTCGGCGGCACGCGCGACGATCGCCTCCTGATCTCGGAGCAGCAAGCGGCCGACCTGCGCAGCCTCGTCGCGCTGCGCACGGCACGCGCGCAGGTGCGCTTCGACGACGGCCTGCCGCTGCCGCGCTACGGCCAGACCGACGGCGACCGCTTCGTCGCCCTCCCCTTCGTGCGCTGGCTGGACGACTGCGGCTGCGAGCGCGTCGCGTGGGGCCCGGCGAGCCGCGTGTTCCGCGTCGCCTCACCCTTCGACCCCGACGCGCAGCGCCCGACCACCGTCGTGCTGCCCTCGCTCGACGACTTCAAGCGCGGGCTGCCGCGCGGCGTCGCGATGCTGGCGCCGAAGTCGCTCGCCGACGTGCTGCGCAAGATCAGCCCCGGCATCGACATGAAGGGCGACGGCCCGGGCAACCGCTCCGGCGCGTGCTGGAGCTTCAGCTTCAGCCTGCCCGCGATCACGCTGTGCGCGATGCTGATGCTGATGGTCGTGATCAACCTGCTCAACCTCTTCCTCGGCTGGCTGCCGTGGGCCTTCCTCGCGCTGCCGCGGCTGTGCCTGAAGGCGCTGAAAGGCAAATAAGGGTCAATGACGATGCCGACTCCCGAATCCCTGCTCACGAGTTTTCCGCTGCTCGCCGGCCTCGCCGACGATGGCACCCCGGAATGGCGGCGCGGCAATGCGAGCGTGCGCGAGGTGATGCTCAACATCCTGCTCACGCGCCCCGGCGAGCGCCTGATGCGCCCCGAGTTCGGCGCCGGCATCCGCAACTTCATCCACCACCCGAACAACGAGACCACCCGCGCGCTGATCGCCGATGCCGCACTGCGTGCGCTGACGCGCTGGGAACCGCGCGTGACGATCGAGGAGGTGCGCGCGGTGCCCGACCGCGAACGCCTGTCGCACGTGAATCTCGAAGTGCGCTACCGCCTGCTCGCCGACGGCCGTCGCGAGACGCTCGAACTGGCGCTGGATCTGGGGTGAAGCGCATGAAGACATCGCAACCCGCAGGAAGGATGACAGTGGGAGCGGCTTCAGCCGCGAATCGGCGTCCATTCGCGGCTGAAGCCGCTCCCACCGACACCCGGCCTTCCCGCCCCATGTAACGAGGGAACCGAACCCATGGCGCTTCCCACTTCACTTTTTGGTCAATTCCCGGTCCCCGACCTCGACGACCGACGCTTCGACGAGCTGGTCACCGAGCTGCAGGCCCGCCTCGCGCGCCACGTGCCGGAGATGGCGCCGCTCGCACCGGGCGATCCGGTGCATGCGCTGGTGGACCTCTTCGCGTGGCTCACCGAGACCGTCATCTACCGCGCGAACCAGATCCCCGAGCGCCAGCGCCGCGCCTTCCTGAACCTGCTGCAGATTCCGCTGCGCCCCGCGCGGCCGGCGACCGGCATCGTCAGCATCGACGCCTCCGGCCGTTCGCTGCCGCCGCTGATCGCCACCGAATCGGCGCTCAAGGCCGGCACGACGAGCTTCTCGACGGTCGGCGAAGTGCAGCCAACGCCGCTCGCGCTGCGCGTCGTCGTGAAACGCACGCTCGACGAGGCCGCGCTCGCCGCCGAAGGCATCAGCCTGGATCAGCTGCGCGCGCAGTACGGCGTCGAACCGGCCGCCTTCCGCCCGGTGACGCTGGTGCCCGGCCACGACGCGCTCACCACCGCGGGCACGCGCGACGGCGCCTTCCACCTCGGCATCTGCCTCGCCAAGCCCGCCTTCGTCGCGCAGGCGGAACTGGTGCGGCGCGAACTCGCGGGCATCATCCTGAACGTGGGCCTCGCCCCGCTCACCGAACTCGAGGGACTGCTCGCGACCGGGCTGCGCCCGCGCAAGCTGGCGTGGGAACTCGCGTGGTGGCCCGACCCCGACAACGCGCCGCAGAACGTGCAGTACCTGCCCCTCGAAGTCGTCGCCGACAGCTCGGCCGGCGGGCGCAGGACCGGCGTCGCGCGCCTGCGCCTGCCACGCAACGCCGACCTGCTGCGCGCCACCGCCGCCCTCGACCCGCAGTTCGCCGGCCTCGGCGACACCCCGCCCGAAGCCCCCGCCGACCTGCGCCCCGGTCAGCTCCTCTTCTGGCTGCGCGTGTCCTGCGCCGACGAGCCGAACCTCGCGCTCGGCTACCTCGGCGTGAATGCCGTCGACGTGATCGGCCAGGGCATCGCGCGCGACATCGTGCTGGGCGCCGGCACCGGCCGCCCGGACCAGCGCTTCGAACTGCCGCACGCCGACGTCGAACTCGCCAGCGTGCAGGTCGAGGTCGAGCACCTGCACGCCTTCCGTCCCTGGACACGAGTCGCACACTTCGCCGGCAGCGGGCCGGACGACACCGTCTTCGTCGTCGATGCGGCCGACGGCAGCGTGCGCTTCGGCGACGGCATCCGCGGCAAGCGTCCGCCCGCCAACGCCCGCATCCGCGCGGCCTTCTACCGCCATGGCGGAGGCAGCCAGGGCAACCTGCCGCCCGAGAGCATCAAGGAGATCCACGGCAACGGCGCCCGCCTCGCACTGCGCCACGAATGGCCGACCCGCGGCGGGGTTGACGCCGAAACGCTTGACGAGGCCGAGCGCCGCATACCGGCCTTCCTCAGCCATCGCGACCGCGCCGTCACCGCCGAGGACTTCGGCGTGATCGCGCGCGACAACCCGATCAATCCCGTCGCCCGCGCCGAAGCCGTCGCCGGCTTCTTCCCCGGCGCCAGCCTCACCGCCGTGCGCCGCAACGTCCCCGGCGTGGTCAGCGTGTTCGTGATGCCGCCTGCGCCGCAGGCGATGGCCGCCGCGCCGCGCCCGAACGCGGGCCTGCTCGCCGACGTGCATGACTACCTCGCGGCGCGCTGCATGCTCGGTACCGAGCTCTACGTGCTGTCGCCGCAGTTCGTGCCGGTCGCCGTCGCGGTGTCGCTCGAAGTCGTCGATCCCGCGACCGAGCAGCAGGTGCATGCCGAGGTCGAGCGCGCGCTGCTGCGCTACCTGTGGGCACTGCCGCCGGGCGGCCCGCGCGCCGGAGGCTGGCCGCGCGGCAAGGCGGTCGAGATCAACGAACTGCGCACCCAGGCCGGACGCGTCGAGGGCGTCGAGGCGGTTAACGCCTTGCGCCTCTTCTACCAGGACCAGCAGCAGAACCCGCCGGTGTGGCTGGAACTCACCGGCGCGCAGGCGCTGCCGCTGCTGGACTTCCAGTTGCCGGAGCTGATGGCCGTCGCGATCCGCCCGGGCGAAGACCGCCCCGCCCCGCCGCGCGGCTTCGGCCCCGGCAGGCCGCCCGAGGACGGCCCGAGGGCAGTCCCTGTCCCTGTGATTCCGGATCTGTGCTGACATGAACAGCAACGGCACCCGCTTCCTGCTCCTCGACGGCGCCGCGGATTTCCGCAACGCAAGCCGCCAGTGCAGCTGGGACGTCGAGCAGCGCGCCTTCACGCTGACGCGCCAGGACGCGCCGCGCCTGCCGCAGATGCCACCGGCGCGCGCACGCGAGCTGCTCGCTGCGGCGATGCCCCTGATCCTCGACGACCACGGCCAGCTCGGGCGGCTGTCCGCCGACGGCCTGCGCTTCGAATGTGCGCTGCGCTGGCCGGCGAGCGCCCCGGCGGACTGGCAGCCCGTGCTCGCCGCCCTCGACGACGCCGAGACCGGCGCGCCCGACCTCGAAGCGCTGGTGCTCGACCCGGTGGATACCCCCGCCGGCCGCTTCACCGACCTTGCCTTCGGCGGCAGCGGCCTCGTTGCGCTGCCGTGGAGCGACGGCGGCACGGCGAACGGCCTCACCGCGGTGCATCTGCGCCGCCGCTGGCAGACGCGCTGCACCCTGCCCTTCGCGCCGCGCCGCGCGTGCGTGGAGGCGACCACCGGCGCCGACCGCATCTGGCTGCTCGGCGAGACGCGGCTGGGACTGGCCGGCGGCACGCCGCTGCCCCAGCCCTACGTCGGCCGCCCCGAGCGCTTCGAACCGCTGCAGGCCAACCCCGATCCGCTGCGCCTGCTGTGGGACGTCGACCTGCCCGCGCACGGCGGCCTGCTGGGCCTCGCCGCCGACGACGAGCGCCTCTACGTGCTGAGCGAAACCGCCGACAGCACCGCCGACGCGCCGCGCATGCAGGTCTTCACGCGCGCGCTCGCCGCCGGCCCGACGGAGGACTTCCGCATCCATCGCCTGCCGGACAACCTTCCGCTGGCGACCGACCTCGCCGCGATCGGCGACGGACGCTTCCTGCTGCTCCTGCCCTTCGAGGAAGGCGCCGAGCGCGGCAAACGCCGCGACTCCCCGCTGTTCGCCCTGCAGGACGATGAGGACGCCGCCACCGCCGAACTCCTCGCCGAACGCTGGCCGCGCCGCTCCGAGGCCCCGCTGCCCGCCGCAGTGCGATTCGTGCGCCACCGCGACGGCGCCGTGCGCACGCTCACGCAGGACGGCCCGATCCGCCTCTACCGCCTCGCCCAGGCGCACTTCGCGCCGCGCGGCACGGTCACGCTGACCGAGATCCTCGACTCGGCGATGCCCGACACGCTGTGGGACCGCCTGTGCTTCGACGCCTGCGTCCCGCCCGGCTGCCGCATCGACTTCGCCGTGCAGGCGGGCGACGACCGCGAGCACCTGCCGGACGAATGGATCGCCCAGCCGCAGGCCATGCACACGCCGCACGCCTCGGAACTCCCCTTCGCGCCCGGCCGCGCCCCGCAGGGCGAGGACCACGCGGGCCACGCCGGCCTGTACGAACTTCTGCTCCAGCGCAGCAACGGCGCGGTGCGCGAGGTGCGCGGCCGGTATCTGCGCCTGCGCATCACACTGCACGGCGACGGCCGCCACAGCCCGGCGATCTTCGCGCTACGCGTCTACTACCCGCGCTTCTCGTGGCAGACCCACTACCTGCCCGACCACTTCCAGCAGCAGGAACGCCCGCTGCCGCTCGAGGACGCCGACCCGATCGCCGCCAACGGCGCCGACTTCCGCGAACGCCTGTTGGCGAGCTTCGAGGGGCTGCTCACGCCGCTCGAAGACCGCATCGCGGCGAGCGAAATCCTGCTCGACCCCGCCGCGACGCCTGGCGAGCGCCTGCCCTGGCTCGCCGGTCTGCTCGGCACGACGCTGCCGCGCCACTGGCCCGACGCGCGCCGCCGCCGCTGGCTCGCCGCGCAGGGCACGATGCAGCAGACGCACGGCAGCTACCGCGGGCTGCTGCTCGCGCTCGACATCCTCACCGACGGCGCGGTCGCGCGCGGCGCGGTGATCCCGGTCGAGCATTTCCGCCTGCGCCGCACCATGGCGACCATCCTCGGCATCGACATGGACGACCGCGACCACCCGCTGACGCTCGGCACGGGGCTTTCCGGCAACAGCATCGTCGGCGACAGCCTGATCCTCTCGGACGACCAGGCGCGCGAATTCCTCGCGCTGTTCGCGCCGGAAGTGGCCGAGCGCAAGGGAGAGGCGGAAGTCGTCGCGCGCTTCTTCGACGAGGCCTCGCGGCGCATGACGGTGATCCTGCACGGCCCGGCGAAGCGCCTCGAAGCGGTCGTGCGCGACGCGCTCCCCGCACTCGTGCCGGCCACCGTGCAATGGGCGATCCGCAGGAGCGAGCATCCCTTCGTGCTGGGCCTGTCGCCGCTGCTGGGCATCGACACCTGGCTTGAAACCCAGCCGCCGCCCCGACCCGTGGTGCTCGACCGCACCCGCCTCGGCCGCGGCGATCTGCTGCATAACCCGGTCGCCCTCGATCCGGAGCGGGCCGTGGCGATCGACGCGACCGCGAGCGAGGCAAGGCGATGACCGGGCAGCTCAAAACCGTTCGGGCTGAGCCTGTCGAAGCCCAATCCCACTGGCAACGGTCAAGTGGGTCAGGGCAAATAAACGATGTTCCTTTCAGTACGCGGCGATCGACGGCGCGAAGTCTGCCGCGGCACGCTGTGGTTCCTCCCCCTTCAAGGGGGAGGTTAGGAGGGGGATGGGTTTCGGTCCCGACAGCGCAACCCATCCCCACCCCAGCCCTCCCCTTGAAGGGGAGGGAGCGTCCGTGCTGCTCTCGACCTACATCACCTCATTACCCGCTGAGTAATAGCGAAGGAGAAAGGGCATGAGCCAGCCCGACGACAACTGCGACGCGAGCCTTGCCGGCGACGGCCGCTTCGAGGAGGCGCTAAAGCGCGTGAGCTACGAGCCCGGCATGCTGCTCGGGCTGGAGGCGACGCGCGCCGAGCAGGACTACCACCGGCGCCGCGCGACGCGCCACGGCTACTGGCTGCACGGCGCCGGCACGGTCGCCGGCCTGCGCGTGAGCATCCGCGCCGAGGATCCGGGCAACGACACCGACCCGGTGCGCGTGCGCCTCGTCGTGAGCCCCGGCGTCGGCGTCGACGGCCTCGGGCGCGAGATCGGCGTGCCCGAGCCCTACTGCGTCGATCTCGGCGCCTGGCTCACCGCCCAGCACGAGGACGATGACCTGTGGGGCGCGCTGATCCGCGACGGCTACGCCGCGGCCGACAACCTGCTGTGGCTGAAGGTCACGATGCGCTACCAGGACTGCGCGAGCGGCCTGCAGCCGGTGCTCGCGACCGAGGTCAATGCCGGCACCGACCCGGTGCAACCCAGCCGCGTCGCCGACTGCGTGCTGTTCGAACTCGTCGCCGAGCGCCCCGACGACGCGCCCACCGAGGAACACCTCTTCGCCGCGCACAGCCGCATCAAGCCTTATGACGAGATCGAAGCGAACCTCGGCGAGCGCGAGCGCGCGCAGGTCGAGGCCGCCGCCGGCGCCGCGCGCACCCAGCTCGAACTCGGCGCGCGCCTGCTGCATTCGCTCGGCGACGACAACCAGGCGCTGGTCGCGCGCCAGGCCTTCCTCACCGACCCCGCGGTGCTCGCCCGCACGCTGCTCGCGCGCATCGCGATCCGCCTCACGCCGCCCGCGCCCGAGCCGGACCTGATCGTCAATCCGCGCCGCATCGAGGTCGACAACCTCGTGCGCCCCTTCCTCTTCAACGCCGCCGCGCTCGCCCGGCTGATCCGCGCTTAAAAGGGAACCGCCATGGCCAACATCCGCTTCACTCCGCTCCGGATCGGCACCACCAACGCGGCCGGCGAGCGCATCTCCAGCATCGACCCGCTGCTGTCGCGCACCAATTACTTCGACGGCCAGCTGCTGAAGGCCTCCGACCTCAACCGCGACCAGATCTACCTCGACGAACGCCTGCTCGAACTCGGCCAGGTGTTCGGCGCCGGCATCGTGCGCGGACTGGAACTGAGCCTGCGTTCCGGCCACGTCCTGCAGGTGGAGCCCGGCATCGCCATCGCCCCCTCGGGTCGCGTGCTGCAACTCAACAACCAGCCGCTGACGATAGACCTCCTCAACAGCGGCCTGATCGCGACGCTCAACGACGGCCGCTTCCGCAGCTACGCGCGCGGCCTCTACGCGCTGGCGCTGACCCACGCCGAGGTCGTCGACGGCGTCGCCGAAGCCTTCCCCAAGGACCTCGCCGCACCGCGCCGCCCGCACGTCGCCGCTTGGGCCGAAGGCGTCGAGCTGCGCCTGATGCCGCTGCCCCTGCCGCTGCCGCGCCAGGACGAGATCGCCGTGCGCGCGACCCTCGCGCGCGAGCTGCTGTCCGGCGGCGAGCGCCTCGCGCTGCCCTCCGACGACGCCGTGCCGCTGGGCCTCATCGCCGTCGAGCGCGGCCGCATCCTGTGGCTCGACCGGGGGCTGCTGCGCCGCCCGCAGCGCGCGCTGAACACCCCCAACGCGATCCAGCAGGATCTTGCGACGCACTACCTCGAACTCATGCAGGCGGTGCTCGCGAGCCGCCAGAGCGCGGGCCTGCGCGGTGCCTTCGCCGCGAGCCAGTACTTCCGCGTGCTGCCGCCCTGGGGGCCGATCCCGCAGGATTGCATCGACCCGGTCGGCGGCCGCCAGCAATTCTTCCCCAAGGACTACGAGGTCAGCATCGCGCCGGTGCGCCGCGCCGAGCTCGCCGCGGTGCTCGCCGACTCCGCCCACCTCGCGCCGATCGACCTCGAACGCGACGCCGACTGCGACATCATGGTGCTGGTGCCGATGAGCGACACCGCCTTCGCGCTGCGCGCCCGCCAGCTCGAAGCGCCGGCCGAGGTCGTGCCGCGCGCGCTCGGGCGCCTCGCGCGCCTCGACCGCCTCGCTCTGCGCATCCTGCCGCAGGCCCCGATCCACCGCGTCGACACCGATGCCGACGTGTGGCGCGCGATCTGGGCGGAGCTGAATCCGTCCGAGCTGATGTTCGTGCGCCGCCCGCCGCGCACCGCCGAGACCGCGGTCAGTGCCGTCGTGCTGGCGCTCGGCATGACGCTGCCGCCGCCCGGCTCCGCGCTGCCGCCCGATGCCGCAGCGCTGGAGGAGCAGCTCGACGCCGCGCTGGAGGACGTCGACGCCGCCGAGGAGGCGCGCGCCGCGCTCGAAGCCGAGATCGCGCGTCTCAAGGTGCGCATCGCCGAACTCGAAAAGGCCCTCGCCGCCGCCGGGGGCGGCACGCCCGCCGACACGCTGGCCGAAATCGAACGGCTCAGGCTCGCCCTCGCGGCCGCGCAGAAGGAGATCGAGGCCCTCAAATCCGACGACCGCAACGCCGCGGTCCTCGCCAACGCGCTCGAAGCCGCCAGCGACCGCATCGACGCGCTGAAAGCCGAACTGGACGCCGCGCGCGCCGAGATCGAACGCCTGAAGACCACCAGTGCACCGATCGACGAGACCCTCAAGCAGCGCATCGAGGAACTCGCCGCGGCGCTGGAAGCCGAGCGCGCGAAATCCGCCACGCTGGAGCAGGAACGTGCGGCCCTCGCCGCCCAGCTCGACGCCGCGAAGCTGCGCATCGCCGAACTCGAAGCCCAACTCAAGGACGCCCTCGCCAAGCTCGAAGCGGCCGGCGGCACCGACGCCGACCTGCTGGCCGCGCGCGACGAGATCGCCAAGCTCAAGGCCGAGCTCGATGCGACCCGCACCGCGCTGGAAACCACCCGCGCCGAACTCGCCGACGTGCGCGCCAAGCTCGACGCCAGCCTCGCGCGCGAAGCCGCCGCGAACACCCGTATCGCCGAGTTGCAGAACGCGCTCGCCGCGGCGAACAACGAAATCGCGACCCTGCGCGCCCGCATCGCCACGCTCGAAACACAGCTCGCCAACGCCAACGCGACGATCGAGCAGCTCAAACTCGAAGCGGCGCAGACCAGCAACCTCGCCACCGAACTGACACTGGCGCTCCTCGCCCGCGCGCGCGGCGCCGGCGACTCCGGCATCAAGGCCGCCACCACCGCCGACACGATGATCGGCGGCAACGACCGCGCACGCATCGCCGCGGTGCAGATCGTCGGGCTGGCCGACCGCCGCCTGGATCCCGCGCTGTGGCCCACGATGCCCGCGCTCGCGCGCTTCGACCTCGGCGTGTTCGAGAAGCTGCGCGACCGCTTCCTCGACGCCGCCGGCGACCTCGACATGGCGAAGTTCTTCCTCGAGGAGGGGCCCAACTTCGGCCTCACCGGCACGCAGCTTGAACTGTGGAAGCGGGTCGTCGGGTGACTGCCATGGAGATGCCGCATACCGTTCGGGCTGAGCTTGTCGAAGCCCCGCCACCGCCCTTCGACAAGCTCAGGGCGAACGGGGGTGGGAGTTCGGAACGAGCGGACGAATCCGATTGCCGCTACTGGAATCAATAGGAGGCGTTGAGCAATCATGGCCACCCCATCCTTCCTCTCCCCCAGCCTGCTCGCCGCCCTCGCGCGGCGCCCGGCGCTGACGCTGCTGCCGCGCGTGCCGGTCGAGATCCGCCTGCACGACCCGGAAAAACGCGCCGACGATCCGCGCCGGCTCAACCTCTTCCCCGGCCGCGCGCTGGGCGAACGCGAGTTCGAGCGCCTGCAGGCCTATGTCGACGACCGCATCGCGCCGCTGCTCGCGAGCCTCGAACCGGGCATCGTCGAAGGCCTACCCTGCGCCTTCCTTGGCAGCGGCGCCGACACCCGCGTACGCGTGCAGCCAGGCCTCGCGGTCGGAGCCGCCGGGCAACTCATCCGCCTCTTCTACCCACTCGACCAGGCCTGGACCGACCTCGCCGCGCAGGCCGAGCGCGACCAGGACGCACCGCTGCGCGACGGCCTCTTCCTCGTCACGCTCCGCAGCGCCGTCGAGCCGATCGACGACCCCACCGACCAGGAGCCCTGCACCCGCACCGAGCCCGACCCGCTGCGCGAACGCCGCATCGAGACCGTGTGCCTGCTGGGACTGCAACGCATCGCCGGCAGCCCGCGCCTGATGGCGATGCCGCAGCGCCAGGCCGCCAACCGCATCGGCGCGCGCCTCCTGCGCGAGTCACCCTTCCGCGAGGATTCCGGCGCCGTGCCGCTGGGCCTCGTGAAGGTGGTCGGCAAGCTCCCGGTTTGGTTCGATCCGCTCGCCGGGCGGCTACTCGCCGAGCCCGACGCCGCCGCCCACACCCTGCTCGCCCACACGGTTGCCGCACTTGAAAGCTGGCAGCGCGAGCACCGCGACCCGCTGCCCAACGTGCCGACGCAGACGCTGTCCGAGCTCCTCGGCCTCGACTACCTGCCCGCCGCCGGCCCGCTTCCCGCCGCGTTGCTGCGCAACCCCGCCGGCAAGACACCGACGCTCGCCTTCCTGCCCGCCGACCTGCAGGTCGAACTCGCGCCCGTTCCCGCCAACACGATCGAAGGCGTCGTCGCCGACGAACTCGCGCGCGGCACGGTGGACCTCATCCACGGCCTGGGCGAACGCATCCGGCTATTGCTCGCGATCCCCGACCTCGACTACCGGCGCGACCTCTTCGACCTGCCGCAGCGCGACACCAGGCTCGAAGACGAACTCTTCCGCCGCGCCGAGGCGGCGACGCGCGCCTACCAAATGTGGAAGAAGCAGTGGTTCGCGCTCTTCCACGGCCTCAGCGCCCAGCAGTTGCAGGCCCTGCGCGCCCCCGCGCTGATCACCACGCCGCCGCCCGACCCCGACCAGTACCGCACCCGCCTCGTCGTCAATCGCGCCCGCACCCTGCCGGTCATCGCCGCGCCGCTGCTGCTGACCCACGCGCTGGTCACCCACGTCGACGCCGTCGCGAACCGCAGCGAGCTGCCCGAACCCTATGCCAGCCACGTCGCCGAGCCGCATCCCGCGCCGGAGGACTACGAGCAGATCCCCGACGAGCAGCCCGCAGGCAACGGCCTGCTGCGCGAGCGCGAGGACCTGCGCGCCGATATCCGCCATCTCGAAGCCGCGCTGGACAAGAGCTTCCGCCTGCTCGAAGAGGTCAACGACTTCCTCGGCCTGCAACGCCAGCAGCTCGACGCGCTGACCGTGTCCTTCAGCGCGCTCGCCGGCGGCGTACCGGGCGACGGCCTCGGCGCGAAGCTCGTGCGCTGGACCACCAAGGCGAACTTCGTGCCCAAAGCCACCACGGAGAACCCGTCATGAGCGACATCCTCAACCGCTTCACGGCCAACGCCACGGAATTCACCGAAGTGAAGCTCGCCGCCGACGCGCCACTCCTCGACCTCTCGGGCGCCGTGCAGATGGAGCCGACGATCTCGGCCGGCACGCTGGCCGCCCTCGCCGGCCTGCAGTTCGAGGCGCAGCCCAAGGAACCGCTCACCGACCCGGTCTTCAGCAAGGCGCCGACGACGGGCAAGGGCATGCTGTCGCACGTCGAGCTGATCCGCGACAGCTTCCTCAACGTGCGTCGCGATCTGCTCGACCTGCGCGACAAGGCCAACGCGCGCCAGAACCAGGCGAAATCGCTGATCGACCGCCTGTGCGACTTCCTCGACGACTACCTGAAGCCCGAGGAGCTGCGCCGCCTCGGCGTGATCGACGATGACAGCCAGGCGCGCCCCTTCCGCCTGCTCGTCGCGCCGGACCTGCACAGCACCGAAGGCGTGCTGCTGCGCCCCAAGCTCGACCTCGCGATTCCCCGCCCCGGCGACACCGGCCCCGACGGCACGGCCCATAACGACGAATCGGCACTGTTCGCGGCCGGCAAGGTCGTCGCCGACGACATCCGCAAGATCGAGGCCCTGCGCGGCGCACTCACCGCCCTGCGCCGCCGCCACCAGCAGGCGCTCGAAGACCTGCGCGCACGCCTCGCCGCCCTCGAAGCGGACATCCCCGGCGAGATCCGGACCCTCGACGTGCGCGAGCGCGAGCGCACCGAGGCCCTCGACGACTATGCCGTCGCCCAGCGCCTGCTCGCCGAGCACTGGCGCGAGATCGAAGCCGCCTACGCCGAGCGCAAGCGCGTCATCGAAAGCCATCAGGGCCTGTTCTACGTGAAGGTGCGCGAGACCCCGCTCGGCCGCACCCTGCCCGACCCGCTGGACCTGCGCCCCGCCTCGCCCGACGACCTCGTCCCGGGCTGCGCCAACCGCGACACCGCGCTGCCCGCCGCGCTCGGCCCCTTCATCGAGGCCGTCTACGACATCCCCGCCGGCGACTGGGCGAACCTGCGCCCGCTCGGCCACCTGCTGCCGGGCCGCGCGATCCTCGCCGGCCTCGTCGACACGCGCCGCCAGAAGCTCGCGCTGCGCCTCAACCGCGCGGTGTCGGCGGAGACGCCGGTGCTCACCAGCCTCGTGCAGCAGAACCACGCCCTCGTGCGCGAAGTCGCCGCCCGCCCGTTCAATGCCGGCGCACTCACGGAACTGCAGCGCCAGGGCAGCGCGATCCTCGCGCTCGACGACCTCCTCGCGATCCCCTCGCCGCTGCTGCGCGACCCGGCACGCGCGCTGCACCAGCGCCTCGATGCCGCCGCCGGCTGCATCCTCGCGCGCCTGCGCACCATCGCCCCGTCGATCCGCCTGCAGTGGTCCACCCTGGCGGAAGCCAACCGCCTCGCCGTCGAAACGCCCGAACGCTGGCCCGGCCTCGCCGACGCCGAGGAGCGCGACTTCAACGGCGTGCGCACGCTGGTCGAGCTCATCGCCTGGTGGTTCCGCCAGCTCGACACCGACGCCTCGGGGGTGGCCCGCACCGCGATGCGCAACCTCGTTCGCGCCTGCCTGCTGCTCGCCGCCAGCGACGACCCGCGACAGCTCATCCAGGGCACGCTCAAGACCCTCCCGGGGCGCTTCCGCATCGGCGAGGCGCTGCGCCTCACCCTCAACCGCGAAGCCGCGCCCGGCACGCTGCTGCAACTCTTCGACGACAGCCAGCGCGTCATCGCGACCCTGCGCGTCGACGACCACGACGACCAGGGCACCGTCGCATCGGTCGCCACCATCCTCGACCCCGAAGTCGAGCGCAACCCGGGCGCGGTGCTCAACACTGCGCTGCGCATCAGCGGGCTGAACCGGGGCTGAGGCGATGTTCGCCGCCGGCGACGACCTACGGATCGGCCGCGTCCTGCTGCGCGGCACCGCGCCGGCCGTCGAGCACGCCCGCGCGACGCTGCCGGCGGCGCTCGCCCGCGCCCCCTGGCCTGCCGACGAAGCCATCGTCGTCGTCCGCCGCGTCGCCGTCGGCGGCACCGCCACCGAGCTGCCCGCCCGCGCCGCCGCCGCCGCCGACCATCTCGCCCGCCGCGCCGCCGACCCGTGGAGCCCCGCCGCCGACGCCGCCGAGGCCGTGCGCTTCCGCGACGCCCTCGACTACCGCGCCTGCCTCGTGCGCGACCTCCTCAAGGGCACCGCCGCGCACCGCTGGCTGTGGCGCCACCGCGCCGCGCTCCTCGCCCGGCCGGCGGCCGAGGCGCTCGCCGAACTGCTGGCCGAGGACGCCCTCGCGCTGCCCACCCTCCTCGAACGCCCCGCGCTGCGCGACACCCTGCCGTCGCTGTGGCTCACCCTCGACGCCCCCGCCGCACGCACCGTCCTGTATGCCATCGGCAGCGCGACCGGCTGGCAAAGCGCCATCACAACCGCGCTCCTTCCGAGCCTGCACGAACATCCTGCGGAAAAGCGAAGCGCATCCCGCCACACGGCGCCCGCCCCCTTGGCAACGACACCTACGGCGACGCCTTGGCCCAATGCGGCCTTCGGCTCATCCCCCTGTC
>NZ_WTVK01000299.1 GCF_012910805.1 Aromatoleum evansii
CATCATGCCGCCATAGCCCATGATCAGATTGAGGCTCGCCGCGGCCAGCGCGAAGATCACGATGCGGGTGAACAGCGTGAGGATGAAGATGTTGCCGGTGACGGCCGAATAGGCCGGCAGCAGGAGCAGGGCGGCGCACAGCAGCGCCGCGACCGCATTGGAGGCGTTGAGCTTGGGCATCATCGTTTGGCCGCCGGGAACAGCCCCTCGGGCCGCAATACGAGGATGATGGCCATCAGGAGGTAGATCAGCATCGAGGACAGCGCCGGCGCCGCGGTCGAAGCGGCCGCCCCGCTCAGGACCTTGCGCAGCAGGTCGGGCAGGAAGGCGCGTCCCATCGTGTCGATGATGCCGACGAAGAGCGCGGCCATGAACGCACCGCGGATCGAG
>NZ_WTVK01000300.1 GCF_012910805.1 Aromatoleum evansii
GCGTGGCGGTCGGGGCGCGCACCCGCGTGCAGTCGCACGCCTTCATCTGCGAGCTCGTCACCATCGGCGAGGACTGCTTCGTCGGGCACGGCGTGATGTTCGTCAACGACACCTTCTCCACCGGCGGACCGGCGCGCGGACGCAAGGAGCTGTGGCGCGAGACCGTGATCGGCAACCGGGTGTCGATCGGCTCCAACGCCACGATCATGCCGGTCAGGATTGCCGACGACGTCGTCATCGGCGCCGGATCTGTCGTGACCAAGGACATCACGACACCAGGTACGTATGCCGGCAATCCGGCGCGCCGGCTGCTGGCGAGCCAATAGGGCAATAGGGGAATATCGATGGCTGTGCCGTATGCCGACCTGCAATTGCAGTACCAGTCCATCA
>NZ_WTVK01000301.1 GCF_012910805.1 Aromatoleum evansii
ACGCCGGGCCCGTCGAGGCCGCCGCCGCGGGCGCACTCGGGGTGCGCCTCGGCGGGACGAACGTGTACGCCGGTCGCACCGAGCATCGCGGTGAACTCGGCGACGGACGCGCGGTCGACGTCACCGACATCCCGCGTGCGGTACGGCTCACCCGACGCGTCGGACGCACGGTCCTCGTCCTCGCGCTCGGCGCGCGTCTCCTCGCGCGGCGTCGCACGATGAACTGACCGGTTCGCGTGTGCGGCACAGCCGAACCGCGCGCGTATTAGAACGCAGGAACAGCCCCGCTCGTCAGCTCCGCAGGAACGTCACGACCTCGTCGAGCGTGCTCACCTCACGCAGCCCGGCCGGTGCCGCGGGCCGTGCGACGACGACGACGGGGACGCCGAG
>NZ_WTVK01000302.1 GCF_012910805.1 Aromatoleum evansii
AGCGCGCATTGACCAGGCGGCTGAGCTCATCCTCGTTGTCGCGCGGGTCGAAATAGCGGTCGGTACGTCCCGGCAGCAGCAGGACATGCGCCTTGATCGCCGCCAGCGCGCGATCGAAGTCACCGCCGAATTCGTCGCAGCGGCTGATGTCGCCGGCCTGCCAGATCGCGATCTGCGCCAGCAGGTCATTGGCGTCGCGCCGCGCGAAGGCACCGTCCCACGAGCCTGCGAGGTAGCCTTCCAGCGAGTCGAAGCCGGCCGCGCGCCAGAGCTCCTCGCGATAGAATTCATGCGACATCGCCCAACCGGCGTAAACGCGTCCCATCGCACGAAGGCCCGCGGTCGGCTTGTCAACAAAGCGGCCATCCCGGTAGGTGGGATCGGCGGTC
>NZ_WTVK01000303.1 GCF_012910805.1 Aromatoleum evansii
GCTCAAGGCCGAGCCGCCGGCGAAGGCACGCGTGATCCCGCTCCAGGTCGCGGGTGCCTTCCACACCGAGCACATGACGCCGGCCGTGGAGCGGCTCAGTGTCTTCGCGCGGGCCATCTCGACGCACGACCCTCGCATCCCCCTCGTGTCGAACAAGGACGGGCTCGTCGTCCACGACGGCCCGCGGGTGCTGCGCCGCCTCGTCAGCCAGGTGAGCAACCCGGTGCGCTGGGATCTGACGATGGAGACGTTCAAGGCGATGGGCGTGACGGGCCTCATCGAGGTGCCGCCGGCCGGCACCCTGACGGGCCTCGCCAAGCGTGCCCTGCCTGGTGTCGAGACCCTGGCGCTCAAGACCCCCGACGACCTCGACGCGGCGCACCGCATGG
>NZ_WTVK01000304.1 GCF_012910805.1 Aromatoleum evansii
GTTCGGCGTCGCCCTGATCGACAATTTCGGCTGGCAGACCGCGCTCGTGGTGTTCAGCGCGCTGATGCTGCTGATCCTGCCGCTCTCGCTCGCGCTCGCGACGCCGCCTGCGGCGACGAAGGATGTGGCGCCCGCCGATCAGCAATCGTTCAGGACGGCGCTGGCGGAGGCGTTCGGCCATCGCTCCTACGTGCTGCTGGTGCTCGGCTTCTTCACCTGCGGCTTTCAGCTCGCCTTCATCACCATCCATCTGCCCGCCTATCTGGCGGACCGCGGCATTCCGGCGACGACAGGCGGTTGGGTGGTCGCCGCGATCGGCCTGTTCAACATCGTCGGCTCGCTCAGCGTCGGCTGGCTGCAGAACTTCTTTCCGAAGCGCTATTTGCTC
>NZ_WTVK01000305.1 GCF_012910805.1 Aromatoleum evansii
TCTCAGCGGCGCTCAGATCCCACGTCGTGATCGACTCCGACAGCGCGGCGCTGCCGGAGGCGAACGTCGTGACGAGGCCGACGCCGATGACGAGGCCGACGCCGATGACGAGGCCGAGCGCGGCGCGCGTCGCGCGCATCGGGTCAGCGACGGCGTTGCGGCGTGCGATGCGCGCGTCGGGACCGGCTCCGAGCAGGCGTCCGAAGATGGCGACCAGGCGCGGCAGGACGAAGGGCGCGCCCGTGATGAGACCGAGACGGCGCACGCGCGCGTCGCGGTGCACGCCGAGCTCGGCGCAGATCGGGGCGTAGAGAAAGTCACCGAAGATGATGAAGGCGCGCGGGTCGACGAGCTGCATGGCGCCGCCTGCTGCCGCCAGGACGAACA
>NZ_WTVK01000306.1 GCF_012910805.1 Aromatoleum evansii
GACACTGAAAGCGCGATCGCGGCGCCACGCACGCAGGCGAAGACCTTCGACTGCCCGAAGCCTTCAAGCGAAGTCATTCGTTGAACCCCGATCGGCTGTACGCTGCGCATCGCGTGACTTCACTTGAACCACGCCCAACCTCACTTCATTCCAGAACAACTCGCGTTAAGGTCGAGTAAATGCTCGCCCTTTTGGTCGGGGATCTTCGCAGCCAAATGCTCGACCAGCGCGAGGCAGGCGATCACGAGCTAGTGCTGCAGACGCCCTGTGGCTGATTTATCGGAGTTGGCGGCGCCGCCATCATCGCAGTCGCCGATCCTCGTCGCGACCACCATATCGGTCCTTGGATGCTCGCCGATGCTGACCTCGTTCAGCTCGGTATACGCC
>NZ_WTVK01000307.1 GCF_012910805.1 Aromatoleum evansii
CGTCGATGCGGGCCTGGCGAAGTGGCGCCACGGGCGCCTCGAGGACGTGTTCCGCAACCGCGCGCTCATCGCGATCCACAACACGGATGGCGTCCTCGTCGGGTTCAACGGGCGCGATCTGAGCGGGTCGCACCCAGCGAAGTACCTCAACACCCCCGCCACGACGATCTTCACCAAGGGCGCGCTGCTGGTCGGCCTGCATGAGGGGCGCGAACACGCCGCACGCGTGGGCGGTCCGGATCGTCCCGACATCGTCGGGGTCGAAGGGCCGATGGACGCGATCGCGGTGACCCTCGCCGGGGGTGGTGACGTCATCGGTGTCGCCGCCGGCACGGGCGGGTTCACGCCCGCGCAGGTCGATCAGCTCGCCGCGTACGCGGCACGCAC
>NZ_WTVK01000308.1 GCF_012910805.1 Aromatoleum evansii
GGTCTGCTGCGATCCGGCCGCGCTCTCGCCCGAGAGCTGGGTCAGGCCGTTCAGGAGATTGTCTCCCGACAGGTTGAAGATCGCGCTGAAGGCGTTGGAGAGATTGGCGCCGCCGAGCAGGCCGTTGTCGATCGCACCCGCGACGCTCCTGTGATTGATGCCGGCATTGGCCGGCAGGATCGGGGAGAGCAGGCCGGGATCGACCGACAGCAGCACGTCGTTGCCGACGTAGCTCAGCACCGGATTGCGCGCGAGGTTGTTGGCGAGCAACAGGCTTGCCGAGCCGAACGTGCCGCTCAGCGTTCCCGCATTGACGATGGTGTAGGTGGTCTTCCTGGTGATCCGTTCGAGCGGCTGCACGATGACGTTGCCAGCGATGTTAGCGG
>NZ_WTVK01000030.1 GCF_012910805.1 Aromatoleum evansii
CCCCCCAACACCCCTTTCAGGAAAATCCGTCTGTCCATGACGCATCACTCCTGCGCAAGCGCCGCACTACCGCTGACCCGCCGCGCCACGTCCGCCAGCGTCGCCTCGTCGATCTCGCTCGGCCGGAACGCAGGCATCGCGCGGTTGCCCATGCGCACCACCCGCTGGATGTACTCCACCGGCAAGGCACGCCCCTTCAGCACCGGCCCCACGTTCGCCTCGTGGCAATAGCGGCACACCTTGTCGTACACCTCGCCACCGTCCCGCCACGCCGCCTGCGCCCCGCCCGCGGCCACCAGCGCCGCCACGCTTCCCAGGCAAACGGCCAATCTCCTTGCGTACATCTCGGTCTCCTCCTGATTGTTGGCCTTCCAACTTGTTCGGACGAGACAACGCAAGAGCAATGCCCGTTTTGCACGGAGCCACTCTTCTTATTTATTTACAAACACTTGGGATTAATGAGCGGTCGATCGCGCCGCACGTCAAAGCCGGGGAGCGTGTCTGAAATACAGACACCTCCGCAACGGGGCAGCCCCACCTCGCTACCGTGACGCCGGCCGCAGCCGCAATCGCGCCCGATTCGCAAATCCAGACACTGTCTAGAATTGCGACATCGCCATTGACCCGAACTAACCCACCCGGTCCAGCGGGCTCACGACGCCCCGACCGCCGCGATTGAGCACGTGCGTGTAGATCATCGTCGTCGCCACATCCGCATGCCCGCGCAACTCCTGCACGGTACGGATGTCGTAGCCCGCATCCAGGACGTGAGTCGCAAATGAATGCCGCAAGGTGTGCGGACTCACCGGCTTAACGATCCGCGCCCGCACCGCAGCCGCCTTCACAGCCCGCTGCACACGCTTCTCATCAACATGATGCCGCCGCACCGCCCCCGAACGCGGATCCACCGACAGTCCAGCCGCGGGAAACACATACTGCCAACCCAAGGACCTCGCGGCGGCTGGATACTTCGTCGCCAACGCATGCGGCAGCCACACCTCCCCACGGCTCGCCTGCAATTCGGCCGCATGCAGCGCACGCACCACTGACAGCTGCGCGCGCAACCGCTCGGCCAGGCTCGCCGGCAACATCGTCACGCGATCCTTGTCGCCCTTCCCCTCGCGCACCACGATCTCGCCGCGCCCGAAGTCGACATCCTTCACCCGCAGCCGCAATCCCTCGAGCAGTCGCATCCCGGTTCCATACAGCAGCGCGACAATCAGGCTCACCAGTGGATCGTCCACCGCCGCAATCAGCCGCTGCACTTCCTCGCGCGACATCACCGACGGCAAGCGCGCGGGCCGCTTCGCCCGCGTCACCTCATCGAGCCACGGCAAGGGCTGCTCCAACACCTCCCTGTAAAGGAACAGGATCGCCGACAAAGCCTGCCCCTGCGTCGCCGCACTCACGTCGCGCTCGACAGCGAGAGAGGTCAAGAATGCCTCAACCTCCCGCTTTCCCATGTCCGTCGGATGGCGCCGACCCTGATGAATGATGTATCTTTTGATCCAAACAACATACGCCTGCTCGGTACGCAGACTGTAGTGCTTGAGCCGCAGCCGATCCCGAACAAGATCGAGCAAGCGCGGCGCAGTCGAACCGACAGAAGGAAGGTCTTGATCCATGTTATCGGACAGCATGCTGTATGGATATACACATCATACCTGCTAGACCAATGACTTGCCAGCCGTGGCCGGTTTATCCGCCATGTCCAATAACACTCTTACGCCGACACTTTGTGTCGACCATACGTTAGAGCGCCGAATGATCATCGCCCACGCTCCTTCCGGTTACATTCTGGCAACTTCGATCATAGGGCGGATCGCCTGCGTTGCGGTTTCTTCAAAGGCAATAGTTGCAGCCGGAATCGTTGGTGCATTGGCGCCAGACTTCGACATGTTGTATTTCCACCTTATCGACAATAGACAGACCCACCATCACAAGTACCTGTCGCATTGGCCAATCATTTGGATAACGTTGGCCACGGCCTCTGCATTGTGGTTCGGGTACGCCAGACAGTCGAAGGCCGCCATCCTGTTGCTGGTTTTTTGCGTGGGCGGTGTGTTGCACATAGTCCTCGACTCCTTTGTAGGAGACATATGGTGGTTTGCGCCATTTATTGACCAGCCGTACGCCATGTTCACGGTGCCTGCAAGGTTCAAACCATGGTGGCTGAGCTTTATCCTGCACTGGTCGTTTGCAGTCGAGCTAGCAATCTGTATTTGGGCGCTTCTCATATACCGAGGGCGCTCTAACCACTCGCTGCAGGCTCGACGGCCCTGACGGGCCGCAGCCAGAGCTCAAACGTTAAGTGATCATGACGTATCAATTTACTCTGGCACTCATCCTCATGTTCGCGGGGCCTTCATTGGCGCAAGAAAGCTACCCAACAGAGGTCGCGGAGTACATCGAAAACCGCGAAATATGCAAGCATTTCCGCCAAGAGCCATGGCCGGAGGGCTCCTCGAACGAGGAAAAGGAACGACGATCATTCCTCGCTGCCCAATCCGAGCGTTACTGCAAGGGTTCTGATCAAGCTATACGAGAGTTAAAGAAAAAATACAAAAACAACAAGCGCGTGACTGAACGGCTGGAAACATACGAAGAGAGCATTGAAATCAAGCAGTGAGCAAATCATATTCTGACCAGCCCTCACCTAACCCGGCAGTCGAGGGGACAGCCAAAAGCTACGCTTTTGGTCCCCTCCGCGCTTCGCGCTCCGGCTGCCCCTCACTTCTACGTTAGCCATTTGGAGTACTGATGAGCAAGAAATACCAAGTATTCATTAGCTCGACCTACCAAGACCTGAAAGACGAGCGCGAGCAGGTCATTAAAGCTGTACTCGAAATGGGTCATATCCCTGTTGGCATGGAAATGTTCAGCGCTGCTGACGAAGAGCAATGGAAGATCATCGCTCGGCAAATCGACGAAATAGACTACTACGCGATCATCGTAGCGCATCGGTATGGCTCAGTTACGCCTGAGGGCCTCAGTTTTACCGAGAAGGAATACGACTATGCAGTCGGCAAAGGAGTCCCCGTTCTTGGGTTCGTTATTGACGACTCAGCAGCGTGGCCGAAGAACAAACACGAAGAAGATAGCAAGAACCAAAAACGTCTCACAGAATTTAAGAAGAAGATCAAGAATCGCCTCATTCAATTCTGGAAGAACAAGGAAGATCTGCATGGAAAGTTCTCGATATCGCTCATGAAAGCAATTACGGGAAATCCTCGGACAGGTTGGGTACGAGCAAGTGATGTCGCGGGCCCAGAAGTCACAAAGGAATTGACAAGACTGAGCAGTGAAAACGCTACTCTGCGAACTCAGATAGATTCGCTTCTGCGTGCCGGCGAGGGCCATCAAGACGAGGTCCGTTCAGCCATAAAAATACTGTCGAACAATGCGCGCACCTTTTCAGTACGAAAAACAAATAAGTGGGACGAGGCAACGTCATATGACTGCTCTCTTGCCGACGTCTTTCACTTTAGCGCGCCCAATCTCATAACAGAGAATACAAGCCTTGGGGTTGCACACAATATTGCTCTTGGGCTTGCTGGTACTGGATATTTTACAAATTGGCCAATTGGGAAAAATATAGTCTCCGACATGATTGCCGACCTAGCCGCGCTGGACCTTATTGAGCCCTCGAAGAAGAAGCATTCAGTTAGCGATATAGACAACTACTGGTCACTCACTAAGCTCGGTAAGCAGGTGCTGAAAGAGTTCCGGCGAGTTCGGCTTGAGGAAGGTCTTAAGTCCGTGGCTGAACCGCCATCCGAAAATGGCTAACCCATCATTCCACCGGGCCTACGCGAAAAGCCGCGCAGGCCGCTCACTTCCACGTTATACAGATTGATCCTATGCCCAGCGCAACGATAAAAATCTTCCTCGTCCACGGCGATGCAAAGAGGCTCAGGACCGCCGAGATTTCGAACTGGACAGGAAAGGCTATTGCTGGACCGCGGAGCGAGTTTGACAGCATGCTTGGGCGTGACGAGGCTCAAAACTCGGGGGTCTATTTCCTGACCGGCAGCGATCCAGAAAGTGGAAAAAATGCAGTGTATGTCGGGGAGGCTGAGTCGATACGTGATCGCCTCAAGAGTCACCTTGAAAAAGACTTCTGGAACCATGTGGTCTTCTTCATCAGCAAAGATGAGAACCTGACGAAGGCTCACATTCGGTATCTTGAAGGTCGGCTGATCGAACAAGCAAAGCAGGCAGGCCGGGCAATCGTGAAGAACGGTCAGAACAGTGGAGCCAAACTGCCGGAATCAGACCGCGAAGATATGGAAATTTTCTTGGAAAAAATTCATCAGCTCATGCCTGTTCTGGGGGCTGATTTCTTGGTTCCTCCCCCGTCGTCCATCTCCGCAGCCCCGCAAGAAGTTCTTGTGTGCGAAATCAAAGGGCATAAGGCCACGGGAAGTCTTAGCTCAAATGGCTTCATTGTGTTCAAAGGTTCGCATGCGTCATTGGAACAACGGCCATCGGCACACAAGTATCCGTGGGTCGTTAATCTGCGCCAGCGGTTGCTCGAAGAAAAGGTGTTGGTTCCTGAAAACGACGTACTTGTGTTCACCCAGGATACCGAGTTTCCGAGTCCAAGTTCAGCCGCAACGGTAATTCACGGAGGCACGGCAAATGGCCTCACCGCGTGGAAAAACAAGAGCGGCAAGACGCTGAAGGAGCTCGAATCTGTATAACACTCCGGTCAACCTGACAACCGTAAGCGGGGCGCTCTCCGAACGATCCGCCTCGCGCGGTTGCAGGTCACCTTAACTTTAGGCAAGCTGCATGACTAAAATCCCACCTGTCGCTGATCAAAAGTGCCCCAATTGCGGAGGCGTCTTACATAGCTCCGTAAAGCATAGGTACTGCATTACCGACATGGTTGGAGCGGCGCTGGCCGGCGTGCCATTATTGTTATTCATCGGCTTCATTTTTTTTGAATCAAGCGGGCCTGCAACCAGATTTATTGTGTTGATCGCGGGCTTTCTTGTTTTTGGCCTCTACCACATGATCGGACGAAAGAACGAGAAGCTTGCGCGGTGTCTGAAATGCGGGAAAAGCCATGACGTTCGATAATTCGCCTAACCCTACAATGCACCGGACTATTCAACGCAGCACATAGCAGTCACGGCTACCTCACCATCATGAGTCTGAAATGGAATCGCAATTTCAATGGCGGCGAGATCCGCCACACTGAGCGGGCTTTATGCCTTGCATTCACACCACTTTCAGTCGCATTTTTTGCCTACCTCTTTGAGTTCGTATGGAATTTGATGACGAGAAAGACGGGAGGATTCGGCGCGATTCCAGGTGTGGAGAAGGCATTGCTGATATTTTTCGGATTTTCTCTTTTTCTGGCACTACTGATCACGATGTTCGCCCTCGTATATTTGCCAGCCACTTTGTCGATCCGCAGCGACGGAACGGTGACGCGAGAAGTTCTCGGGATTTCGTTGAGAACGAGAGTCGGTACGCCATATTTTTTCGATATTCGCGAATACACCCGTGCGAACGCCTTTAAGAACATCAGTTACTTTGATCTCCATCTACGTGGACCCGCAGGTTCGCATCTTGTCACCATGCGTGGAGATCCTGAGAACTTTCACGCATTGTCGAAGCTTGCCCGCATCCCCCTCGTGACTGACGGGAAGGACCGGACGCAAAGACAAAAATAAGGGCAGACTACTATTTCCTGCGCGTCATAAGGTGGCTCTGGAACCGTAATCCGGGAGGCCGCAGGGCGGACTGAATTATTGAGCAAATGGAATAACACAAATGACTCGACATGCAGCCCATTCTTGGCCCAAGGTACGGTAGCGCTCTTTTCCTATGACTCTGACTATCCGCTCTGAAACACCTGCCGACGAGACTTCAATTGAACAGCTCACTCGGCGAGCCTTTCTCTCTCATCCGTACAGCCATCAAACGGAGCAGTTCATCATCCGTGCCCTGCGGGCCGCTGATGCACTTGCCGTCTCGCTCGTTGCCGAAGACGGTGGTCGCATCCTCGGGCATGTCGCGCTCTCTCCAGTAAGCGTGAGTGATGGCGCCGTTGGCTGGTACGGGCTCGGCCCCATTTCGGTGGAACCGGAGTACCAGCGCCGAGGCATCGGGCGGGCGCTGATGGAAGCGGGCCTTGCCGAACTCCGGAGGATCGGTGCAAGTGGGTGCGTGCTCGTAGGCGACCCTGCGTTCTATCGGCATTTTGGATTTGAGAGCAATCCTGCCCTGACCGTTGATGGCGTGCCCCAGGAGTTTTGCCTGTCGCTCGCGCTCGGTGCTTCGTCAGCTCGCGGCAATGTTCAGTTTCATCCTGCATTCCAGGCCGAGGGCTAACACTGCGTCTATGGCCTCGCTCGCGCGAACGATCGACTTCGACTCCGGCCTTGATAAGGACGAGCGGGGCAAACCGGATTGCTCCATGTGTCAAGGGCAACCGAATTTTCCCCAGAGTGGTAATTCAAATTTCCCCACCCGGTTGAGATTGGTCGTCGAATGACCGGACGAGGCCGGACTTGAGTTTCTCCTTCAGGCGATACGAGTTGCCCCGGATGTTGAGCGTCACGGCGTGATGCAGCAGGCGATCGAGGATCGCGGTGGCGATCACGCGGTCGCCGAACACCTCGCCCCAGGCGCCGAAGCTCTGGTTGCTGGTGAGAATCATTGGACCGCGCTCATAGCGGCGGCTGATGAGCTGGAAGAAGAGGTTCGCGCCGACCCGGTCGATCGGCAAATAGCCGATTTCGTCGATGATCAGCAGACGCGGGGTCGTGTAGAACTTGAGCTTCTCGTCCAGGCGGCCTTCGCCGAGGGCCTTGGTGAGGGTCGCGATCAGCTGCGCGGCCGACGTGAAGAGCACGCGGTAGCCGGCCTCGATGGCCTTGATCCCGAGCGAAACGGCGAGATGCGTCTTGCCGACGCCGGGCGGGCCCAGCACGATGACGTTGTCGCCATGCTCGATGTACTGGCAGCCTGCCAGGGTCAGCACCTGCCGCTTGTCGATCGACGGCTGATAGGCGAAATCGAAGGTCTCCAAGGGCTTCACGAAGGGGAAGCGCGCCATCGCGGTGCGCATCGAGATGTTCTTCGCGGTCTTGGCGGCCACTTCCTCGCCCAGCACTTGTTCGAGGAAATCGGCGTAAGGCAGATCCTGGGCGGCAGCCTGTTGCAACAGTGCCTCCAGGCGTTCGGCGCTCTTCTGCAGCCGCAGCTTGTGCAGATGCTCGCCGAGGCGTTCGAGCTGCGCCGGTGTGGCCACCGCCGCGCCAATCGCGGTGGAAGTCGTCTTGGCCATCATGCCACCTCCTGTTGTCCGTCGGGGCACGCCCCCGTCTGGAACAGACTGTCGTAGAGCGCCAGGTCGCGTACCTCGACCGCGAGGTCGTCGGGCACGGCCCACAAGCCGTTGTCGCCTCCGCTTGCGGCCGGGCGGCCTGCATGGCGCTGGCGCGCGTTGCGCATCGCGGCGCCCGGGCCGTGCTGCGGGCAGACCGACAGCTGAGCCCGCCCGGCGAGCACCGGATGTTCGGCAACCAGCCGCCCGCGGTGGCGGATCAGCCAGCTGCCTCCGACGCGGACGACTTCGACCGTCTGGCCGATGAGGCCGAAGGGCACCGAGTAGCGGTTGCCGTCGATCGAGACCAGCCAGTCGTCGGCCACCACGCGCGAACGGACCATCGCCTGCAGGAAGCTCGCCTGCCCGGCAGTCGGTACCAGGGCCGGCGCCTCGTCGGCGAATCGGTCGATCGGCCGCTGGTGCGTCGTGCCATGGATCCGCAGGTCGGCGATGTCGGCCTGCCACAACGCCAGCTGCCGGTTGAAATCGTCCAGGTCGGCGAAGGTCCGGCCGGGGACGAAGTTGCGCTTGACGTACTTCACCCCGGACTCGACCTTGCCCTTGGTCTGGGCGCGATATGGCCGGCACAGGCGCGGCACAAAGCCCCAGTAGTCGGCGAAGGCGGCAAAGGTCGCATTCAGGCGGGGACGCCGCTCGCCATCGGCGTCGCTCTCGGTGCCGAGCACGACCGTGCGCATGCGGTCGTAGAGCAGGCACTCGCAGCGCCCGCCGAAATGGGCGAAAGCGTGTTCGTGCGCGGCGAGCAGATCGCCCATGCGCTCGTGCACGAAGCCCTCGGCATAGGCTCGCCGGCTGTAGCCTAGGGTCATGACTAGGACGTGCACCTTGGATCGCTGCCCACCCAGCTGCACGGTGATCTGGCCCCAGTCGACCTGCGCCTGCTCGCCGGGCGCCGTTTCAAAGCGGCACTGCGTCAGCGCGGCGAGGCTGGCCTGCGCCCGCAAGGGCCGCACGGCGAGCTTGACGGTCTCGTAGCTGCCGGCGAAGCCGCGCTGCGCGCACAACTCCTGGTACAGAATGCGCGCCGAATACCGCACCTGCGGCGCCCGCTCGAGGAGCCACGCACGATGGGCGTCAAGCACCGTCTCCGCGCTCTTCTCGCGCCGGTACGGGCGCCAGGCATGCTGTCGCAGACAGCCCCGCACCGTCTTTCGATCCAGGTCGAACTCGCGGGCGATGGCCGACACGCTCACCCCCTCCGTTCGCCGCGCATGAATCGCGTTCCATTGTTCGCGTCCGATCACGTCGCCCTCCGTGCCCGGTTTCAACCCGGACACGGTAACGCCGATGCGGTGCAGGGCCCGCGGGCCCTGCACCGCATCCCCATCGGACACCACTGCCTCCCTTTCCATCTCGCTCTCCTTTAGGTCGATGGGTGGGGAAAATTCGATTACCGCAGGTGGGGATTATTGGATTACCGCTGACACCATGGGTTTCGGGCGCAAGGCGGGATGCGGGAATAGCGTGGATCGTGACGATCCGGTCAGCCGGATGACCGAAATCGGATTGTTCTTGGTGCGAAGCGGGTCGCACGCTTGTCCGTAACGTACCGCGTCACGCCGCGCCGCCGACCATGCATGTCGATCGCCCTTCACGCGCCCTTTACACGGTTTTATAATCAGCCGAGCTTATTATCTCGACAACGACGCCGTGCCCCTCAGCGAAACCAGTTTCACCCTCCTGCTTGCCGACGCCGCCCGCCTGATGCGGCACGCTTTTGTCGCCACGCTTCAGGACAGCCCGCTGACGCTCGCGCGAGCGCGCGTGTTGATCCACCTGGAGCGCAACGAAGGAATCCGGCAGGTGGCGCTCGCGGAGCGGCTGGAGATTCAGCCGATGACCTTGGTGCGGATGATCGACCAACTCGCGAGCGAGGGGCTGGTCGAGCGGCGAGCGGATCCGGCGGACCGGCGGGCGCACCAGCTGTACCTGACCGCGGCGGCGCGGCCGCAGTTGGAGATCATCGCGCAGACCGGGGTCGTCGTGCGGGAAAAGGCGCTCGCCGGCATGACCGAGGCGGAGCGGGCGCAGACGATTGCGCTGCTCGAGCGGATCTGCCGCAACCTCGCGGCGGAGTGAGCGCCCTCCCCTTTTTCTATTCGACTGCCGCCGAGCGCATCACGCGATAGACGGTGGAGCGCGACACGCCGAGCGCCTGTGCCGCGGCGCTCACGTTGCCTCCGAGCTGCTCGAGCACCCAGGTGACGTAGTCGCGTTCGATGTGTTCGAGCGGCAGGATTTCCCCGAAGGTGGGCGCGGGCGACGGCTCCGGCGCGCGATTTTCGAGCGGCAGGCGCAGGATCGTGCAGACGCTGTCGTCGTCGATGATCGGGCCGTCGCTGAAGGCGACGAGTCGCTCGATGGCGTTACGCAGTTCGCGCACGTTGCCTGGCCAGCTGTAGGCACACAGGCGCGCAAGCGCACCGGGCGAGAGCCGGGGTGGCGCGGCGCCGCGTGCGCTGCGGCGGATGAGGTGGTCGACCAGCAGGGGGATGTCTTCGACGCGCTCGCGCAGCGGCGGCACGGGGATGTGTACGACGTTGAGGCGGTACAGCAGGTCGTGACGGAACTTGCCTTCGGCGACGAGCGCGTCCAGGTCGCGGTGGGTGGCGGCGACGACGCGCGCATCGGTGCGGCGCAGCGCGGTGGCGCCGAGCTGGCGGAATTCGCCGGAGTCGAGCACGCGCAGGAGCTTGGCTTGACAGGCGGCGGGGAGTTCGCCGATTTCGTCGAGAAAGAGCGTGCCGGCGCTCGCGACGTCGAAAAGCCCTTCCTTGTCGGCGCTTGCGCCGGAGAACGCGCCGCGCTTGTGGCCGAAGAGTTCGCTTTCGACCAGGTCGTCGTCGAGCAGGCCGCAGTTGAGGGGGACGTAGGATTTCTGCGCCCGCGGGCTCCAGCGGTGCAGCAGGCCGGCGACGATCTCCTTGCCCGCGCCGCTCTCGCCGGTGATGAGCACCGGCATGTCGAGCGGTGCGGCGCGGCGCACGAGTTCCAGGGTGCGCCGCCACACTTCGCTCTCGCCGATCACGGCGGTATCGTCGGCGCCGCGCAGGTGCGCGACTTCGGCGCTGAGGGCCGCGCAGCGGCGCGCGAGCATGCGCTTTTCCAGTGCGCGCTCGACGACGATGTCGAGTTCGGTGAGCTTGTACGGTTTGGAGAGGTAGTCGAAGGCGCCGAGCTTCATCGCCGCGATCGCGCTGTCGACGTTGCCGTGGCCGGTGAGGATCACGACTTCGACCTGTGGATCGAGCTGTTTCAGGCGCTTGAGGACTTCGATGCCGTCGATGCCGGGCATCTTGATGTCGACGAGCGCGAGATCGACGCCGCCGTGCTGCGCGCATTCGAGCGCGGCTTCGCCGTCGGCGGCCTCGCTCAGGCGGTAGCCGGCTCGCCCGAGGCGACTTGTGAGCAGTTGCCGGTACAGGGATTCGTCATCGACGATCAGTACATGGCCTTTCATTGCATGCATGCCTCGGCGCCCCCGTCGGCGCCCGCCTCGTCGGCGGGCAGATGGATGCGGAACCATGCGCCGCCTTCGGGACGGTTGCCGCATTCGATGCGCCCGCCAAGTTCGGACATGATTCCGTAGCAGATCGATAGGCCCAGCCCCGTGCCGCGCCCGGGCGCCTTGGTGGTGAAGAAGGGATCGAAGACGTGGTCGATGACGCCGGAGGGCAGACCGGGGCCTTCGTCGAGGACGTCGAGTTCGACCGCGGCGCTCGCCGGACGCAGCACGACAAGAACCCGGCCCCGCCCGTCCATCGCGTCGCGGGCGTTCTTCACGAGGTTGCGCAGCACCTGGTCGAGCAGCGTGGGGTTGGTCGCGACTGGCGGTAGCTGCCCTTCACTGCACAGTTCGACGTCGAGACCGCGGGTCAGGCCGAGTTCTCGATATGACTCCAGGCGCTCGCGCACGAGCATCGAGACATCGACGATTTCCAGCGGCACGGCCTGCTTGCGCGAGAACAGCAGCAGGTTGTCGGTGATGGCCTTGCAGCGCTGCGCCTGTTCCTGGATGGTGGTGAGCCCCTGGCGCAGGACGTCGAAGTCCGGGTTCGACTGCGCCCCGGGGATGGACTCCATCAGCGCCTGCAGTTCCTCGGCGAAGCCGGAGACGAGGCCGAGCGGGTTGTTGATCTCGTGTGCGATGCCGGACGCGAACTGCCCGAGCGCGCTGAGCCGGTTGGCCTGCGCGAGCTGGCGTTCCATCTCGCGCCGGGCGGTGATGTCGCGGGCGACGCCGATCACGCCTTCGGGGCGCTCGTCCGTCGACAGCACGGCCGAGCTGACTTCCAGCAGACGGTTCGGGGCGCCGCCCGGTGCGAGCATGATCTCGAACGGCGGCCCGCCCTCCCCCGACAGACGCCGCCGGAAGTCGCGCTCGACGCGCAATGCCGAGGAGTGCAGCATCAGCTCCGCGCAACTGCGGCCGATCGCGCGATCCGCAGGCACGCCCAGCAGCTCGGCCATGCGTGCGTTGACGAAGCTGAAGCGCCCGTCGAGATCGAGGACATACACCGCGTCGTTGATGATGTCCTGGATCTGCTGCTCGCGGTTCTCGAGGCGCGCGGCGTACTCGGTGAGCTTGCGCTCGCGCTCCTGCTGCGCGGTGATGTCGATGGCGAGCCCGCTGTAGCCGACGATCTTGTCGTCCTTGAACACCGGCTCGACCTGCAGGCGCATCGGCACCGGCAGCCCGGCGGCGTCGCGCATGACGACGTCGAGCCGCGTAGCCGCGCGCGCGTTGGCGATGCTCTTGAGGAAGTTGGACGCCGCCACGTGGTATTCGGGCAGGACGAGGTCGCGCAGGCGCATGTTGGGCAGCTGCTCCGGCGTGATGCCCAGCCGCGTCCGCCCGGCCTTGTTGAGCTGCAGCATGCGGCCCGAGACGTGCAGCGCGAACACCATCTCGGGCAGGTCCTCGATGAGGTTGCGGTAGCGCTGTTCCGACGCTTCCAGCTCGCGCGTGCGCTCGTACACCTTGCCTTCGAGGACGTTGATGCGGTCTTTGATGTTGAGGGGCTGGAAATACTTGCGCAGGCCTTCGAATTCCGGCGCGCAGTCGGCGGCGTTCATCAGCGTCCACGAGCAGTGCTCGTCGCCGCGCCCTTCGCATTCGTGCTCGACGCAGATCATGTCGGTCTGGAACACGTAGGACGCGAAGCCCGACGCGTAGCCGGCCAGCGTCCAGCACACCGCCTCGTCGGAGCGCCCGAAGAGCCGCAGGTGCTGTTCGGCCTCGTAGGAGCGGCGCCAGTTGCCGCTCATGCGGTAATGCCCGCGCTCGCGGTCGACCTCGACGCTATGCGTCTCGACCTCCGCGATGCCCGAGAACATATGCACGCGCGGCCCGCCGCGGACGAACTCCTCCAGCGTGTCGGGGTGCATGAAGCCGGGCAGCAGGCCGGCGTCCTCGAAGCCGCAGCTGAAGCCGTAGCGGGTCAGGATGACTTTCGCGATGTCGGCGCCGAGCGTCTCGACCAGCTCCTTGCGCAGCGCCCCCATCGCGTCGGTGTGCAGCAGGATCGCGCGCCGACCACTGAACTGTATCGCCCCGCTGTCGGGCGAGAACTCCACCAGGGAGTAGAAATCCAGCTGATCGGCGCGCATCTTGTCCCGGTTCTCACGACTCAGGTCGGATCATAGCCCGGTTATCGAGGCGGCAAGCAAAATGGGCTCAGTGGGCGCCCTGCACCTGCTCCTTGAGGTACAGCGCCTCCTCTTGCGGCGCCTGCGGGTGTTCGGGCGCGGTTTCCGGATGGAAGAACTGCTTGAGGATGAGCGCCGTCGTGGCCAGCAGGCCGGGGATGGCGACGACCATGAATACCTCGCTGAACCCGAGTTTCCGGCGTGCGAGCTCGGCCACCAGGAAGGAGCCGGCAATGCCGCCGAAGCGGCCGATCCCCAGCATCCAGGCAACGCCGGTGGCGCGGCCCTGGGTCGGATAGAAGGTGGCTGCGAGCGCCGGCATGGACACCTGGGCGGCGTTCATCATGGTGCCCGCGAGGAACACCACCACCACCAGCGCCCCGACGTTGCCGACCACCTGCCCGATCGAATACACCGAGACCGCGGTGAGTGCGTAGGCGATGGCGACGATGCGGTTGCCGTTGAAGCGGTCCATCAGCCAGCCGACGAACACTGCCGCGCAGCCGCCGAGCGGGAACAGCGCGGAGATCAGCGTGGCAGTTTTCGGATCGAGGCCGGCTTCCTTGAACAGGATGGGCATCCAGTTGATCAGCGCGTAGAAGATCACCAGCCCCATGAAATAGGCGAACCACAGCATCACCGACCCCACGATGCGGGAGCGCGACAGCACGACGCCCAGGCCGCTCTTGCCGTGCGCCACGGCGACCGTCTCCGTGAGCCTGAATGCGCTAGCGCCGGCAGCGGCGGCGGAGATGCGGCCGAGCACGGAACGGATCCGCTCGGTCGACACGCCCTTCGCCACCATGTAACGCACCGACTCCGGCAGCCACACCAGCATCGCCGCGAGCAACAGGATGGGAGCGACCCCGCCGAGCACCAGCACGCTGCGCCAGCCGAAATGCGGGATCATCCACGCCGCGAGGAAGCCGCCGAACGCCGCACCGAGGGGAAAGCCGGAGAACATCGCCGTGGTGATCAGCGCGCGCCGTTTCGTCGGGGAGAATTCGCTGATCAGCGTCACCGCGTTGGGCATCGCCGCGCCGAGGCCGATCCCGGTGAGGAAGCGCAGGACGGTGAGGCTCTGCAGATCGGAGGCGAATGCGGACACCAGGCTCGCGAGTGCGAACACCAGCACGGCCACATTGAGCACCAACCTGCGCCCCAGGCGGTCGGCCAGCGGGCCGGACATCAGCGCCCCGCCTGCAAGCCCGAACAGCGCGGCGCTCAACACCGGCGCCAGGTCCGGTTTGGTGACGCCCCACTCCTGGATAAGCGACGGCGCGATGTAGCCGATCGCCGCGGTGTCGAAACCGTCGAGCAGCACGATCAGGAAGCACAGGACGAAGACGAGCCACTGGAAGCCCGAGAAGGGCTGATGATCGATGAAGGACTGAACGTCGATGGCGTCTTTACTGGACAATGTTGTCTCCTCGGTGGCCGAATGGTTTGGCAGCTGCTGGGTGGCCTTCCCGCGACAGCCTTCTATGCTTCAGTGGGCGGCCCGCAACCAGGCCACCCAATGGAGGTCGTCAGGCGGCGGCAGCGGCGTGGCGCTCGTGCAGCGCGCGCAGCCGGCCGCGCTGCAGCTTGCCGGTAGGCGTCAGCGGCAGCGCATCGACCCAGTGTACCCAGCGCGGACGTCGATGGCCCGGCAGTGCGCCAATGCCGTCCTCCAACCGCTGGCGCGCCTCGGCCCAGCGTCCCGGCGCGGCCACGACCAGCACCGCCAGTGCCGTCAGGCCGTCCGCCGAATCGACGCCGACTGCCGCGATCTGCTGCAGGGCGTCGCCGCAATGCGCCGCCAGCGCCTGCTCGACCCACAGCGTGCTTACCCACTGGCCGGCGATCTTCAGCATGTCGTCGTTGCGACCCGCGTATTCGAGACGGCCATCCGCGTGGCGCAGGAACATGTCGCCGGGCGAGAACCAGCCGTTGTCGAAATCGACCTGCGCGTCGGGGCGCTTCCAGTAGCCGACCGCGACCGTGGTGTGACGCACCCAGATGCGCTGCGGCAGATCCGCATCGATGTCGGGATTGAAGCGCACCTCGGTCAGCGGCGTCGGGCGCATCAAGCCGGAGTCGTCGTCGCTGTAGAGCATCAGGCACAGCGTCTCGGAGGTGCCGTAGCCGCTGATCAGGCCGCATCCGGTCTGCTCGCGCCAGCCCTGGCGTATCGCAAGCGGCAGCGCCTCGCCGGCCGACACGAAATGGCGGATGCCGCGATCCGCGAGCCGTGCCGCCACACCCGTCTGCAGCATCTTGTTGTACAGCGTCGGGACGCTGAAGAGCAGCGTCGGGCGATGCTTCGCGACCATCTCCTCGACGCGCTCGGCCGTCGGCCAGTCGCGGTCGAGGATCACGGTGGCGCCGGCACGCAGGCCCGCGAACAGGCTGTTGCCGAGCGCGTAGGCGAAAAACAGCTTGGAGCTTGCATACAGCCGGTCCGCAGATGTCAGACCGGCGAGCTTACAGGCGAAGGAGTGGGCGTTGTCGACGACGCGCTGGACGTGGATCACCCCCTTGGGCGTGCCGGTCGTGCCGGAGGTGCCGATCCACAGGGCGGGCGCCTCGGCGTCGAGTTGCAGGGGCTCGACCTCTTCGGCACGTGCGAGCGCCTGCGTCCAGTCCCGGTCGGCGACGCCGCTGCCGACCACCGCGGGTGCACCGGGAAGGGTCGCGACCAGACCCTGCAGGTCGTCCGCCTGCGCCGGCTCGCACCACACGAAGCGTGCCTCGCATTCCTTCAGGATGGGCGTGAGCTCAGCCATCGACAGCCGCGGATTGACGCCGATGGCGACACCGCCGGCCCAGATCGCGCCGAGGTAGACCTCGACCCAGTCATCGCTGTCGGGCGCGAACACGACGACGCGCTCGCCGGGAGCGAGCCCCAGCGCCTGCCAGGCTCCGGCCGCGCGCCGCACACGCTCCCGCAGCTCGGCGTAGCTCACCCGCCGCTCGTCGCATTCGATGGCTATTGCGCCATCGGCGCCGACCGACAGCAGGATCTCAGCAGCATTCATTCGCATCTCTCCATTCAAGGCGGACGCGGCAGCGCGCGTCCGCGGATTCAACCGGTGTACTGGACCAGGAACAGCGAAATCGGAGGGAAGAACACCAGCAACACCACGCGCAGGGCATCGGACGCCAGGAAGGGCACGATGCCGCGGAAGGTCGTCGCCATCGAGACGTTCTTCGCGAGGCTGTTGATGATGTAGACGTTCATCCCAACCGGCGGCGTGATCAGGCCCACCTCGACCACCATCAGCGCGAGGATGCCGAACCAGATCGCCTTGTCCGTCTGGTCGAGGCCCCAGAAATCCAGGCCCATGATCATCGGGAAGAAGATCGGGATGGTCAGCAGGATCATCGACAGGCTGTCCATCACGCAGCCGAGGAAGACGTAGATCGTGATGATCGCGAACAGCACCACCAGCGGCGGCAGGCCCGACTGGGCGACCCACGCGGCGAGCTCGGCCGGCATCTGCGTGAGGGCGAGGAAGACGTTGAGCACGTCCGCGCCGAGCAGGATCAGAAAGATCATCGCCGTCGCCTCGGCGGCGCCGTAGAGGGCCTCCATCAGCCCGGCGAAGCGCATTCCCTTCGCCACGGCGAGGATGCCTGCGGCGATCGTCCCGACCGAGGCCGCCTCGGTCGGCGTGAAGAAGCCGCCGTAGATGCCGCCGATCACGACGACGAAGATCGCCAGCACCGGCCAGACGTCGATCAGTGCCCGGAGGCGGACGCTCCACGGCTTGCGCTCGCCCGCAGGGCCGGCATCGGGCACGGCGCGGCAGTACAGCGCGATCACGAGCATATAGCCGATCGCGGCGAGGATGCCCGGCAGGAAGGCGGCGGCGAAGAGCTTGGAAATGTTCTGCTCGGTGAGGATCGCATAGATCACCAGCACCACCGACGGCGGAATCAGGATGCCCAGCGTCCCGCCGGCCGCCAGCGCCGCCGTGGACAGCGCGGGCGAATAGTTCAGTCGCCGCAGCTCCGGCAGCGCCACCTGCCCCATCGTCGCCGCCGTCGCGAGCGAGGAGCCGCAGATCGCACCGAAGCCCGCGCACGCGCCGACCGCCGCCATCGCGACGCCGCCGCGGTAATGGCCGATCAGCGACTCGGCCGCGCCGAACAAGGCCTTCGACAAGCCGCCGCGCGACGCGAAGCCGCCCATCAGCAGGAAGAGCGGCACCACAGACAGGTCGTAGATCGAATAGCGTCCGTAGGCCGCGGTCTTGAGGTAGCTCAGCAGCGGGTCCCATCCCGCCAGCGTGACGTAGCCCGCCATGCCGGTGAGCAGCATGGAGATCGCGATGGGCACGCGCAGCGCCAGAAGCACCATCAGGATGCCGAAGAAGATGCCACCGATCGCGATGCCGCTCATGCGCCTTCTCCCCGGAATTTCGTCCGCGCCGTATAGAGGGCCGTCGCCGCCAGCAGCAGGAAGGACGGGGTCATGCAGGCGTAGGCGTACCAGATCGGCACGCCGAGCAGCATCGAGGTCTCGCCGCTGTCCTTCAGCCCGACGGTGCCGATCGCCATGCGCCAGGCGACGAGGCCCGCACAGGCGGCCAGCAGCAGCGCCCCGACGCCGTCCAGGCGTGCGCGCCAGCGCGGCGACACGCCGGTGGTGAAGAAGTCGACCAGCACGTGGCTGCTGCGCATCTGCCCCCACGGCAGGAAGGCTGTGACCGCGATCGCCGAGCCGATCTGGACGAGCTCGAAGTCACCCAGCAGGGCCGTGCCCACGAACACCCGGCTGCCGATGCTGGCGACGGACATCACCGCCACCGACAGCAGGACCAGGCCACCCGCGCCCGCGAACGCCCGCGACAGGAAAAACAAGGCGCGCCCGACCGGATCCGGCGGCGCGCATACCGGTGTTGCGATGGGTTCCGACATGTGCGGGCACTCCCGTGAGATGGGGCGCCGGACGGCAGCCCGGATCGGCTGCGGTCGAACGACGCCCGGAAAAGTGCGTGCGGCGGATGACGCCCGCAGGCGCATCCGCCCTGCTCGACACTCAGAGCGGGTCGTATTTCCCGACCAGCGTCTGCGCGCTCTTCAGCAGCGCCTTGCCGTCGTAGCCCTTGCCCGACACCTCGGAGACCCACGAGTCGTACACCGCCTGCCCCGCCTTCTCCCAGGCCTGGAGCTCGACTGCCGGGACGACGTTGAACTGGTTGCCGCGGTCGGAGGCGAGCTTGCGCGCGTTGGCCGCCGACTCGTCCCACACCTTGCCGACCCAGGCCGACGCCTCGGCACCGCCGTTGGCATCGATCACTGCCTTCAGGTCCGCAGGCAGCGACTGGTACTTCGCCTTGTTCATCGCAAAGATGAAGGCCGTCGTGTACAGCGCGCGCGCCTTCGCATCGCCCTCGCTGTGGAACTTCACGAGCTCCTGCGCCTTCACCGCCGGCACCACTTCCCACGGCAGCATCGCGCCGTCGATCACCCCCTTCGACAGCGCCTCCGACACCTGCGGCACGGGCATGCCGACCGGTGTCGCACCCAATGCGGCAAGGAACTTGTTGGTCTGGCGCGTCGGCGCCCGCAGCTTCAGGCCGCGGAAGTTCGCCAGCGTCGTGATCGGCCCCTTCACCAGATGCAACTGTCCGGCGTCATGCACATGGAACAGGATCGGATGCACGTCCTTGAACTCGATCTGGTCGAGCTTGTTCTCGTGCACGTACTCCCACAGCGCGCGGCTCGACGCCTCTGCCTTATTGATCATGAAAGGCAGCTCGAACACCTCGACGGCCGGGAAGCGCCCCGCGCTATAGCCGGGCAGGGTCCACACGATGTCGGCGACACCGTCGCGCACCTGGTCGATCAGCTGCGGCGGCGTGCCGCCGAGCTGCATCGCCGGGTAGATCTGGCATTTCAAGCGCCCCGCGGACTCCTTGTTGATCTTGTCGCACCACGGCGTGATGAACTTCGCGTGGGCCGTCGAGCCCGGCGGCAGGAAATGCGCGACCTTCAGCGTCACCTCCTGCGCGCCGGCCACGCCACACACCGCCGCCAGCAGCCCGCCAGCGAGAACCCCGAAAATCCTTCTTGCCTTCCCGATACGTGTGCTCATTTGTCTCCTCCTCCTGCTGCGTCTGTCGGCAACTGGTTGTTGCGCACAATAGGTCCGTGGCGACGGGCCCACAATACGCCAGGGGAACTTTCTCCACCTGATTTGATGGATGTCAAATTATCTTGCAGTGCACGAAAACCCGCTGCCGGCAATTTCCCGACGCCGGCCGAAGTGCATCCTGCGCCGCGCCTTGAATCCGCTCCGAATCCGCCAGACCGCCCCTCCTTCACGCCCCGCCAACCGAGACGCGCCGCCTCCCCCTGCAAAAAGACCATCCCTTTTTTGTTTGACTTCAAACTGTTTTAAAGCCACACTACATCCAGCCAACAGGAAAACAGGAGACAGTTATGGGGATCAGGGACAAGGTCGAACAACTGTGGGCACGCCTGCACGACACACCGCAGTACGATACTCAGGGCGCTGTCCTGTTCGTCGACCTCGAAAAGCGCGAAACGCAGCGCAAGTACCTGCCGCTAGAAGTGTTGCGCACCTACCTCGGCGGACGCGGCGCCAATATGTATCTGCTGTACAACCTGCTGCAGGACGGACGCGAAGCCCTCGACCCCGAGATCCCCCTGATCTTCGGCGCCGGCACCCTCACCGGCGACATGCCGGCCGCCACCCGCGGCAACTTCACCAGCCGCTCGCCCGAGAGCGACGCGATCCTCGACACCAACGGCGGCGACTACTTCCCGTCCTTCGTCAAACGCCACGGCTACGACCACATCGTGCTGTACGGCCTGGCCCCGCAATGGACTTTGCTGCGCATCGCGCATGACGAAGTGCAGTTCATTGACGCGACCCCCTATGTCGGCCTCGACAACCTCGACCTGCCCGGCGCCATCGAACGCGACTTCGAATGCACCGAGCGCAAGGACATGGCCCTCGCCCGCATCACCACCGCGGGGGAGAACCTCGCGCTGTGCAGCGGCATCATGGGCGGGATCAAGGCGATCTGGGCGCGTGGCGGCGGCGGCGCGAAGATGGGTTCGCTGCGCCTGAAGGCCATCATGGTGCACGGCAAGCCGGACGAAGCGCCGAAGGTGGCCGAGCTCAAGGCGCACAACAAGGTGATCGGCAAGAAGATCACCTCGACCTCGGTGATCAAGAACGCCCTCAAGCAGGTCGGCACGCCCTTCCTGTACAAGCCCTCGCGCGTGCTGGGCGCGCTCGGTACGCTGAACAACCAGAAGACGGATTGGCACCCGACGCTCGACGCGGACAACTTCGACCCCTACCGCCCCGGCATGGACGGCTGCTTCAAGTGCCCGGTGCATTGCCGCAACCTCAACGACATGACCCCCGAGGGCAAGGGCGGCTGGGGCTCGGCCGCGCTCAAGGGCCTGAAGGGCAACGCCAGCTACGACAAGGCCCAGGCCGACGTCGAGCACGGCAAGCAGCGCACCTACAACGGCATCCATGGTGACGGCAAGTTCGACCAGTACGACAAGGGCGACGGTCCCGAGTACGTCACCGTGGGCAAGTTCGGCCCGATGATCGGCCTGAAGGAGCCGGAGCACATCCTGCGCCTCAACAACATCCTCAACGACCTCGGCCTCGATTCGGCCTCGACCGGCAGCGCGATCGCCTGGGCGATGGAGCTGTGGCAGCGCGGCATCATCGACGCGAGCCACACCGGCGGGCTGGACCTGTCCTGGGGCAACTACGAGACGGTCGAGAAACTGCTGTTCATGACCGCGAAGCGCGAAGGCTTCGGCGACACCATCGCCGACTCCACCCGCGCAGTCGAGCGCGGCAAGTACCCGGCCGCAGCCCTCGACTACCGCATGGCGGTGAAGGGCCTGTTCCAGTCGGACCCGCACGACGCCCGCATCCTCAAGGCCTTCGCGCTGGGCCTGTCAGTCGCCACGCGCGGCATGGACCACCTCAGGAACCGCGTCACGCTGGAGATCAACGCCCGCATCAACGACGACGCCCCGTTCAAGACCGAACTCTACGGCGGCACCGTCGCCGCCGAGCCGAACCGCTACGACGGCAAGGAATTCGCGGTGCGCCGCTGCGAGAACACCTTCGCCGTCGGCGACTCGGTGGGCATGTGCCGTTTCAACACCAAGCTGTTCAACTCCCCGACCACCCCCGACTGCGGCGACTTCGCGACCCAGCTGACGACCGCCACCGCGCACGAATTCACCGGCGAGCAGCTCAACGAGATCGGCCGCAACATCACCGGCCTGGAGCGCCTGATCAACTTCCGCCTCGGCCTGCGCGCCAAGGACGACACCCTGCCGAAGCGCTGGTTCGAGGAAGAGATCGAGGTCGGCCCCTTCAAGGGCGAGAAGGTCGATCGCAAGGAATTCGAGGCGATGAAGGCGCGCTTCTACGAAGTCACCGGCCTGAACGCCGAAGGCGTGCCCAAGGCGGACTGGCACGAGCAGCTCGCCGCGGCCACCACCGGCTTCGCGGTGAGGGTCGAACTGCCGCAGGTGCTGCCCGGCGCGCCGGAAAAGGCGATCGTGATCGACGAACCGGTCGCCAACGTCGTCGCGCTGCGCGACGCACTGGCCCGCCGCCTGCCCGAAGCCCGCGAGGCGCTCAACGACCACTCGTGGAACATCGCGGTCAACGGTCACATGGTGCTGGCAGGCGAGCGCGACACTGCCCTGCACCACGGCGACCGCGTGGCCTTCGTGCCGATCATCGCCGGAGGCTGAGCGGGGAACACGGACGGGGAACCTTTCCCCCGTCCGAGCAGGACGAAACGAAAACGGCGGACGATCCTCTCGTCCGCCGTTTTGTCGTTTGCGCGCCTTCTCCGCGCGTCCCGCCTACTGCCAGCCCCCGCCCAGCGCCTTGTACAGCGCGATGCGATTGGCGGCATCCGACTGCCGCACCGCGATCAGGTCCAGCTCGGCCGCATAGAGACTGCGCTGCCCATCCAGCAGCCCGAAATAGCTGTCGACGCCCGCCTTGTAGCGCGCCTCGGACAGCTTGAAGCTTGCCTCGCTCGCCTCCACCAGCTTGCGCCGCGCGTCGAGCTGCTCGGCCAGCGTCGCGCGGTCGGCCAGCGCATCGGCGACTTCGCGGAACGCCGACTGGATCGCCTTCTCGTACTGCGCCAGCGCGATCTCGCGCTGCACCTTCGTCGCCTCCAGGTTCGCACTGAGTCGCCCGGCTTCGAAGATCGGCAGCGAGATCTGCGGCACGAAACTCCACGTCCCCGACCCCGCCTCGAACAGCCCGTCGAGCGTGCTGCTCGCCGTGCCCGCCGCGGCGGTCAGCGTGATGCGCGGGAAGAAGGCGGCGCGCGCCGCGCCGATGCTGGCGTTCGCCGCACGCAGCTGGCGCTCCGTCTGCAGGATGTCCGGACGGCGCGTCAGTACCTCCGAGGGCACGCCCGCAGGCAGCTCCGCCACCGACGTGATCGACTCCTCAAACCCCTGCGGCAGCAACGCGGACGGAACGTCCGTACCGACCACCAGCGCCAGCGCATTCCGGTCCTGCGCGACGAGCGCCGCGTAGCGGGCCGCATCGGCGCGCGCCCCTTCGAGCAGCGTCTGCGCCTGGCGCAGATCCAGCGCCGAGGTCGCTCCGACGTCGAAGCTGCGCTTCGTCAGCTCGTAGGACTTTTGCCGCGTCACGAGCGTGTTGTTCGCCAGTGTCTGCCGCTCACGATCCGCAGCCAGTCGCAGCCACGCATCGGCCACTTCGGCGACCAGGCTGATCTGCGCGCTGCGACGCGCCTCCTCGGTGCCGAGAAATTGTTCCAGCGCCTGCTCGTTAAGGCTGCGGATGCGGCCGAACAAGTCCAGTTCGTAAGCCGAGAAGCCCACTGTCGCGCTGTACTGACGCGACGTGCCCGCTTCGCCGGTCCTGCTCAGGTCGGCCGGCAGGCGCTGTGCGGTCTGGCTGCCGTTCGCGGAGATCGACGGGAACAGCTCCGCCCGCTGTATGCCGTATTGCACCCGCGCGCGCTCGATGTTGAGTGCGGCGATGCGCAGGTCGCGATTGTTCGCGAGCGCGAGCTCAACGAGCTCGCGCAGGCGGGGGTCGGCGAAATAGTCGCGCCACGCCGGCGCCTCGCTTGCGCTCGCGGTGCCCGCCGGCGCATCCGGGAACGCGGCCGGGACCGGCGCGGCGGGACGCTCATAGGCGGGGATCAGCGAACACGCGCCCATGAAGGCGGCGGCCACGGCGACGACCAATGTACGGAGTTCGGTCATCACTTGGTCTCCTGCACGGTCACGCCGGACGCTTCGTCCTGCGGCTTGCTCTTGAAAATTCGCTTGATCACGACGTAAAACAACGGAATGAAGAAGATGCCCAGCACGGTCGCTGCGATGGTGCCACCGAGCACGCCGGTGCCGATCGCATTCTGGCTGCCGGCGCCCGCGCCTTTGGCGATCGCCAGCGGCAACACGCCAAGGCCGAATGCCAGCGAGGTCATCAGGATGGGCCGCAGCCGCATGCGCACGGCCTCCAGCGTCGCTGCGATCAGATCCTTGCCCTCCTTCTCCATCTGCGCCTTGGCGAACTCCACGATCAGGATCGCGTTCTTCGCCGACAGGCCGATGGTCGCCAGCAGGCCGACCTGGAAATACACGTCGTTCGACAGCCCGCGCCCGGTCGCCGCCAGGATCGCGCCCAGCACCCCCAGCGGCACCACCAGCATCACCGCGAACGGCACCGACCAGCTCTCGTACAGCGCTGCAAGGCACAGGAACACCACCAGCAGCGACAACGCGTAAAGCGCCGGAGCCTGTGCACCGGAACGGCGCTCCTCGTAAGAGGTGCCGGTCCATTCGTAGCCGATCCCCGCCGGCAGCTTGGCCATGATCTCCTCGACCGCAGCCATCGCATCACCGGACGATAGCCCCGGTGCCGCCTGGCCAAGAATCTCGATCGACGGCTGACCGTTGTAACGCTCGAGACGCGGCGAGCCATACACCCAGCGTGCCGTCGTGAAAGCCGACAGCGGCACCATCTCGCCCTGTTTATTGCGCACGTACCACTTGCCGAGATCTTCCGGCGTCATCCGCGCGGGCGCATCCGCCTGCAGGTACACGCGCTTGATGCGGCCCCGGTCGATGAAGTCGTTCACGTACACGCCGCCCCACGCGGTGTTGAGCGTGTCATTGACGTCCGCGATCGATACGCCCAGCGCGCCCGCCTTGGCATGGTCGATGTCGAGCTGATACTCCGCGACGTCGTCCTGGCCGTTGGGCCGCACGGCAATCAGCCGCTTGTCCTGCGCCGCCAGCCCCAGGAACTGGTTGCGCGCACCGACCAGCGCATCGTGGCCGAGGCCCGCACGATCCTGCAGCATCAGGTTGAAGCCGTTCGAGGTGCCGAGTTCCAGCACCGCCGGCGGAACGAAGGCGAAAACCATTGCCTCGCGGATCTGCGAGAACGCCCCCATCGCGCGCCCGGCCACCGACTTCACGTCGCGCCCCGGCTCGCGGCGCTCGCCCCAGTCACGCATGCCGACGAAGCCGAGACCCATGTTCTGGCCACTGCCGCCGAAGCTGAAGCCCGCCGCAGTGAAGATGGTGCGCACGCTGTCCTTCTCGGTCTCGAGGAAGTGCTGTTCGACCTTCTTCAGCACCTCGACCGTGCGCTCCTGGGTTGCACCCGCCGGCAGCGTGACCTGGGTGAACATCACGCCCTGATCCTCCTCCGGGAGGAAGGAAGTCGGCATGCGGGCGAACATCAATCCCAGCACAGCGATGATCGCGACATAGATCACGAGATAGCGGAAGCTGCAATGCAGGATGCGGGCAACGGCCGACTCGTAACGATGCGTGTTGCGCGCGAACATCACGTTGAACCAGTGGAAGAAGCGGCCGAACATCCCGCCCTCGCCATGCTCGTGTCCTTTCTCCACCGGTTTCAGCATCGTCGCGCACAGTGCCGGCGTGAACACGATCGCGACCAGCACCGAGAGGCCCATCGCCGCGGCGATCGTGATAGAGAACTGGCGGTAGATCACGCCCGTCGATCCGCCGAAGAACGCCATCGGGATGAACACCGCCGACAGCACGAGGCCGATGCCGACCAGCGCGCCTGTGATCTGCCCCATCGACTTCTTCGTCGCCTCCTTGGGCGAAAGCCCCTCCTCCGTCATCACGCGTTCGACGTTCTCCACGACCACGATGGCGTCGTCCACGAGCAGGCCGATCGCCAGCACCAGGCCGAACATCGTGAGCGTGTTGATCGAGAAGCCGGCCGCCGCCATAACGCCGAAGGTACCGAGCAGCACCACCGGCACCGCGATGGTCGGGATGATCGTCGCGCGGAAGTTCTGCAGGAACAGATACATCACCAGGAACACCAGCGCGATCGCCTCGATCAGCGTCTGCACCACGCCCTGGATCGAGATCTTCACGAAGGGCGTCGTGTCGTAGGGAACCACGACCTCGATGCCGGCCGGGAAATAGGGCTTCATCTGTTCGATCTTCGCCCGCACCGCGGCCGCAGTCTCAAGCGCGTTGGCACCCGCCGCGAGCTTCACGCCGATACCGGCGGCCGGCTCCCCGTTGAAGCGACCGACGATGCCGTAGTTCTCGGCCCCGATCTCGATGCGCGCGACATCTCTGAGCCGCACCTCACCGCCCTGCGCGGAGCTGCGCAGCAGGATCTTTTCGAACTGCTCCACCGACTCCAGGCGGTTCTGTGCGGTGATCGTCGCCGTGAAGCCCTGCCCAGACACCGCCGGCACGCCGCCGAGCTGGCCGGCCGAAACCTGGGCGTTCTGCGTGCGGATCGCCGCCTGCACGTCACCCGGCGTCAGGTGGTAGTTGTTGAGCTTGGCCGGATCCAGCCACACACGCATCGCGTACTGGGCGCCGAACACCTGCACTTCGCCGACCCCGGTCACGCGTGACAGCGGATCCTGCACGCTCGACACCAGGAAATCCGAGAGGTCGGCACGATCGAGATTCTTGTCCTTCGCAACGAAACCCAGCACCATCAGGAAGTTGCGCGTCGACTTGGCGACCTGCACCCCCTGCTGCTGCACCGCCTGCGGCACCAGCGGCAAGGCCAGCTGCAGCTTGTTCTGCACCTGCACCTGCGCGATGTCCGGGTTCGTGCCCGCATCGAAGGTCAGCGTGATCGTCGCGCGACCGAAGGAATCCGACGACGAACTCATGTACAACAGGCCGTCGAGACCGGTCATCTTCTGCTCGATGACCTGCGTGACGGAGTCCTGCACCGTCTTGGCCGAAGCCCCGGGATAGGTCGCATTGATGACCACGGTCGGAGGCGCGATCGACGGATACTGCGCCACCGGCAGGCGCAGGATGGACAGCGCCCCGAACAGCATGATCACGATCGCGATGACCCACGCGAAGATGGGCCGGTCGATGAAGAAACGTGCCATTGTCCGCTACCTCAGTTGGCCGCCGCCGGGGCAGGGGCCGCCGCTGCGGGCGAACCCGCCGCACCGGCTTCCTGAGCCTGCACCGCCGCGCCCGGACGCACCTTCTGCAAGCCCTCGACGATCACGCGCTCGCCCGGCGCCAGCCCCTGCGTCACCACCCACGCGTCCCCCTGCGACTGCGCCGTCGTGACGATGCGCGACTCGACCTTGCTCTCGCCATTGACCACCATCACTGTCGCGTTCCCGCGCGCATCGCGGCTCAGGGCCGCATGCGGAACGAGGATCGCATCACTATTCACACCCTGCGAGAGCCGGGCACGGACATACATGCCCGGCAGCAGCTCGCCCTTCGGGTTCGGGAACACCGCGCGCAGCGTCACGCTGCCGGTGCCCTGATCGACGGTGATCTCGGAAAATTCCAGCTTACCCTCCGCCCCGTAGAGCGAGCCATCCTCGAGCACCAGCTTGACCGGAACCGCATCGCCACCGGCACGCTTCAAGCGCCCGTCGGCAAGATCGCGGCGCAGCTTCAGCAGCTCGGCACTCGACTGCGTGACGTCAACATAGATCGGATCGAGCTTCTGCACCGTTGCCAGCGCCGCCGCCTGATTGGCCGTCACCAGCGCGCCGGGCGTCACGGACGAACGGCCGATACGGCCACTGATCGGCGAGCTCACGCGGGTGAAATCGAGATCGATCTTCGCCCGGTCGACCGCCGCCTTGGCGCTCGCCACCTCGGCCTGCGCCTGCTTGAGCGCCGCCGCCGCGTCGTCATTGGCCTGCTTGCTCACCGCCTCGATGCCGACCAGCTGGGCATAGCGCTCCGCCTTCAGCCGCGCCGCCTGGACATTCGCCTCGGCACGGGCAAGGTTCGCCCTGGCGCTGTCGTAGGCAGCCTGATAGGTCGCCGGATCGATCTGGTACAGCACCTGCCCGGCCTTCACCTCGCTGCCTTCCGTGAACAGCCGCTGCTTGACGATTCCGCCCACCTGCGGCCGCAGCTCCGCGATCAGATAGGGCGCGGTCCGGCCCGGCAGCTCCGACGTCATCGGAACCGCTTCCGTGCGTACCGAAACCACCGTCACGGCGGGCGCTCCCTGCCCCGCGCCGGGGCCCGTGGGCTGCGACTTGCCACCGCTGCAGGCGGATACGACAAATGCGCCAACGACCATGGTCATCAGGATGTTGAAACGCTGGCTGGGGTTTCTTTGCATGTTTCGCCTCGAAATCATCGCGCACCGCCGGTCGCAATGCGCTGAACGGAATTCATTGTGCCAGAATTAGAATGATCATTCTAGATTGAGCGCTCATTCTATGTTAGCCTTGGTCGCAGATCAATGTTGCTGCAAACGCGTTACGACCACGAGAACCGCCAGATGTGCCCCGAACCCGTCGAACATTCACGCGCCGAAGCGCGCCGCGCCCAGATCCTTGACGCTGCTGCCGACTGCTTCCGCCAGCACGGATTCCATGGCGCCAGCATTTCGCAGATCTCGAAGGCGGCGGGTATGAGCCCGGGGCATATCTATCACTACTTCGAAAACAAGGAAGCGATCATCTCGGCAATCGTCGCGAGCGACCTCGAACGCTTCCTCACCCTCACGGCCGAAATCAGGTCCGCGTGCAACGTGCGCGAAGCCATGCTCGCCCGCGTGGCCGAAGGCATCGACCAGTGCCTGGACCCGCTGACTGCAGGTCTGAAGCTGGAAATCGTCGCGGAAGCCTCACGCAACCCCCATGTTGCCGAAATCGTGCGCGCGGCCGACCAGGTCTGCCGCGAGAGCCTCATGCTGACGATACGGGACGTGCGCGGCGCAGCCGGTCACGAGGACGACGACGCAAAGCTCGCCGCGATGGTCGAGGTCTTGGTCACGATGTTCGAAGGGCTGCAGATCAGGACGATCCGCAACGAGAACATCGATCGCAACGTCGTGATTCCCCTGTTCCAGAACGCCCTGCGCAACCTGCTGGACAACACGCCCTGAGGCCACGGCCGGCTCCGCGCCCTGCTCACGCCTCACCGGCACACACGGCGAGCCGTGCTCTCGCAGCCCCGCTCGCCCCATTTATCCGCTCCTCCCGCCCCCGCGGACGCTGCCATGCAGCACTCCCGATGAAACCGGGGATATGCGCCTGCTTGTAACCTTTGCACGCGCCATCTCATCTAATGGGCAAAACGGGAGCACGTCATGACAACCGTCGCACGTACCGGATCCTCGCCCGAGTCGGACAGGGCCCTGATCGAAGGCATCCTCGCCGGCGAAGTCCTGGCCTTCGAGCGCCTGATGCGCCAGCACAATCGCCGCCTGTTCCGTGTCGCGCGCAGCATCCTGCGCGACGACGCCGAAGCCGAGGACGCCGTGCAGGACGGCTACATCGAAGCACACCGCGCCCTGCGCAACTTCCGCGGCGAGTCCCGCCTGTCCACCTGGCTCACGCGCATCGTCGTGAACCAGGCCCTCGCCCATCGGCGCGCACGCCGGTCGGCCGCTGATACCGATACCGATCTCGACACGCTCCCCGACCACGGCGACGACGACATCGCACGAACGCCGGAAACCCTGGCGATGCGGGCGGAACTGCTTCGCATCATCGAATCCTCCATCGACCGCCTGCCCGAAGCCCATCGCACGGTATTCATGCTGCGAGCGGTCGAAGGGCTCAGCGTCGACGAAACGGCCGCAGCGCTGGGCATCTCCGAAGGCAACACCAAAGTCCGCCTCCTGCGCGCCCGCGCGCAGTTGCGAGAATCACTCGGCCAGCACCTCGGCACGCTGCTCGAGGACGTATTCAGCTTCGACGGCGAGCGCTGCGACCGCATCGTTGCGCGCGTATGCGAACGCCTCGGCCTGACGCTCTCGGTGCCCCCCAACCATCCCGCTCAGGATGAACAGCCAGCCGGCCCTCGACACTGAGGTCGGACCTGCACTCCACTCATTCTGCCCCCGGATCGTCTCCCGAATCCGGGAACAACACGTCGGCAAAGCCGAACCTGCTCAAGTCGCGCATGCGCATCGGGTACAGCACGCCCGCTAGATGATCGCATTCGTGCTGCACGACCCGCGCGTGAAACCCGTCCACACTGCGGTCGATCCGGCTGCCGTCCGGCGCGCGCCCCTGGTAGCGGATACGCCGGTAGCGCGGCACCACCCCGCGCAACCCCGGCACGGACAGGCAACCTTCCCAGCCCTCCTCCTCGTCGCCGTCCAGCGGCGTGATGACCGGATTCACGAGGATCGTGCGCGGCACCGGCGGCGCCTCCGGATAACGATCGCTGTGCTCGAAGCCGAAGATCACCACCTGCAGCCCCACCCCGATCTGCGGAGCCGCCAGCCCGACGCCCCCCGCGGCGGCCATCGTGTCGAACATGTCGGCGATCAGCGCATCGAGTTCCCGCGTGGCGAACGCGCGCACCGGCTCGGCCGCCTGGAGCAGGCGCGGATCGCCCATGCGGAGGATGGATCTGACTGCCATGGATTACACGCTCCCGAACGGTTTCGACGTGATGGACGCCGGCCGCACGACCGCCGGCCCGCGCGCAATGGTACGACGAGCCCGATCCGCATCAAAGCCGCCTCCGCCCTCCCGGCCGCGGCTCCGACGGCGCGATCGCCCCGAATTGAGCGGTTTTCCCAACGCTTATCGACGCAGCGACAGCCGCTTCGCGGCGATAAGCTGATCCCATGTCCGAACCGTTTGGTACGAACGGACGAGGAGCCGAAGATGGACATCGAATATCTGGAATACGACTGCGAGGTGATCGACCTCGATGACAACCCCGCCCCCGGCCGCGAAGCACAGGCCGACGATGCCGCGGTCGAGGCTGTGTTTGCCAGCTGGTTCACCGACTGGCGCAACCGCAGCGCAGCCGACGCAGGGATCGGCGCGAACTGACCTTCTGCGCTACCATCGCCCACACCGATCAGCGGCGCCTGCGCGCAACCCCCGCGCTTCACGACGAATCGTCCGGATGACGCCCGACCTCTTCGATCATGGCGACGAAGCCCCCACCGGCCGCGAAGCGCTGGCACCGGGCGCGCTGGTGCTGCGCGGCTTCGCCCGCAACCAGGCCGAGGGCCTTGTCGCCGAGATCGACGCAATCTGCGCTCGCGCCCCGTTTCGTCACATGCTCACGCCTGGCGGTCAGCGCATGTCCGCCGCGATGACCAACTGCGGCCCGCTCGGCTGGGTATCGGACCGCCGCGGCTATCGTTACCAAGCCGTCGATCCCGACAGCGGCAAGCCTTGGCCGCCCATGCCCGGCGCCTTCCTCCGACTCGCCGCGGATGCCGCCGCCGAGGCCGGGTTTGCAGGATTCGTTCCCGACGCCTGCCTCATCAACCGCTACGAGCCCGGCGCCCGGATGTCCCTGCATCAGGACCGCGACGAACGCGACCTGTCGGCCCCCATCGTCTCGGTATCGCTCGGCCTGCCGGCGATCTTCCTGTTCGGCGGCCCGAATCGCAGCGACCGCGCCGAACGCGTGCTCCTCCTGCACGGTGACGTCGTGGTGTGGGGCGGCCCGTCCCGGCTGCGCTTCCACGGCATCCTCCCCGTCAAGGAGGGCGCTCACGCACTGCTCGGCCGCCAGCGCATCAACCTGACCTTCCGCAAGACAGCCTGAGCGGCCGCAACGTCGCGCGGAGCACCATCGACGCCGGGCACATCGAGCTTATCGGAGTACCGTCAGGTGTACCGGCACCGATCGCCCGCCAGGGAAATCCGCAACCACACCGCCAGACGTAAAAAAACCCGCCGGGCCTAAAGCCGAGCGGGTTTCTCGTGCAGCTTGCCACCTGGTGGCTGATGTTCTGGTGGGTGCTAACGGGGTCGAACCGCTGACATCCTCCTTGTAAGGGAGGCGCTCTACCAACTGAGCTAAGCACCCGTACTGGACGGGTACTTGGCCCTTCCAGCAAAGTCCGTCAGTTTACTGCATCTTTCAGGGCCTTGCCAGCCCTGAATTTCGGAACCTTCGCCGCCTTGATCTTGATGTTCTTGCCGGTACGCGGATTCCGTCCGGTGCGCGCCGCACGCTCGCCAACATGGAAGGTGCCGAACCCGACGAGGGTCACGGAGTCGCCCGCCTGAAGCGCGTCCTTGACCGCCGCAATCGCAGCATCGAGCGCCTTGCCCGCGGCCGCCTTCGACAACTCTGCTCCCGAGGCGATTTGGTCGATCAGTTCGGATTTATTCACTTAAGTCCCCTTCTGGATATGAGAGCGATGACCCGAAATGCGCAAACCCACAGCCGGAGCCGCATTCAGGGCGATTCCAAATGCGTTGCGAGAAGCACGGCCTTTATATCGCGCGGTCTTCCGGGGTGTCAATACGCGCTGCAGCGATTTACATCGTTGCAGCGCGTATTCGACGCGGGACTCGGGGACCCGTCCCTCGCTCTCAGTGTGCGCGGACGGTCTTGCCGCTCGCGCTGCCCTCGGCGGAGTCCGCCGGCGGCGTCTCCTCGACCACGGCCTCGGGCAGGGGCTGAGGCGTGCGCTCGAGGGCATGCTCGAGCACCTGGTCGATCCAGCGCACGGGGATCACCTCGAGCGCGTTCTTGATGTTCTCGGGAATTTCCACGAGATCCTTCACGTTCTCTTCAGGGATCAGCGCCACGCGGATTCCGCCGCGCACCGCTGCGAGCAACTTCTCCTTGAGACCGCCGATCGGCAGCACTTCGCCGCGGAGCGTGATTTCCCCGGTCATCGCAACGTCGCAACGCACCGGAATGCCCGAGAGCACCGACACCAGCGCGGAGCAGATCGCGATGCCCGCCGACGGACCGTCCTTCGGAATCGCGCCTTCCGGCAGGTGGATGTGGATGTCGCTCTTCTGGTAGAAGTCTTCCTGGATGCCCAGCGAGCGCGAACGCTTGCGCACCACCGACAGCGCCGCCTGGATCGACTCCTGCATCACCTCGCCGAGCTTGCCGGTCGTCATGACCTTGCCCTTGCCCGGCAGCGCGACTGCTTCCACGGTCAGCAGCTCGCCGCCGACCTCGGTCCAGGCTAGGCCCGTCACCTGGCCGATCTGGTTTTCCTTCTCGGCCATGCCGAAGGAGTACTTGCGCACGCCCAGGTACTTGTCGAGATTCTTCGCGTTGACGACCACCTTGCTGGTGCGCTTCTTCAGCACCAGCGACTTCACCACCTTGCGGCAGATCTTGGAGATCTCGCGCTCCATGCTGCGCACGCCCGCCTCACGGGTGTAGTAGCGGCACACGTCGCGCAGCGCTTCCTCGGTCACCGACAGCTCGTCGCGCTTGAGGCCGTTGTTCTTCATCTGCTTGGGCAGCAGATAGCGCAGCGCGATGTTGACCTTCTCGTCTTCCGTGTAGCCGGACAGGCGGATCACCTCCATCCGGTCGAGCAGCGCCGCCGGGATGTTGAGGGTGTTCGCCGTCGCCACGAACATCACGTCCGACAGGTCGAAATCGACCTCGATGTAGTGATCCTGGAAGGTGTGGTTCTGCTCGGGGTCGAGCACTTCGAGCAGTGCCGAGCTCGGATCGCCGCGGAAGTCCATGCCGAGCTTGTCCACCTCGTCGAGCAGGAACAGCGGGTTCTTCACCCCGACCTTGCTCATGTTCTGCAGGATCTTGCCCGGCATCGAGCCGATGTAGGTGCGACGGTGGCCACGGATCTCGGCCTCGTCACGCACGCCGCCCAGCGCCATGCGGATGAACTTGCGGTTCGTCGACTTGGCGATCGACTGGCCGAGCGAGGTCTTGCCGACGCCCGGGGGGCCGACGAGGCACAGGATCGGCGCCTTGACCTTGTCGACCCGCTGCTGGACCGCAAGATATTCGAGGATGCGTTCCTTCACCCGCTCGAGACCGTAGTGATCCTTGTCGAGGATCTTCTCCGCCTCGGCAAGGTCGCGGCTCACACGCGACTTCTTCTTCCATGGCAGGCCGACCAGCGTGTCGATGTAGTTGCGCACGACGGTCGCTTCGGCCGACATCGGGGACATCAGGCGCAGCTTCTTGAACTCCGCCTGCGCCTTCGCGAGCGCCTCCTTGGGCATGCCCGCGGCCTTGATCTTCTTGTCCATCTCCTCGAGGTCGGCACCCTCCTCGCCTTCCCCGAGTTCCTTCTGGATCGCCTTGACCTGTTCGTTCAGGTAGTACTCGCGCTGGCTCTTCTCCATCTGGCGCTTGACGCGGCCACGGATGCGCTTTTCGACCTGCAGGATGTCGAGCTCGGTCTCGAGCTGGGACAGCAGGCGCTCCAGGCGATCGCCGGTGTCGGCCATCTCCAGCACTTCCTGCTTCTGCTCGAGCTTGAGCGGCAGGTGGGCGGCGATGGTATCCGCGAGCCGGCCGGCATCATCGATCCCGGACAGGGACGCAAGGATCTCCGGCGGGATCTTCTTGTTCAGCTTAACGTACTGGTCGAACTGGGCGATGATCGCGCGGCGCATCGCTTCGAGTTCGTTGTTGTCGGTCTCGGGCACCGGCACCGGGGTGACCTTGGCCACGAACACGCTGCGCAGGTCCTCGACCGAATCGACACGCGCCCGCTGCACGCCTTCGACCAGCACCTTGATGGTGCCGTCGGGCAGCTTGAGCATCTGCAGGATGTTGGCGATGCAGCCGATCTCGTAGAGGTCTTCGGCCGACGGCTCGTCCTTGGCGGCGGATTTCTGCGCCACCAGGAGGATGCCCTTGCCCGCCTCCATGGCGTTCTCGAGTGCCTTGATGGACTTGGGGCGACCCACGAAGAGCGGAATCACCATGTGCGGGAACACCACTACGTCGCGCAGCGGCAGCAGCGGCAGTTCCATTTGCTCGTGGGGGAGGTCAAGCGGGCCTGACATGATTGTTTTTACCTCGAAAGGATTGGTCAGGCCCACATGGGGGCCCGACCATGAAATATCAAGCGGCGCCTAGAACCGATTTCGGTTTTAGTTGGAACCCGACACTTTCTGTTGGTCCGCGTAGATCAACAGCGGCTGGGCGCCTTCTTCGATGGTGCCTTCGTCGACGACCACCTTCTCCACCCCTTTCATGGTGGGCAAATCGTACATGATGTCCAGCAGCGCCCCCTCGAGGATCGAACGCAGGCCGCGCGCGCCGGTCTTGCGGCGGATCGCCTTGCGCGCCACGGCGTGCAGTGCCGCCGGACGGATTTCGAGTTCGACGCCTTCCATGGAGAACAGCTTCTGGTATTGCTTCACCAGCGCGTTCTTGGGCTCGACGAGAATCTGGATCAGCGCCGCCTCGTCGAGTTCCTGCAAGGTGGCAACGACCGGCAGGCGGCCGACGAATTCCGGGATCAGGCCGAACTTGACCAGATCCTCGGGTTCGACCTGGCGGAAGGACTCGGTGAGGTCGCGCCCCTGGCGGCTCTTGATCTCCGCGCCGAATCCGATGCCGATCTTCTCCGTGCGGTTGCGGATGACCTTCTCGAGGCCGTCGAACGCGCCGCCGCAGATGAAGAGGATGTTGGTGGTATCGACCTGGATGAAATCCTGGTTGGGATGCTTGCGCCCGCCCTGCGGCGGAATCGAGGCCACGGTGCCTTCGATCAGCTTCAGCAGGGCCTGCTGCACGCCCTCGCCGGACACGTCGCGCGTGATCGAGGGGTTGTCCGACTTGCGCGAGATCTTGTCGATCTCGTCGATGTAGACGATGCCGTGCTGCGCCTTGTCGACGTCGTAGTCGCACTTCTGCAGCAGCTTCTGGATGATGTTCTCGACGTCCTCGCCGACGTAGCCGGCTTCGGTGAGCGTCGTTGCATCCGCCATCACGAACGGCACGTTGAGCAGGCGCGCGAGCGTCTGCGCGAGCAGCGTCTTGCCGGAGCCGGTCGGCCCGATCAGCAGGATGTTGCTCTTCGACAGCTCGACGTCGTCCTTGCGCCCCGAAATGTGGCGCAGGCGCTTGTAGTGGTTGTACACCGCGACGGCCAGGTTGCGCTTGGCCTGTTGCTGGCCGATCACGTACTGGTTGAGGATCTCGCAGATCTCGGCCGGCGTCGGCAGGCTGCTGCTGCCGCCTTCCGCCTCGGCCGACTGTGCGATCTCATCACGGATGATGTCGTTGCACAGCTCGATGCACTCGTCGCAGATAAAGACCGACGGTCCCGCAATGAGTTTGCGAACCTCATGCTGGCTCTTTCCGCAGAACGAGCAGTACAGCAGCTTTTCGCCGCCCGCCTTCTTATCCGTCATGGTCTTCCTCTCGTATGTCAGGCTTCGGAGCGGGTCGTCAGGACCTTGTCCACGATGCCGTACTCCATTGCATCCTTGGCCGACATGAAGTTGTCGCGATCCGTGTCCTTCTCGATCCGCTCGATGGCCTGCCCGGTGTGCTTCGCGAGCATTTCGTTGAGTCGAGCCCGGATGTTGAGGATCTCGCGGGCATGGATCTCGATGTCAGACGCCTGGCCCTGGAAACCACCCAGCGGCTGGTGAATCATGACGCGGGAGTTGGGCAGGCAGAAGCGCTTGCCCTTCGCGCCGGCGGCGAGCAGGAAGGAACCCATGCTCGCGGCCTGCCCGATGCACAGCGTGCTGACGTCGGGTTTGATGAACTGCATGGTGTCGTAGATCGCCATCCCCGCCGACACCGAACCCCCGGGGGAGTTGATGTAGAAGAAGATGTCCTTGTCCGGGTTCTCGGACTCAAGGAAGAGCAATTGCGCCACGATCAGGTTGGCGGTGACGTCGTTCACCGGACCGACCAGAAACACCACGCGCTCCTTCAGGAGGCGTGAATAGATGTCGTAGGCGCGTTCGCCCCGACCGCTCTGTTCAACCACCATCGGAACCAGGCCGAGGCCGACCGGATCCCAGCTGCTGCCCGAATGTGGCGCCATGTTGCTCATTCCTTGGACCTTTGCGGCATCAGGCCGCGTTGTTACCCATCAGTTCGTCGAACGAAACCGCGTTATCACTGGTCTGGGCCTGCGAGCTGACCCACTCGACCACGTTGTCCTCGATCACGACGGCCTCGGCCTGCGCGAGGCGCTCCGGCTGCGCGTAATACCAGCGTACCAGTTCCGACGGATCTTCGTAGCTCTGGGCCATCTCCTCGACCAGTGCGCGCACCTGCTCCGGCTTGGCGTAGAGTTCCTTCGCCTTCACGAGTTCAGCCATGATCAGGCCCAGTTTGACGCGGCGCACGGCCTGATCGGCAAACCAGGCGGGCTCGACCGGGATGTCCTTGGTCTTCATGCCGCGCATCTCGAGGTCACGCTTGGCGTTCTCGGCCAGCTGACGGCTCTCGGCGTCGATCAGCGCCTTCGGCACTTCGATCGGGTTGGCCGCCAGCAGCGCGTCCATGACCTGTTCCTTGATCTTGGCCTGGATGCGGCGCTTCACTTCGCGCTCGAGGTTGGCGCGCACTTCGTCGCGCAGCTTGGCGACGTCGCCGTCGGCAACGCCCAGCGCACGGGCGAGGTCGGCATCGACCTCCGGCAGCACGGCTGCTTCGACGCGCTTCACGGTGACTTCGAACTGGACCGTCTGGCCGGCGAGGTTAGCCGCGTGGTAATCCTCGGGGAAGGTCATGTCGAAAGTCTTGCTTTCGCCAGCAGCAAGACCGGTCACGGCCGTCTCGAAATCCTTGAGCATCGAGCCCGCGCCGATGACGAAGGGGAAGTCCTGCGCCTGGCCGCCGTCGAACAGCTCGCCGTCCTTGCGGCCGGCGAAGTCGATCACGACGCGGTCGCCGTCAGCGGCGGCGCGCTCGGCGGTCTCGAAACGGGTGCGCTGCTTGCGCAGCACTTCGATGGTCTTGTCGACTTCGGCATCGCCGACCGACAGCACCGGACGCTCGATCTTGCTCTGCGACAGGTCGCCCAGCTCCACCTGCGGATAGACTTCGAACACGGCGCTGAACGACAGCGTGCCCTCGGCCGCGGCGTCCTTCGGCTCGATGCGGGGGTAGCCGGCGACGCGCAGGTTCTGTTCGCGCACGGAGTCGCCGAACGCCTTTTCGACCGCAGCACCGATCGCCTCCGAGCGCGCCTGCGACTCGTAGGTCTGGGCGACGATCTTGAGCGGCACCTTGCCAGGCCGGAAACCCGGCATCTTCACGGTACGCGCCATGCGCTTGAGGCGAGCGTCGACTTCCTTGTCGATCTCGGCCATGGACACGGACATGTCGATGCGGCGCTCCAGCGCGCCCAGCGTTTCCTGGTTGGTCTGCATTAAGTAACGATCCCTGACAAGTCAAAGTTTGCTCACGGAGCACCCGCCGGATCCCGGCGAGGCCTGCCCGACCGAAACGGGCGAACGGAGCGCGTAAAAAGTAGGTTTTCGATTCTAGCACAGCAGGAGCCCCTTCCTTCCAGAGTCCTTAAGGCCGCAAAATGAAGCCTGAGAACTTGCGCATGGAATGAGAAAAACCACGGAACTTGGGCCGGCGAGCGCCCTCTGACGGGTGTCGGCGAACGGCTTGACCCAGACAGGAGGAATCCAGATGACGATCTTCAATGCCTATCAGGCCCGCTTCGAGGCGGCCCGCGAAGAGGAGATGTCCATCCAGGAGTACCTGGAGTTGTGCCGGTCGGATCGTTCGGCCTATGCAACCGCCGCCGAACGGATGCTGATGGCGATCGGCGAGCCGGAACTGGTCGACACCCGCCTGGATCCCCGCCTGTCGCGCATCTTCTCGAACAAGGTGCTCAAGATCTACCCGGCCTTCCGCGACTTCTACGGCATGGAGGAGGTCATCGAGCACATCGTCTCGTATTTCCGCCATGCAGCGCAGGGCCTGGAGGAGAAGAAGCAGATCCTCTACCTCCTCGGCCCGGTCGGCGGCGGCAAGTCGTCGCTGGCGGAGAAGCTGAAATCGCTGATCGAGAAGGTACCCTTCTACGCGATCAAGGGGTCGCCGGTGCATGAGTCGCCGCTGGGTCTGTTCGATCTGAACGAGGACGGCCGCCTGCTCGAGGATGATTTCGGCATCCCGAAACGCTACCTCAACACGATCATGAGCCCGTGGGCGGTCAAGCGGCTGCACGAGTTCGGCGGCGACATCACGAAGTTCCGCGTCGTCAAGCTGCGCCCGTCGGTGCTGAAGCAGACGGCGGTCGCCAAGACCGAGCCGGGCGACGAGAACAACCAGGACATCTCCTCGCTGGTCGGCAAGATCGACATCCGCAAGCTCGAGCAGTACTCGCAGGACGATCCGGACGCCTACAGCTATTCGGGTGGCCTGTGCCTCGCGAACCGCGGCCTGCTGGAATTCGTGGAGATGTTCAAGGCGCCGATCAAGGTGCTGCACCCGCTGCTGACTGCGACGCAGGAAGGCAACTACAAGGGCACCGAGGGTTTCGGCGCGATCCCGTTCGACGGCATCGTGATGGCGCACTCGAACGAGTCCGAGTGGGTCGCTTTCAAGAACAACCGCAACAACGAGGCCTTCCTCGACCGCATCTACACGGTGAAGGTGCCGTACTGCCTGCGCGTGTCCGACGAGGTGCATATCTACGAGAAGTTGCTCGTCGAGAGCTCGCTGGCGGACGCGCCGTGCGCGCCCGACACGCTGCGCATGATGGCGCAGTTCGCCGTGCTGTCGCGCCTGAAGGAGCCGGAGAACTCGAGCATCTACTCGAAGATGCGCATCTATGACGGCGAGAACCTCAAGGACACCGACCCGAAGGCGAAGAGCTTCCAGGAGTATCGCGACTACGCCGGTGTCGATGAGGGCATGACGGGGCTGTCGACACGCTTCGCCTTCAAGGCGCTGTCCAAGGTGTTCAACTTCGACCACCGCGAGGTGGCGGCGAACCCGGTGCATCTGATGTACGTGCTCGAGCAGCAGATCGAGCAGGAACAGTACGCGCCGGAAGTCGAGGCGCGCTACATGGGCTACATCAAGGAGTTCCTCGCGCCCCGCTACGCCGAGTTCATCGGCAAGGAGATCCAGACGGCCTACCTGGAAAGCTACTCCGAGTACGGACAGAACATCTTCGACCGTTACGTGACCTACGCCGACTTCTGGATCCAGGACCAGGAGTTCCGCGATCCGAACACCGGCGAGATCCTCGACCGCTCGGCGCTCAACGACGAACTCGAGAAGATCGAGAAGCCTGCCGGCATCAGCAACCCGAAGGACTTCCGCAACGAGGTGGTGAACTTCGTGCTGCGCGCAAGGGCGAAACACGACGGCAAGAACCCGAGCTGGACGAGCTACGAAAAGCTGCGCGGCGTGATCGAGAAGAAGATGTTCTCGAACACCGAGGAGCTGCTGCCGGTGATCAGCTTCAACGCGAAGGCGAGCGCCGACGAGCAGAAGAAGCACCAGGACTTCGTCGATCGCATGATCGATAAGGGATACACCGAGAAGCAGGTACGGCTGCTCTGCGAGTGGTATCTGCGGGTCCGCAAGTCGTCGTGACGGATGCGCCGTCCGGACGACATGTCCGGGCGGCGCTGCGCATCCCTGCCGGAGACATACATGACGCGCATCATCGATCGACGGTTCGACAGCAAGAAGAAAAGCGCGGTCAATCGCCAGCGCTTCATGCGCCGCTTCAAGCAGCAGATTCGCCGCGCGGTGAACGACGCGATCCAGGATCGCTCGATCCGCGACCTCGACAACGGCGAGCAGATCACGATCCCGTCCAAGGACCTGAGCGAGCCGCAGTTCCAGCACGGCCGCGGCGGCATCTGGGAACAGGTCTTTTCGGGCAACGACCAGTTCGCCAGCGGCGACCTGATCAACCGCCCCCCATCCGGCGGTGGCGGAGGACGAGGCCAGGGCAAGGCGAGCAACGAGGGTGAAGGCGAAGACGATTTCGTGTTCCACCTGTCGCGCGAGGAATTTCTCGACATTTTCTTCGACGACCTTGCCCTGCCCAACCTGGTCCGCACCCAGCTCGCGCGCATCTCGGACTACAAGACCCAGCGCGCCGGCTTCACGTCGGACGGCTCGCCGATGAACATCAACATCGTGCGCTCGATGCGCGGCGCCCTGGGGCGCCGGCTGGCGCTCGGCTCGCCGTTTTCCGCGCGGCTGCGCGAGCTGCAGAAGGAACTGGACAGGGTCATCGAGGAGTCGGGCGAGGACTGCGAGGAAGCGCTGAACCTCAAGGACGAGATCGGGCGCCTGCGCGCGAAGATCGAGGCAATCCCCTTCATCGACAGCTTCGACCTGCGCTACAACAACCGCATCCGCGTGCCGAAGCCGACGACGCAGGCGGTGATGTTCTGCGTGATGGACGTCTCCGGCTCGATGGACGAGGAGAAGAAGGCCACGGCGAAGCGCTTCTTCATGCTGCTGTACCTATTCCTCACACGCACCTACGAACAGATCGAAGTCGTCTTCATCCGTCACCACACGGTAGCGAAGGAAGTGGACGAGGACGAGTTCTTCCATTCGCGCGAGTCCGGCGGGACGGTGGTTTCGAGCGCATTGAAGCTGATGCACGAGGTGATTGCCGAACGCTACGCGCATGGCACATGGAACATCTACGGCGCGCAGGCCTCGGACGGCGACAACTGGGACAACGACTCCCCGATCTGTCGCGAACTGCTGGGCTCGCAGATCCTGCCGTGGTGCCAGTACTTCGCGTACATCGAGATCACCCCCGGCGAACCGCAGAACCTGTGGCGGGAATATGAGAAGCTGTCGGGCGAGCACAAGAACTTCGCCCTGCAGCGCATCGAGGAACCGGCCGACATCTATCCGGTGTTTCGCGAACTCTTCAAGAAGAATTTCGTATGAAGCGCGCCACCTCAAAGAAGGTCAAGCAGCTGCCGGCGACGTCCGAGTGGACGTTCGAGGCCATCGACGCCTACCACACCGAGATCGCGCGCGTGGCGGCGAATTTCGACCTGGACACCTATCCGGCACAGATCGAGCTGATCACCTCGGAACAGATGATGGACGCCTACGCCTCGGTGGGCATGCCGGTGAACTACCACCACTGGTCCTTCGGCAAGCATTTCCTGTCGACGGAAAAGAGTTACCGGCGCGGCCAGATGGGGCTCGCCTACGAGATCGTCATCAACTCGAACCCCTGCATCGCGTACCTGATGGAGGAGAACACGCTGACGATGCAGGCGCTGGTGATCGCGCATGCGGCCTACGGGCACAACAGCTTCTTCAAGGGCAACTACCTCTTCCGCACCTGGACGAACGCGGACGCAATCATCGATTATCTGGTGTTCGCGCGGAACTACATCGCGCAGTGCGAGGAGCGCTACGGCGAGGAGGAGGTCGAGTTGCTGCTCGACTCCTGTCACGCGCTGATGAACCTGGGCGTGGATCGCTACAAGCGCCCCCCGAAGCTGTCGCTGGCAAAAGAGAAGCTGCGCCAGGCCGAGCGCACGGAGTACCTGCAAAGCCAGGTCAACGAGTTGTGGCGGACGCTGCCGGCCCACGACGCCAAGCCGGGAAAGATCGCCGCTCCCCGCTTTCCGCCCGAGCCCGAGGAGAACCTGCTTTACTTCGTCGAGAAGCACGCGCCGCTGCTGGAACCCTGGCAGCGCGAAGTCGTGCGCATCGTGCGCAAGATCGCGCAGTACTTCTTCCCGCAACGCCAGACCCAGGTCATGAACGAGGGCTGGGCGTGCTTCTGGCACTACACCCTGATCAACAAGCTGTACGACGAGGGCCTGCTGGCGGACAGCTTCATGCTGGAGTTCCTGCAGTCGCATACCAACGTGGTGTACCAACCTTCGTACAACGATCGCTGGTATAGCGGCATCAACCCCTATGCGCTGGGATTTGCGATGTGGCAGGACATCAAGCGCATCTGCGATGACCCGACGGAGGAAGATCGGGCCTGGTTTCCCGACATCGCGGGCAGCGACTGGCGCGAGACCTTCGATTTCGCGATGAAGAACTTCAAGGACGAGAGTTTCGTCGCTCAATACCTGTCGCCCAAGATCATGCGCGATTTCCGCATGTTCGCGATCCTCGACGACGAACACGAGGCGAAGCTCAAGGTCTCGGCGATCCACGATGAGACGGGCTACCGCCGAGTGCGCGAGATCCTTTCCGACCAGTACAACCTGGGCAGCCGCGAGCCGAACATCCAGGTGTGGAACGTGGACCTGCGCGGCGACCGCTCGCTGACGCTGCGTCACCAGCAGTACCGCAAGCGCCCCCTGGGCGGGAACATCGACGAGGTGATGAAGCACATGGCGCGACTGTGGGGCTTCACGGTACGACTCGAGAGCCAGCATGAGGACGGAACGGTGGAGCTGGTGCAGGAGACGCGCCTCGAGAAGCGACGCGGGCAGGCCGAAAACTAGACGAGCCTGCCCCGTGCAGGGCTCGGCGAGGCGCCCTTCCCTCACGAGGAAGCGCGGGCATCGACGTCCGCATGCAGGGAGAACGCGATTGGCGGCTGCTTGCGCACGCGCTCCCATGACGCCTTTTTACCCGCCATTGCCGATTGCACATTGACGTCATAAATCCGACTGGGGCTAGAATCGGGCATTTCCCTTCCCGTCGGAGGCTCCATGTTCCTGCCGCCCAAACCGATCTACCCGGTAGACGGCATCCGTACGATCGAAGCACTGGCCGCACCGCACGCGCAACCTAGCCTGATGGAGCGTGCCGGCCGCGTCGCAGCGGAGGAAGCGGTGCGGCTGACGCAGGATCGCGCTGGCCATGTGCTGATCGCTTGCGGCCCCGGCAACAATGGCGGCGACGGCTTCGTGATGGCGCGCCGGCTGCTGCAGGCCGGACGCAATGTCACGGTCGCCTTTGCCGACGACGCGGCGAAGCTGCCCCGCGACGCTGCGGCTGCCTTTGCAGCATGGCGCGCGGCCGGAGGCGAGACGGTCTCGGACTTCCCCGCGGCACCGGCGAATGGGTGGGCGCTCGTGGTCGACGCCCTGTTCGGCATCGGACTGCGCAGCCCGGTCACCGGACGGCATGCCAAATGGATCGATGCGCTCAACGCACAGCACGCCCCCCGGCTGGCGATCGACATTCCGAGCGGACTGGATGCCGACACGGGCCGGGTGCTGGGCACGGTCTTCCATGCGACGACGACGCTCACCTTCCTGGCCCTAAAACCGGGACTTCTCACACACGACGGCCCGGACATCGCCGGCGTCGTCAATGTGCACCGACTGGACATCGATCCGCCGAACTACCTGCCGCCCATGGGGCTGCAGATCCAGCCGGGCATCCTCAGGCCCTTCCTGAAACAGCGCCTGCAGAACACCCACAAGGGGTGTTATGGCGACGTCGGCATCATCGGCGGCGCGCGGGGCATGACCGGCGCGGCCCTGCTCGCAGGACGCGCGGCGCTAAAACTGGGCTGCGGGCGCGTGCTCGCGGGATTGGTGGACGACGCGGCCCCTGCGGTCGACTTCACCCAGCCCGAGCTGATGCTGCAGCGTCCGGACGACGTCATCGAGCACGCAACCGTTCTCGCGCTGGGGCCGGGACTGGGTGACGGCGAGGTCGCCGCCACTCTGCTTGAGCGGGCGATCCGGCAAGCGCGCCCCGTGATACTCGACGCCGACGCCCTCAACATCGTCGCCGCCTCGGAGAACCTGCGTTCGCTCGTCGCTGCACGCGAGGCGCCCACGCTGATGACGCCACACCCGGGCGAGGCAGGACGCCTGCTGCGCTCGGACACTGCCGCCGTCCAGAGCGATCGAGTGGCGAGCGCACTGGATATCGCCCGGACCTTCAATGCGGTGGTAGTCCTGAAGGGCAGCGGGAGCGTGATCGCGACGCCGTACGGCCGCTGGCTTATCAACAGCACGGGCCATCCCGGCATGGCCAGCGCCGGCATGGGCGACGTCCTCACCGGGCTGATCGCGAGCCTCGTCGCGCAAGGGTGGCCGGCCGAGTCCGGCCTCATCGCCGCAGTACACTTGCATGGCGCAGCGGCCGACAGGCTCGCACGCGAAGGCATCGGCCCGGTGGGCCTGACGGCAAGCGAGGTCGCGGAGGCTTCGCGCGGCATCTTCAATGCGTGGACTATCCAGGCGACCAAGGGGCTCTGAGTGCGCGGCACAGCACGGGCGGTGATTTTCCACGAACAACCGGGGGTCTCCGCCCATCATCGCCCGATTGGGCTGCTAGAATCGCCGGATCCGATTTTGTAACAGAGCAATGCCGCGAATCAGCGTCGACCGTCTCCGGCCGGGCGTATTCATTTCCCTGGTCTCCCTCGGCTGGATGGGACACCCTTTCCTGCTCAACCGCTTTTGCGTGTCGAGCGAGAAGCAGATCCAGGCGCTGCGCGAGATGGGCATCACGGAGATCGAATGGGATCCGGCACGCAGCACAGCGGAGCCCCTCCCGCCGCGCGCGGCGAACCTTCCCGCTCCCGAACCGGACTTCGGCACCGCCGCCCTCGCCGGCATGCAGGACGAGAAGCGCGCGCGCATCGAGCGGGTGCGCGAACAGCGCGAGGGTCTCGCACGCCGCGAACGCCTGTTCGAGCAGCAGGCGGTTGCCGCCGGGGATGTGTTCCGGTCGCTGCTGAGCCGGCCGCAGGATGCACAACGGCAGGCCAATGCCCTGGTCGGCAGCCTGGTGGAGAATCTGCTGGGCAACGACAGCATGGTGATCCATCTGGTCAACCAGAAGAGCCGCGAAGGCGGACTGGCCTTCCATGCGCTCAACGTCATGGCCTTGTCGCTGATGCTGGGGAAGACGCTGGGTCTGTCGGAAGAGGAGATGCGCCACCTGGGGCTCGGCGCCCTGCTCCACGACATCGGCAAGCAGGAGATCCCGCCGCGCATCCTGCGCAACGCCAGGCGTACGGGTCCGGAGGAGGATTTCTACCGCGCCCATGTCGGCTACGGGATCAAGGCGGTCAGCAACATGCGCGACCTTCCCGTGCCGGTGCGCAACGTCATCGCCTGCCATCACGAGTTCTTCGACGGCAGCGGCTTTCCCAACCGGCTCGCCGGCGAGAAGATCCCCCGCCTCGCCCGCATCGCAGCGATCGCGAACCGTTACGACAACCTGTGCAACCCCTTCGACCTGCGCGAGGCCAAGGCGCCGGCCGAGGCGCTGCGCCAGATCTTCCGCGCCGAGAGCAAGCACTACGATGAACAGCTCGTGCAATTGTTCATCAGGACGCTGGGGGTGTATCCGCCGGGAACCTTCGTGGCGCTGTCGAACGGCGGCGTCGGCATGGTGGTCGAAACCAACCCGGCGAACCTTCTTCATCCTCTCGTGATGCTGCATGACCCGGACATCCCACGCTCGGAAGCCATGCTGGTGGACCTGCGCGATGCCGACCTGAAGGTGGAAGCGGCACTGAGCCCGGCGACACTGCCGGTCGAAACCGTCGAATACCTCGCACCGCGCGGGCGGCTCGATTATTTCGTGGACGGCAGCAGGAACTGAGCTGCGTTCGCGCCGCGCGCAGTGCGTTCAGCCACGGCTCCGCGCGACATCCGGTCGACGCGGCAGGCGGATGGCGCCCGTGGCGAGCCCCGTGCCGGCGAGAATCACCGCGCATCCGGCGAGCATGTTCGAGGTGATCTCCTCGTCGAGCAGCATCGCCCCCCACAACATGCCGAAGACGGGGATCAGGAAGGTGACCGCGATCGCACGCGCCGGCCCGATGTGGGCGATGAGGCGGAAGTACATGACGTAGGCGACGCCGGTGCACGCGAAGGCGAGCAGGAGCACCGCGATCCAGGCTTCGCGCGCCGGCATTGCCTGCGGCCACAACCACACGGCGAAGGGCGCCAGCACGAGGGCTGCGTAGAGCTGGCTGCCGGTGGCGATGGCCATCGGATCCACGCCCGACAGGTAGCGCTTGGTGAAATTGGCCGCGATGCCGTAATTCAGCGTCGCCGCCAGGCAGGCGGCCACCGCCCAGCCCGAGCCGCCGGCCTGGAACGAGGCCTTGCCCCACACGAGGATCACGACCCCGAGCAGGCCGAGCAGCAGGCCGACGGTCGCCGCCGCCGACAGGCGGTCCTTGAGCCACACCCAGGCGACCAGCGCCGCGAACAGCGGCGACGTGGCATTGACGATGGAGGCAAAACCGGCGGTGACCGACAAGGCCGCCCACGCATACAGCACGAAGGGCAAGGCGGAGTTGGTCAGCCCGACAAACAGCAGGGGCCCGGCCTTGCGCCACAAGGGGGCGAGCTTGCCACGCCACGCGAGCACGGGCAGCAGCAACAGGGCTGCGAGGCCCACCCGGAGCTCGATCAGGGCGGCCGGACCGAATTCCGGGGCCGCGACGCGCATGAAGAGGAACGACCCGCCCCACAGGGCGGCGAGGATCAGCAGTTCGGTCAGGTCGCGCGCTCGCACTTCGACTCCTGTTATCGCCGCACGGCGTTCAGGGCACGCTTGCCCCGGCCCCCGGCGGAACGGCTAAAATTTCTGTTTAATCATACCGAGCTGTGCCCGCCATGAACCTGTCACAACAACTGCGCATCGAAATTCAGCGCAATGTCGCCGCATCGCTGGCCGAAGACGTCGGCACCGGTGACCTGACCGCACGCCTGATCGCCGCCGACACCGACGCCCGCGGCCGCGTAATCACGCGCGAGGAGGCCATCGTGTGCGGTACGGCCTGGTTCGAGGCCGCCTTCGCCGCGCTGAGTCCGGCAGCCACGATCATCTGGCATGTGCGCGACGGCGATCGCGTCGAGCCGGGCCAGGTGCTGTGCGACGTCGTCGCCAACGCACGCGTACTGCTCACTGCCGAGCGCACCGCGCTCAACTTCCTGCAGCTGCTGTCGGGCACCGCCACCGTCACCCGCCGCTTCGTCGACGCGGTTGCGGGCACCGGCGCGAAGATCGTCGACACGCGCAAGACCTTGCCCGGGCTGCGCCTGGCGCAGAAGTATGCCGTGGCCGTGGGCGGCGGCACCAACCACCGCGTCGGCCTCTACGACGGCATCCTGATCAAGGAAAACCACATCATCGCGGCGGGCAGCATCGCCGGCGTGCTGGAGGAAGCGAAGAAGATCGCCCCCTCCAACGTGTTCATCGAGATCGAGGTCGAAAGCCTCGAACAGCTCGAGGAAGCGCTGGCTGCCGGCGCGAAGATGATCCTGCTCGACAACATGGATCTCGCGACGATGCGCGAGGCGGTGCGCATCACCGCCGGCCGTGCCGAACTGGAAGCCTCGGGCGGCGTGAACCTGGAGAAGGTCCGCGCGATTGCCGAGACCGGGGTGGACCGCATCTCCATCGGCAGCCTGACCAAGGACGTCCGCGCCCTCGACCTGTCGCTGCGCCACACCGAAGAGTAAGCCGCTGGCGCGAGGCCGGCACGAAGCCGGCCCCGCGCGTACGTCAGGCCTCCAGGTGCTCGACGATGAAGCGCTTGACCGCCTCGACGTCCGGCGCCATGACCTCGACCCGCTGCGGCAGCGCCTCGATGCCTTCGAGCTCGGCGGGACGCTCCGGCTCACGCCCGAGGGCCTCGCGGATCGTTTCGGCAAACTTGACCGGCAAGGCGGTCTCGAGCACCAGCAGGGGTACACCCGCGGGCACCGAGTCGGCACAGTCCCAGGCGACCTTGACGCCGTCGGCGGTGTGCGTGTCGATCATCGTGCCGTAGGTGTCGAACACCTGCCTGATGGTCGCAAGCCGGTCGGCATGGGTGCTGCGGCCGGAGATGAAGGCGTAATTCAGGATGTCGGCAAACTCGCCGCTGGCAGCGAGATCGAACGCTCCGCCGGCATCGACCGACTTCCACAGCTCGGCGACGCGCTGCGGGTTGCGGCCGACCAGATCGAAGATGAAGCGCTCGAAGTTCGACGCCTTGGAGATGTCCATCGACGGGCTGGAGGTGACGTGCGTCTCCGCGGCCTTGCGCGGACGATACACGCCGGTGTGGAAGAACTCGTCGAGGACGTCGTTCTCGTTCGTCGCGAGGATCAGTTTCGCCACCGGCAGGCCCATCTGGCGTGCGATGTGGCCGGCGCAGATGTTGCCGAAGTTGCCCGAGGGCACGCAGAACGCGACCTGCTCGTCGTTGGACTTGGTTGCGGCGAAATAGCCCTTGAAGTAATACACGATCTGGGCCGCGACACGCGCCCAGTTGATCGAATTGACCGCACCGATCTTGTACTTCGCCTTGAATGTGGCGTCGTTCGAGACGGCCTTCACGATGTCCTGGGCGTCGTCGAACATGCCGGTGACGGCGATGTTGTAGATGTTCGCGTCCTGCAGCGAGTACATCTGCGCGCGCTGGAAGGCGCTCATCTTGCCGTGCGGCGACAGCATGAACACGGTCACGCCGTGCTTGCCGCGCATCGCGTACTCGGCGGCCGAACCGGTGTCGCCCGAGGTCGCACCGAGGATGTTGATCGTCTCGCCGCGCTTGTCGAGCACGTACTCGAACAGGTTGCCGAGGAGCTGCATCGCCATGTCCTTGAACGCCAGCGTCGGGCCGTTCGACAGCTCGAGCAGGCCGAAGCGGCCCGGTTCCAGCCAATGCACGGGCGTGATGTCGGCCGCGCTGTCACCGGGACGGACGAAGCGATAGACGTCGGCGGTGTAGGTCTTGTCGCAGATCGCCTTGAGGTCGCCCGCGGGGATGTCGGTGATGAATTTCGACAGGATCGCGAAGGCGAGATCGGCGTAGGACAGGCCGCGCCATGCGTCGAGTTCGGCGCGCGTCACCTGCGGGTAGGTCTCGGGCAGGTACAGGCCACCGTCGGGCGCGAGGCCGCCCAGCAGGATGTCGCAGAACTCGGGACGGGCGGCGTGGCCGCGGGTGGACAGGTACTTCACGGGCAGATCCTTGGATTGATGTGTTCGTCAAAGGACGAAAGGCACGGCGCCGCGGAGGCTTCCGCATGCGGCCGTGCCTGCCGTCATGCCCGCGCCCCGGAAGGTCGGCGCACGGGTCCGCACAGGGCGATTACTGCAGGCTTTCCATGCGCAGGCGCGTGATCCTGCCCTGCACGACGGGGAGCGCCTCGATCTTGGCGATCGCTGCGTTGGCGTTCTTCTCTACCGTCTCGTGCGTCAGCATGATGATGTCGGTCTGGGATGCGCCCTCGGGGGCTTCCTTCTGGATCATCGCCTCGATCGAGATGCCGCTGTCGGCGAGGATGCGGGTGATGTCCGCGAGCACGCCCGGCTTGTCCTCGACGCGCATGCGCAGGTAGTAGGAGGTGATGACCTCGTCGATCGGCAGCACCTTCAGGTCGCGCACCTGGTCGGGCTGGAACGCGAGGTGTGGCACACGGTGCTCGGGGTCGGCCGTGTGCAGGCGGGTGACATCGACGAGGTCGGCGATCACGGCGCTGGCCGTCGGCTCGGCGCCCGCGCCCTTGCCGTAATAAAGGGTCGGGCCGACGGCATCGCCGAACACCACGACCGCGTTCATCGCGCCCTCGACGTTGGCGATCAGGCGCTTGGCGGGGATCAGGGTCGGATGCACGCGCAGCTCGATGCCTTCCGGACGCATGCGCGAGATACCCAGCAGCTTGATGCGATAGCCCAGTTGTTCGGCATAGGTGATATCCACGCTGTCGAGCGCGGTGATGCCCTCGACGTGGGCGGCGGAGAACTGCATGGGCACGCCGAACGCGATCGCGCTCATGATCGTGGCCTTGTGCGCGGCGTCGATGCCTTCGATGTCGAAGGTCGGGTCGGCCTCGGCGTAGCCGAGCGCCTGCGCTTCCTTGAGCACCTCGGCGAAGGGCAGGCCCTTGTCGCGCATCTCGGACAGAATGAAGTTGGTCGTGCCGTTGATGATGCCGGCGAGCCACTGGATGCGGTTGGCCGAGAGGCCTTCGCGCAGCGCCTTGATGATGGGGATGCCGCCCGCGACCGCCGCTTCGAAGGCGACCATCACGCCCTTCTTCTGCGCCGCGGCGAAGATCTCGTTGCCGTGCACCGCGAGCAGCGCCTTGTTGGCGGTGACGACGTGCTTGCCGTTCTCGATCGCCTTGAGCACCAGTTCCTTCGCGACGCCGTAGCCGCCGATCAGCTCCACGACGATGTCGATCTCGGGGTCGGTGACGACGGAGAAGGCGTCGTCGGTGAGGCGCGGCCCTTCACCGGCCACCTTGCGCGCGAGTTCGAGGTTCTTGTCGGCCACTGCGGTAATGCGGATCGGGCGACCGGCGCGACGGGTGATTTCCTCCTCGTTGCGTTTCAGAACGGTGAAGGTACCGCCACCGACGGTACCGATGCCCAGCAGGCCAACATTGATCGCTTTCATAAGAACTCGTTGAGTTATGTCTTCAAATGGGTGAAACGGGGTGCTTCAGGTGCCGTGACGCTTGCGATAGCTTTCGAGGAAGCGCGCGACCCGTCCGATCGCGTCGCGCAGGTCATCCTCGTGCGGCAGGAATACGAGGCGGAAGTGGTCCGGGTGCGGCCAGTTGAAGCCGGTGCCCTGCACCAGCAGCACGCGCTCCTGCTCGAGCAGTTCGGCGATGAAGGCCTGGTCGTCCTCGATCGGGTAGATCCTGGGATCGAGCTTCGGGAACATGTACAGCGTCGCCTTCGGCTTGACGCAGCTGACGCCGGGGATCGCGGTGATCAGCTCGTAGGCGAGGTCGCGCTGGCGGCGCATGCGCCCGCCCTCGGCGACCAGATCGTCGATGCTCTGGTAACCGCCCAGCGCAGTCTGGATCGCATACTGCCCGGGCACGTTCGCGCACAGGCGCATCGAGGCGAGCATGTTGAGCCCCTCGATGTAGTCCTGGGCGTGGCGCTTGTCGCCGCACACGACCATCCAGCCGGCGCGGTAGCCGCAGGAGCGGTAGTTCTTCGACAGGCCATTGAACACGATGGTCAGCACGTCTTCCGACAGCGCGGCCATGGAAGTGTGGGTGACGCCATCGTAGAGAACCTTGTCGTAGACCTCGTCGGCATAAACGATCAGGCCGAATTCACGCGCCAGATCGATGATGCCGCGCAGGATCTCGTCCGGATACAGCGCGCCGGTCGGGTTGTTCGGGTTGATGACGACGATGGCGCGCGTGTTCGGGGTGATGCGCGCGCGCATGTCGTCGAGGTCGGGCAGCCAGCCGTTGGCCTCGTCGCACAGGTAATGCACGGGACGGCCGCCCGACAGGCTCACTGCGGCGGTCCACAGCGGGTAATCCGGCGCCGGGACGAGCACTTCGTCGCCGACGTTGAGCAGCGCGTTCATCGCCATCACGATCAGCTCGGACACGCCGTTGCCGATGTAGATGTCCTCGATCGTCACACCCTTGATGTGTTTCTGCTGGGTGTAGTGCATCACCGCCTTGCGCGCCGCGAAGATGCCCTTGGAATCCGAGTAGCCCGCCGAATTCGGCAGGTTGCGGATCATGTCCATCTGGATCTCTTCGGGGGCGTCGAAGCCGAACGCGGCGAGGTTGCCGATGTTCAGCTTGATGATCTTGTGGCCCTCGTCTTCCATCTGCTTGGCGCGGGTGAGGACCGGGCCACGGATGTCATAGCAGACGTTGGCGAGCTTGGCGGACTTGCGAACCTGCGGGAGCCGCGGGGCTTCAGCCTGCCCCTTCGTTTGTTCGGGCGGGACAGCAACCCGCAGTTTCGGCTCGACGCTCATCGCACTCTGTCCTTTCTTTCGCATGTTCCACTCCGCGCCGGACTCCCGGCGCGCCGTCGCCCCCGGACCGCACGGGCATGCCGCTGCCGGTGGGCCGGAAAACCAAAAGAATGTATCTTATCCAAGCCTGTATCCCCCGGCAATTTTGCCGACCGAGCGAATCCAATGAAGCTGAACCTCCAACAGAACGCAGACCTCAACGTCCTGACCGGCTACGGCACGGACCACCTCATGATCAACAAGGAACGGCACGACGGAAATACGCTGGTCGCCGCCGACCGTATCGTTGCTGGCTGGGCGCCGGGCGGTTTCGAAGGCCTGAGCGCCGACGATTTCACGGTGGTGTGCGAGATGCGGCCCGAAGTGGTGCTCATCGGCACCGGCAGCCGCCAGCGCTTCCCCGCGCCGCAGGTGCTGCGCCCGCTGATCGAGGCGCGAATCGGCTTCGAGATCATGGACTTGCCGGCGGCCTGCCGCACCTACAACATCCTCGCGACCGAGGGCCGCTCGGTCGTCGCGGCGCTGCTCTTCGACCCGGCCTGAGGACGAGGGCGCGGCCGGAACACCGCCGGCTGCGCCGTCCGCATCACGCAGCCGTTGTCATCCCCCCGGCTCCTCCGCTACGCTGATCGCGACAACCGACAACGGAGAGCCCCATGAACACGACAAACACGGCTTCCGCGGCCGACTTCACCCTGCCCGCGACCGGCGGCGCGAGCATCACCCTCTCGGCCCTGCGCGGGCGCAAGCTCGTGCTGTACTTCTACCCGAAGGACAACACACCCGGCTGCACCAACGAAACCGCCGACTTCCGCGACCACCACACGGCATTCCAGGCCGCCGGCTGCGAGGTGTTTGGCATTTCGCGCGACAGCCTGAAGTCGCACGAGAACTTCAAGGCCAAGCTCGGCCTTCCCTTCGAGCTGATCTCCGATCCCGAGGAAGTTGCCTGCAACGCCTTCGGCGTCATCAAGATGAAAAACATGTATGGGAAACAGGTGCGCGGCATCGAGCGCAGCACCTTCGTCATCGACGCCGACGGCGTTGTGCGCCGCGAGTGGCGCGGCGTCAAGGTGGCCGGCCATGCGCAGGAAGTGCTGGATTTCGTGAACAGCCTGTAACTCCCCCGTTCAACCTGACGACCCGAGCTTCAACCACGCCATGACCAAACGCGCGCCCCGCAGCCGGAACACCAAGCTCTTCGTCCTCGACACCAACGTGCTGATGCACGATCCCACCAGCCTGTTCCGCTTCGAGGAGCACGACGTGTTCGTGCCGATCATGACGCTGGAGGAACTGGACAACAACAAGAAGGGCATGTCCGAAGTCGCCCGCAACGCGCGCCAGGCGAGCCGCACGATGGACGAGATCGTGAGCTCCTGCCCGGCGGACATCGCCGACGGCATCGACCTCAAGGCGCCCTCGCGGGAGCTTGCGACGGGCAAGCTCTTCCTGCAAACAGAGGCGATCAACCTGGCCCTGCCGGCGGCCCTGCCGACCGCGAAGGGCGACAACCAGATCCTCGCCGTGGTGATGCATCTGGCCGAGCGCTTCCCCAAGCGGCCGGTGATCCTGGTGTCGAAGGACATCAACATGCGCATCAAGGCCCGCGCGCTGGGCCTCGACGCGCAGGACTACTTCAACGACAAGGTGCTGGAGGATACCGACCTCCTCTACACCGGCTGGCGCGAACTGCCGGCGGACTTCTGGGACACCCATGGCAAGGGGATGGAGTCCTGGAAGGAGGAAGGACGGACCTACTACCGCATCAAGGGTCCCCTCGCGACGAGCATGATGGTCAACGAGTTCGTCTTCCAGGACGGAGAATCGCCGCTGCAGGCGTGGGTGAAGGGGCGGGACGGGCGCAGCGTCCTGATCGAGACGCTGGTCGACTACGCGCACAACAAGAACAACGTGTGGGGCATCACGGCGCGCAACCGCGAACAGAACTTCGCGCTGAACCTGCTGATGAATCCGGAAATCGACTTTGTCACCCTGCTCGGCCAGGCAGGCACCGGCAAGACGCTGCTGACGCTCGCCGCCGCCCTGACGCAGGTGCTCGAAGCCAAGCGCTACTCCGAGATCATCATGACCCGCGTGACCGTTCCCGTCGGCGAGGACATCGGTTTCCTGCCGGGCACGGAGGAAGAGAAGATGGCGCCGTGGATGGGCGCGCTCGAGGACAACCTCGACGTGCTCAACGGCACGACGGGCGAAGGCGGCGACTGGGGCCGCGCAGCGACACGCGACCTGATCCGCTCGCGCATCAAGATCAAGAGCCTGAACTTCATGCGCGGACGCACCTTCATCAACAAGTTCCTGATCATCGACGAGGCGCAGAACCTGACGCCCAAGCAGATGAAGACGCTGATCACGCGCGCCGGCCCCGGCACCAAGGTGGTGTGCCTCGGCAACATCGCGCAGATCGATACGCCCTACCTCACCGAAGGCAGCTCCGGTCTCACCTTCGTCGTCGACCGCTTCAAGGACTGGCCGCACTCCGGCCACATCACCCTGCAACGCGGCGAGCGCTCGCGCCTGGCCGACCACGCCGCCGAAGTGCTCTGACACCAGCCGGGGCGGGGCATCCGCCCGCCCCCGTCGATACCCACACGCCACGCATGGAATTTGCCCTGGATCATCCCGGCCAGCCGGGATGCATCCTATAATGCGCAGGTTTTTTGCCTGCAAAAGCCCTCATGCCCGCTGCCGCCTCGGAAATGCTGGTCGGAGCCAGTTCGGACTTCCTCACGCGCTTCTCCCCGTTCAACCGGATGGAGCCGGAGGCGCTCGGATTCCTCGCCGAGCGCGCGACCCTGGCCTTCCACTCACGCGGCAGCGAGATCCTGACCCCGGAGATGGGGCAGCCGACGCACTTCCACATCGTGCAGCGCGGCAAGGTGCAGGCCCGCCAGCTCGGCCCGACAAGCGTCACCGACTACGCCGCGATGACGCTCGGACCGGGCGAATGCTTCCCGATCGGCGCGATCTCCGCGCAGCGCCCCTCGACCAACGCCTATGTGGCCGTCGAGGACAGCTTCGTATTCCAGTTGCCGGCGGAAGACTTCCTCAAGCTCATGCAGATGAGCCCTGTCTTCCACGTCTTCTGCACCCAGTACATCGCCAGCCTGCTCAACCAGTCGCGCCAGCAGCTGCAGAGCACCTTCGCGCAGCGTGCCGCGGAACAGCAGACAATGACGACGCCGCTCGGCCAGCTGGTGAAGAAGGAGCCGATCTTCGTTGCGCCCGACAGCTCGATCCGCGCAGCGCTCGAGAAGATGTCGGAGATGCGCATCGGCTGCATGGTGATCGCCGACGCCGAGCACAAGCCGATCGGCATCCTCACGCAGAGCGACCTGCTGCCCCGCGTCGTGCTGCCGGGCATCGACCTCCAGCGCCCGATCTGCGACGTGATGACCGCGACGCCGCACGTGATGTCCGCGTCCGATTCGGCCTACGATGCCGCCCTCGAGATGGCAACGCACGGCGTGCGCCATCTGCTGGTGGTCGATTCGGAGGGGCGGCTGAAGGGAGTGGTGTCGGAGCGCGACCTGTTCACGCTGCAGCGCATCGGCTTGCGCCAAGTCCGCTCCAGCATCGAAGGCGCGGACGACCTCGAAGCCCTGCAACGCGCCAGCCGCGACATCCGCCAGCTCGCGCTCAACCTCATCGCCCAGGGCATCGGGGCGGAGCAACTGACGCAATTCATCTCGGCGCTCAACGATGCGCTGACCTGCCGCATCATCGACCTCGCGCGCGCGCGACACGAGCTTTACGGCATCGACTACGCCTGGCTGGCCTTCGGCTCGGAAGGCCGCCACGAGCAGACCCTGTCCTCCGACCAGGACAACGGCATCATCTATGTCTGCCCCGAAGGCGCGGACCAGGACGCGCTGAAGAACCGCCTGCTGGCCTGCGCGAAAGAGGTGAACGAGAACCTCGCCGCCTGCGGCTTCCCGCTGTGCAAGGGGAACATCATGGCGAGCAACCCCGAGCTGTGCCTCACGCTCGAGGAATGGAAGGGACGCTTCGGCGACTGGATCCGCGAACCGGACCCGCAAGCCCTGCTCAATGCGACGATCTTCTTCGACTACCGTGTGCTGTGCGGAAATGAGCGCCTCGGCGACCAGCTGCGCGCGTGGCTCAACCGCACCGCCAAGGCCTATTCCAATTTCCTACGCCTGATGGCGTCGAATGCGCTGCAGGTCGCGCCGCCACTCGGGCGCATCCGCGATTTCGTCGTCGAGGAAGACGGCACCATCGATCTGAAGAAGTCGGGGGCACGCCTGTTCGTCGACGTCGCGCGCATCCTCGCGCTGCGCGCCGACGTCGCCTCGAGCAGCACCGTGCAGCGCCTGCGTCAGGCGGGCACCCGCATGGGCATGCCGGCCGAGGAGATCGCCGCGCTGATCGACGGCTTCCACTTCATCCAGCTGCTGCGCCTGCGCTCGCAGCACCTCGACACCGAACACGACGCCCCGGGTGACAATCGCATCAACCCGGACGCACTCAACGAACTCGACCGGCGCATCCTCAAGGAAGCGTTCCGGCAGGCCCGCAAGCTGCAACTGCGGCTGAAGCTCGACTACCAGCTATGAACTGGCTCACCCGCCTGCTCAGCAACCGCACGGACACGGCCACGCTCGACGTCGCGCTGCGCGACGCCATTGCGAACTGGGAGGCGCTTGCCGCACCGGACTTGGGTACTGCCCACTTCGAGACCCGCTACGTCGTCATCAACACCGAAGCGAGCGGACTGGACCTGGACAAGGACCGCCTGCTCGCAGTCGCCGCGATCGCGATCGACCGCGAACACCTCTCGCCGCACGACAGCTACTACGCGCCGCTGGAACCCGATGCGGCAACCGCGCTGACGAACCTGCTGACGTTTGCCGGCAAGGGCCCGGTCGTGGTCTTCAACGCGTCGTTCAACCGCAGCCTGCTCGAACGCGCGCTAGACGAGCACCTCCGCCTTACCCCGGACTGGACCTGGCTGGATCTGCACTGGATCCTGCCCGCCCTCTACGACGAACACATCGACAGACCGGCCCGCCTTGGCGACTGGATGAAGGCCTTCGGCATCGAGACCTTCCAGCGCCACCACGCGCTGGGCGACGCCTGGGCGATTGCACAGCTGATGCTGGCCGCACAGGCGCGCGCACGCACTCTCGGTCTGAACACCCCACGCAGCCTGGCGGATCTGGAACACAGCCGTCGACAACTGAGGCGCCACGGATGAATCGTTATTCTCCCGCACGACCCATGCATCAACGCCTGACAAGCCTTCTGATCATTTTTTTCGCCACAGCAACCCTGCTGATCACGCCCCCAGCCGGCGCAGTCGAGACACCTGCATCCGCTGACCGGCCCACCGAGGAGTCCTCGTCGCTGGGCAGCTACGGTACGGCGGCGCAGAACCTCATCAACCAGGGTATGGAGTACCTCGGGATCCGTTATCGCTTCGGCGGCAGCTCGCCCGAGACCGGCCTCGACTGCAGCGGACTCGTCCAGAACGTCTTTCGCAACGCCCTCGGCCTCGACCTGCCGCGCGCTGCGCGCGACATGGCCAAAGTCGGCGACAAGGTCGGCATCAAGGAACTCAAGCCGGGCGACCTGGTGTTCTTCAACACGATGCGCAAGGCTTTCTCGCATGTCGGCATCTACGTCGGCGACGGCCGTTTCCTGCACGCCCCTTCGAGCGGCGGCGAAGTGCGCATCGACGAGATGAGCCAGAGCTACTGGGCCAAGCGCTTCAACGGCGCGCGCCGTATGGTTCCGGAAGGCGGCGACCTGCATCTGCCACAGGCCAACTGAACTGCACGTTCTCGACCGCTTGCGAAAGCGGCGGGGCATCCCAAGCACGGACCCTCCACGAGGGCGATAGCGGCCCCGCATGATCAACAGCGGATTCGGCCTGCGTCCGATCTGCAAGGAAGAGGTTGACGGGAAGTCCCTTGGGGATCAACTTACGGCCGGACTTGCACCCGCAGGAGTGCGCCCATGCTGGGCGCACACGAAAAAAAACCGCCCGCCTTGCGGCGAGCGGTTCTCGTCGGGTTGGATATTCGAGCCTGGCTCGAAATCGGTGGCTTACATGCGCGCGATCATCGCGTCGCCGAAGGCCGAGCAGGACACTTCCTGCGCCCCCTCCATCAGGCGCGCGAAGTCGTAGGTCACGACCTTGTCGCCGATCGCCGCCTCCATGCCCTTGATGACCAGGTCTGCGGCTTCCTTCCAGTCGAGGTGGCGCAGCATCATCTCGGCCGACAGGATCAGCGAGCCGGGATTGACCTTGTCGAGCCCGGCATACTTCGGCGCAGTGCCGTGGGTTGCCTCGAAACACGCGTACTGGTCGGAGATGTTCGCGCCCGGCGCGATGCCGATACCGCCGACCTGGGCTGCCAGCGCATCGGAGATGTAATCGCCGTTGAGGTTGGTGGTCGCGATCACGTCGTACTCGGCCGGACGCAGCAGGATCTGCTGCAGGAATGCGTCGGCGATCGCATCCTTGATGACGATCTCGCGGCCGGTCTTCGGGTTCTTGAACTTGCACCACGGTCCGCCGTCGATCGGCTGCGCGCCGAACTCGTCCTGCGCGACCTTGTAGCCGGTATCACGGAACAAACCTTCCGTGAACTTCATGATGTTGCCCTTGTGCACCAGGGTCACCGACTTGCGGTCGTTGTCGATCGCGTACCTGATCGCCGCACGCACGAGGCGAGTCGTACCTTGCACCGACACCGGCTTGATACCGATGCCCGAGGTCTCGGGGAAGCGGATCTTCTTCACGCCCATCTCGTTCTGCAGGAAGGCGATGACCTTCTTCACCTGCTCCGAGCCGGACGCCCACTCGATGCCCGCGTAGATGTCCTCGGTGTTCTCACGGTAGATGACCATGTCGGTCAGCTCCGGATTCTTCAGCGGCGACGGCACGCCCTTGAAGTAGCGCACCGGACGCACGCACTGGTACAAGTCCAGTTCCTGGCGCAGCGCCACGTTCAGCGAGCGGATGCCGCCACCGACGGGGGTCGTCATCGGCCCCTTGATCGACACCGAGTATTCCTTCAGCGCGTCGAAGGTCTCCTTCGGCAGCCACTCGTCGGGGCCGTACAGCTGGGTCGATTTCTCGCCCGCATACACCTCCATCCAATGGATCTTCTTCTTGCCGCCGTATGCCTTCGCAACCGCTGCGTCGATGACCTTGATCATCACCGGCGTGATGTCCACGCCGATACCGTCGCCCTCGATGAAGGGGATGATCGGTTGGTCGGGAATTGCCTGGCCGGGAACGATTTTCTGGCCGCCTGCGGGAACCTTGATCTTGGATGTGCTCATGCCTACTCCCTCTTCGTGTGGATGTGTCTCGCTCTATTCAGCTCGTCGCTGAAAACCCTTGGCTTGCAGCTGGGGGGCATCTCGCAGGCCGGCCACCGAATCGCCCTGCCACGCGGACAAACCGCCCCAATCCAGCTGCCGATTATGGCGCAAAACCGCGCGGCACGTCCCGCAGGGCGGGTGATCACGTGCACGTCATGCTGCGCCGGCGCGGCATCCGCGGATGCCGAAGGCAAAAAAAAACCAGCGCAGTGCGCTGGTTTTTTCGCAGTGCCGGCCCGCCCGCTCGGGGCATGGCCGGCGCAAGCCGCCGTCAGGCATTCACGGCAGCGAGTACCGAGTTGAGCGTTGCGCTCGGACGCATGACCGCTTCGGTCTTGACCGGATCGGCGTAGTAGTAGCCACCGATATCGACCGGCTTGCCCTGCACCGCGCTGAGTTCGGCGACGATCTTCTGCTCGTTCTCCGCCAGAGTCTTCGCGAGCGGCGCGAAGCGGGCCTTCAGCTCGGCGTCCTCGTCCTGCGCCGCCAGCGCCTCGGCCCAATACAAGGCGAGGTAGAAGTGGCTGCCGCGGTTGTCGAGTTGGCCGGTGCGGCGCGACGGCGACTTGTCGTTGTCGAGCAGCTTGCCGGTCGCTTCGTCGAGCGTCTTCGCGAGCAGCTTCGCCTTCGCATTGCCGGTCTTGAAGCTCATGTCCTCGAGCGACACCGCCAACGCAAGGAATTCGCCCAGCGAATCCCAGCGCAGGTGGTTTTCCTCGACCAGCTGCTGCACGTGCTTAGGCGCCGAACCGCCCGCGCCCGTCTCGTACATGCCGCCGCCGGCCATCAGCGGGACGATGGACAGCATCTTCGCGCTGGTGCCCAGCTCCATGATCGGGAACAGGTCGGTGAGGTAGTCACGCAGGATGTTGCCGGTCACCGAGATGGTGTCGAGGCCGCGCGCCACGCGCTCGAGGGTGTAACGCATCGCACGCACCTGCGACATGATCTGGATGTCGAGGCCGCTGGTGTCGTGATCCTTCAGGTACAGCTTGACCTTCTTGATCAGCTCGTTCTCGTGCGGACGGTAGGGGTCGAGCCAGAAGATCGCCGGCATGCCGGAGTTGCGCGCACGGGTGACGGCCAGCTTGACCCAGTCACGGATCGGCGCGTCCTTGACCTGGCACATGCGCCAGATGTCACCTTCCTCCACGTTCTGGCTCATCAGCACTTCGCCGGTGTCCAGGTCGGTGATGTTGGCGACGCCCGCTTCCGGGATCTCGAAGGTCTTGTCGTGCGAACCGTACTCCTCGGCCTTCTGCGCCATCAGGCCGACGTTCGGCACCGTTCCCATGGTGGCCGGGTCGAAGTTGCCGTGCCACTTGCAGAAGCTGATCATCTCCTGGTAGATGCGGGCGAAGGTCGATTCGGGCATCACGGCCTTGCAGTCGTACTGCTTGCCGTCGGCGCCCCACATCTTGCCGCCGCCGCGGATCATCGCGGGCATCGAGGCGTCGACGATGATGTCGTTGGGCGAGTGGAAGTTGGTGATGCCCTTGGCCGAATCGACCATCGCCAGGCGCGGGCGGTGCTCCTGGCAGGCATGCAGGTCGCGGATGATCTCGTCGCGCTTCGATTCCGGCAGGGTCTCGATCTTCTCGTACAGCGTGGCCATGCCGTTATTGACGTTGATGCCCAGCTCGTCGAACAGCTTGCCGTGCTTCTCGAAGGCTTCCTTGTAGTAGATCTTCACGCAGTGGCCGAAGACGATGGGGTGCGAAACCTTCATCATCGTCGCCTTCACGTGCAGCGAGAACAGGATGCCCGCCTCGCGGCAATCGTCGAGCTGCTTCTCGTAGAACTCGCACAGCGCCTTCTTGCTCATGAACATCGAGTCGATCACCTCGCCGTCCTGCAGCGCGACCTTCGGCTTCAGCACGACGCTCTTGCCGCTCTTGGTGACGAGTTCCATCTTCACGTTGCGTGCACGGTCGAGCGTCATCGACTTCTCGCCGTGGTAGAAATCGCCGTGTTCCATGTGCGAGACGTGGGTCTGCGACCACTGCTTCCACTCGCCCATCGAATGCGGGTGCTTCTTCGCGTAGTTCTTGACCGCCGCAGGCGCGCGACGGTCGGAGTTGCCTTCGCGCAGCACCGGGTTCACCGCGGAGCCGAGGCACTTCCCGTAACGGACCTTCAGCGCCTTTTCCTCCTCGGTCGTCGGGTTCTCCGGGTAGTCCGGAATCGCGTAGCCCTTCGACTGGAGTTCCTTGACGCAGGCCATCAGTTGCGCGACGGAGGCGCTGATGTTCGGCAGCTTGATGATGTTGGTGTCCGGGTCCTGGGTCAGGCGGCCGAGTTCGGCGAGGTTGTCGGGAACCTTCTGGGCGTCGGTGAGGCAATCCGAGAATTCAGCCAGCACGCGGGCCGCAACCGAAATATCGCTCTTCTGGATCTTCACGCCGGCCGGCGCCGTGAAGGTCTCGATGATCGGCAACAACGAATACGTCGCCAGCAGGGGCGCCTCGTCGGTGAGCGTGTAGATGATCGTCGAACTCTTGTCTGTCATGCATTTCTCCCGGATTATTTCTATTTGGCGCGAAGCCAGGCCGACCCTTGAACCGACCGAAGTACGCCCCTTCACTGGGGGATCGCACCCGGACCATTTAAGACAGTTGGTGATTATAAACCTGCCCCGCCAGCAGTTTGTCGCAAATCCGATAAAACAGGTCTTATATAAGATAAAAGATGTTTCAGATGCCTAACACACCGGACCAACACCAGCCGTTCCTGCCCGGGATTCGGCACGACGATGGCGCGGATTGACGGCCGCGCTAGAATCGAGGGCAGTTGTCCTGTTGCCACGCGGTGATCACCGTGACGAGGTAGCCATGGAAGCTCCGACGGGAGAAAACGTCCTTGCCCAGTCGATCGCGCAGGCCCTGATCGAGGGCTTCAACAAGCACTACCGCATCTTCCGCGAGACCTCCCGGCGCGCGAAGGAGAGCTTCGAGGCAGCCGAATGGCAGGCGCAGCTCGCCGCGGTGCGCGACCGCGTGCAGTTCTACGACGACCGCGTCGAAGAGACGGTACGCCGCCTGCACGAGGAGTTCGATGCCGACTCCGTCGATGACGACACCTGGCAGCAGGCCAAGCTCCACTACATCGGCATCCTCATCCGCCACAAGCAGCCGGAGCTCGCCGAGACCTTCTTCAATTCGGTGTGCTGCAAGATCCTGCACCGCACCTACTTCAACAACGACTACCTGTTCGCGCGCCCGGCCATCTCCACCGAATACATGGAATCCTACCCGCCGGTGTACAGCAGCTACTACCCGCGCGATGTCGGCCTGCGCGCGACCGTGCGCCGCATCGTCGAAGACTTCGACTGGCAGCGCCCGTTCGAGGACCTCGACCGCGACATCGACCTGATCCTGCACACGGTGCACCGCCATCTCGGCGAGTGGCCGGACATGGAGGTCAACTGCCAGATCCAGGTCCTGTACTCGGCCTTCTACCGCAACAAGACCGCCTACATCATCGGCAAGGGCATCAACGGCTACCAGGAATACCCGTTCGCGATCGCCGTACGTCACAACGCCTCGGGACGGCTCGAGATCGACACCATCCTGCTCGACCCGTGGCGCATCTCGGTGCTGTTCTCGCTGTCCCGCGCCTACTTCCTCGTCGACATGGAAGTACCGTCAGGCTACGTCCAGTTCCTGCGCTCGATCATGCCCAACAAGCACCGCTCGGAGCTCTACACCATGCTGGGGCTGGGCAAGCAGGGCAAGACGATGTTCTTCCGCGACCTCATCGCGCACCTGCGCCACTCCAACGACCAGTTCGTGATCGCGCCGGGCATCCGCGGCATGGTGATGCTCGTCTTCACGCTGCCCTCGTACCCATACGTTTTCAAGGTCATCAAGGACGTGTTCGGTTCCGCGAAGAACACGGACCGCACGACCATCAAGCGCAAGTACCTGATGGTCAAGCGTGTCGACCGCGTGGGCCGGATGGCCGACACGCTGGAGTTCTCCAACGCGGCCCTGCCGCTGGCGCGCTTCCATCCCGAACTGCTCGAGGAGCTGCGCACCCTGGCACCGACGACCTACGAGATCGACGGCGATTCGGTGATCATCAAGCACCTGTACATCGAACGCCGCATGACCCCCCTCAACATCTACCTTGAGCGCTCCAGCGACGAGCAGGTGGAAGACGCGGTGCGCGAGTACGGCAACGCGATCCGGGAGATGGCGACGGCGAACATCTTCCCGGGCGACATGCTGTGGAAGAACTTCGGCGTCACGCGCTACGGCCGGGTCGTGTTCTACGACTACGACGAGATCGAGTACATGACGGATATGAACTTCCGCCATATCCCGGAGGCGCCCTATCCGGAGATGGAGATGTCGAGCGAGCCGTGGTACTCCGCCGGCCCGATGGACGTCTTCCCCGAGGAATTCGCGACCTTCCTGCTAGGCGCACCGCGCGTGCGCCAGGCCTTCCTGAAACACCACCGCGACCTGCTGACGCCGGCCTTCTGGCAGCGCACCCAGGCGTCGATCCGCAGCGGTCACGTCGAGGATTTCTTCCCTTACCCCGAAGAGCTGCGCTTCTGCCACCAGCACGCTGCGCAAGAGCGCAGCAGCGCCGCCTGAAGCTACGTGACGCGAATGGTGTCGCTGCGCGTACCGCCGAGGTTGTCGCGCCAGCTCACGACGATCTCGTCGCCCGGCGCACCGCCGGCGATGCTGAAGGCCAGATAGGGATTCGTCGACACCGAAGGACCGAAATCAGCCTCCAGCACGATCTCGCCATTGCGCTGCACGCCCACCTCGGTGATGAAGTGCGCCGGGATGAGCTTGCCCTCGGCATCCTTGCGCAAACCGTTCTCCATCGGATGCGACATCAGCATGCGCAACTCCGTGACGCCGTCCCTGAGCGTTGCGCGGATGCGCGTCGGCGCGCTCATGTCCCGCACCCCCCGACCGTCACCGTGACCTCCCGCCGTGCGACGAAGAGGCGCCCTTCGGCCTTCACCAGCGCATGCACGCGCGTCGTGCGCGCCATCTTGACGCGGGTCTGGATCGCCGGCGCCATCGCCCCGGAGAGGCGGAAACTGGCCGCAACCTTGTACGGATTCTCCTCGATCAGGATCACGATCTGCTCCGTCCGCGGAATGTCGCTGGCCACCGAAATCGTCACCGCACGGCCGTCCTCGGCCACATCCGGCGCCGCAATGCGGACCGCAGCGCTCTCCGCTGCATCCTGGGCGCCGAGCGCGCGGAGGGCATCGTCGAGGGTCGCGGCCTCGAACACGCCCCCGTTCCTCGCATCCCGAGCCTGCGCCGGCGCTGCGATTCCGACCGCCGCCAGCACTGACCAGACCCCCACCGCGCCGCCCGCCTTCAGCACATCCCTGCGCCGACTATCCATCCCTGCTCCCGAAAATCCACTCGCTTTCACCGCCGCGGACGTCGTCCGGAGGCGCCTGACATGCGCGCTATACTGCGCAGTCCGCGCTCGCGCCATCGCATGGAGAACATCCGTGACCGGCAAGCTTACCCTCGCCGCCCTGAGCCTGCTTGCCGGCACCGCTCATGCCGCCGACCCCGCCGCCGTCGATGCACGCAACCTTGCCGCCAACTGCACGCCCTGCCACTCGGCCGACGCCCCCGAGCCGAACGCGATCCCGCGCATCGCCGGCCTGCCCGCGGCGAAGATCCTGCATCGGCTGCAGGCCTTCCGCAACGGCGAGGCACCTGCGACCGTCATGCACCAGATCGTGCGCGGCTACAGCGACCAAGAGCTCGCGCTCATTGCCAACCATCTCGCCATCCCTGCTATGCCGGCATCCGACAAGCGATGAACCGACGCCGATTCCTGAGCAGACTGGGCCTCGCGGCGACCATACCCGCCGCTTCCCTTCTTGGCGCGTGCTCGTCCCCGCCGCGCCGAGGCGCACCGCACGTCGTCGTGGTCGGCGGCGGCTACGGCGGCGCAACCACGGCGAAGTACCTGCGCATGTGGAGCGCGGGCGGGATCGAGGTCACGCTGATCGAACGCGCAGCGCGCTTCATTTCCTGCCCGATGTCCAACCTCGTCCTCGCCGGCCTGCGCAACATCGACGAGCTCACCGCAGACTACGAACGCCTGCGCACACGCTGGGGCGTGCGCATCGTCCTCGACGAAGTCTCCCATGTGGATGTCTCCCGACGCGAACTCCGCCTCGCACGCAACGGCGCTATCGGCTTCGACCGCGTCGTGCTGGCTCCGGGCGTGGACTTCCTCGCCGAGGAGGTTACCGGACTCGCCGGCAACTTCGAGCGCATTCCCCACGCCTGGAAGGCCGGCCCGCAGACCGAACTCCTGCGTCGGCAGATTGAAGCAATGCCCGAAGGCGGCGTGTTCGCGCTGCACGTCCCGAAGTCGCCCTACCGCTGCCCGCCCGGCCCCTACGAACGGGCCTGCCTCGTCGCACAGTATCTGCGTGCCCGCAAGCCGCGCGCGAAGCTGCTCCTGCTCGACGCCAACAGCGAGATCCAGTCCAAGAAGGCGCTCTTCGCCGCGAGCTTTGCCGGACCATACAAGGACATCATCGAATATCGCCCCGACAGCACGCTCCTGTCGGTCGACGCCCGGACCTTGAGCGCCGAACTCGAATTCGACCGGATCCGCGCCGATGTCCTCAACGTCGTCCCCCCGATGCGCGCGGGGCGCCTCGCGGACGCGCTAGGCGTCCCCCTGACCAACGGTCGCTGGATCGATGTCGATTGGCGCACGATGGCAGTGCGCGGCCTTCCCGGCATCCACGCCATCGGCGACGCGGTACTCGCCGCACCGGGCATGCCGAAGTCGGGCCACATCGCGAACCAGCAAGCCAAGCTCGCCGCCGCCGCGATCATGGAGCTCCTCGCCGGCCGTACGCCGAACCCCGTCCCGACGCTGTTGAACACCTGTTACAGCTTCGTCGACGACCGCAACGCGATCCACGTCGCGACCGTGCACCGTTACGACGCGGCCCAAGGAACCGTCCTGCCCGTCGCCGGCGCGGGCGGCCTGTCGTCGTCGGCGAGCGAAGAGGAAGGCCGCTACGCCGAAGCGTGGGCACGGAACATCCGTGCCGACATGCTGGCCTGAAACGCCGGCGCGCCCCTCATTACCTCTCGATAGCCCCCCGGTCGGGTGCCTGCCAGCCCAGCTCCAGCAGCCACGGCCCTTCCCCCGCAGCCAGCGCGTCGCGCACATAGGCCACCGTATTCGCCGGCAGCCCCCCACGCGGGAACCAGCCCAGCGCATCGCACTTGTCCGGTTCGCAAATGCGCGGCTCGCCCGACCACGCCTTGGCGCGAAGGAAGAAATCGACCCGGTTCGTGTCCGAGCGGCGATGCACGACGCCCATGTTTGCCAAGGCCGCCGGGTCGATCACGATCCCGAGCTCCTCGCGCATCTCGCGCACCGCGGTGCGGGCCAGCGATTCGCCCGACTCGACGTGCCCCCCGGGCAGGCTGAAGAGCCCGTCGAAGAAGCCCGTACCGGCGCGGCGCATCAGCAGGATCCCGCCCTCGCGTTCGAGCAGGACATGCACCCCGACGGGAATCCCCGCATGCATCAATGCTTGCCGGTGCTGCCGAACCCGCCCTCGCCGCGATCGCTTTCCGGGAATTCATCGACGACGTTGAAGCCGACCTGCAGCACCGGCACCACGACCAGTTGCGCGATACGCTCCATCGGCTGCAGCGTGAAACTCGCGCGGCCGCGGTTCCACACCGATACGAAGATTTGCCCCTGGTAGTCGGAATCGATCAGGCCGACCAGATTGCCCAGCACGATACCGTGCTTGTGCCCGAGCCCCGAGCGCGGCAACACCATCGCGGCGAGCCCGGGATCGGCGAGGTGAATCGCCAGGCCGCTCGGGATGAGCGTGGAGTCGCCCGGGTGAAGCGTCACCGGCGCATTCAGGCAGGCGCGCAGGTCCAGCCCGGCAGAACCCGGCGTGGCGTAGGACGGCTTGTGATCGCGCAAGCGATCGTCGAGGATCTTGACGTCGATTCGGTGCATGTTCGCTCTCAGTTGGCAGCCGTCTTCAGCAGACCGGCCAGATGTTCGACGATCCTGCGCGCGACCTCGGTCTTGGGTGCGCGCTCGAGCGGATGGCGGCCCGCGTCGTCGTACAGGATCACCAGGTTGTCGTCGCTGCCGAGACCATCCTGCACCAGGTTGCCCACCAGCATCGGCAGGCGCTTGGCCCGCCGCTTGCCTTCCGCGTAGGCATCCAGGTCGCGGCTCTCCGCAGCAAAGCCGACGCAGAACGGCGCATTCTCGCGCGCAGCGACCTCGGCCAGGATGTCGGGATTGGGCGTGAGCCGCAGCGTCATCTCGGCAGACGACTTCTTCACCTTGTGCTCGGCAGCCTCGGCCGGACGATAGTCGGCCACCGCCGCGACGCCAATGAATACGTCCGCCCCCGGCAGCGCCGCCATCACCACATCGCGCATCTGCAGGGCGCTGCGCACGTCCTCGCGGCGCGCCCCCGTCGGCACGGGCAGCCCCGTCGGGCCGCTCACCAGCACGACTTCCGCACCGGCGCGCACGCAGGCCTGGGCCAGCGCATAGCCCATCTTGCCCGAGCTGGTGTTCGTGATCCCGCGCACCGGGTCGATCGCCTCGAAGGTCGGCCCGGCAGTCAGGACCACCTTGCGCCCCGCGAGCAGCTTGGGCTGGAAGAACGCGATCACGTGCTCGAGCAGCTCCTCCGGCTCCAGCATGCGCCCCATGCCCACTTCCCCGCACGCCTGGTCGCCGGCGGCCGGCCCGAAAACCGTCACCCCGTCAGCGACCAACTGCGCCACGTTCCGTTGGGTGGCCGGGTGCTCCCACATCTGGAGGTTCATCGCCGGCGCAACCAGCAACGGGCACTCGCGTGCGAGGCATAGCGTGCTCAGCAGGTCGTCGGCCCGCCCCTGCACCAGCTTGGCCATCACATCCGCCGTCGCCGGCGCGATCAGCACCGCATCCGCACCGCGCGTGAGATCGATGTGCGCCATGTTGTTGTCCATGCGCGCATCCCACAGGTCCGTCCACACCCGATTGCCCGACAGCGCCTGGTAGGTCACCGGCGTCACGAAGCGTGCGCCGCCCTCGGTCAGCACGACGTGCACGTCCGCGCCGGCCTTGCCCAGCAGCCGCACGAGCTCCGCCGCCTTGTAGGCGGCCACCCCGCCGGTCACGCCGAGGACCAGCTTGCGCCCTTTCAATTCGCACATGACATATGCCTTACAATTATTCGCTCACCCACAGACTGCCCCCCCCCACATGGCTATCACCGACTGGCCGGAAGACGAACGGCCGCGCGAAAAACTCCTCGGACGCGGGCCGGCGGCCCTCTCCGACGCCGAACTCCTCGCCCTGTTCCTGCGCGTCGGCGTCCGCGGCAAGAGCGCCGTCGATCTCGCCCGCGACCTGCTCGAGCGCTTCGGCTCACTCACCCGCCTGTGCGCCGCACCAGCAGGCGATTTCGCTGCAGTGCCCGGCATGGGGCTCGCGAAGTATGCCCAACTGCAGGCGGTCATGGAACTGGCGCGACGCGCCCTGAGCGAAGAGATGGCCACGCGCGACGTGTTCGACTCACCGTCCGCGGTGCGCGACTGGCTGCGACTGCGCATCGGCAGCCTGCCGCACGAGGTCTTCTGCGTACTGCTGCTTGACGCCCGCAATCGCCTGATCGAGGCCGTCGAGCTCTTTCGCGGAACCCTGACGCAGACCAGCGTCTACCCTCGCGAGGTGGTCAAGCTCGCCCTCTCGCGCAACGCCGCGGCCGTAATCCTCGCGCACAACCACCCCTCAGGCGCCAGCGAACCGAGCGGCGCCGACGAGCTGCTGACCCGCAACCTCAAGCAGGCGCTCGACCTCGTGGACGTGCGCGTCCTCGACCACTTCATCGTCACCGCCCACGCGCGCCCGCTCTCCTTCGCCGAACGCGGCCTGCTGTAAACCCCGCCTCGTGACACCGCCTTTCGCGGCAATCGCACTCGAGACTTGCCCCCTCGGGGGAACATCGGCTAATATCCTGGGTTTTCCGCAATCCGAATTCCCTGGAGCAACATATGGCTCGCGTTTGCCAAGTGACCGGTAAGGCACCGATGGTGGGAAACAACGTTTCCCACGCCAACAACAAGACCAAGCGTCGTTTCCTCCCGAACCTGCAAAACCGCCGGTTCTGGAGCGAAGCTGAAAACCGCTGGATCCGCCTGCGCGTGTCCAACGCTGCACTGCGCACCATCGACAAGAAGGGCATCGACGTCGTCGTGTCCGAGCTGCGCGCCCGCGGCGAGAAAATCTGAGACACCGCGCGAACAGCGCAGCAACTGAACGGAGATTCAAATGGCTAAAGGCGGCCGCGAAAAGATCAAGCTGGAATCGACCGCAGGTACCGGTCATTTCTACACGACCTCGAAGAACAAGCGCACCACCCCGAACAAGCTCGAGTTCAACAAGTACGACCCCGTCGCACGCAAGCACGTCCTGTACAAGGAAGTGAAGCTGAAGTAAGCACCCTTGCAGGCTGCGGCCTGCTCCAGGGACGCAGCGTACAAAACAAGAGGCCGCCGGATCACTCCGGCGGCCTCTTGTTTTTCCTGAAGGCCTTTCGCTACGGCGTACGGCCTTCCGGACTAAAGGGACATCAGGCCTTCTGGATGTTAGAGGCCTGCTTACCCTTCGGACCCTGGGTGACTTCGAAGGAAACCTTTTCGCCTTCCTTCAGCGTCTTGAAGCCGGCCATATTGATCGCGGAGAAGTGAGCGAAAAGATCTTCGCTACCGTCGTCCGGAGTAATGAAGCCAAAACCCTTGGAGTCATTGAACCACTTAACGGTACCAGTTGCCATGTTGCCTTGATCCTTCAACAGATTACTTAAAACGATGCGGGGTCTCCCCCTTCAGTGCATGAATGCTCAGTGAAGCGTTACCAGTACTGCCAAGCCAGAGACCCCGAAAGCAGCCGAGACCACAGAACCAGTGCATTGAACTTTGCATCTCGCACCCGTCCTGCTTTTACGCATTTGTCAGCACAGCGTCAACAATTTCTTACCCACGAAATTGCTGCAACGCAACGGCGGAAACGCCCTGAAAATGCCGATCTCGACTCAGCCTGCAGCTATTCCAACGCCGTTATCCACCTCCCGCAATACGCTGCGCCGCAATATGCCGCTTGTCGCATCGGCGCACTTCCACACAGGCACGGAAGCCCTTCCGGGGCTGCCCGAGACTTGTTGCACTCCGCCTCCACTTGATTAGAATGGACCGCATGGCCACGCATAAACAGGGCGAGTACATACTCGAGGCGGAGCGCTCTCGCACCAAGCCCCCGCCCCTATACAAGGTGCTGTTGCTCAATGACGACTTCACGCCCATGGACTTCGTCATCGTTGTGCTGCAGAAATTTTTCGGCATGGACCGCGAACGGGCTACGCGGGTCATGCTCCAAGTCCACAGAGAGGGCATGGGGGTCTGCGGCGTCTTCGCGAAGGACGTCGCGGCGACCAAGGTAGAACAGGTCGTATCCTTCGCCCGTCAGCACCAGCACCCGCTGGCATGCGTGATGGAGGAAAACTGAGAATGATCGCGCAAGAGCTTGAAGTCAGTCTGCACATGGCGTTTGTCGAAGCCCGGCAAAAGCGGCACGAGTTCATCACCGTCGAACACCTGCTGCTCGCGCTGCTCGACAACCCCTCTGCAGCCGAGGTCCTGCGCGCCTGCGCAGCGAACGTCGAGGAGCTGCGTCGGGAACTGACGAATTTCATCAACGAGCACACCCCCAAGGTCGAAGGCACGGACGAGATCGACACGCAACCGACGCTCGGCTTCCAACGCGTGATCCAGCGTGCGATCCTGCACGTCCAGTCATCGGGCAAGAAGGAAGTGACCGGCGCCAACGTGCTCGTGGCGATCTTCGGCGAAAAGGATTCGCACGCGGTGTATTTCCTGCAACGGCAGAACATCTCGCGCCTGGACGTGGTGAATTTCATCTCGCACGGCATCTCGAAGTCCCCGCAGCAGGGGCAGCCGCCCGCGGGCAAGAGCGAGCCGCAGGAACAGGGCGAACAGGAAAGCGAGGGCGCGCAGGCCAACAGCGCACTCGAGAACTACACGCAGAACCTCAACCAGCAGGCCCTCATCGGCAAGATCGATCCGCTCATCGGGCGCGAACGCGAGCTCGAGCGGGTGATCCAGACGCTGTGCCGGCGGCGCAAGAACAACCCCCTGCTGGTCGGCGAAGCGGGCGTGGGCAAGACCGCCATCGCGGAAGGCCTGGCGCGCTGCATCGTCGAAGGGCGCATCCCGGAAGTGCTCGAAGGGGCGCAGGTATACGCACTGGACATGGGCGCCCTGCTCGCCGGCACCAAGTATCGTGGCGATTTCGAGCAGCGCCTGAAGGCCGTGCTGAAGCAGCTGCGCGAAACGCGCAACGCCATCCTGTTCATCGACGAGATTCACACCCTGATCGGCGCGGGCGCCGCGTCGGGCGGTACGCTGGATGCGTCCAACCTGCTCAAGCCGGCGCTCTCGTCGGGCCAGCTGAAGTGCATCGGCGCGACGACCTATTCCGAGTTCCGCCAGATCTTCGAGAAGGACCATGCGCTGTCGCGGCGCTTCCAGAAGGTCGACGTGACCGAGCCCTCGGTCGCCGAAACGGTGGAGATCCTGAAGGGACTCAAGAGCCGCTTCGAGGAGCACCACGGCGTCAAGTACTCGACCGCAGCGCTGAGCTCGGCTGCGGAGCTGTCCGCGCGCTACATCAATGATCGCCAACTGCCCGACAAGGCCATCGACGTCATCGACGAAGCGGGCGCCGCGCAGCGTATCCTGCCCAAGTCGAAGCAGCGCAAGACGATCGGCAAGGGCGAGATCGAGGACATCGTCGCGAAGATGGCGCGCATCCCGCCACGCACCGTGTCGAGCGACGACAAGGCCGCGCTGAAGAATCTCGACCGCGACCTGAAGAACGTCGTGTTCGGTCAGGAAGCAGCGATCGAGGCGCTCGCCAAGGCGATCAAGATGTCGCGCTCCGGCCTGGGCAATCCGGCCAAGCCGATCGGCAGCTTCCTGTTCTCCGGCCCCACCGGCGTCGGCAAGACCGAGGTGGCGCGACAGCTCGCCTTCACGATGGGCATCGAGCTCGTGCGCTTCGACATGTCGGAATACATGGAGCGCCATGCGGTGAGTCGCCTGATCGGTGCGCCGCCGGGATACGTCGGCTTCGACCAGGGCGGCCTGCTGACCGAGCAGATCACGAAGAAGCCGCACTGCGTGCTCCTGCTCGACGAGATCGAGAAGGCGCACCCGGACATCTTCAACATCCTGTTGCAGGTGATGGACCACGGCACGCTGACCGACAACAACGGCCGGCAGGCGGACTTCCGCAACGTGATCATCATCATGACGACCAACGCCGGCGCGGAGATGATGCAGAAGTCGGTGATCGGCTTCTCGGCCAAGCGCGAAGTGGGCGACGAGATGGGCGAGATCAAGCGCATGTTCTCGCCAGAGTTCCGCAACCGGCTGGACGCGACGATCTCCTTCAAGCCACTCGACAACGAGATCATCCTGCGCGTGGTCGACAAGTTCCTCATGCAGCTCGAGGCGCAACTGCACGAGAAGAAGGTCGAGGCGCACTTCACCGACGAGCTCAAGGGCTGGCTGGCCTCCGAGGGCTTCGATCCGGTGATGGGCGCGCGGCCGATGGCACGCCTGATCCAGGACACGATCCGCTCGGCGCTCGCCGACGAGCTGTTGTTCGGACGCCTCGTGCATGGCGGCAAGGTGACGATCGATCTCGATGGCGAAGGGAAGGTGAAGCTGGTCTTCGACCAGACCGAAGCGGCAACCGTCTGAGCATCCGGACGCCGCTAACCCGGCGCAATCGGAAAGGGCGACCTGCGGGTCGCCCTTTTTTTGTGTGCCGTGCTGGTTTATCGTCCCACCCCGAACCACGCGCGAATTTGCGTGTGTCATCACCCCCTATCCACCGCCAGCAAACAAGGAAACGCAAGCATGGAAATCCAGACAGCCGACCTCTGCGACGCCCACGAAGGGAAACTCCGCATCGTGAGCCCGATGTTCCGCAGCTTCGGCGGCCGCGCCGCTTTCGGCGGCGAGATCGCGACGCTCAAGGTGTTCGAGGACAACTCGCTCGTGCGCACCGCGCTGGAGGGGCCGGGCAAGGACCGCGTGCTCGTGATCGACGGCGGCGCGTCGATGCGCTGTGCGCTGGTCGGCGACCAGTTGGCCCTGCTGGGGGTCAAGAACGGCTGGGCCGGCGTGATCGTGTATGGCTGCATTCGCGACTCGAAGGCGATCGGCGGCATGGACATCGGCGTGTTCGCGCTCGGCACCCATCCGCAGAAGAGCATCAAGAAGGGCGTCGGCGACAAGGATCTGGCGGTGACATTCGGCGGCGTCACTTTCGTGCCCGGACAGTTCGTCTACGCGGACGAGGACGGCGTCGTGGTTTCGGAATCGTCCCTGCTCTGAGCATCGCGGGGCCGGAGTGCATGCACCGGCCCCTGCCCACCCC
>NZ_WTVK01000309.1 GCF_012910805.1 Aromatoleum evansii
CGAGGGCGCTCACTAAGTCGCCCGAGACGGTAACGCCGAAGGCCCCCGACATCACTGATGTCGGGGGCCTTCGGCGTATCTCGGCCGGGAGGCGTCAGGACGACGCTCCATGGCCACCTCAGGTGGGCCGGCCACGGAGGAAGGGCCGCTTGACGGGTGCAGGCGTCTGCGGGTGCCAGGTCGCCACGCGGTTCGGGTGACGGCGCTCCGCGATGCTCCCGGCCTCGCCCGGGGATGGTGCGCTGGACGCACCGCATCGCCTCGATCCCCCTCGCCCGCGTTTGTCTCGCATTCGTCACCGGTCGTGAGGGTGTCGCCCACGCATCAGCTCATGCGTCCACGTGGTCCGGAGGGATTCTCCCCCGTCTCATCGTGCCGTACAGCGG
>NZ_WTVK01000310.1 GCF_012910805.1 Aromatoleum evansii
GCCATACGCCACTTCGGCGTACCGTCCGCGTTCATCACGGCAATGCCCGGCTTCACCATGTCGGCGGTGAAGGCGGTGTACCAGAAGATCTGCTGGGCGATGTTGCCCTGCGAAGGCACCGGGCCCGACTCGGAGAAGGTCATGCCCTGTGCCTGCGGCGGAGCATACTTCTTCATCCAGTCGAGGTACTTGACGATCGAATAGACCGACGCCGGGCCGTTGACATCGCCGCCACGCTCGACCGACGAGCCGACCGGACGGCAGCCTTCCATGCGGATGCCCCATTCGTCGACCGGCAGGCCGTTCGGGAGACCCTTGTCGCCGTTGCCGGCCATCGACAGCCAGGCGTCGGTGAAACGCCAGCCGAGCGAGGGATCCTTCTTGCC
>NZ_WTVK01000311.1 GCF_012910805.1 Aromatoleum evansii
GTCCTTGAGCGTCTGAACGTTGCGATCCCTGAGCTCCTTTTGCGTGACGACCGAGAGCGACTGAGGCGTCTCGATCAGCGCCGTGCTGGTCTTGGTGCCGGCCGTGCTGCCGGTTGCGACGTAACCGGTCGTCGTACCGATCGCGCCGGCGGCAGCTTGCGAGCGCGAAGCCTGGCTCGGCGCAGGCGCCGCGGCAATGCCGCGTCGATTCACAGCGGCCGCGCGCGAAGCCCTGGTGTTCTGCGTCGAAGCGGCGGCACTGCGCTTTCTTGCAGCGCCGGGTTGCTCCACCGTCACCGGCGGAAGCACGCTGACATCGTTTTGCGGAGGACTGGTTTGCGCCTGAGCGCTGGCGATGTCTGCGCACACCGGCACAAGCATCACCG
>NZ_WTVK01000312.1 GCF_012910805.1 Aromatoleum evansii
TCGTCGTGGATGGCCGCGAGAAGCACTTCGACGAGAGCGGCTTCTTCATCGGCACGAGCCTCGTCGACCACGTCAAGCCCGGCATGAAGGTCTATGACGAGGAGATCTTCGGCCCGGTGCTGTCGGTCGTGCGCGTCGAGACGTTCGAGGACGCCGTCGAACTCATCAACGCGAACCAGTTCGCCAACGGCGTCGCGATCTTCACGCGTGACGGCAAGAGCGCCCGCGAGTTCGAGTTCGCCATCGAGGTCGGCATGGTCGGCGTCAACGTGCCGATCCCGGTGCCCGTCGGCTCGTTCAGCTTCGGCGGCTGGAAGAAGTCGCTGTTCGGCGACACCCACATGTACGGCGCGGAGGCGTTCAACTTCTACACGCGCCGCAAGGT
>NZ_WTVK01000313.1 GCF_012910805.1 Aromatoleum evansii
GCGGGTTGCCGTCGAGGTCGGCGACCTTCATCTCGACCGTTCGAAGGACATGATCATCCGCGGCGGGTACAACGTCTACCCCCGCGAGGTCGAGGAGGTGCTGTACGAGCACCCGGAGATCGCGGAGGTCGCCGTCGTCGGTGTGCCGGACGAGCACTACGGCGAGGAGGTCGCCGCCTTCGTCGTGCGCACCGAGGGCTCGAACCTCGACGCCGACGCCGTCAAGGCCTTCGCGAAGGAGCGCGTCGCCGCGTACAAGTACCCGCGCCACGTGACGTTCATCGAAACGCTGCCCAAGGGCGCGACCGGAAAGATTCTCAAGCGCGAACTGCGGCCGCAGTGAACGATGTTCGCCTCACCCCGCCCGTCGGGGTGAGGCGGTGAC
>NZ_WTVK01000314.1 GCF_012910805.1 Aromatoleum evansii
CCTTGAGGATGAGATCACTGTCGGCCCACACCTCGTCCGCGTCGTCGACGATGACGGCGCCCGCCGCGCGGTAGTCGTCGTCGGTGAGGCTCGAACCGTCCCCGGCGCCGCGCTGCACCCGCACCTCGTGCCCGTGCAGCACGAACTCGTTGACGCCCGCCGGCGTGACCGCCACCCGGAACTCGTTGTTCTTGACCTCGCTCGGAACACCGACCCGCATGATCTTCTCCTCCGACTCCTTCGACGTGACCGTGATCACTTGCCACGCTAGGAGTTCACCGCGCTACGAGCGAGTAGGGACGGGCCGGGCGCCGTCAGAGCCGTCACATCCGCCCGCGATCCCACGCGGGCAGGGGCTGCAATGAAAGCATCGAGGGCATGGATC
>NZ_WTVK01000315.1 GCF_012910805.1 Aromatoleum evansii
GCATAATGTAAAGCGGCAGCGCGATGGCATGCACGGGAATCAGCAGGCAGAACAGGACCAGGCCGAAGACTGCATCTCTGCCCCAGAATTTGAGCTTGGCCAGGGCGTAGGCGGCGGGCAACGCGATGATGACCTGGAGAACAAAGATGGACGCCGTCACGATGACGCCGTTCAGGAGGTAGCGCAGCAGCGGGGCCTCCTTGAACGCCGATGCGTAGTTGAAGATCACCGGTCGCTCCGTGCAGTGCTCGCGCAGCGCAGCCGAGAGCTTGGCGCGGACGGCCGCCGTGTCGAGATCCGGATTGGCTCGCGTGGCCTGCTCGATCGCCGTCCGGCCCGGCTCGTTGCGCTTGACGCAGAACTCGTCGACCATCGGCGCTTGCG
>NZ_WTVK01000316.1 GCF_012910805.1 Aromatoleum evansii
CGGTAAGGATGTACACCAGACCGTTCCCTGTTTGAGAATGATGATTGTGCGCAGGTGAGGTTTCAGAGCTGCTTCAGTGCCAAGCTGATATTGCTCCTCGAGGTCGCATTCCTTCCCGGCAATGTTAACCGCCGTTTGAGTCGCCTGTGACGCTTCTTCAAGTATATGATTGATATTGTTGGCGGCATATCTTGCTCCCGCCAGGTACTCTGCTTTTGCGGAATACCAGAGCTGGATGTTCAAAATAGTGACACCGGTTATAAACAAGCATATCGCAATGAAGATGGGTATGAGTGTATTGCGCATTTGCTTGTCCCGGCCAAAGGGTTTAATACATGAAAATGCCATTCATTCGCTCGCACTGGCATCTACAGAGAGCATGGT
>NZ_WTVK01000317.1 GCF_012910805.1 Aromatoleum evansii
GGCGCTCGTGCGGGTCATCCGCGAGCGCCGCCCCCACGTCGTCACGACGTACGACGAGAACGGCGGTTACCCGCACCCGGACCACATCATGACGCACGTCGTGACGATCGCCGCCGTCCGCGCGGCGGGCGATCCGGACGCCTACCCGCACGCCGGTGCGCCGTGGCAGCCGCTCAAGGTCTACTACGACCGCACCTTCACCCGCGCGAAGCTGAGCGCCTACCACGAGGCCCTCGTGAAGGACGGGCGCGATTCGCCGTACCCCGAATGGCTGGAGCGCCGCAGCGACCGGTCCGAGGGGCGCGTCACGACGCGGGTGCGCTGCGACGAGTGGTTCGACGTGCGCTCGCGCGCGTTGCTCGCCCACGCGACGCAGATCGACCC
>NZ_WTVK01000318.1 GCF_012910805.1 Aromatoleum evansii
CCCATCAACTGGTTCAGCTGGTCTTGGTTGGGAAGTTTGGCTTGACGGAATGGAAATCACTCAGTTCACTTATTTCCAACAAGTCGGTGGATTGGCAACTGGCCCTGTGACTGCGGAAGTTACCTATGGTTTGGAGCGCTTGGCTTCTTACATTCAAGAAGTAGACTCTGTCTATGATATCGAGTGGGCTGATGGTGTAAAATACGGAGAAATCTTTATCCAGCCTGAGTATGAGCACTCAAAATATTCATTTGAAATTTCGGACCAAGAAATGTTGCTTGAAAACTTTGATAAGTTTGAAAAAGAAGCTGGTCGTGCATTAGAAGAAGGCTTGGTACATCCTGCCTATGACTATGTTCTCAAATGTTCACATACCTTTAATC
>NZ_WTVK01000031.1 GCF_012910805.1 Aromatoleum evansii
CATGCCATCCCGGCCATCGCCGCCGCGCCGGGCCGTCTTCAGTCGCGCTACGCGCTCCTTACGACGGCCCGGCGCAACGACCGGAAATGCAACCGGTGCTGCACAACAACACAATACAAGGGCGGGAAAGCCGAAGGCGCCTGCCGCCCATCGATCGCACCCATGCTGCATCCACCGACGGCAGTACCTCGTGACACGATCGAACCTGCGGCCGCTTCCGCACCCGTCCTTGTTTCAACGGAATGAGACCGGCCATACCCATACCGCCTTCGGATTGCCCCGACAGTGCGCTAAACTTCCGAGCCCCTTTGGGAACACGTCGGCATAGCATCGACGCAACAAGAAACGCCGCCAGTAACGACTCAGGGAGCGCCGGAAATGGCCGCCAAGGAAGCGAAGGCCCGCATCAAGATCGACAAACTGCTCGAAGAGTCCGGCTGGCGCTTCTTCGACGATGCAACGGGCAAGGCGAATATCGTCCTGGAGCCCAAGGACAAGCTGACAAAGGCGGCCATCGACGCCCTCGGCGACAACTTCGAGGAAGCCGGCAACGGCTTCATCGACTTCCCGCTGCTCGATGAGGCGGGTTATCCGCTGCTCGTGCTCGAAGCGAAGTCGGAAGACAAGAATCTGCTGGTCCGGCAAAGAGCAAGTGCGCAAATACGCCAAGTCGCAAACGATTGAGAATAACGAGCGACAATGCTGTGACCGCCGTTTGGAGAGACTTTATATGGCATTAATCGAAGGGTTCCGCGTTCAAAACTATCGTGCACTACGCGATATCAGCCTGGGCCGACTTTCGGCGCAGCAGGATAAGGCACCGCTGACGCCGCTAACTGTGGTCATCGGGCAGAACGGAGTCGGGAAGAGCACCTTGTTCGATGCGTTCGGCTTCGTCGCTGACTGCCTTGCTACGGATGTGGAAACCGCCTGCGACATGAAGCAGCGCGGCGGATTCGAGCGCTTGCGCTCAGTCGGGAGCAACCAGCCGATCCGCTTCGAAATTTATTACCGTGAAGCGCCGAATGAACGCCCGATCAGCTACGAATTGGCGATCAACCTTGACCCGCAGGGTCGGCCCTACGTCGAACAGGAGATCCTTCGCCAGCGGCGCAAAGGTCAGAAACATGGCCGACCGTTTCCATTCCTGCGGCTGAACCAGGGACGCGGCCTCGTGTGGGCCGGCGAAGAAAACGTCGAACTCGAAGGTCAGGAGGACAATTCCAGCGAGGACGTCGAACTGACCGACCCTCGCCAACTCGGCATCGCCACGCTCGGCACATTGAAGGAGCACCCGCGGATCAAACAGTTCCGCGACTTTCTCAAGGGCTGGTATTTGTCGTATTTCACGCCCGACGCGGCGCGCAGTCTCCCGAGCGCCGGTCCTCAGAAGCACCTGAACATCCATGGCGACAACCTCGGCAACGTCGTCCAGTACATGGAGCGGGAGCACAAGAGCCGCTTCAAGGTGATTCTGGATCGCATCGCCAGCAAGATTCCCGGCATTGTAAAGATTGATACGCACGTCACCGAAGACAAGCGCGTCCTATTGCGTTTCAACGATGGCGCGCTGAAGGATCCGTTCTTCGCACAGCAGATGTCGGACGGTACGCTGAAGGTGTTTGCCTATCTCCTATTAATGGAAGACCCCGAGCCTCCACCATTCATTTGCGTGGAAGAGCCGGAGAACGGCCTGTATCACAAGCTACTTGAAACACTAGCGCAAGAGTTTCGAGCCCATGCGACCGGGAAGAAGAACGCATCGCAGATTTTTGTCACCACACATCAACCTTACTTCGTCGATGCACTGACCCCGGACGAGGTTTGGGTGCTGGAAAAGGAGAAGTCCGGCTTTTCGAGCATCCGACGCGCATCCGACTCGGCACTCGTGCGTAGCATGGTCGAGCAAGGATTGCCCCTAGGTGGATTGTGGTATAGCGACTATCTCGACTCGAGGTAACAATGCACGTCGAAATTCTCGTCGAGGACAGTTCAGGGAAGGTGTTATTGAACACATTGGTCCCAAAGATCATCGGCGCATGGGGCGACCCTCACACTTGGAATATTCATTCCTACAAGGGAATCGGCCGAATTCCCTCAGGACTTACGACCCAAGGCGATCCGGCAAAGCGGATCCTTCTGGAGCAGTTGCCCCGGGTCTTGCAGGGTTACGGCAACACGCCCGGCATTGACGCTGTGGTCGTCGTACTCGACAGCGATCGGCGTCACTGCACCGATTTTCTGGCGGACTTGAAAGCGTTGGCGGCTAATTGCAATCCGTCCCCCAACACCCTCTTCCGCCTAGCTATCGAAGAAATGGAAGCATGGTACCTCGGAGACCGAGAGGCACTGATCGCCGCGTATCCGCGTGCAAAAATGAGGGTTCTCGATAATTACGTACAGGATGGCGTATGCGGTACTTGGGAGCTTCTGGCTGATGCTGCTTATCCGGGAGGCTCCGCCGCAATCAAGAAAGCCGGCTGGCCGCTACCGGGACAGGTAAAGCATGAATGGGCGGAGAAGATTGGACCGTTTCTCGATATTGATCAAAATCAGTCCCCAAGTTTCTGCAAATTTCGCGATGGCTTACGGCAGATCGCGTTGCACAATGCGGGATAGCAACCTCGGGGAAACCGGGTTCTTGGGGAAAATCAGTCGTCGGAAATGGGTATATGAATAAGGGCGCTTCCGCGCCCCTTTTCTTTCCTCGACCTACTCCGCCGCCCTCAGCTACCGCGCATGTACTGCACCGAGAACAGCTTCGTCGGGCTCATCTCCTGGTCGAGATGCACCTTGAACTTGCCGGTCGAGCAATGCTTGGCCTGCACGTCGATGATGCTGAAGCCGTCGTTGATCGCCACGCCGCGCCCGGCGTTCTTCGGCATGTGGCTCTCCGAATCGGTGTAGGCGATGATGAAGGTCTTCCACAGCTCGCCCTTGCGGTCGTAGATCTCGTTCAGGCTCAGCGCGTAGGTCTCGGCATCGACGTAATGCACGCGCTTGCTGATGACATGGTCGGGATTGACCGGCACCGACTCGATGACATAGGTCTTGCGCAGCTGCCACGTCACGTTCGGGAAGCACGCCCCTTCGCCGCCGAAGTCGATGAACTTGAAGCCGTCCGCCTCCTTCGGCTCCTCGGCGAGCTTCTGCTTGTTGTGGGCGTAGAACGGCACCAGCAGGTCGCGCGTGCCCTTGTATTCCCACTTCATGTCGCGCATGCGGCCGTTGTAGCCCTCGAAGTCCTCGACCATCAGGTCCGAGCCGAGGAAGGGGTCGGTGACCTGGTTCGAGGCGAGGCGGCGCACGCGGCGCTGGAAGCCGAGGTAGAGATACACCTCGTCGAGCTTCGCATCGTCCGAGAAGCGGCTGATCAGGAGCTGCGTGTCCTTGAGGTCCTGCGGCTCATGCACCTTCAGGTAACCCGAGCGCAGGAGCTGCGACGGGTTCGGTTCGACTTCCGGGCGCGGCTCCTGGTCGACGCGGTGCTTCCACTGGATGATGTGGTACTCCTGCTTCAGCGTGCGCTCGACCTTGCCGCTCGCCATGTTCTTGTATTCCATGTACCACGGCCAGATCGTGTAGCTGTCGCCGATGCGGTTGTTGTGCTGGAAATTCCAGAACACCTTCTCGCCGGCGCGCGGGTCCTTCGCGTCGGGCTCCTGCGGGAACGGCCGGCCGGCGACGAAGCCCACCAGATCGCCGACGTTGGTCCCCAGCGACACCTTGTTGAGGTTCTTGCGCGTGGCGTCGATGTAGTTCTTGCTGATGCCGAACGAGTAGGTCTCGCCGACCGCGAGGGTCGTCTGCCCGCTCTTGATGAACTGCGCCATGCTCGGGATCAGCGCCGCCTTCGCGGCTTCGACGTTGCTCTTGTCGATGACCATGCCGGGCTTGACGCCCGCGACCGTCGGCACGCCGCTCTTGTACGGGCCGAAGCTCTTGTCGACATCCGCCTCGGTCGCGGCCTGCGCCGTGCCGAGCGCGCCGGCCGCCAGCAGTATCGATGTCATTGTCCTCAATTTCATTGTCGTCCTCCTCCGGATCAGAATTTGTACTGCATCACGAACTGCAACTCGTCTTCCTCCTGCGCCATGCCGATCGGGCCGGCACGGAAGCGGCCGAGCGGCTCGAACCCGCCCAGGCCCAGCGAACCGTCGTTCGGCCCCTGCCCCGGCGAGGCGGAGAAGGGATGGAAGGGGTTGCAGGTGCGGCAGTCGTCGAACTTGCGCGCGCCGCGGCCGACCTTGACGTTGGCGCCGATCGTGAGCTTCAGGTTGTCGCTGACGAGCCAGTCGATCGACGGCGCGATCGTGGTCGCCTCGCCCCGGAAGTCGTGGGCCATGATGACCTGCGGGCTCAGGCGGTCGTTCAGGTAGAAGCCCTTCAGGAGCAGCGTGAAGATGTTGTTGTCCTTCCAGTCGGGCATGCCCACCTTGCCGAAGGGCCGGTCCTCCAGCTCGTGATCGAGCAGGTGCTGGCCGAACAGCTGCGCCGAGATCAGGAAGGCGCGGGTCTTGTTGAGGAAGGGAATGAAGGTCGGCCGATCCCAGCCGACCACGTAGCGGAACACGCGCGATTCCGAGAACAGGCGCTTGCGCAGCCCGTTCGGAAACTCCTCGCCCTCGGTCAGCGCCGCCTCGAGCCGGAACACCGACTTGATCGCATCGACCTGCAGGTCCATCGAGCCGCCGATCAGGTTCACACGCGGGAAATGCACGTCGAACGCGATCAGGTAGGGATAGGGATGCGGTTGCGGCTGCGTGTCGACGGCGCCGACGGGGTCGAAGGGATTGCGCGCCGGGATGCCGCCGCGCAGCGAAGGCAGCTGCGAGCGGTAGGTCAGCGCATTGAGCGAGAAGCCGACGCCGCTCTTCTGGCCTTCGAGCTTGACGCCCAGTTGCGTGTTCGCCAGCGACCAGCTCGGCAGATGCGCCTTGCGGATGCCGATCTGGTTCGGTCCGAAGTCGGTCGCGGCGAGCCCCGGCAGACCGAGGTTCGCGAAGTTCGCGACGGTGCCGCCGTTGTCCCACAGGTTCTTCATGCCGCGCATGAAGCAGCCCGCGTCGAGGATCACGTTCGGGCTGCCGCACTGGCCGATGTTGTGCGGCCGGAACTTGTCGAAGTTCCACACGACGGCGAAGTTCAGGTCGTCGAAGGTCTCGGTCGCCCCGGCGCGGTACTCCGCCTGCATGATCCACATCGGGATGCGGATGTCCTGGAGCTCGTCATAGATGTTGTTGCGCGAGTAGTCGACGGGGTTGATGACGTCGAGCACGCGGAAGAGGTCGGTGCGCCCCCACACCACCTGCTGCTTGCCGACCTTCATGAACACGCTCGAACCGTCGTCGAAGGGCACGGAGCCGGTCACATAGGCCTCGCGGATGAAGTCCCAGCGGTCGTTGAACTCGGGCGACTCGAGCTCCTGGCGGGTCGCATCGAGATAATCCTTGATGCAGCCGCGCGAGTCCTTGTCGCACGGGCGCACCGGCACCGCGAACGCGACCCCGCCATCGGTGCGGTGCAGATGTTCGCCCAGCACGACGAGACCCTCGTTGGGATTGAAGCGCGGCGCCGACGGGTCGGTCGAGTTGAAGCCGAAGGCGCCGCCGCCGGGCAAACCCGCGAGTCCGGCCGTCAGCGGATTCGCCGGGCTCCCCAGGCCTTCGCCATGCGCCACGCTCGGCCCCGGGATGCCCACGGTGTTCTCCAGCCGCACCGCGCCGCCGGCCTTGTTGCCGTAGCTGTCTTCGTTGAGGCGATAGACACCGTCGAACGTGCCGCGCAGCTTCAGGTTCACGCCCACGTCGTCGAACGCGCCGCGCCGGCCGAGCTGGCGGTCGATGTCGATCTTCAGCGTGTTGCGGAACTTCGACAACCCGACATCGCGGCGCGCGAACGTCGCGTTCTCGTAGACCACGTCGACGCGCGCCTCCTCGTTCGGGATGTCGCCGGCCGCAGCGCCTCCCGTCTGCGCGACGCCGACGGCAAGCGTCAGCATGCCGGCCGCAAGCGGTGCGTTGCGGCTATCCTTCTTTGCGGATTTCCTCACCTTCGTCCTCCCCTCGTTGTTGTCGGCCGCTGCGCTCACGCGACTTGCAGCACACCGTCTTCGTCGAGCCGCGCCTTCGTGATGAAGACGGGCTTGAACATCACAACCCACGCCGGCATCAGCAGCATCGCGGCGAGCGCGTTGAGCACCAGTATCAGCGTCAGCAGCAGCGCGGAATCCGCCTGGAAGCGCAGATCGGACAGGAGGACCCACATGATCACGCCCGCGATCAGCGTTACCGCCGTGAACACCACCGCGAAGCCCGTCGTGCCCGCCGCGGTGCGCACCGCCCGCCCGAGGTCGTTACACACGGCCATCTCCTCGCGGATGCGGTTCATGATGTAGATCGCGTAGTCGATGCCGACGCCGATGCCCACCGCGATGACGGGCACCGTATTGACGTTGATGCCGATGCCCATCGCGCCCATGTAGGCGTAGGTCATGACCGTGGCGAACAGCATGGGCAGCACCATCAGCCAGCCGGCGTGGAGCGAACCGTAGGACAGAGTCACGAAGACGAAGGCCAGCAGGAGCACGAGCGGCACGATGAGGCGGTTGTCGTCGTCGACCGCGTCGTTGATCGCAGCATTGACGCCGATCGCGCCGCCCCCCAGGCGCAGCTCGAAGCCCTCGACCGTGCCGACCTTGGCGATGCCCTGCTCGGCCACATGCACCGCGCGCCGGATCGTGTCGGCCTGCTTGTCCTTGTAGTAGAAGACGAGGTTGGCATCGCGCTCGTCGGCATCTAGGAACTCGGCAAGCGCGCCGGGAATGGGGCTCGCCGCCATGTAGGCGAAGAGCAGCCCGCCGACCGCCGAGGCCGACTCGGGGATCTGGTTCCAGCGCGGGTCGGTGTTGTGGATCAGGCCATTGACCGCGCGCACGAGGCCGGGCAGCGCCTTCGTGCCACCGAGCGCCGGATCGAGCAGCATGTAGTGCTGGAACTGCTCGATCGCGCGCAGCACCTCGGGCCGCTTCAGGCCGCCCTTCTCTTCCGTTCGGGCAACGATGTAGAGCTCCTCGGAGCCGGGAAAGCGCGCGTTGATCGCACGTGAGGACACGTTGTAGTCGTGGTCCGGGTACAGCAGCGGCGAACCGGCCTCGGCCTCGCCGATCTTGACGCGCGCGGCGAGCCCGCCGCCGACGACGAGCAGCACCGCGGCGACCGCCAGCACTGACGCGGCCGCACGACGCCCGGCCACTGCACCGAACACCCGCTCGACGGCCGCATGCGCCCAGCCGCGGCGGTTCTCGGTGTTGCGCGGCGCGGGCAGCAGCCACAGCAGCAGCGGCACCACCAGCAGCACGGTGAAGAACACCGAGAACGCCCAGAAACCGGCGTAGTAGCCGAGCTTGGTGTTGATCGGCGCCGCGCCGAGCGCCAGCACGGCGATGCCGATCGCATCGACGGTGATCGCGAGCGAGCCCGGCCGGAACAGGTCCTCGAACGCCGCGCGGGCCGCCACGCGGCCGTCGCGGCACGTCGCCAGCTCGGCGTAGTAGCGCTCGACGAGCTGAATGCTGTGCGACATCGCGCGCGCCGCGATCAGGAAGGGGATCACGAGCGACAGCGGATCGAGGTTCCAGCCCATCTTCGACACGAAACCGAGTCCCCAGATCGACGACAGCGCGATGCCGACGAGGGGCAGCGCGACGCCGTAGAAGCGGCGGAAATACGCGACCAGCAGGGCCACCATCAGCAGCATCGTGTACAGGAAGATCTGCAGGATCTGCGGCAGGTAGGTGTAGACCCAGCCGATCAGCACCGGCTGGCCGGTGGCGTGGATCTGCGTGCCGGCGGCCTGCTCCTTCGCGCGCACCGCCTGCAGCTCGCCGAAGATCTTCTCGTAGTCGATCTCGCCCGCTTCGTTCATCTGCGCCTTCACGAGCGCCGCCTTGGCGTCGGGCGACACGAGCAGGCCGTAGATGCGCGGATTGGCGCGGACCTCCTTGCCGAGCGCCTCGAGCTCGGCGGCCGACAGCGCCGGGCGCTGCGGGTCGTAATACGGCTGCGAACGCATCTCGCCGTCCTCGGTCAGCCAGATCTTGCGCGACGTTCTATGCGTCAGGCTGGAGACGAGGTTGTGATTCACGCCCGACAGGCTGTCCACGGCCTGCGTGACGCGGTGGATGCGCGCGAGCGTGTCGTTGGTGAAGATCGTGCCGTCCTCGACCTCGACCGCGACGACGATCTGGTTCGCGCCGCCGAAGGTGTCGCGGATCTCGTTGTGCAGGCGGATGAAGGCGTGGCCCTGCGGGAGCAGGTCGGCGAACTCGGTGTGCATCTTCAGCGCCGGGATCTGCAGCGCGAAATACGCGGTGACCGCGAGGATCGCCGCGAGCACGAGGCGCGGGAAGGCGAAGACCTTCAGTTCCAGTTCGTGCAGCGCGTGGGTGAATTGATGTCGCACGGCCTCTCCTTACTTCGCGGTCGCAGGGGTCAGGGAAACGATGTCGAGCGTGCCGGCGCCGCCCGCGACGAGCAGGCCTCGCCCCGCGAGCGAGAAGCCGCTGCGCAGGTAGGGCGCCGGACGGCCCTCCACCGGGCGCCACTGCCCGTCGGCCAGCGCCAGCACCAGCCCGTTCGCGCCGAGCGCGTACATTCGGTCGTCGTGGCGGGCGAGGCCGTACATCGGTGCGCCGGTCGGATTCGGCTGCTTCTGCCAGCTCGCGCCGCCATCCGTGGTGTGCAGGATCGTGCCGGCGAGCCCGCTGACCCAGCCGGTCTGCGCATCGGTGAAGAGCGCGCCATACGGATAGAAGTCGTTCGGGATCGGCGTGCCCGCCTGCCAGCTCGCGCCGCCGTCCTGCGTCGTCAGGAAGCTGCCGAACTCGCCGGTGATGACGCCGTTCTGCGCATCGACGAACTGCACCGTCGTGAACATCTGGTCCTCGCCCAGCGAGGCATCGCGCCACGTCGCGCCGCGGTCCGCACTCGACAGGATCGAACTCTCGCTGCCGACGACCCATACCTGTCCGGCCGGGTCGCAGGCGACCGCGAGCGGCGTCGCCTCGCTCGTGATCGGGCGCGCCGTCCAGGTGGTCGCCGCGGCATCGCCGATCCACACGCGGCGGCCGAAATCGAGGGCGACGAAGCCGCCATCCGGGCACACCGCGACGCCGATCAGCGATGCGCCGGCATCGACGACCTGGCGCCGCCAGCTGTTGCCGCCGTCGGCCGACGACACCACGACGCCGTTCGCGCCGACCGCGACGAGCACGCCCGGATTCGCGACGGCGGCCTGGAACTGGTCGGAGCGCAACACCGGTGCGGACTGCGTCGCGGCGAGCTCCGCGAGGTTGGCCGACGCGCTGCAGCCGAGCAATGCGGACGGCGCGAGCGCGAACGGCAGAAGCCAGGTACGGATGCGGTCAATCCCAGTCATGAAGTCCCCTTGCGATCAGCAATGACACCCCCTGCACGGGGGCGGCGAACTCTTGGGCTGGGGTTGGATGTCCCGACGCGCACGACACCCGCGCGCCGGCGCATCTGCGACTCGGCCGATTCCGCTTCCGGCTCTGAGATCGGGGTCACCTCCCGACGTCGCGCGACATCGGAAAGGTAAGGATTTAGGGGATGGGGCCGCTATCCGGGGACTGCGGCGCTTATCCGCGGACTACGGATCGTTTCGCGCGCGCATCGGGGGCCGCAGCGCGTCAAGGGTCATGGAAACGAAACGGCCGCCCGAAGGCGGCCGTGCACCGGCAGAACGCAGGCCTTCAGCGACGGCGGATGCTCGCGTAATCCCTGACGCCCTTCTCCAGGATGCCTTTCAACACCTTCTCCGGCGTGATCGGCGCCTCGGTGAACTGGATCCCGATGGCGTGGAAGATGGCATTCGCCACCGCACCGATCGGACTCACCAGCCCCGACTCGCCGACGCTCTTCGCGCCGAAGGGGCCGACCGGATCGGCGTCCTCGACGAGGATCGTCGTGATCTTCGGCATGTCCTCCGGGCCGAACATCTTGTAGTCGGTGAAGCTGTTGTTCTGCACCCGCCCCTTGGCGTCGTAGTCCATCTCCTCGCTCAGCACGAAACCGAGCCCCTGCTGGATGCCGCCTTCGAGCTGCCCCTCGACCGCGGCCGGGTTGATCGCGCGGCCGATGTCGTGCGCATTGACGAGCTCGATCACGCGCACCTCGCCGGTTTCGGTGTCGACCTCGACCTCGGCGAAGGACGCCCCGAAGGGCGGCGAGTTGTGCGGGGCGAAGAAGCTCACGTAGCCCTGGATCTGCCCCGGCACACCGCCCGGTTCGCCGGTCATGGGGTCGACGAAGTGATACACGCCGGCGCGCGTGATCGCCTCCGCCTCGATGCCGCGCGAAGGATCAGCCTTGACGAAGATGCGCTTGTCGCGGATGTCGAGCTCGTCGGCGGGAACGCCCAGCTGCAGCGACGCACGCTCGAAGAGCTGGCGCTTCGCCTCCTCGCAGGCCTTCTTCACCGCCGCGCCGCCCACGTAGATCGTGCGGCTCGCATGAGCGCCGATGTCGAAGCCGGCGACGTCCGACGTGCCGCCCGACAGCTGCACATGCTCGAACGGGAAGCCCAGCGTCTCGGCCGCGATCTGCTTCAAGGCCGTGTGCGAGCCCTGCCCCATGTCCGAGCAGGCGAACAGGACCTCGGCGGTCGCGTCCTCGTTGAGCTTCACGGTGCAGGCGGTATGCTCCAGCAGCATCGGCATCGCGCCGCTGGTGTGGTTCATCACCGCGACGCCCACGCCGCGCCGGATCGTCCCCTCCTGCTTCGCGTACCTGCGGCGCTTCTCGGTCCAGCCGATCGCCGCGGCGCCACGGTCGAGGCACTCGTCCAGCGCGCACGACGGATAGGTCACGCCCGGACACCAGCCGTCGTCGCCGACGCCCTTGTGCCATTTCTTGCGCCACTCGACCGGATCGGCGCCGAGCTCCGCGCAGCCGCGGTCGATGAGCTGTTCGAGCACGAAGTTGGTCTGCGGATTGCCGTAGCCGCGGTACGCGCCGGTCAGCCCCTGGTTCGTGAAGTAGGATTCGCCGCGGTAGCGCAGCGCCGGGAAGCGGTACATGCCGCCGAGCCAGGCGCCGGCCGTGAAGGCGGTGCCGGAGGCGTCGAGGTAGTAGGCCCCCTTGTAGTTCTCGAAGCGCGCGTCACACGCGAGCGGCGTGCCGTCGCGCTTGAAACCTATCCTCATCCAGTACTTGCCCGGGTGGCGGCTCGGCGAGATCACCCAGTCCTCCTCGCGCAGCGTCTGCAGCTTCACCGGATGGCCGGGCACGGCCAGCGCCATCGCGCAGACCTGCGGCTCCGAGATCATGCCGAGGCGCGTGCCGAAGCCGCCGCCGATCACGGTCGGGACGATCTTCATGAGATTCATCGGCAGGTCGAAGAGCTTCGCGAGCTTGCGCTGCACGAGCTTGGGCATCTGCGACGAGGTCCAGCACGTGAGCCGCCCGCCGCTGTCGACCTTCGCGACGTAGGCGTGCGGCTCCATCTGGCATTGCTTCTGTTTGGGGACGTAGAACGCGTCCTCGACCACGATGTCCGCGTCCCGCATCGCGCCCTCGACATCGCCGCCGCCGAGCGCGTGGTTCGGGAACATCGCCTCGGGCAGCTGGAACGCGAGGTTGCCCGGCTTTTCCGGCGTGAACTGCACCGCCCCCGGCGCCCTCGACGCTTCCGCGGTCAGGTACACCGGCAGCGGCTCGTATTCCACGATCACTTTCGCCGCGGCGCGTTCGGCCGCCTCTTCGGAGCGCGCGATGATGCCGCAGATGGCATCACCCTGGAATTTCACGTGCTCGGTGAAGATGGGCTGGTCGTCGATGTCGCCGAGCATGTCGTGCATCGACTCGGACACCATCAGGTCCAGCACCGACGAGTTGTAGCGCTTCGCCGTGACGTCCTTCGGACCGATCACGCGCACGACGCCCGGCGACGCCGCCGCCGCCGAGAGATCCAGCCGCTTCACGCGCGCGTGGGCATGTTCCCAGCAGCGCACCACCTTGCCGTACAGCATGCCCGGCAGCTGGATGTCCGCCGCGTACTGCGCCTGCCCGGTCGCCTTGTCGCGCACGTCCACGCGCGGCGCGTTGGTGCCGACGATTGCTTGCTCGCTCATTGCACGACCTCCTTGCAGGGCTCGACCGCCACGGCACGGCCCGGCATCGTCTGCGCCGCCTTTTTCACCGCCTTGACGATCTTCTCGTAACCGGTGCAGCGGCAGATGTTGCCCTCCAGCGCATGACGGATCTCGGCCTCGCTCGGGTCGGGGTTCGTCGCGAGCAGGCTCGCCGTCTTCATGACCATGCCCGGCGTGCAGTAGCCGCACTGGATCGCAGCCTCGTCGACGAAGGCCTGCTGGATGTGGTCGAGCCGGCCGAAGTCCGCCCGCCCCGCGACCGTCGCGATGCGCTTGCCGTCCATCGTCGCGGCGAGCGTCAGGCAGGAATTGATCGCCTTGCCCTCGACGACCACCGTGCAGGCGCCGCATTCGCCGGTGCCGCAGCCGTATTTCGTCTCCGTCATGCCGAGTTCGTCGCGCAGCACGTCGAGCAACGTGCGATTCACGGCGACGTTCAGCCTGTACTCCTCACCATTGATATGGAGCGTGATGTCCCGGTTCTTCATTCTGGTCTCCTCGTCTTCTTCGGCCGCGGGCTCAGGCGGCGCCGCAGGCGTCCTGGATCGCGCGCTTGAGCAACACGCCCGACACCTGCTTGCGGTATTCGGCAGTGGAGCGCTTGTCGTCGATCGGGCTGATCTCCCACGGCACCGACGCGGCGACGCGTTGCAGCACCTCCGGCGTGAGTTCATGGCCCTTGAGCAACGTCTCGGTCTTGGTCAGCCGCAGCGGCGTGGGCGCGACGCAGCCCATCGCGAGACGGGCATCGACGCAGGTGTTGCCCTCCATCTCGAGCCGCACCGCGACGTTGAGCTTCGCCAGGTCCTCGCTCGTGCGGGTCATGCGCTTGAAGGCGGAGCGGGAACCGGCTGCGGGCGGCGGCAGGATCAGCTCGACGGCGAGCTCGTCCGGCAGCCGTGCGGTGACGCCGTACGACAGCCAGAAATCATCGATGTCCACCTCGCGGCGGCCGGACGCCCCGTGCAGCACGACGACGCCGCCGATCGCGTAGATCGCGCAACTGCAGTCGCCGGCGGGCGACGCGCGCAGCAGGTTGCCGAGCACCGTGGCGGTGTTGCGCACCTGGCCGGTCGCGAAGGTCTGCGCGGCATGCCACAGGGCGCGGTAATGCCGTTTCACGTCCGGCTGCGCGAGCAGCTCGGCGACGGTCGCCTTGGCGCCGATGCGCAGGCCCTTTTCGGGGTCGAACAGCACGTAGCCGAGACCCGGAACGTTCTCCAGGCTCATCACGAATTCAGGCAGCTTGGCGGGCGACTGCGCGAACTTCATCGCAACCATGACGTCGGTGCCCCCGGCCATCACGGTGATCCGCTCACGGTGCGTCGACAGCAGCTCGACCGCCTCGGGGATGCTCTGAGGAAGCAACAGGTCAAAATCCGGCAATATTCGACTGCTCATGAAGTCACTCCTTCGCGAGATGCTGGCAGGGTGGATCGGACGGCACGGATGGGCCGCGCATCCCGTATTGAAGCGGCGGCGGAACCGTGACGGCTATCCGGCGCGTACGGCGCCTATCCCCGGAGTTCGGAAAATTCGCCCCGAGAGCGAATGCGAACGGCGCGATGCCACCCATACCGCATGGGGGGGACGCCGACGGCGGCGCGTGGCTATAGTCAGCTCACGTACCACCGCATCGACGCTGCGTCGATTCACACGAGGAGAAACGCCATGGCTTCCCAATACGATCCGATGGTCCCGGTGATGGATGCCGAGGGTGACGACACCGACGTGGCCGGCATTCCGTTTCCCGCCCGGCGCTGCGCCGAGACGCTGGACTTCCCGGCCATGCCCGACGGCGATTCCTTCCTCGGCGAGGTGCTGGCGTTCATCCGCAGCACGGCCGAACGGAGCGGCGCCGCTGCGGCGGGCCGATGACTGCAATGACACGCAGGGGGGACAGGCGATGACGACGGTCACGATGAACCGCGACGAAACTGCCCCCCGCCGCGATCTCGCGCAGTTCCGCGCCGATTTCCCTATCCTGCGTACGCGCGTGAACGGCCGGCCCCTGACCTACCTCGACAATGCCGCGACCACGCAAAAACCCGACGCGGTCATCGACGCCGAGGCGGACTTCTACCGCACTGCCAACGCCAATGTGCACCGCGGCGTGCACGCGCTGAGCCAGCGCGCCACCGACGCCCACGAGGCGGCGCGCCACAAGGTCAGGTCGTTCATCAATGCGCGCGCCGATGCCGAGATCATCTTCGTGCGCGGCGCCACCGACGCGATCAACCTCGTCGCGCAAGGCTTCGCCGAGGCGCGCCTCGCCGCCGGCGACGAAATCGTCGTCAGCGCGCTGGAACACCATTCCAACATTGTGCCGTGGCAGATGGCGTGCCGGCGCGCAGGCGCGGTGCTGCGCGTGGTGCCCGTGGATGACGCCGGCGAATTCGATCTCGACGCGTATGCGGCGCTGCTGAACGGTCGCACCCGCCTCGTGGCCGTGACGCACCTGTCGAATGCCCTCGGGACGATCACACCGGTCCGGCGCATCATCGACCTCGCCCACGCCCGCGGCGTGCCGGTGCTGCTCGACGGTGCGCAGGCGATTTCGCATCTGCCGGTCGACGTGCGCGCGCTCGACTGCGACTTCTATGCGTTCTCCGCGCACAAGCTGTACGGCCCGACCGGCATCGGCGTGCTGTACGGCAAGTCGGAGCACCTGCAGGCGATGACGCCGTGCCAGGGCGGCGGCGACATGATCCGTTCGGTGAGCTTCGACGCGACCGAGTACAACGAGCTGCCCTACCGGCTCGAAGCCGGCACGCCCCACATCGCAGGCGTCGTCGGACTGGGCGCCGCGCTCGACTACGTGAGCGCCATCGGGCTCGAACGCATCGCGGCACACGAACGCGGGCTGCTGGACGACGCGACGCGACAGCTCGGCGCCATCCCCGGCCTGCGCATCGTCGGGACCGCTGCGGAAAAGGCCGGCGTCCTGTCCTTCACGCTCGACGGCATCCATCCCCACGACATCGGCACGCTGCTCGACGATTGCGGGGTTGCAATCCGCGCCGGCCACCACTGCGCGATGCCGCTGATGCAGCGCCTCGGCATCACCGGCACCGCCCGCGCATCCTTCGCGCTGTACAACGCGCAAGAGGACGTGGACCGGCTCGCCGCGGGCATCCGGCGGGTGTGGGAGACGCTCGGCGCGATTCCGTGATTCGCGCCGGAACGCGCGTCATGCCATCATGCCCACCGCCGCCCCATGCCGGGTCGCCTCCGCCAGCCGGCGCGGCACCCAGGCGCCACCGGCGATGAAGACCTGCGGGACGCTGCCGTCCGACTTCAGCGCATCGTAGAGCTGCGGCTGCTGCACCGTACCGTACATCAACACGACGCTATCGAAGCCTTCCATGCGATAGGTTTGTTCGACCCAGCTCGAGACGAATTCGCGCGCGTCCGGCGCGATGCGGCGGAGGATGAGGTTTGGGTGCGCCTTCACGCCGCAGCACTCCATACACTTCAGCACCATGCCGATGGAGTAGCGGGCGATTTCGGTGGCGATGATCACCGCCTCGGGTTGCAGCGCCTTCACCGCGCCGAGGTCGGAGGCGGTTTCGAGGCGGACGTCGACACCGAGGCGCGCGAGCGAGTTCTCCTCGAAGTACACCTGGTCCCGAAGGAATCGCGCCCGGGCGCCTTGGCGGCGAGGAGCAGCTGCCCGCCGAGGCGCTTGCCCTGCTCCAGCAGCGTGACCTTGTGGCCACGCAAGGCGGCGATCCGCGCGGCTTCACAGCCGGCCGCGCCGCCGCCCACCACGACGACATGGCCGGGCTTGTCGGCGGCACGGAAGTCGGCCTCCCACTGCAGCTCGTTGCCGATCGTCGGGTTGATCGAACAGGTCGGCGTATACGGGATATACGCGGGCTCGGACGCTTCGTCGATGCAGCGCGTGCAGCCGATGCAGCGACGGATTTCGCCGAGACGGCCGTCGCGTGCCTTGTTGGCGAAGTCAGGGTCCGCAATGCCGGCGCGCACCATGCCGACGAGGTCGCAGAAGCCGCCCTTGACGATGGCCAAGCCAATGGACTCGCCGCCCAACAAAGACTCACGGCAGTTGTCCATAAACATCCAACCACGTTCAACCGAAGCCAGCCTGCCATGACGGGACTCAGCCTGTCGCCGCTCGCCGGCCCGCCCTCCGTCCAAAGAACGTCGAATCGCCCAGCGACATCCCCGAGCTGTACCCCTCCCCCCAGCGCGGCAGGCCGCAGGCGCAACGGCCCGCGGCATAGAGACCGACAATCACTCGCCCGGCCTCGTTCAGCACCGCACCGTCCGTGTCCGTCTCGAGTCCGCCCAAGGTGAAGGCGTGTCCGGGAATGTCGCCGCGGCAATAACTCAGCGCCGCGAACGGCGCCTTCGTCAATGGCCGCAGCCAGGTCGCTGCCTTGTGAAAATCGGAATCGCGGCCCTCTGAAGCCTCGCGGTTGAAGGCCTCGACGGTGCGCAAGAGGCTGCCCTCCGGCAGTGCGAGTTCCCGCTCGAGTTCCTCCCAGGTCTCCCCGACTGCGGCGATCGTGATGTCGCGGTGGATCATCGGGCGGCCGAAGATCTCGTCGTCGACGATCAGCCACGCCCGCCCGGCGGGCCGGCGCAGCACGTAATGCGCGACGCGGCCGTGGTAGGCGTCCTCGTTGATGAAGCGCTCGCCGCGTTCGTTGATGAAGATGCCTTTCACCAGCGATTCGGGCGGGAAGTACGGCAGCGTCGCGAAGAACTGGTCCATGTGGATCGCGGCGGCGCCAACGGACATTCCCATGCGGATGCCGGAGCCGTCGTCGTTGCCGGCGGACACGGGCGTCTCGCACACGAGCGCGTCGGGCGCGTAGCGCTCGACCATCTCGCGGTTGGTGATGAATCCGCCCGATGCGAGCACGACGCCGCGGCGAGCGCGCACGCAGCGCGGTTCGCCGTCGATGCGCACGACGAGGCCAACGACTGCGCCTTGCGCGTCGGTCACCAGCGCCAGGGCTCGGCTGTTGCAATACACCTTGGCGCCGAGCGCCTCGGCACGGCCGCACAGCGTTTGCATCAGGGTGCGCCCGGCGCTCCAGCCGTCCTGCTGCGCGGTGTGGCCGCGGGGCGCGGGCTTGGCCTCATGCGAGAAGGGCCAGGCCTGCTCGGAGCCGGACCACACGAGCGTGTCGTCGGTGTGCGGTTCGAGCCATTTGCCCGGCAGGAAGGTGCCCTTGTACGGCACGCCCTGCTCCTGCAGCCAGCGGAAGTGCGCCTCGGCGTTCTCGGCATAAACGCGCGCCCGGGCGGTATCGGCGCCAGGGCCGCCGGCCATGACGAGGTACTTGTAGAAGTCCTCGGTGGAGTCCTTGAAACCGGCGGCGCGCTGCACCGACGTGCCACCGCTGCCGCCGACGTACACCTCGCCGCCGGACAGTGCCGCGCTGCCGCCCGGCGCTGCGGCGACCTCGAAGATCGCGACGTCCGCGCCCATGCGGCGCGCCTCGATGGCCGCACAACTGCCGGCGGCGCCGAAGCCGACCACGGCGACGTCGGTCTCGATGTCCCAGTGCGAGACGTCCTCGACGCGGCACGGCCGCGACGCTGAAAACTGTTGCTGCATATCGGATCTCCTTGGGGGTGGATGTAGTCCGCTGCTCGCCGATTCAGCCGGCGGCGCGGATCTTGTTGAGGTCGGGATCGTTCGGCGGGCTCATCACGCACCATGTCCCGGCCGGGTGGTAGATGTAGGGTACGCAGCGGTTGCAGTTGGTGCAGCCGGACTGCGTGGCACTGCCCTCGCGGTACTTGTTCACGAGCGCCGGGTCGTGGATCAGCGCGCGCGCCATGACGACGGCGTCGAAGCCCTCGCGCACCGCCTGTTCGGCGTTGGCGAGCGACTTGGCGCCGCCGAGGTAGCCCAGCGGCACGTCGACCGCAGCGCGGATGCGGCGCGAGTATTCGAGAAAGTACATCTCGCGGAACGCGATGCGGGGCACGCCGTGCTGCGACCACTTGAGCATCAGGCCGGTGATCGGGCTCGCCGCGAGCACCTTTCGCATCTCGTCCATGTCGTGGTTGCTGCCGAACATGAACCACCCGGACTCGACGTTGCGCCCGCCCGACAGCACCAGCATGTCGGCGCCGGCTGCCTGCAGCGCGCGGCCGGTGACGATGGCGTCCTCCACGGTGGCGCCGCCCTTCACGCCGTCGGCGACGTTGATCTTCGCGAGCACGGCCATGTCGCGGCCGACCGCTTCCTTGACGCGTGCGAGCACCGCAGCGGGGAAGCGGGCGCGGTTCTCGGCGCTGCCGCCGTAGGCGTCGCGGCGCCGGTTCGACAGCGGCGAGATGAACTGATTGAGCAGGTAGCCGTGGCCCATGTGCAGCTCGATGGCATCGAAGCCGGCATGCCGGCACAGCCGCGCGGCCTCGACGAACTGCTGCGTCACGCGCTCCATGTCCTCGGCCGTCATCGCGCGCTGGAACAGGTTGCCGCGCAGGAGCCCGGCCTTGTTGAAGCCCGACGACGCGCTCATCGTCGGTCCGCGCACCTTCAGCGACGTGACGAAGGAGCCGCCGTGAGTGAGCTGGTAGGAGATGGCTCCGCCCTCGGAGTGCACCGCGTCCGCGAGCACGCGCAGGTCGGGCAGGATCTCGGGGCGCAGCCACACCTGGTTCGGCAGCGTGCGGCCGACCTCGCTCACCGCGCCGTAGGCCACGGTCGTCAGGCCGACGCCGCCGGCGGCGAGGTCGCGGTGGTGCTTCACGAGCGCTCGGCTGGGCGCGCCGTCGACGACCATGCCCTCGTTCGCGCCGGCGCGGATGAAGCGGTTGCGGAGCCGCAGGGGCCCCAGTGTCAGCGGATCGAACGGCGATGCTGTTGGTGTCATCGCATGTCCCTCGTCGTGGCTGCGGCCACCCGGAGGCGGCCGCATGAAGAGCGGAATGCCGCGCGGGGCATCCTCCGGGCCCGCCGACCCGGACTCGCCCACGCGCGACACGGGGCCGATCACAGACCCATGCGCCGGGCCGCCTCCGGCCCGAACATCTGCGGCGTTATCTTGTTCTCGTTGAGCTTGTAGGCCGACGGCTGCTCGTTGATGAGGTTGAACGCTAGATAGGTGCCGGCGTTGAGGTCGTGGTAGAAGCCGACCCCCGCCTGCCAGGTCTGCATCTCGTAGGCGTAGAAGTGGTTCAGCATCGAGGTTCGCCACATTTCGCCGCGCACGTCGTAGTTGTCCGCCATGATGGGGAACAGCGTGTCCTCGTCGATGAACATCACGCGCCGGCCGTACAGGTGACGGAAGCCTTCCTTGAGCTTGCCTTCCAGCACCCACACGCGATGCAGCTCGTAGCGCATGAACTCGGGATTGGCGTGCCCGGGCGTCACCAGCTCCGCGTACTTGATCTTCGGCGAATGCACCTTGTAGGCGTTGTAGGGGATGTAGATCTCCTTCTTGCCGACGATCGTCCAGTCGTAGCGCTCGGGCGAGCCGTTGAAGATGCGCACCTCGTCGACCGTGATGGAGCCGCCGGTGCCGGGGAAGGCCATGTCGTAGCCGTAGCCGGGCGACTGCCGCACGCGCCGCGTGCCGGGATCGAAGCGCCAGCTCTGGCGCGGGTTCTGCGCGAAGTTGAAGAACTCCATGCCGGTGTTGATCTCGCCCTTGTCGCGCTCGGGCAGCAGCGTCTCGTTGAGGTAGTACGAGGACTGCCCTTCGGTCTTGTGCCGCACGCCCGGCTCGTTCGCCGCACCGAGGTTGCGCGACTTCACGCGCCCCCAGTTGATCGCGCCGCTGGCGAGCACGTAGGCGTTGTCCGAGACGAGCTCCTCGGTGTAGGCGCGATACGGGATGATCGCGTTCCACAGCAGTTCGAGGCCGGTCTTCGGGAAGGGGAAGATCGGCCCGCCGGTCACGCCCATCACGCCTTCGCCGTTATTCAACAGTTCGGCCTGGGCGGCGTTCTCCTTCGCCGTCTGGCACACCGAATCGGGGAAGCGGAAATCGCGGTGCGACGGGTAGACCGGCATGCGGAAGGTCTGCGGATACTTCTTGAACAATGCCTTCTGCCCGTCGGACAGCCGCGCCGCGTACTGCTCCATGTTGGCGGCGGTGATCACGAACAGCGGTTTCTCGTCGGGATAGGTGTCGAGCGGATGGTTGCCGGTGCCCTTGAAGGGCACGTGCGGCGGCGCGCCCAGCCACTTGCCGGAATACTCGGGAATGCTCCCGTCCTTGTTGCCGGCCTTTTCCGCGCCGATGCAGGTGAGATCCTTGCCCAGGCGCGCGATCTCCTCGGGCGATCCCTTCGCCACGGCCATCGACGGAAACGTCTGCGCTGCCGCCACGAACGTGAGCAGCAGTCCGCACAATTTCATCTTCATGAACAGATCCTTTTTCGGCTTGAACGCAATCAGAAGGTGTATTTGGCGCTGAGCGACACGTAGTCGCGGTCGGTCATCGTCCGGCCATTGGCCAGATCGGGCGAACCGAGGAAGGCGACGTAGGTCAGGCCGACCGTGAAGTTGCCGAGGCGCTTGAAGTCGGCGCCGAGCGTGAGCCGACGGTCGTCCTTGCCCATGCCGGAGAGCGAGCTGCCATCGACGTTCTGCGTCCAGATGGCCTTCGTCGACAGGTCCCAACCGTCGAGCACGTTCGGATAGTCGAAGATCGCGCCCAGGCCCAGCAGCGTCGAGGCCTTCGTCTGCGTGTCGTAGGTGAAGTCCTTGAAGGTGCCGTTCTGGCCCGGCAGGCCGCCGGTGATCGTGAGCTTGTCGACGCCTTCGATGCGCTGATGCACCACTTCGCCCATCAGCGTCGTCTGGTGCGCGAGCTTCGACGGGCCGAGGATGTAGAGGAAATTGAGGTTGCCCTGCGTGAGTTGGCCGCGCGCGGGCGCGCCGTTCGAAAGATAGACCGGGGCGCCGTCGCGGTAGCTGACCTCCGCGCCGATCTGCACGGCATCGCCGATCTTGGTGCTGAGGCTCACACCGGTGAGCTTGATGTCATCGAAGTAGGCGAGCTTGTAGTATGGCGCGCTCGCCGGCGAGGCCTTGCGACCGAAGCGCCCGAACGAGGAGTACTGCGTCGTGCCGGTGAAGTCGAAGAACATCGCGCCGATGCGGTCATGGTAGCGATAGTGGTAGAGGCCGATTTCGGTCGTCTCGCCCAGCCGGAAGCGCGACCCGAGGCCCCACTGGCCGGTGTCGCGCGGTTTGATCTCGCCGGCGAAATTGGCGACGCGGAACGTGTGGTCGGGCAGCGTGTCGATGACGCCCGGCGCCAGGCGGAAGAACTGTGCGCCCGGCCCGAAATAGTCGCTGCCGAAGTAATCGCCCACCGGATTGAGCTGGGTCTCTTCCCACTTGTACTGGTAGTAGCCGGCCAGTGTCAGCCACGGATTCAGCGTGAGGGACGCCGACACCTGGCCGACGGGCAGATAGCCTTCCTTCGCCTCCGTGCCGGGCACGTTGAACTTCGTTGCGTCCACCGGCGACTGACCCTGGCTGATGTTCGGCCAGAACAGGCTTTCGCCCCAAGCCAGCACATGGCGACCCGCCTTCAGCGACAGGAACTGCTCGTCGCCCAGCATCCAGTTGCCATAGGCGAAGGCGTCGAGGATGCGCGAGTTCTTGCCGCTGAGCTGGCGCGTGCGGCTCGTGAATTCGTCATGGTCGCCGGTCTTGTTGACGGTGAGCGGCGAGTCGTTGTCGTTGGAGGACCGATAGGCCCAGTCGTAGAAGCTGCTCGCGCGCAGCATCGCACCGACGTTGTCGTGCTTGAGCCGGACTTCGGCCAGCGCATTGGCGCGATTCGTGAACAGCGAGCCGCGCTTGAAATTGCGCGTGCCGTCGTCGCTGTTGAGGTCGTTCAGGTATTCGCGTGCTGCCTTTTCGGTACGCGTCGACGCGGTGTAGGACAGCGTCAGCGAGTAATCGAGCGTCGTGTCCGGGCCCAGTTGCACCGTCGGCGCCGCGTGCAGCCCGGCACTCGCAAACGCCATCCACAAGGGCGAAAGCGTCCATGCAAGCGGGCGCCTGCGCTTTCCGACCCCATTTCCGTACCTCTCAAGCTGTGATGCAAGCATCCTGTCTCCCTCACGATGTGAGCTCGTTTCGGTTGTCCCCGTCGGGGGCCGAGTCGGCCTGTTGCCTGTTATTGGAATCACCCTGCGGCACGGAGATGCTCGCACCTCGCCCTTGGCGCGACATCACTAAAACGAACTATGGAAAGGCGTGCCGGCAGCGGCGCTGCGGCCCTTTCCGCCCCCTCCCGGCTATCCCATCCCCCGCATGTCCGCATCACCGGAATCGGTGATTCGCGCGCGGCATCGTGCCTGTACGGTCGAGGCGCAATCAAAGATCGAAAACAGATTGTTGGATCGACATCACTGCAATGTGTTGCCGGACATCCTTCCGGCACACCCATACACGGAGACCGACGTGAGCCTGGATTTTCTGAAACGTGACAACGAGCTGAAGAATCACGCCCTGATGGAGAACGAACACCTCGGGGCGTCCGCGCCATCGGTCATCTACGAGAAGCGCCCGGTCCTCGACCCTGCCGGAAAGCCCGTAGACGACCTCTATTCAGCCTGGATCACCCTCAACAACCCGGCGCAATACAACTCCTACACGACCGAGATGGTGAAGGGGGTCATCGAGGCCTTCCAGAAGGCCTCGTCCGACCGCAGCGTCGTTGCAGCGGTGTTCACGGCAGTCGGCGAAAAGGCATGGTGCAGCGGGGGAAACACGGCCGAATACGCGTCCTACTACTCCCGTCGGCCCCAGGAATACGGCGACTACATCGACCTCTTCATCGGCATGGTCGACGGCATCCTCAACTGCAAGAAGCCGGTGATCTGCCGCGTGAACGGCATGCGCGTGGCGGGTGGCCAGGAAATCGGGATGGCGACCGACATCACGATCTCGTCCGACATGGCGGTGTATGGTCAGGCGGGCCCGAAGCACGGGAGCGCGCCGGTGGGCGGCTCGACGGATTTCCTGCCGTGGTTCCTGTCAATGGAAGACGCGATCTACAACTGCGTGTCGTGCGAGCTGTGGAGCGCGTACAAGATGAAGTACAAGGGCATGATCTCGAAGGTCCTGCCGGTGCTGAAGAAGAACGGCGAGTGGATCCCCAATCCGAAGGTGCGGACCGATACCTGGTCCGAGTTGGGGCAAATCGTGTACGGCGAGATGGTTCAGGGGGCGGCGGCGACGGAGGCCGATGCGCTGATCGCGCAATGCGAAGTGGATTTCGAGCTGCTCGACAAGGAAGTGAATGCGCTGATCTGGCGCTTCACGAACCTCTTCCCCAACTGCCTGATGAACTCCATCGACGCGATCCGGGGCAAGAAGAAGTTCTTCTGGGACCAGCAGAAGGCCGCGCAGCGCCACTGGCTCGCCGCGAACATGAACAACGAGGCCTGGCTGGGCTTCAACGCCTTCGAGTCGCGCAAGATCACGGGCAAGGACACGGTTGATTTCGTGAAGTACCGCCAGCTGCTCGCGAAGGGCGCGCAGATCGACGAGCACTTTGCCGAGCAGGTGCTGGCCGCTCCCCGCTGAGCGATGCCTTTGGCGCCTGCTTGCTCGGGCGCCGGTGGAGCCGAGTGGCCCACCGGCGCCCGAGCGGTGTAAAAAACGATGGTGTCACGCAATAGGGAGAGGAGGAGAGCGTCGAAAACCCCAAAAGCGTTCGGTGCGACACCACCGGAAAACTGTCGGCTACATCCCTTGGTAGATCGGCCCCTCGCCGCCCTGCGGCACCACCCAGCTGATGTTTTGCGTCGGGTCCTTGATGTCGCAGGTCTTGCAGTGCACGCAGTTCTGCGCGTTGATCTGCAGACGCGGACCGGCTTCCTCGCGCACGATCTCGTACACGCCGGCCGGGCAGTAGCGCTGCTCGGGGGCGTCGTACTTCGCGAGGTTCACCGCGATCGGCACCGACGCATCCTTCAGCTGCAGGTGGCAGGGCTGGTCTTCCTCGTGGTTGGTGTTCGACAGGAACACCGACGACAGGCGATCGAAGGTCAGCACGCCATCGGGCTTCGGGTAGTCGATCTTTGGGCATTCGGAGGCGAGCTTGAGCTTGTCGTGATCCGAGCTGTTGTGCAGCGTCCACGGGGCCTTGCCGCCTAGGAGCTTCTGGTCGATGCCGAAGAGCAGCGACCCCATCCACAGGCCCTTCTTCATGTAGGGCTTGAAGTTGCGCGTCTTGTGCAGTTCCTCGTGCAGCCAGCTCGACTTGAAGGCTTCCGGGAAGGCGACGAGTTCATCGCGCTGGCGCTCGGCGCCCACCGCCTCGAACGCGGCTTCGGCGGCGAGCATGCCGCTCTTGATCGCGGCGTGGCTGCCCTTGATGCGTGCGGCATTGAGGAAGCCCGCGTCGTCACCGATGAGCGCGCCGCCCGGGAACACGAGTTTGGGCTGGCTCTGCAGGCCGCCCGCGGCAATCGCGCGCGCGCCATACGCGAGACGCTTGCCGCCTTCGAGATATTTGCGGATCTCGGGGTGGGTCTTGTAGCGCTGGAACTCCTCGAACGGCGACAGGTGCGGGTTGGTGTAGTTGAGGCCCACGACGTAGCCGATCGCGACGAGGTTGTCCTCGAGGTGATAGACGAAGCCGCCGCCGTAGGTGTCGGAGGGCAGCGGCCAGCCGGTGGTGTGCACGACGAGCCCCTTCTCGTGGCGCTCGGCCGGTACTTCCCACAGCTCTTTCAGGCCGATGCCGTAGGTTTGCGGATCGACGCCGTCGCGCAGGTTGAATTTTCCTTCGAGCTGCTTGCCCAGGTGTCCACGACAGCCTTCGGCAAACAAGGTGTATTTCGCATGCAACTCCATGCCCGGCTGGTAAGCGGGGCCCTGCTCGCCTTTGCGCGTGACGCCCATGTCGCCGGTCGCAACGCCCTTCACCGCACCGTTCTCGTCGAAGAGGATCTCGGCGCCGGCAAAACCGGGATAGACCTCGACGCCCAGCGCTTCGGCCTGTTCGCCGAGCCACTTCGCGACGTTGCCCAGGCGCACGATGTAGTTGCCGTGGTTCAGGAAACAGTCCGGCAGCAGGCCGTTGGGGACCTTGCGCCCGCCCGTCTCGTTGAGGAAGATCACGCGATCTTCGGTGACCGCGGTGGTCACCGGCGCGCCCTGTTCCTTCCAGTCGGGGATCAATTCGTTCAGCGCGCGCGGATCCATCACCGCGCCCGAGAGGATGTGCGCGCCGATCTCGGCGGCCTTCTCGATCAGGCACACCGCCAGTTCCGTGCCCTTCTCGTTGGCCAACTGCTTGAGCCGGATCGCCGCGGCCAGCCCCGCGGGGCCTCCGCCGACGATCAGGACGTCGAATTCCATCGATTCGCGTTCGTTGCTCATGGCTTACGTGGTTCCGCTCAGGACGCGGCTGGGCCCGCGTGGCGCCAGTCGGGGACGATGCCGTGTTCGAGCGCGAAGGGCTGGGCGTTGATCGTGCGTTTCTGGAATTGCGCCGCATCGTCAGCGGTCGCGAGCCATAGCAGGACGGCAGCCGGGACTTCCGGCGGTGCCGATCCGTTTCGCAGCGCGATCACGCCTTTCTCGCCGATCGTGACCTTCAGCGCGTCTGTGGTCACGACGCCGGGATTGACCGTGAAGGCGCGGATACCCTTTTCACCCAGTTCGACCGACAGGATGCCCGACAGCCGCGACACCGCAGCCTTGCCTGCGCCGTAGGCGTAGCCCCAGCCGCCCCGCCCCGCGGGGACGGGCGGATCGCTTTCGCCGGCGCTCGAGGTGATGTTGATCACGACGCCCTCGCCCTGCGCGAGCATCGCCGGCAGCACGCAGCGCGTGAGCAGGAAGGGCGCCATTATGTAGCCCTGGAACACGCGCTGCAGCGTCGCGGGCTCCAGATCGAGGAAGGGCAGGTTGAGGTCGCTGCCCTGGTAGACGGCGTTGTTGACCAGCACGTCGATGCGGCCGAATTCGCGCAGCACCGCTTCGCCGGCGGCCTGCACCGACGCGTCGTCGAGCAGATCCATGCGGATCGCGAGCGCCTTGCGGCCGAGACTGCGAATGGCGGCGGCGGTTTCCGCGAGGCTCCCGGGCAAGGGGCTCCCGTCCGCCTTGTGCAGGGCGTGCTCATGGGTCTCGCCCTCCTCCATCGTGCGCGCACTGATGGCGACATCGAAACCGGCGCGCGCGAAGGCAATGGCCGTCTCGCGCCCGATGCCGCGGCTGGCTCCCGTCACGAATGCGACTTTCTGCATGGAATCCTCGACGATCGACTGTGTTGAGTGGATATTCGGCTGTTTGACGCGGCGCCGCATCGTCCATTCAGATCATGTCCGGCGCATTTACCGACGGCGAGCAGTCCCGGCCGGAAAATGACGCGGGGGCCCGCTCGGCGTCGCGAGGGGCCCCCGGTGACGATGCTGCCTGCGCAGCGCAGGCTTCAGCGGTTCTTGCTGAGCGCCGCGACGCTGTTGAGCATGATGCGCACGAGCTCGGTCTGCCGCCGCACGCCGGTCTTGGAGAAGATCGAGCGCAGGTGTGCGCGCGCGGTGTTGCGGCGGATGCCGAGGGCCTCGGCGGCCTCCTCCAGCGACAGGCCGTTCGTGAGTTCGAGCGCGAGCGCGGTTTCGGCGGGCGTGAGGTTGAAGAGCTGCTTCGCGACCGTGCTGCTCGCCAGCGACTTGCCGGCCGCATCGCGGATATAGACCACGGCCGCGGGCTGGCCCTTGCCTTCGGCCCATTCGCTCGATGGCACGACCTCGACTACCACTCCCAGGCTCACCAGTCCCGAAGGCCGCGCGATGGACATTGCCTCGGCCACCGCGACATCTTCAGTGCCATAGCGCGCAAACGCGTTGCGCACCAGGCGCTGCAGCTCGCGGTTGTCGCTCGGGTAGGACGCCTCCAGCCGGCCGCCGACGATCTTGAGGCCGTCGGCGGACGCGAGGATCTCCTTCGCAATCAGGTTCTGATCGAGCACCTTGCCGCTCTCGTCCAGCACGATCGTCGCGATCGACAGCCGGCCGATCGCCTGCGCATACATCGCGCCCATCGATTCGCTGCGGTCGAGCTGGTTGTGGATCTGCAGGGCGCGCCGCAGGTGGGGCAGCAGCGCTTCACAGCGTGCGCGGTCCTCGGCCGAGAACTTCGGCGCATCCTCGGGACGCGTGATGCGGAAACGGAGTTTCCCGGCGCCGGGGGTCGCGATATCGACGCCCATGACGTGAAAGACGCCGTGCGCCGCGCACCAATGCTGGTAATAGGACGAGCGCCGCCACTCGCTCTCGCTCATCAGGTCCTCGACCGTAAACACCTTGTCGGCCGGCTGATTGACGAAGGGCGTCGTCGTCTGGGGGTAGTTCATGTAGGTGACGCGGCCGCCGCCCTCGACGTCGCCGACGGCGATCATCAGGCCCTTGTCGGCGAGCTCGGGCGTGCGCAGGATCAGCGTCACGTAGTTCGCCGTGAAGATCTGCCGCAGATATTCGAGCGCGTCCGCCCACGACTTCGTGTCGAGGGCCGCATCGTACAAGGTGCTGACGATCCGGTCGTACTGCTCCAGATCGAAATTCGACTGCATCAGGGACGAAGTCCCCATGGTTGCTTCCACGATCTCTCCTTCACCGGGAATTCGTCTATCGGGGGTTCCCTCCTTTGGGGTTCCCTCCACGTCCCGGTCATCTCACATCGTTGCCGCAACTGCCGGAGCCATTTCGGCCCCGACCCGCGCAGCCCGGAAGCGTCGCCCCCGAACCGCGATCATCTCACTTCTCGTCAGCCCGCCGCGAGCCCGTCCGCCAGCTGCGGGACCGCCTCGAACAGGTCACCCACCAGTCCGAAGTCGGCCACCTGGAAGATCGGCGCGTCCGGATCCTTGTTGATCGCGACGATGACCTTCGAATCCTTCATGCCGGCCAGGTGCTGGATCGCGCCCGAGATGCCGACCGCGACGTACAGGTCGGGCGCGACGATCTTGCCCGTCTGTCCGACCTGGTAGTCGTTGGGCACGTAGCCCGCATCCACCGCCGCACGCGACGCACCGAGCGCCGCGCCGAGCCGATCGGCCAGCGGTTCGAGCACTTCGCGGTATTTCTCACCGCTGCCGAGGCCGCGTCCTCCCGACACCACCACGCGCGCTGCCGCGAGCTCAGGGCGTTCCGACTTGCTCAGTTCGCGTCCGAGCAGGCGCGAAACGCCGAGGTCGGCCGCCGGCGCCCGTTCGCGCACGCCTGCTGCCCCGCCGGAGGGAGCTGCGGCGAACGCCGTAGTGCGCACCGTAATCACCTGGATGGCCTCGTCGGACTCGACCGTCACCATGACGTTTCCAGCATAGACCGGACGCACATAGCGTCCAGCGCCGGCGATCGACACCACGTCGGAGACCGGCGCCACGTCGAGCAATGCGGCCGTCCGCGGGGCAAGATTCTTGCCGAAGCTCGTCCCGCCTGCAACCACGCCCGTGAAACCTTCGCCACGGACGACGTCGGCGACCAGCACGGCGAGGTTCTCCGCCGACTGGTCGCGATAGTGTGCGGCATCCACCGCGATGATTTCGGCAACGCCCGCCAGCCCGGCGGCTTCCCCTGCGACGGCGGCCGTATCGTGACCGGCGACCAGCACATGCACGGGCGCTCCGAATGCCTGCGCGGCCGTGACCGCGTTGAGCGTCGCACCGGCGAGCTTGCCGTTGTCGTGTTCCGCAATGACCAGAACCTTCATATTCTCGGGACTCCTCAGATGACCTTGGCGTCGTTCCTGAGCCGGGCGATCAGGTCGGCCACGTCGGCGACCTTGATGCCCGCCTTGCGGACCGGCGGTTCGGAATATTGCGAATGGCGCAGGCGCGGCGCGATATCGACGCCGAGGTCGGCCGCCGGGATCACGTCCAGCGGCTTCTTCTTCGCCTTCATGATGTTGGGAAGGGTCGCGTAGCGCGGCTCGTTGAGGCGCAGGTCCGACGTCACGACCGCCGGCAGCTTCAGTTCGAGCGTCTCGAGCCCCCCGTCGACCTCGCGCGTGACGCGCAGGGTCTCACCCTCGACGCAGAGCTTCGACGCGAAGGTCGCCTGCGCCCAGCCCATCAGCGCAGCCAGGATCTGCCCGGTCTGGTTGGCATCGTCGTCGATCGCCTGCTTGCCGCAGATCACCAGCTGCGGCTGCTCGCGATCGGCGACGGCCTTCAGCAGCTTGCCCACGGCCAGCGGCTGCAGCTCGGCGTCGGTCTCGACCAGGATCGCGCGGTCCGCGCCCATGGCGAGCGCGGTGCGCAGCGTCTCCTGGCTCGCGGCGCTGCCGCAGCTCACGGCGACGACCTCCGTCGCGATGCCGGCCTCCTTCAGGCGCACGGCCTCTTCGACCGAAATCTCATCGAAGGGGTTGATGGCCATCTTGACGCCGGCGAGCTCGACTCCGCTGCGGTCGGACTTCACCCGCACCTTGACGTTGTAATCGACCACCCGCTTCACGGGGACCAGAATCTTCACTTGCTTCTCCCACTCGGAACGTGATTTGGATGTGCCGGCCGCCGAATCGGCGTATGGCCGGCTCCTGAACCAATCATCGCGGCCGCGGAGAAGGGAGACATCCCCCAACAGGACTAATCGGAACAGAGGCCGGAGCCCGCGCCCTGGCGGCCGGATCAGCCGGGAAAGCGCACGCGCAGGCGTTGCGAGGTCGGGATGGCCTGGCAGGAAAGGGTCCAGGCGCGGTCGAGGTCCTTCTGGTCGAGCACCTCGTTGTGGCGCAGATGCACGCTACCTTCCTCGACCTGGCACATGCACGACGCACACATGCCGGCCTGGCACGAATGCGGCGCGTTGATGCCGGCGCGCAGCATCGCGTCGAGCAAGGTCTCGCTGCCGCCGCAGGCGATCGCGTGGCGCTCGCCGTCGAGCGAGACTTCGAGCTCGGCCTGCTCGACGACCGCCGCGGGGGCCGTCGCCGCCGCAGCGGCGCTCACCGCAACGGCATCCTCCTCGTCGGGCAGCGACACGAAACGTTCCACGTGCACGGCCTCGCCCGCCATGCCGATGATTTCCAGCGCCGCGACGCTCGCGTCCATGAAGGCCGAGGGGCCGCAGATGAAGGCCTGCGCGTCATGCCAGGGTCGTGCGAGCTCGGCGAGCTGCGCGACGGACGGCACACCTTGCACCGAGTCCAGCCAGTGGATCACCTGCAGGCGCGAGGGATGAGCCGCCGCGAGTTCCCTGAGGCCGTCGCGGAAGATGACGGACCGCTCGTCGCGGTTCGCATAGATCAGCCCGACGCGTCCCTGCCCGTGGGCGAGCGCGGAGCGGAGAATGGAATACGCGGGCGTGATGCCGCTGCCGGCCGCGAAGAGGATGAAATCCGCCTGCAGCGCGCGCGGCGTGAACACCCCGGCCGGCGCCATGACGTCGAGCGTGTCGCCCGCCTTCAGGTGGTCGCACAGCCAGTTCGACGCGCGACCGTGCGCGACGCGCTTGACCGTAACGCGCGGCCGGGCGTCCAGCGTGGGGGCGCTCGACATCGAATAGCAGCGCGGCAGATGGCGGCCCAGCACGGGCACGCGCAGCGTCAGGAACTGGCCGGGACGGTACCTGAAGGTCTCGGCAAGATCCGCCGGCACCTCGAATTCGAAGGACTTCGAGTCGTGCGTCTCCGCAACGACCGAAGCGATCCTCAGCGCATGCCAGCGCGTCGGGGCCGTGCTCATAGCCCCATGCCCAGGATCGCGTTGTCGACGCGGATCTCGGCGCCGCTCACGAAGCGCGATTCGTCCGAGACGAGGAACAGAACCACGCTGGCGATTTCCTCCGGCATGCACGCGCGCCCGCCCCGATTCTTCGCGGGATCGAACAGCATGTACTTGGGATCGACGCCGGGCGCGCTCGCCTGCATCATCGGCGTGTAGATTCCGTCCGGATGGACCGAATTGACGCGCACCGCATAGCCGCGCTTGCGGCAGTGGAGCGCCGCGGCACGCGTCACGGCACCCACCGCGGCCTTCGACGCGCTATAGGCCGCGTAACCGTCCACGGGCAGCCACGATGAAACGGAAGCCATGTTGACGATGGCGCCGCCGCGCGCCTTCAGCGCCAGCACGCCGTACTTGCAGCCGAGGAACACCGAATCGGCGTTTACGCGCTGGATGCGCTGCCAGTGCTCGAGGGTGGCTTCCTCCAGCGACGCCGATTCGAGGATGCCGGCATTATTGACCACGGCGTCGAGCTGGCCGAAGCGCGCCTCGGCGGCAGCCATCACCGACTTCCAGTCCTCTTCGCTCGACACGTCATGGCGCACAAACACCGCCTGCTCGCCGACTTCCTGCGCCAGCGCCTCGCCGGCCTCGACGTTGCGGTCGGTCAGCACCACACGCGCCCCCTCGCGCGCCATCAGCAGCACGTCTTCCCGTCCCACTCCGCTCGCACCGCCCGTCACGAGCACGACCTTTCCATTTAGCCGTCCCATCGTCCTCTCCCCTGTGTTGTCCATCTGTCGGCCCGTGGCGATTACACGAAGGGATCCGCGTTGGGCAGCCCGAGCATCACGGCGCCATGCGCGCGCGCATACGCGTCCGTGTTGTTCGCGATGTGCGCCCGCGCCTGATGGATGTCGCGGAAGACGCGTTCCACCGGATTCGTGCGGAACGTGCCGGAGGCGGCGCAAGCGCGCAGCAGCTCATCGGCCATGCGCGCGCACACCTTGGGCACCTGCGAGGCCTGGGCGCGCTGCATCAGGCGCTCCTCGACCGGCATCCGCTCGCCATTGCGCGCGCACTGCACGATGCGCGCGTAGTTGCGGAACAGCACGAGCTTGAGCTGGTCGGTCGTCATCATCGCTTCCGCCACCGCCGTCTGCGCGTTCGGATCCTCGGCCGTCTTCGCGCCGTGCTTGCCCACGTGCGCCGCCGCCCGCTCCCGGAAGCTCGCGATCGCCCCGTCGAGCGCGCCGATGCACGAGGACGACACCGCGCGCTGGAACACCTGCGTGAAGGGGATACGGTACAGCCAGCCGGAGTTCAGTTCGCGCCCGGGGCAGCCGGCATCGGAGTGATCGTTGGTGCGCTGGGTGCGATGCGCGGGCACGAAGGCATTGTCGACGACGATGTCATGGCTGCCGGTCGCGCGCAGGCCCAACACGTCCCAGTTGCGCTCGATACGGTAATCCGACTTCGGCAACAGGAAGGTCGTGTGCTCGAAGCCCTCGGCGCCGTCGCGTTTCGGCAGCAGGCCGCCGAGGAAGATCCATTCGCAGTGATCGACGCCGCTCGAGAAGCTCCAGCGGCCGGACAAGCGGTACCCGCCCTCGACCTTCTCCGCCTTGCCCACTGGCATGTAGGTCGACGCGATCAGCGTGCCGGAATCCTTCGCCCACACGTCCTGCTGCGCCTGCTCGGGGAACAGCGGCAGCTGCCAGTTATGCACGCCGATGACGCCGTAGATCCACGCCGTCGACATGCAGCCTTCGGCGAGCGCCATCTGGATCCGATAGAACACGCGCGGATCGAGCTCGTAGCCGCCCCAGCGGCGCGGCTGGAGCACGCGGAAGAGGCCCGCGGCGGCGATCTCGCGCACCGACTCCGCGGGCACCATCCCTTCCCGCTCGGCATCGCTCGCTCGTGCCGCCAGCCGCGGCGCCAACTCGCGCGCCCGCTGCAGCAGCTCGACCGCGTCGGGGGTCATGTAGTCTTCGGCGAGCACACCCGCCACCTGGTCTTCGCTCAGAATGCCCATCTATCTGTCTCCTCGAACGCGTGCCCGCCGTCATGCAAACATCGCAATGGGGCATTTGCCCCGTTGTCGCAAGGTTTTCATACGCACCGCAGCGACTCATCGTCTGAACGGACTAACGCTGCGACGCGCAGGGAATATGTCCCGGGCAAGAGCGCGTTGGGCGGCCGCATTAACCCGTTTGGACGATGCCCAACCCCCCGCGCCGTCAATAATTGGCGCACACTGCCGAGGCCTCAGGCGGCAGACCGTTCATCAAGGAGACAGTCCATGCGAACCCTCGTCGGCTTGGCGATTGCATTGGCCGTGGCGCTTGCCGGGGTCTACGCGTTTTCGCCGCGCAGCGTGCCCCCGCTTGCCGCCACCCGCATCCCGGTGGACCGGATGCAACTCACGACCATCGTGCGTACAGCAGCCGGACTGGTTACCGCGGGCGAACTCGGGACCATCCTCGTCTCCACCGACGAAGGCGCGAACTGGCGCCGCGCAAACCTCTCCGCCAACCGCCAGGCCCTGATCACGCGCCTCGTGTTCGCCGACGACAAGACCGGCATCGCCCTCGGGCACGAGGGCTGGATACTGCGCACTGCCGACGGCGGCCTCAACTGGGTCGAGGTTGCCTTCGCCGAGAAGAACGGCGAGCCGCTGATGTCCGCCGCCCGCCTGCCCTCGGGCGAATGGATCGCGGTCGGCGCCTTCGGCCGCTCCCTGCGCTCGACCGACGACGCCAACACCTGGGAGGAGCATGCCATCGGCGAACAGGAGGACTGGCACCGCAACTACATCGCCGCGTCCCGCGACAAGAAGACCTGGCTGATCGTCGGCGAGGCGGGCACGATGCAGCGTTCGACCGACGGCGGACAGGCGTGGACCAAGGTGCCCCAGTTCTACAACGGCTCGCTCTATGGCGCCGTGAATCTCGGCGACGCGCGCTGGGTTGCCTACGGCATGCGCGGCAACGCGTTCCACAGCACCGATGACGGCGCCACCTGGGCCCCCTCGCGCATGCAGGCACCCATCTCCACCTACAGCCACGCGTTCGACCGGGACGGCAGGCTGCTCCTGGTCGGCCAGGGCGGCATCGTGCTCGCGAGCGCCGACGGCGGCGCGAGTTTCAGCGTCGTGCGCAAGGGCGGCCGCGAAGCCCTCACGGATCTCATCGCGTTCGCCGACGGGAAATGGCTGCTCGCGAGCGACAGCGGCCTGCAGGACTGGGCGCCGAAAGCGCCCGCCGCACCGAAAAACGCCTCCTAGTCCAAACCCGCATCCTCCGCCGGCATCGCTCCCCCGGGCGACGCCGGCGCGCCTTTTACGCCCCCCGCAAGTCCGAAAATTCCCCTCGGCACGCGCCCGCTCGTCCGCTCGGACTATTCGAAAGGGACGATGCGCCGCCCTGGCCGCACGGACAGAATCGGTAACGTCAGGTCAATTCCGGCGCGACCGGATCGGAGGCGATGATGGGCAAGCTCATTCGGATCGACGAATACCGCAGGCGCGCGCCCCGAAGCGCGGATGCGGACCCCGAAGTCTGGTCATGCGGTGCTTGCGGCGAAAGCGCCTGGACTGTCACCACCTCGGGGGGCCTGCGCTGCCGGCACTGCGGCACCGCAGCCGCGAACCTGCGTGTCGCCGACGGCACCCCGGCGGTTCCGCCCAGCACCGCCGAACCCATGCCGCCGCTGCCGTGGATGCCGCTCGCAGCGTCCGGCCAATGGTGGTGGACCTGGGCGCGGCAATCATGACCGCCGCACTCAGCCCCACCGCGCTGCAGGGCGAGAACCGGCGCTTCCGCAACACCGGCGGCCGCAGCGAGGAAAACCGGCCGCTGGGCTTCCGCCCCGCTTTCAAGGATGTCGCCTCCGGCGCCGTCTACGACTCGCGCTTCGCCGACGGCCGCCCAGCCCCCTTCCACTTGCTGGACGGACTGCCCGAAGACGTCATTCTGCACCGCGACCCGACCGGTCGCGTCGGGCGGGTAAAAGACAGCATCGTCTCGGGCTTCGTCCTGAACGGGCAGTTCTACACGCGCGAAGAGGCCGCGCAGGAAGTGGCGGCGCTGGCGGCCTGAGCCCCTGATGCGCACCGTCACCGGAGTTCGCTGATCAGCGCGGCGGCGACGCCGACGCGGTCCCTCGCGCCTCGCAGAACGCCCGCCGATACGCTGAGGGGCTGGTACCGATATGCGCCGCAAAATGCTGGCGCAAGGACAAGGCCGAGCCGAACCCCACATCGGTCGCGATGTGCTCGACCGGCAAGGCCGTGGTCTCGAGCAATTGCTGCGCACGCGCCAGACGCTCGGTCACGAGCCACCTCGCCACCGTCGTGCCGGTGGCCTCGCGAAAACGCCGAGTGAAGGTTCGCCGACTCATACAAGCGGCTTCGGCCATGCGGTCTAGCGAAAGTGGCTCACCCAGCCGGCCCCGCGCCCACTCCAACACTCCCGGCAGCCGATGCTCGCTCGGCAAGGCGGGCACCGGCTGCTCGACGAATTGCGCTTGTCCGCCTTGGCGGTGCGGCGGCGTCACCAAGAGACGAGCAATGCGGTTGGCTACGTCCGCGCCATGGCGCTGGCGCACGAGATTCAAACAACAGTCTATCGCCGCCACCGTGCCCGCCGAGGTGACGATCCCCCCGTCGTCCTCATACAGCACATCGGCGCGGAAATCGGCGCGAGGAAAGCGTCGTGCGAAAAGCTCGCGCCATCCCCAATGGGTCGTCGCACGTCGGCCATCGAGCAAACCCGCATCGCCCAGCACGAACGCGCCCAGGCACAATCCGACCACCTGGGCGCCGCGCGCATGAGCATCGCGCAAGGCATCAGTGAGTCCCGGCGGCGCCGGGGTTTCGGGCTCGTTCCAGGATGGAACGATGACGAGATCGGCATCGCCCATCGCCGCCAGACCGTCCGGCACGTCGATCTCGATCCCTCCCGCACAACGCACGCGGCCGGATTCGGAAGCGCAGTATCGCACCTCGTGCGGCGGCAACCCGCACTGCGACCGATCGCCGCCGAGCACGAGGCCGGGAACCGATACGTGGAAGAGACTGATGTCCTCAAAGACGACGACGGCGACACGGATCGGCGACACGAGCATTCTCCCCACGCGACGCTTGAAAATGGCCCGATTTTATCTCATCAATGTTTTCGGGCCACTATTGCAATGCGGGCCCCTGCACGACAATGCAGTCACGGATAGGCCTTCACGCCCCCCGTCGATCAACCGGAGACCCTCATGCCAGCTTCCCCCCGTCGCGCACTGCTCGTTATCGACGTGCAGAACGAATACTTCACGGGCAAATTGCGAATCGAATTCCCGCCCGTCGAATTGTCGTTGCCCAACATCGCGCTCGCCATGGACACGGCGCGAGCGGCCGGAATTCCGGTCATCGTCGTGCAACACGACACGCCCGAAGGCGCACCCGTGTTTGCCCGGGGCTCGGACACCTGGCAACTGCATCCCGTCGTCGCGGAACGCCCCGCCGACCATTGCATCAACAAGACCCAGGCCAGCGCCTTTGCGGGCACTGACCTGGGCCAATGGCTTTCCGATCAGGGCATCGACACGCTCACGGTGGTCGGCTACATGACCCACAACTGCGATGCGGCCACGATCTATGAAGCGTCCCATCGCGGATTGACGGTCGAGTTCATGGCCGACGCGACCGGCTCGCTGCCCTACGCAAACGCGGCCGGGCAGGCGAGCGCCGAGGAAATTCACCGCGTCTTCAGCACCGTCTTCCATTCGAACTTCGCCGCGGTCACAAGCACCGCCCACTGGGTGGCGGCCGTGCGCGACGGCGCGCGGATCGAACGCGACAACGTGTTTCTGTCCAATCAGCGCGCGAAAGGACTCGCCTGACGCGCACCACGCATCCGCTCAGGCCGCCGCGGCCGGCTCCGTATACGGCGTCGCGCCGCGCGGCACGTAGAGCCCTTCGCACTGATCGAGGAATTCCTGCTTCTTCGCGCGCGGGTTGTAGAACTGCTTGTACCAGATGCGCGCTTTCATGAAGGGGCCGTCGCTGGGGATGAAGAGGCCGTTGAGGCAGGGGGCCTTGTTCATCCACACCTCGAAGTCCTGCATGAACGCGAGGCGGCTCGCTTCCTGGAACTGGCGCGCGGCGATCGTGTCGGGGACGGTGGCGACGGCGTTGCCGCCCGGCGACTTCACGAGCAGCGAGTGCCAGACCTTGATCGAGCCGTCATCGACTGGGGTGTGGGTGATCATCAGCACGGAGTCGTAGAGGCCGGTCAGATACGAAATCAGCACGCTGGGACCGTGGTAGGTGGTGTCGGTGTGGAGGATGGGGCTCACGCCGTCGGCACCGACCAGGGTGCGGTGCGGGCCGCACTGGCGCTGCGTGGCGGTATGGCCGCGGAACTCGTTCTCGTAGCGCTCGACGGTCGAGCCGTGGATGGGGCTGAGGTGGCCGTAGTCGCAGATGTTGTCGATGACTTCCTGCGGGTGCTGGTTCAGCACGCCGAGGTGGTCGAACTTCCAGCGCACCCAGGAAGGGTCGTCCCATTGCGGCAGGCTCGGGTGCTCCCACTCGGGCTCGCCGCCCTCCGGGTCGTGCCACACCCAGATCGCACCGAGGCTCTCGACGACCGTCCAGGACTTCACGCAGGCCGTGGCCGGAATCGGCCCCTGGTGGTAGGGGATGTCGTCACACTTGCCGTCCGCGCCGAAACGCCAGGCGTGGTAGGGGCAGCGGATGCTGTCGCCCTCGACGTTGCTGCCGCCGCCGTCGATCACGACGTAGGACGTGGTGTTCTGCGCCGCGAGGTGGGTCTTCATGTGCGGGCAGTAGGCGTCGAGCAGCACGATCTTGCCGGTCGCGCGGCCGCGGTACAGCGCGAAGTCCTTGCCGAAGAAGCGCACCGCGAGCGGCTTGTGGGTGTTGAGTTCCTCGGCGTCGGCGATCATGAACCAGCCGCGCGGATAGGTGAATTCGCCGATGCGGTAATCTTTGGTGGTGGCCATCGAGCTCTCCTCTGGATGGGATATGGGGAATTTCACCCAGATTTTCGAGTTCGCCGCCCCGGCCTGCATCATCTGTTTGGACGATGGTCCGGCGCTCGCTCGGGCACCCGAGGGGACATCGTCCTTTTGGACGTTTTTCCGCGGCACCAGCCCGGTCTAGATTGCAGCAACGATCGGATTTCTCCGACCGCAGCACACAGGAGCATTCATGCCAGACCACGGGCTTGTTTCGGAACCGGCGTCGGCCGGAAAGGAAAAGGAGGCAGGGGCGCTCGAATATCCGTTTGCCGCCCCGGCGCCCGATGGCGAAGTCGTCGAGCTGGCGCCCGGAATCCTCTGGGCGCGCATCCCGATGCCGATGCAGCTCGACCACATCAACGTCTACCTGCTGGAGGATGGCGACGGCTGGCTGGTCGTCGACACGGGCCTGAACACCGGGAAGTCCAAGGCCCTGTGGGAGACGATCATCGCCCGCCACCTGAAGGGCCTGCCGGTGAAGGGTCTGATCTGCACGCACTTCCATTACGACCACGCCGGACTCGCGGCCTGGTTCACGGAGCGTTTCGACATCCCGCTCTTCATGACCCACGGTGAGTTCTTCACGATGCGGGGCCTGAGCGAACAGGTGCCCGACCCGCTGCCCGTGCCGCTGCGCCAGTTCTACCGCCGCGCAGGGATGCCGGACGCGCGCATCGACCGGATGTTCGGCGCCCTGCGGCGCGACCCCTTCATGCCGCCTCACCCGCACGCCTTCCGGCGGCTGCGGGAAGGCGACGAGCTCGGCATTGGCGGGCGCACGTGGCGCGTGATCATCGGCGAGGGGCATTCGCCGGAACACGCCTGCCTGTACTGCGCGACCGACCGCATCCTGATCGCCGGCGACCAGCTCCTGCCGCGCATCACGTCGAACGTGCTGGTGTCCGGCGTCGAACCGGAGGCGAATCCGCTGAAGCTGTGGCTCGAATCGCTGGAGCGCCTCGATCGCCTGGCGCCGGAGACGCTCGTGCTGCCTTCCCACCAGCTGGTCTTCCGCGGCCTCAACGCGCGCGTACGCGAGTTTCGCGAACACCATCGCCACCAGTTCGACGTTCTGCACGAGATCGTGGCTCACGCAGGCAGCTGCACGGCGTTCGAGGCCATGGGCAGCCTGTTCCCGCGCATCCTCGGCGGCGCCGACGACATGCTCGCGATCGGCGAGACCATTGCGCACCTGTCGTGGTTGCGCTACGAAGGCGAACTGCGACGCGTGCTCGACGACGACGGCGCCTACCGCTTCAGCGCGGCGAACTGAAGACTCACTGATCTGCACGAACAAGGAAGGCGACGGGGCGGATGCCGCATCGCCACGGAGGGACGAATGACGAACATCATCGATGCGCTGGCCGCTGCCCGCGCACAACTGCTGGCGCCGGGCGCGCCGTTCGAGCTCACCGAAACCCAGATCGACGGGCGCGCGGTGAAGCTCTACCGCAATGCATTTCCGAATCTGCCGGCGCTGATCGACGCCGGCCGCGTGCATGGCGACAAGCTCTTCGTCGTCTATCAGGGCGAGCGCTGGACCTTCGCGCGCTTCTTCGCCGAAGTCGACGCAGTGGCCGCCGCGCTCCGCGAGCAGGGCCTGCAGCGCGGCGACCGTGTGGCGATCGCGATGCGCAACCGTCCGGAGTGGGCGGTGGCCTTTGCCGCGGCGGCGCTCCTCGGCGCCGTTCCCGCGCCGCTGAACAGCTTCGGCCTGCGCGGCGAGCTGCGCGCCGCCCTGGCGGACGTCGAACCGGCACTGCTGTTCTGCGATCCCGAGCGCCTGGAGCGCCTCGAGGGCGACACCGGCGTGCCCGGCTGCCGCATCGTCCTTGCCGGCGGGGGCACACCGGAAGGGGTGCTGTCCTATCAGGCGATGGCCTCCCGGCCCGTCCAGGAACTCGCGCGCCCCGCTCTCGGGGCGGACGATCCGGCCCTTATCCTGTTCACGTCGGGCGCGACGAGCCAGGCGAAGGGTGTGCTGTCCTCGCAGCGCGCGGTGTGCCAGGCGCTGTTCAACATCGACTTCATCGGCGCGATTTCGGCGATGACCTCACCGCAGGCCGTCGCCGCGATCATGCAAAGCGGCCTCGCACCGACGACGCTCACCGCGGTGCCGCTGTTCCACGTCAGCGGCCTGCACGCGCAGCTCCTGTCGGCCCTGCGCAACGGCCGCCGCCTGGTGTTCATGCACCGCTGGGATGCGGCGCAGGCGCTGGACCTGATTCGCGACGAGAAGATCACGCAGTTCAACGGCGCGCCGTCGATGGTCGCGCAACTCCTCGCGGCCCCCGGCTTCGACGACCCGGCGATTACCGGCAGCCTGGGGGGCCTCGGCTTCGGCGGCGCCGGCCTGCCCCAGCCGCTGATCCGCAGCGTATTCGCCGCGCGGCCAGACGGCTTGTCCGGCATCGGCTTCGGCCTGACGGAGACCAATGGCGTGGGCGCCGCGGGCTCCGGTGAACTGTTCAAATACAAGCCGCGCAGCTCGGGCATCACCTCACCGATCATCGACGTGTGCATCGCCGACCCGGACGGCAAACCACTGCCCGCGGGAGAATCGGGCGAGATCTGGCTGCGCGGCGTCACCGTGATGCAGGGCTACTGGCGCAACCCCGATGCGACGCGCGACGCGCTCGTCGACGGCTGGTTCCATACCGGCGACATCGGTTATCTGGATGACGAGGGCTTCCTGTTCGTCGTCGATCGCATCAAGGACGTGATCAACCGCAGCGGCGAGAAGATCGCCGCGGCCGAAGTCGAATCCTGCCTGCTGGAGCATCCCGCGGTGATCGAGGCGGCCGTTTTCGCGGTGCCGGACGACAATTCAGGAGAGGCCGTCGTCGCCGCGGTCGTCGTGGAGGATTCCGGCGTGGTGTCCTCCGAGGCGCTGCGCGAACACGTCGCGGCGCGTCTGGCGGCCTACAAGGTGCCGGTGGTGGTGCATGTACGCAGCGAAGCCCTGCCGCGCAATCCGGCCGGGAAGCTGCTGAAGGTGGAGCTCAAGCGAGCGTACGGGGCGCAGCCCGTGGTAGCGCAATGACGGGCGGCCTTTGAGACGACTTCCGGCGGCCGCCTCCGAAAGGGAGGCGGCGCCTCAACGAGCGGCGTAGCGAGGCGCGAGCGCATCGTCGCGCCGGCGCTCAACGGCAAGCACGATCGGCCCGATTCGGCAGGTGCCGGATCAGGCCGATCACGATGACACGGGGCCGCGTGGCAGCCGATGCCGCGTTGCTGCTCAGCTTCCCCAGACTTTCTGCGCCGGAGCCGCCTCGGCGAGGATCGCATCCACCGCGGCGCCGACTTCGGCGGGTTCCCAGCGCGCGCCCTTGTCGCGCGTCACGCCGGTGCGCCAGCCGTCGCACAGCGAGATGCGTCCGCCCTGCGCCTCGAACACCTGGCCGGTGACGTGGCGCGACAGCGGGCTGCCGAGCCACACGACGAGCGGCGCCACGTTCTCCGCTGCCCACAGGTCGAAGCTGCCGTCCTCGGGTTTCTTCACGACAGCGGCCATCGCGCTCTCGGTCATCGAGGTGCGCGCCGACGGCGCCAGCGCATTCGCGGTAACGCCGTAGCGCGCGAGTTCCGCCGCCTGCACCAGCGTAAGCGAGGCGATGCCGCCTTTCGCCGCCGAGTAGTTCGACTGGCCGATCGAGCCCTGCAATCCGGCGCCAGAGCTGGTGTTGATGATGCGGGCGTCGACCTTCTGGCCGGCCTTGGCCTGGTCGCGCCAACGGCGGCCGAGGATGTTGGCGAGGCAGAAATGGCCTTTCAGATGCACGCGCATCACCTCGTCCCAGTCGTCCTCGCCGAGGCTCACGAACATGCGATCGCGCAGGATGCCGGCGTTATTGACGACGACATGCACGTCGCCGAAGGCGTCGAGCGCCGCATCGACGATGCGCTGCGCGGATTCGAGGCGCGTGATGTCGTTGGAGTCGGCGATCGCCTTGCCACCGGCTTCGCGGATCTCGCTCGCGACGGCCACCGCGGCGTCGTTGCGGATGTCGTTGACGACGACATTCCCGCCTTCGGCCGCGAAAGCCAGCGCATAGGCGCGCCCGAGGCCGCCGCCGGCCCCGGTGATGATGACGGTGCGTCCGTCGCAGATACCCTTTGTCATTTCAATACCTCGATGATCGTCACATTCGCCTGCCCGCCGCCTTCGCACATCGTCTGCAGACCGAAGCGCCCGCCCGTGCGCTCCAGCTCGTGGAGCAGCGTCGTCATCAGCCGTGCACCGGTGGCGCCGAGCGGATGGCCCAGTGCGATGGCGCCGCCGTTGACGTTGGTGCGCGCCGGGTCGTAACCGGTTTCCTTCGCCCAGGCCATCACGACCGAGGCGAAGGCCTCGTTGATCTCGACGCGGTCGATGTCGCCGATCGTCATGCCGACCTTCTTCAGCGCGGCGCGCGTCGCCGGGATCGGCGCGGTGAGGTGCCAGATCGGGTCGTCCCCGAGCACGCTGAGGTGGTGGATGCGCGCGCGCGGAGTCAGGCCGTAGCGCTTCAACGCCGCTTCCGACACCACCAGCAGGGCTGACGAGGCGTCGCAGGTCTGGCTCGACACGGCGGCGGTGATCCCCGGGAACTCCGGTGCGACCGGCTCGAGCTCGGCCATCTTCGCGACCGTCGTGTCGCGCGGCGTCTCGTCGTGCTCGACGCCCTCCAGCGGCACGATCTCGCGCGCGAAGCGGCCCTCGGCGATAGCGGCGCGGGCGCGGCGGTGGCTTTCGAGTGCGAATTCCTCCATCTGCGCGCGGCTGATATGCCAGTGGTCGGCGATGCGCTGCGCGGCGTAGAACTGGTTCACCGGCTGGTCGCCGAAGCGCGCCTTCCAGCCACGGCTGCCGGAGAAGGGGTCGGGAAAGCCGAGCGGCTGGCCGGCGAGCATCGCGGACGAGATCGGGATCTGCGTCATCGTCTGCACGCCGCCGACGGCGACGACGTCCTGCGTGCCGCTCATCACTGCCTGCGCGGCGAAATGCAGCGCCTGCTGCGACGAGCCGCACTGGCGGTCGACCGTGGTGCCGGGCACGTTGAGCGGCAGGCCGGCGGCGAGCCAGCTCGTGCGCGCGATGTCGCCCGCCTGCGAGCCGATGGTGTCGACGCAGCCGAAGATCACGTCGTCGTATTCCTCGGCGGGAATCGCGTTGCGCTCGACGAGCGCTTTCAGGACATGCGCGCCGAGGTCGATCGCATGCACGTGGGACAGACCGCCCTTGCGCTTGCCGGTCGGGCTGCGCAGGGCGTCGACGATATAGGCTTCAGCCATCCTTTATTCCTCGAAGGTGCGGCCGGGGCCGAGCGCCGCGGCATCGCCGAGCACGAAGCCGGCGACGCGCGTCTTGTGGAAGCCGCGGTCGCCCCACGACGCATCCAGCGCCCAGGCGCGTTTCATGAACATCTGCAGATCGACTTCCCAGGTGTAGCCCATCGCGCCATGCACCTGGATGCCGTGGCGCGCCGCGAGCCACGCCGCTTCCCCGCACGCGAGCTTGGCGTGCGACACGCGCACGGCGGCGCCGGCCTCGCCCTGTGCGAGCGCATGCGCCGCGCGGTACAGCACCGGCTTGGCGAATTCGATGCGGGTCGCGACGTCGGCGAGGTGGTGCTTGACGGCTTGGAAGCTGCCGATCGGTTTGCCGAACTGCTTGCGCTGCGCGGCGTAATCCACCGAAAGATCCAGCATGCGCTGCGCGAGGCCGAGCAGCTGGCCGGCGGCCGACAGCACGCCGCGCTCCAGCGTCGTAGCCCACAGCGCGCGACCGGCCTCGCCTGCCGCCACACGGGTCGCGGAGTTGGGCTCCCATACGACGCGTCCGAGGCGGCGCGAGTGATCGACGCTGGGATTGGCGATCACGTCGACCAGCGAGCGCGGCACCGCATGCACTTCGTCGCTGTGCGCGAGAAGCAGCAGGTCCGCGGGCTGCGCGTCGGCGACGAAGGGGTTGATCGGGTGACCGACCGCGATGCGGATGCTGCCGTCGGCGATCGTGCGCAGCCATTCCTCACGCTTCGCGACATCCTCCGGCAAGGCCGCGATGAGGCCGGCGGCGACGTAGGCGGTGTCGGCGAGCGAGTCGGGGATCGCGTAGTAGCCGAGTTCCTGGGTCATCAGCGACCACGCGACGTCGTCCATGCCGAGACCGCCGCAGCTGTCCGGCACCGACAGCGCGGTGAGGCCCTGTTCCGCGATTTTTTGGCGCAGGTCGGGCGAGCGGCCGACGTCGGTATCCCAGATCTCGCGCAGCATCTCAGGCGCGGCTTCCGTCATCAGGAAGCGGCTCACGGCTTCGCGGAAGGCGAGCTGGTCGTCGGTAAAGGTGAAGTCCATGACGGCCCCCTCAGGATTTGGGCAGGCCGAGCATGCGCTCGGCGATGATGTTGCGCTGGATCTCGTTGGTGCCGGCGTAGATCGGGCCGGCCTGCGCGAAGAGGAAACCTTCGAGCCAGCTCGCGCCGTCCTCGGCATCGGGTGCTTCCGCGACGAGTTCGCCGCGCGCGCCGAGGATGCGCATCGCCGTCTCGTGCATCTTGAGGTCGAGCTCCGACCACACGATCTTGTTGGTGCTCGCCTCGTCGCCGATGCGCGCGCCCTTCGCGAGCCGCCCGACGGTGTGATACGCCGACAGCGCATAGGCTTCGGCGCCCATCCACGATTCGCACACGGCGTCGCGGATCGCCGGATCGCGGTCGGCCGACTCGCGGTGCGCCTGGTACAGCGCGACGAGCCGGCGCGCGGTGTGCTGGAAGCGCCCCGGCGAGCGCAGCAGCAGGCCGCGCTCGAAGCCGGCGGTTGCCATTGCGACGTGCCAGCCCTTTCCTTCGTCGCCGATGCGGTTCTCGACCGGCACGCGCACGTCGTCGAAGAAGATCTCGGCGAAGGCTTCCTTGCCGTTGAGCGCGCGGATCGGGCGGATCGTCACGCCCGGGGCATCGAGCGGAACCGTGAGGAAACTGAGACCATGGTGACGGCTCGACGCCGGATCGCTGCGGAACAGGCCGAACAGCCAGTCCGCGTAGATCGCGCGCGTCGACCAGGTCTTCTGGCCGTTGAGGACGTAGTGATCGCCCTCCCGAATCGCCTTGCTGGTGATCGCCGCCATGTCGGAACCGGCGTTCGGCTCCGACCAGCCCTGCGCCCACATGTCCTCGCTCGACGCCATGCGCGGCAGGAAGCGCTGCTTCTGCGCCTCGGTGCCGAACTCCATCAGCGTCGGGCCGAGCAGCAGCTGGCCATTCTGGTTCACGCGCAGCGGCGCGACCGAGGCGTAATACTCCTCCTCGAAGATCAGCCACTCGATGAGGTCGCAGCCGCGGCCGCCGAGGGCCTCGGGCCACATCACCATCGACAGCCGGGCATCGAACAGCCGCCGCTCCCATTCGCGGTGCTGCTCGAAGCCTTCTCGCGTGTCGTAGCTCGTGAGCGGCGTGCGCGGCACGTTGTCGGCGAGCCAGGCGCGGACCTCCGCGCGGAAGGCGCGCTGCCTGGGCGTAAACGCAAGATCCATGATGTCCCCCCTTCAGAATTTCGCGTCGCGTTTTTCGACGAAGGCCCGGCGCGTCTCGGCCGAATCCGGGCTGGTGTAGGCCTGCAGCGTGAAGCCCTGCTCCCAGCGGTACTTGTCCTCGAGGTTGCCGTCCTCGATGCCGTTCAGCGCTTCCTTGGCGATGCGGATCATGGACGGGCTCTTCGCGGCGATCTTCGCGGCGATGCCCAGCGCCGTTTCGCGCAGTTCGGTGCGCGGCACGACGCGTTCGATGAAGCCGTAGCGCTCGGCATCGCGCGCGCCGATCTTCTCGCCAGTGAAGAACAGGTAGCGCACCTTCTGCACCGGGAAGAGGCGCTGCAGGTGCGCGCCGCCGCCCATCGCGCCGCGGTCGACCTCGGGCAGGGCGAAGGTCGCGCACTCGGACGCGACGACGATGTCGGCCGCCCCCGTGATGCCGATACCGCCGCCGAGCACGAAGCCATGGACCGCCGCGATCACCGGTACCGGGCAGCGATGCACGGCCTTGAAGGTCGCATAGTTGCCCGCGTTCACCGCGACGATCCGCTCCGGGTGGGCGTCGAGCTCCTTGATGTCCACGCCGGCGCAGAAGCCGCGGCCTTCGGCGCGGATCACGATGACCCGTACTTCGGGATCGGCGCCCAGTTCGTCGATCGTGCGCGCGAGCGCGAACCATTCGCCGCTGTCGAGCGCGTTGACCGGCGGCTTGTCGATCACCAGCTCGGCGATGCCGGCGTCGAGCCGGATGTGGATTGCGTTCGTCACGTGGGTGTCTCCAGTCTCTTCTGTGGGGTCGGGGTGTGTCGTTGGTCGCGGTTCAGGCCGCAGTGCTGGTTACCGGCGCATCGAGGCGCGAGTACAGGCGCGCGAAGCAGGCTTCGGCCTCGACGGCAACCCCGCGGATGAGTTCGTCGCAGCTCTGCAGCTCGCCGATCGCCGCGGCGACCTGGCCGCTCGGCAAGATGCCCTCGTCCGGGCGCCCTTCGACCATCGAACGCTGCAGCAGCACCGGCTGGTTCGCCGACATCACCGTCTGCGACACCGCCCCGGCGTCTTCCCTGATCGCCTGGCGCAGCACGCCCAGCATGTGCCCCACGCTCATGCCCGTCTGCGCCTTCCACGCCCACGCGCTCTTGAGCGCGATCGCGAGGCGTCCCAGCGGGCCGGCCGCTTCGAGACGGCGGATGAAAGGGTTGTCGATCATGCGGTGACGCATGCCGTCGACGGCGAGCGTCACGCGGATCTTCTGCGGATCGTCGACCGCCACGTAACGCTCCAGCGTCGCGCGCGGCGTCGGCGCATCGGTGCTCATCAGAAAGCGCGTGCCCATCGCGATGCCCGCGGCGCCTGCCGCCAGCGCCGCGGCCAGCCCGCGTCCGGTCGAATAGCCGCCGGCCGCGATCACCGGCACCTTCACGGCGTCGAGTACCTGCGGCAGCAGGATCGTGGTCGGCACCCCGCCGGTGTGTCCGCCGCCCTCGCCGCCCTGGATCGTGATCATGTCGGCGCCGAGTTCGACCGCCTTCACGGCGTGCTTGAGCGCCCCCACGGTCGGGATGCACAGCACGCCGGCCTGCTTGAAGCGCGCGATGGTCTTCTTGTCCGGTCCGCGCCCGTAGCTCACCGCACGCAGCTTGTACTGGATCGCGAGATCGACGCACTGCGCGGCGTTTTCCTGGAACATGTGGAAGTTGAGCCCGAAGTTCGTTCCGCCCGTCGCGGCGATGACGTTGCGGATCTCGCCTTCGAGCCGGTGCGCCTCGATCGTCGCGCCGGCGAGGAAGCCGAAGCCGCCGGCCCGGGTCGTCGCGATCACGAGGTTCGCGTCGGCGACCCAGCCCATCGCCGTCTGCACAATCGGATAGCGGCAGCCCAGCGCCTCGGTGAGCGGCGTGCGCAGCAGCGCGGAAAAGTCGAACGGCGCGTCGCGGTTCATGCGCCCTCTCCTGCGGTGGCGGCCTGCTTGTTGGCCTGCGCCATGGCCTTCGCGTCGTAGCCGCCGAGCTTGTCGCCCGACAGCAGCTCGTTGTGGGCATGTGCGAAGTGGTGCCAGCCGAAGGCGGCGTCCATCGCAGTGCGCTTGCCCTGCAGGTCCTCGACGTGGTTGATCGCCTGCTTGGTCAGCGCGAGGCCCATGCGCGGCTGCTGCGCGATGCGCGCGGCGATCGCGTACGTAGCCGCTTCGAGTTCGGCGCGCGGCACGACGCGATTGACCATGCCCATCTGGTACGCGCGCTCGGCCCCCATGCGGTCGCCGACGAAGAGGAACTCCTTGGCGATGCGCGGATGCAGCTCGAAGGGATGGGCGAAATACTCGACGCCCGGGATGCCCATGCGCACGACCGGGTCCTGGAAGAATGCATCGTCGGAGGCGACGATCAGGTCGCACACCCACGCCAGCATCAGCCCGCCCGCGACGCACGCCCCCTGCACCATCGCGATGGTCGGCTTGGGCAGCTCGCGCCAGCGCCGGCACATCCCGAGATACACCTCCTGCTCGCGCGCATACAGGTACTCGCCGCCGGGCTTGTTGGTGTGATCCCACCAAAGCTGCACGCGGTCGAAGGGCTTGTTGATGTCACGCCCCGGCGTGCCGATGTCGTGCCCCGCCGAGAAGTGGCGGCCCTCGCCGCGCAATACGATCACCTTCACCGCGTCGTCATCGACGGCGCGCCGCAGGGCCGCGTCGAGTGCGTAGGTCATCTGCGAGTTCTGCGCGTTGTTGAACTCCGGCCGGCACATCGTCACGGTCGCGATTCCGTCCTGCACGACGTACTGCACCGGCGTGTCGGTCTCGTATGACGAGGTGTCGGCGCGGCTGACGAAGTCGCCGACGTTGGGGGTCGAGGGGGCTGTCATTGTCGTTTTTCCTTGCCCGATCAGACGGCCGGACGGATGCCCGGCGGATTGCCCTTGATCGCGGTCGCGCGCAGGTCGTGGGGGTCGAGGCGGCGGATCAGCGCAAGCTGGTCGGCGGTGGGATGCGGCGTCTCGCGCAGCTCGGCCGCCGCGATGAGCGGGAAGCCGGTCTTCTCCTGCACTTCGGCGAAGCTCACGCCGGGATGCAAGGAGCGCACGCGCGCCGCCCGCGCCGGGCCGTCGTAATCCATCACGCACAGGTCGGTGACGACGATGCGGATCTGCATCAGGTCGCTGCGCTCGCCGTCGTTCCAACGCTCGGGCTTGAAACCGACGCCCGACACCATGTCGACCTCGCCCTCGACGAACACGCGGCGGCCGTGATTCGGGACGAAGAAGGAGTTGATGTGGTTGATGCTGTTGCCCGGCAGGCCGCGCACCCCGAGCATCGCCGACTTGGGCTTCGCGTACTCGCCGACGCACGAGAGGTTGGTCTGGCCCCAGCGGTCGATCTGGGTCGGGCCGATCATCGCGTGGCGACGTCCGCCCCACACGCACTCGAACACGCGCTCGAAGGGCATCCAGCCCGAATAGCGCGGCTGGTAGTCGCCGCGCGGCCCGAGCGGGATCGGCTCCTCGACGAGGAAGGCTTCGCTGTCGGTCATCAGCAGGCCCTCGCTGTGCGTGAGCTTCGCGAGGCTCGCGCCGAGGCGCGGGATCACGCCGAGGCCGGACGCGAGCACTTCGCCGTCACCGCGCCAGGCTTCCGAGGCGGCGACGATCATCAGTTCGGCCAGTGTGAAATCAGTCTTTTCGGTCATCGCGCGATCTCCTCAGAACACCGGCAGCGGCAGCGTCCCGAGACGCGCGGCTCCACCGTTCCTTTCCTGGTAGGCGGCTTCGCCCGGGGTGACGAACTCATCGACATAGGCCTGCCAGCCGCCCTCCTCGCCCGCGCTCGCGGCGTAGCGCTTGAAGTGGCTCATGTCCCAGCCGTAGTCGGACGGGCACGAGGTCGGATGCGCACCGAAGGGCGCTTCGACGACGCCGGTCACGAGGTAGCGCTCGAAGGTGTTGCTGCGCGCGCTCGCGGCATCCAGCTGCAGCCGCTCCTCGACGCGCTCCGCGGACACGTAGCACTGGTCGGCTGCGCGCGCGAAGAGGTGATCGAAGTACGGGTCGGGCCCGGTCACCAGCGTGTTGCCGAGGCGGTCGGCGACATTCACGTGCAGCAGCGCGACGTCGAGTTTCAGCGCCGGCATCGCGATCAGCACTTCGCCGTCGTCGTAGGGCGAACGGATCGTGCGCAGTTCGGGGTTGAGCTTCACGACGTCGGTCGCAAGGCCGCAGCGCGTGGGCAGAAAGGGCAGGCGCATGCCGGCGGCGCGCAGGCCCCACTGGAACATGCCCTCGTCGAGCTCCATCAGCTCCGTCAGCTCGCCCGCCTCGCGCGCCTTGCGGTAATACGGTTCGAGCGGGATCGCGTCGAGCGTGGCGAAACCGAACACGAGTTTTCTCACCTTCCCCGCCGCGCACAGCATGCCGACCTCAGGCCCGCCATAGGCGACCACCGTCAGATCCTTCACCGGCGAGCGCAGGATCTCGCGCACGATCGCCATCGGCTTGCGCCGCGGCCCCCATCCTCCGAAGCCGATCGTCATGCCGTCGCGCAGTGCGCCGACGACATCGGCCGTGGTCATTCGCTTGTCCATGGGTGCGTCCTTATCGCTGTCCGACCGAGAAATCGTGGCCCCACAGGCTCACGCGCGTGAATTCGAAGGCGGCGTGGCGCGACCAGTCGACTTGCAGCCCGCCGCAGCCGTATTCGAGATCGAAGTCCGACGGCGTCTTCATGTAGAAGGAAATCATGCGGTCGTTGAGGTGCTGTCCGAGCGTGGCCGACAGCGGCACGTCGTGCGCGATGCGGCGGTCGTGCGCGCGGCCGACCTCGGTCATCGAATCGACTTCGACCATCACGTGCACGCAGCCCGAAGGCACCGGGTACTCCGCCAGCGCGAGGCTGTGATGGCGCGCGTTGGCGCAGTGCAGGAAGTGGATGCGCACCGCCGGAGCGGACGGGTCGGGGCGGAAATTGAAGATGTCCGACACGCCGAAGCCCAGCACGTCGCGATGGAAGGCCACGGTCTCGTCGAAATTCGGGGCGGGCAGCACGGTATGGCCGAGTCCCATGTCGCCGGTGATGAAGCGCGGCACGCCCTGCGGCGACACGAAAGGCTGGCAGTCCGAGCGATGGCCCCAGCCGAGTTCATGGCGGTTTCCGGCGGGATCGGTGACGATCGCGATCGCCTGCATGCCGCGCTGCTCGCACAACCCGGCCGACGCCGGCTCCCACTTCGCGCGCTTCTGTTCGAGCACGGCGATCGCGGCATCGAAGGCGCGCTCGTCCGCCAGTTCCCAGCCCGACGCGAGGTAACGGCGCTCGGCCCCTTCCACCACCAGCATGCGGAACGGACGCTCGTCCATCTTAACGTACAAACCGCCGCCGGGCGCCGGCGCAGTCATCATGCCCAGCACGTTCTGCGCGTAGCGCTGCCATTCGGCGAGCTGATCGGTTTGGGCGACGATATAGCCCAGACCGCGAATATCGATCATGTCTCTGGCTCCCATGAGCCCGGCCTTTTGCCGGTATGGAAGCCATTTTCGCGACGAGCTGCGGCATGCTCATCGTCCGTTGAGACTAAGCAGTCGGCCACCCCGGACGGGGGATCTGTGGATGACGTGAAATGAGCAAAGCCGTTGACGCGCCCGAACAGGGCGCATCAACGGCTTTCAGGCAAGGCCGGGCGGAATCAGGGGCAGGTGACGGCGGATCCTGCCTTCCCGTCCGCTGGCGGAGTGGTCGGGAATGGGAGCTGTTTCGCTGCACCGAAAACGCAGTTCGCAGACGTATCGACCAGTTTCGCCCCTGCCATGCCTGGCAGCGAATTGCCAAACCGATCGACGTAGCCCCAGGAATTGACGGAGATGATGGGGCCACTGCCCAGTGCGTCGTCCATCGGCTGCACCCACGGGCCACCGGACGCTCCGCCGGAAAGTCCGCAATCAGCGAGCCACCAGTTGGCAGTGCCGTTGGTCGTCATGTCCTGCGCGCAGTACATGAAATTCGGATCGTCCTTGTAGGAATAGCCCAAGGCTGTCGTGTAATCCGAGCTGTCCATGGTGTCATGGCTTACCGGATCGAAACTTATCGCGAGGGCACCTGCGGTTTGATCCAAGGCTGCCGACGGTACCGTAGTACCCGTATGGGCCCCCGTATCGCTGACGACGTAGTAGGCATAATCCCATGCGACGTTGTTCGGGAAGGTCCGAGTGGTCCAGTTGGTATCCACGACCCCGAACGTGGGCAGCCAGCAGCCCATCGGGTCGTTGCCGCAGTTGAGGTCGGTCTTGTCGGTGCCGCCGTCATCCTGATCCGGAATGAACAGCACGTTGCGCGCAAAGACCTTGTTGGCATCGTCATACACGCAGTGCGCTGCGGTGACGATAAGCGAGCGACCCGCCGTCTCGTCCGTCGCCACGGTTCCGGAACAAACGAAACCACCCCAGCCGCCGTTGTAGGGCATCTCGAAATAGACACGCCCGGCGGCCTTCTGTACTGCGCCTCCGCTCCAGCGCGCGTTGGTGATGACGTTTCCGCCACCGCCTCCGCTGGTGGTATTCACGGTGAAGCCCTGGTTCTGGCTCGTGGTCGTGTTACCCGCCTTATCCTTTGCGACGACTTGCCAGGTCCAGCTGCCATCGGTGAACCCCTGCAGCCCCACGCTCCAGACACTGCCGCTGGTATTGGTGGCAGAGAAGGACTTCGCACGTGCACCGTTCTTCGCAATCTTGAAAGTCACCGACCGGAGGCCGCTTGCATCGGCAACCGTGGCGGCAAAGGTGTACGAAGCTCCGATCGTCGCACCGGGGGCGGGGTCCATTCCGTCAACTGACGGGGGCGTTGTGTCACCGCTTCCACCGCTCGGCTTCCCGGCGGCTGGAGCCGGCGTTCCCGTCGCGGTGATTTCGAATGCGACGTTATGGCCATACGGATGGAGGACACCGTCCCGCCCCTTCAAGTAGCCCAAGCCGCGATGGTCGATGACGAGATCCCGGGGAATCGCGGCTGCTCTGCGTTCGCCGGTCCAGTAGTTCGCGATCCGGGCCTTGTCAGGAGCGAGTTCCGTGCCGTTCTGTGCGCCGGCGTTGAAGACCGGAAGCGAAAGGCACAGTGCGAGCCACAGGCCAAATTGTCTTTTCGCGCTATTCATGGCTTTCCCCGATCCGTTTTGTCACCGACTGTACTAATTTCATTCATTAACGCAAGCGCACCGGGTTTGCAAGAAGACGCTCCCCTCGGCGGGGAATGCACGTGACCAATTGTGCGGAGAAGACAAAAAAATGCCGCTCACCCGAAGGGCAGAGCGGCCAATAAGGAGAGGACCACACGAGACCACTACAAAACTACATATACAGAATCACCAGATCGTTGATCACGGACGGGCGTTCGCTGCCGACGACATGGGTGGTCACTTCCAGCGTGAGCTGCATGCCCTTGGCGAGCTTCTCGACCGCTTTCACCCGCGCACGGGCGTGGATGCGGGAGCCGGCGGGGACTGGCGCGGGGAAGCGCAGGCGGTCCGAGCCGTAATTGACCATGTTGTTGAAGCCGGTGACCTCGAAGCCGAGCGGCATCTTGAGGCGCGACTGCAGGATCTGCACCAGCGCGCCGTGCGCGATCGTGCCGCCGAACGGGCTCTGCTTCGCGGCGCGATCGGGATCGGTGTGAATCCAGTAATCATCGCCGGAGAGCTTCGCGAATTCGTCGATCAGCGCCTGGTCGACGACGACCTGGTTGCTCCACGGCGTGAAGGCATCGCTCACCAGCGACTTCATCGCCGCCTCGTCGTCGAAGTGGACTTGGCGCACCGGGCTCGCGGCGATCTCCGCGGCCAACTTCGCGTCCGCCGCGGCGGCGAGCGCGTCCGGCGTGCTGTCGATACGTACCGGGAATTCGCTGTCGGCCGCCGTGAAGCGCAGCAGCGTCGCGCCGTCGGCGCGCACCTTGTCGAACACCGGCTTCACGCGCATGCCGATGCGGATCTCGTCTTCGTTCAGGCCGACCAGCGTGGTGTTGATGCGCACGCCTTCGTCGAGCTCGACCACCGCGAGCTTCTGCGGCATCTCGTCGGCGAAGTCGGGTAGCGTCGGGATGCGCGCGACTGTGTAGGAATAGAGCTGGCCGGCGCCCGACACTTCGCGCCATTCGACGGCATGCGAGAAGCAGCGGTCGCAGTGGCGCCGCGGGTAGAAGATCCAGTGACCGCAGGCGGTGCAGTGCGGAATCCGCAGCACGCCCTCCTTCAGGGCATTCCAGAACGGGGCCGAGATCTCGGTCGGCACCGGCATCGGTTTGTTCATCGACATCTTCGTCACGCTCCCTGCAGGATCAAGGCGCCCTGCTCGCTCATCACACCGCCGGTGCCGGACACATACACCCGGTCGCAACGCTTCAACTGACGATCGCCGGCACGGCCGGCGAGCTGCGTGAAGGCCTCGATCACCTGCGACATGCCGCCAGCCGATCCGGCTTGGCCGAAGCTGAGCTGACCGCCGTGCGTGTTCATCGGGAAATTCCCGCGCCAGGTGAGGTCGTGCTCGCGCACGAAGCGCATGCCCTCGCCCTTCTCGCAGAAGCCGGCGTCCTCGAGCGTGAGGAGTGCCGTGATCGTGTAGCAGTCGTAGATCTGCGCGGCGTCGACATCGGCCGGCTTGATGCCCGCCATCTCGAATGCGCGCCGCGACGCGGGTCCGATCGGCGTCTCGGTCATCTCGGCTGCATACGAGGGAGACTTGAACGCGAGATGCTCGCCGAAACCCGTGACGAAGGCTCCGCGGTTACGCGCACGCGCCGCGAGCTCTTTCGACGCGACGATCACCGCCGCGCCGCCCGCGACCGGCATCACGATCTCCAGCACGTGCAGCGGATCGGCCACCATCTTGCTCGCGAGGACCTCTTCCGCCGTGAGCGGCTTGCCGAAGAACATCGCATCCGGGTTCGTCAGGGCGTTGGTGCGCTGATCGACGGCGATCTTCGCCATCGCCAGCGGGTCGTAACCGTACTTCGCCGCATAGCGCTGCGCGATCATCGCGTAGCCGGTGTTCTGGCCCATGTGGCCGTAGGGCAGGTCGAATTCCGCCTCGGGTGCGCCGAACGCCGTGCTATGCCCGCCGAAGCGCATCGCCCGGGCCATCCAGGCCGGGTCCTCGTCGGGGCCAAAGGGCGCCATGCGCGCCGGCAGCACGCACAGCACGGCCTGGCACAGCCCGAGCTCGATCGCCGCGGCTGCGCGCCACACCATCCCCACGGAAGTCGTGCCGCCCAGGTCGACGACCTCGGCGAAGTTCAACTTCATGCCGAGGTATTCGGCGGCCATCGCGGGAACGAACACCGAGGCCTCGTGGAACTGCGGCCCGTTGATGACCAGGCCGTCGAGATCCGACGCCTTCAGCCCGGCGTCCTGCAGCGCCCGCGCCGCGAGATCCGCCACCTGTTCGAGGTGGAACATGCGCGGCGCGGTCGCGTACTTCTCCGGCTTGTACTGCGCCGCCCCAACGATCGCGGCCTGTCCTTTCAGTCCCATGTCAGCCCCTGTTCGCGATTTGCCCTTGCCGTTGCCGGCGATGGGGGAACGATGCCACAGGCCCGAGCGCGCGGTAATCGTTCAAATCGACTAGGCCGGTTCGAGCTTCCCTTCACGCCTGCTGCAATCTAGTCCGCGTGGATGATGCGCGCACCGGTGGCCGATGCAAACGTCGACACACCAACGACGCTCCACATTCGGGGCGTCGACTTTCATGCGAGGAGAACGGCACGTGGACGCAGTCATCCCCTGGATCGGCCTGATCGGCCTGATCGGTCTCGCCGGGTTAGCCGGCATCAAGTCGCCTGTTCTACGCTCACGCTCCGGTGCCGGGGTGCGCATGATGGGCGTGCTCGGACTGGCAGGCCTGAGCGGCATCTGGATTCCGGGCGCAGGCGCCATGGGCGCTTTCGGCGCACTCGGCCTGTGGAACCATCAGTCCAGCCGCCTCGCCTTCTGGGGGCGGATGGGATGGACGGGACTGGTCGGCGTGCCCTTCTTGCTGATGGCGCTTAAATAGGTTTTCGGCTGGCCCCGACTGGGGCCGTCGCCGGTCTCCAGCCCCCGAGCTGCCCGATGATTCCGGCGAACTGATCGGCGCGCAAATACGGGCGCGCTCACCGGACGTCCATCCGGCGGCAGGACGAGACATTGAACGGTGGGCGCAAGAGACGTCGCGCTTCCCTTCTACCGGGGCGGTGCGAAGAGAAGCCGATATTCGCCTAGCGCGTCGTCAGCGCGGCGAAGAACTGGTCGGGCGAAGCCCGTCCCAGGACGATTCCCTGGCAGTGATGAACGGATGCGGCGCAAGACGCGACATTGTCCGACGACGCGCTCCCCTTGAACCACTGGGAGCCAATAAAGGCACACAAGGCGCCGAACACGAGCAGCTTGATCGTCATTGTCTCTCTCCAGTCGGGCCTCTGACGGGCCTCTTCGGTGAACCGATCCCGAACCGCCCCTCCCGCCGGGGAGATGGACGTTCGGTCCGATGTATGACGCAACTTGCGCCGCGCAATGGCGGCGCACATCGTCCAAATGGACTATATCGACTTCTCCAACGTCGCTCCGAAAGCGGGCACCCCCACCTTCTCCAGCGCGGCGGACGAGTACGGCAGGTAAGTGCGGTCCGTCTCACTGCGGACGTACAGCGGGTCGTCGAAGGCAGCCGGGTCGTAGCCCTGACGCTGCAGGTCGACCTTGCGCAGCTTGAAGGTGGTCGTGAGGTCGGCGGCCTGCGACACGCGCACGAAGAGCGGCGCCGCGTAGCGCGGCAGGCGTTCCTCGGTGAGCGCGTAGAATCCGGCCGGATCGAAGCGGTGTCCGTCCTGCATCACCACCGCCGCCATGCCCGCCCGCCCCTCGTGGCCGGGCACCTGCACACCGTAGATGTTGATCAATTCCGCGCCGGGATAATCGGAGAGCGCGTCGGCGACCTCCATCGTCGACACGTTCTCGCTTTTCCAGCGGAAGGTGTCGCCGATACGATCGACGAAGTAGAAGTAACCGTCGTCGTCGTAGCGCAGCAGGTCGCCGGAGCTCCAGTAGGCGTCGCCGTCGACGAAGACATTGCGCAGGATCTTCTTTTCCGTGGCGTCCGCCGAGGTGTAGCCCTCGAAGCGCCCGCCGCCGATGTCCGGATGATCCACGATGTAGCCGATCCCCTCGCCGACCTCGCCCGGTTGGCACAGCAGGTAGAAGCCGCGCGCATCGCGCACGTGCTCGCCGCTTTCGAGGTCGTAGCGCACGAGACGGAAGTTGGTCTTCTCCCAGTACGGCACTCGGCCGCAGGACCCGATGCGGTTGTCGACGTTGATGAGGTTGGCGTTCGCCTCGGTCGAGCCCCAGCCTTCGAAGATCTGTACCGCACCGAAACGCTCCACCCAGCGCAGCCAGGACTCCGGGGTGAGACCCGCGCCCATCATGCAGCGCAGCGCGTGTTCCCGGTCCTGAGGGGTGGCAGGCTGGTTCAGCAGGTAGCGGCAGATCTCGCCGATGTACTGGCACACCGTGATGCCGTGGCGGCGCACATCGTTCCAGAACTCGCGCGTGCTGAACTTTCGCCGGACGACGATGCTTGCACCCGCCTTCAGCGCCGTCGACGTGACCGAGGTCGCCGCCGCGCCGTGATACAGCGGCAGGAAACAGTAGAAGACGTCGTTCGGGCTCGCGCCGATGGTGTCGACCATCACGTCGCCCGATGACAGCCAGCGCATGTGGCTGTAGCGCGCCGCCTTGGGCAGCCCCGTAGTGCCGGAGGTGAAGATCAGCAGGCCCGGCGTCTCCGCTGTGAGCGGCGCGCGCAGGTCGCGCGGGAAAGCTTCGCGCGGCGCGCGCTCGACCTCATCCGCAAAATCGGTATCGCCGGGCCGTCTCAGGCCCGCAGGTGCCGGCCTTTCGGCATCCGGCAGCAGCCACTGCATCACGGCGGGAAGTTCTTCAGTCATGGAAAAGTTGGCAAGACACTCCTCGCCGACCAGTACCGCCTTCGCGCCGGTCGTCTCGATCGCGTGCGCCAGCGGCCGACCGCTCACCTGCGTGTTGATGAAGGCGGCAACGGCACCGATCTTGGCCAGCCCGAACCATGCGAAGAAGAACTCCGGGCGGTTCTCGATAGCCATCGCACATACGTCCCCCGGCCCAAGTCCTCGCGCGCGCATGGCATGCGCGTACTGGTTGGCGCGCGCATCGACCTCCGCATAGCTGAAGCGGGCATCGCCGTAACTCAGGAAGGTCCTCCGGCCCTGCACCGCGGCCTGAGCCTCGACGCGGTCCGCAATCGTGTACAGGTCGCGCGGTTTGATCAGCGCACTGCTCTGTGCGCGCCGATCGAGCCTGGCCTGGGTCTCGTCGCGCGACACGATATCCTGCAAAGGCTGCGATGCCTTGCTGGCCGCGATGCCGTTGTCCATGCATTTGTCTCCGTCATTGCTGTTCTCTCGCCCCCTCGCGCGCGCACCCTTGCGGCGTGGGGTCGGAGTGCCGGCGGCGTCAGACGACGGCACTCTTGATGGAGCCAATCATTCACCCGGCGTGTAAGCGGAACATCGTCCGTTGAGACTAATGCCGGCGGGAACGGAGCATCTGCAGTTTCGGGCAGAGTCCCCGCCGCCCGAACGGACGACGAGGCGTTACGCGGGTTGCCGGAAGATGCGAGCGGGCCGACACACGGCTTCAGCCGCGTTCGAGCACGCAGCGCACCGCGTCCATCACCTCACGCTTCAGGACCTGGTGATCGACCGCGATGCCACGCACGGCGCGTGCTGTGATGCCGAAAAGGATCGCGCTGATCACTTCGTACTGTGCCGCAATCCGTGCTTCCAGGGCCTCGCCCGTCAGTTTCGGGTTGGCCAGCCGCAGGCTCTGGTAAGCGCTTTCCCGCGCACGGCGGTCGAGCGCATGCACACGCGCGCAGATGCACGGATTGCGAGCGCTCTCGGCGAGTATCTCCAGACGCAGCCTGGAGTTCTGCGGGTCCGTGTAATGAATGACGATGTCACCCGAGCGCGCGACGATCGCTTCGACGACGTTGCGCTCGAGGTGCACGCTATCGTGGATTTCGAGCAGGGCTTCGAGCTCGGCCTCCGCGATCGCCGCGATGATCTCTTCCTTGTTGCGGAAGTAGTAATAGATATGGCCGGCACTGACCCCCGCGACGGCGGAGATGTCGGCAATGCTGGCGCCGTGGAAACCCTTGTCGCGAAAGCATGCCTCGGCCGCATCGAGGATCTGCCGGCGCCGTGCCTCCGGGCCGCTCGGCGGCGCGTCGCCCGCCTCCGGCCGAACCACGCCGGTGTGCGAATCGTGCTTCATCCGGACGGCCGCCTGCGGGGAATCGCCATCGCGCGCCGGCGCGCGATCAGAAGCGCTCGGGTCGCGTCAGCGCATCCATGCCGCCATCGACGAACACCACCGTTCCGTGCATGAAGCTCGCCGGTTCGGACTGCAGGAAACCGACGACGCGCGCGATCTCGTCAGGGCTGCCATTGCGCCCCAGCGGCGACACGAAGTTGCGGATCGCCTCGCCATAGCGCGGATCCGACAACGAAGCCTGCAGCAGCGGCGTCTCGACCGCGCCCGGCGCGACCACGTTCAGGCGGATGCCGCGCCGCCCCCATTCGACCGCCTTGCGGCGAGCGAACACGGTGATCGCGTACTTCGAGCCCGCATACGCCGCCTGCGGATTGCCCATTGCATCGGCCTGCGCCTTCGCTGCCGCTTCGTCGCGCGCGAGCATCAGCTCGACCATCGGCAGCTTTTCGATGCCGGGGTGCGCCGAGGCCACCGATCCGATAAGGAGCGCCGCGGGCTTCTCGCCGCGCGCCAGCGCCTCACCGAGGCCGTCGAGCAGCTCGCTCATGCCGAAGTAGTTCACTGCGACGATCAGGCCGCAGGAGCTCGCCGTCGGCCCCAGCCCCGCGCAGCAAACCAGTCCGTCGAGAACGCCGTTGCAGGCTTCAAGTGCGGCCGCCACCGCGGCCTGCCGCCCTTCGGCGGTGGAGAGGTCGGCGACGATATCCGCATCGCGTCGGTCGATGCCGATCACGCGATGCCCCGCCTGCCGCAGCTGAGCGCTGACGGCGGCTCCGATACCCGACGCCGAGCCGGTTACGACAGTTACAGTCATGCAGTGACTCCTTCCGGTAACAAAGATGCCGAGAAGCGGCGCTGTTCCGGAGTATCTGCCCCCGCTAAAGCGCCGGACATCGTCCAGCCGGACTACGAAGTCGCGGAAGGACTTCCCTACAATGAGCCTCGCCGCAATCTTCTTTGGGAGGACGTCGCGACATGGCTCCGCTGAGAACCCTCATCCTGGCCGCCGTGCTGGGCATTGCATTAAACACCATGTCGCTCCATGCGGAGACTGCCGCAACCGGCGGCGAGGACCGAACGGCCGCCGCGCGCACCGAGGCCCTTCTCGACCGTGCCGAGCAACGCTTGCGCGACAAGGGCGAGCAGGCGATGGCGACGTTCAGCCAGGCCGGCGAATTCCAGGACGGCGACCTCTACGTCTATGTCATGGGGATGGACGGCAAGTTCCTCGCGAGCGGCGGCACCTCATCTGCGCTGATCGGCCGAAACGTGCGTGAGCTGACGGACTCGGACGGCCGCCACTTCATGCGCGAGATCCTGGACGGTGCCAAGACTGCCAAGACCGGAACCGTCAACTACCGCTGGTTCAACCCGGCGCGCAACCGGGCCGAAGCGAAGATCGCCACCTATCGCGTGGTCGGCGACCGCATTCTGGTGGTCGGCTACTACGCCCCGAATGCGTCGATCGAACTCGCGAAATCCATGCTGTGGCGCGCTGTGCACGAGTTGAAGACGCACGGCGACCGCGCCTTCGAACGCTTCAACAGCCTCGACGGCGGCTTCGTGCACGACGACCTGTACGTCTTCGTCGTGGGCCTGGACGACGAGATGGTCTACGCGCACGGCGGCAGTCCGCGCCAGGTCGGACGCAAGGCCGGCGATCTCGTCGATGCGAAGGGCAAGTACTTCATCCGCGAAATGATCGCGTTGGCCAAGAGCAAGGGCGAAGGCGACGTGCGCTATGCATGGCGCAATCCGGCCAACCTGAAAGTCGAGAACAAGCACAGCTACGTCGTGCGCGTCGGCACGTACCTCGTCGGCGCGGGCGCCTACGCCGGCCCCGTCCGGTAAAGCCGTCGGGCCCGCTATCGCGTCCGCCCGCGTCTGATCGCTACCCCAGCCATACGCCAGAATCCCGGAGTCGCCTCATGAACAGCCCCCACGCCCTGTCCAGAACCGACGCACTGGTTGCAGTGCTCGCCCGCATGCTCATTCGCTGGCGCAAGCCGCTGGGGGCCTTCTTCCTGCTCGTGACGGTCGGCCTCGGCTACTCGGCGCTCAGCACCCGGCTGGATCCCGGCTTCAACAAGCTGATCCCGCTCAAGCACGAATACATGGCAGCCTTCCTGCAGCATTCGACTACCTTCTCCGGCGCCAACCGCATTCTCGTGAACGTGCAGTGGAAGGGCGAAGGCGACATCTACAACGCCGAGTTCCTGCCCATCCTGCGCAAGGTCAATGATGAAGTGTTCTTCACGCCCGGTGTCAATCGCGCCAGCGTGCGCTCGATTTTCGCGCCGAACGTGCGCTACGTCGAAGTCACCGAAGAAGGCTTTACCGGCGACGTCGTGATCCCCGCGCGCTTCGAGACCGACGAGCGCGGCCTCGGCCAAGTCCGCGCCAACGTCGCGAAATCCGGGCAGGTCGGCCGCCTCGTCGCCAACGACCTCAAGTCCGCGCTGGTGCAGGCCGACCTCCTCGAGACCAACCCCGACACGGGCGCAAAGCTCGATTACGCCGAGGTCGCGCACAAACTCGAAGCCATTCGGGCGCAGTTCGGCAGCGACAAGGTCGACATCCAGATCGTCGGCTTCGCCAAGGTCATGGGCGACGTCATGGAAGGCCTCGCTACGGTCGTGACCTTCTTCGCGATCGCCTTCGTGATCACGTCGCTGCTGCTGTGGATGTACTCGCGGTCGCTCAAGCTGACCGTGCTCGCCATCGCGGTGGCGCTGCTGCCGGTGATCTGGCTGCTCGGGCTGCTGCCGCTGATCGGCTATGGCATCGACCCGATGTCGGTGCTGGTCCCCTTCCTGATCTTCTCGATCGGCGTTTCTCATGCCGTACAGATGACCAACGCCTGGAAGCAGGACGTGCTCGCCGGCGAGACGGCGATGGAAGCCGCCGAAGGCGCATTCCGCAAGCTTGCGGTACCGGGCATCATGGCGCTGCTCGCCAACGCGCTGGGCTTCCTCGTGATCATGGTGATCGACATCCCCATCGTGCATGAGCTGGGCCTCACCGCCTGCCTCGGGGTCGCGCTGATGATCATGACGAACAAGATGTTCATGCCCATCATCCTGTCGCACCTGCACCTCGAACGCATGGCGCTCAACCAGCCGGTGGACAACAAGGAAAAGCACCCGGCCTGGTGGAAGCTCTCGGCGCTGTCGGAACCGCGCCCGGCGCTGGTGACCTTCGGCGTGATGCTGGCGCTGCTGGCGACCGCCACGTACTTTTCGCGCCAGCTGCAGACTGGCGACATCGGCAGCGGCGTGCCGGAACTGCGTGCCGACTCGCGCTACAACAAAGACAACGAGACCATCATCAGCAACTACTCCATCGGCATGGACGTGCTGTCCGTCTATGTCGAAACCGAGAACCTGACCGAGGCCTGCCTCAACTGGGAGGTCATGAACGCCGTCGAGCGCTTCGATCTCCACATGCGCGGCGTCGACGGCGTCCAGTCGGTGAATACGGTCGCCGGGCTCGCCAAGCTCTTCGCCGCCGGCAACAACGAGGCCAACCCGCGCTGGGCCGCCCTGCAGCGCACCGAAGCGGCGCTACGCACCGGCAGCCGCGCGGCGAATCCGGAACTGGGCTTCAACTCCGCCGGCTGCAAGACCATCCACCTCGCCGTCTACCTCAACGACCACCAGGGCCCGACGCTCAAGCACGTCGTCGACGAAGTGCGCAAGTTCATCGACGAGGACAAGACGCCCAACGTGACTTTCCGTCTCGCTGGCGGCAACGCGGGCGTGGCGGTGGCGACGAACGAGGCGGTCGAGCGCGCCGAGGTGCAGATGCTCGCCTCGATCTTCGCGTCGATCTCCTTCCTGTGCTGGCTCACCTTCCGCTCGTGGCGTGCGGTGCTGTGCGTGGTCGTGCCGCTGACGCTCGTGACGATCATGTGCAACGCGCTGATGGCCTTGCTCGGGATCGGCCTCAAGGTCGCCACCCTCCCGGTGATCGCACTGGGCGTCGGCGTGGGCGTCGACTACGGCATCTACATCTACGAACGCATGCAGCACGAACTGGCCGAGCACGGCTACAGCCTGCGCGAGGCTTTCTACGAAGCGATGCGCCAGCGCGGCACGGCTGCGGTCTTCACCGCGGTGACGATGTCGATCGGCGTCGGCACTTGGGCCTTCTCGGCGCTGAAGTTCCAAGCCGACATGGGCGTGCTGCTCGCCTTCATGTTCCTGGTGAACGTGCTCGGCGCGATCTTCCTGCTACCGGCCCTGGCCTGCTGGCTCGGCGTGGGGCGGCGCGAGGCCGCCGGCTCCGCGCAGCTCGCGCCGGCACCCACTACCCGCGCGGAACCGTCCGGCACGCGGGCCACCCGCACTGCCGACAAGCGCGTGGCAGCGGAGCCCCTGCGCTCCTGACCGGGCTTCTGCCGGAACGAACCCAGGGCGCCACCGTGAGGTTGGCGCCCTTTTTGTTTCGTGCGACGGCCTGCCGGACGAGGCAGGTTCCTTACCCGGCCCGCGCCTCTTCCCGCACCCAGTCGCACACTGCCGCCACCGCCGGCCGCACTTCGGCGCCAGGCAGGCGCAGCAAGTGATACTGGTAAGGCCCCTTCACCGACAGGCCGTCAAACAACACCCGCAGGCGTCCGCCCGTGATTGCGTCGCCCAATATGTGTTCGCCCGCCAGCGCCACACCTTGCCCGGCGATTGCCGCTTCCAGGGTGAGATAGGTATGCGAGAAGAGGTGCCCTGCGAGGCGGCGCGGCGGCTTGATGCCCACCGCCTCGAACCACTTGCGCCAGTCCACCTCGTCGGGGAGCGCGTCGATCACCTCGTCGTGGAGCAGCGGTAGGCGAAACAGATCGGCCGGCGTCGCGAGATTCGGGTGAGCCTCAAGAAAGCGGGGGCTGGCGACGGCGACAAAATTCTCGATCAGCAACTCTTCGGATGCCAGTCCGGCATACGGCCCCCGTCCGAGGCGAATCGCAACATCCGCCTCGCCGTGAAACAGATCCACGTGTTTCACCGAGGCCAGCACACGCACCTCTATGTCCGGATGACGGACCGCCAGCCGTGGCAGGCGCGGCATGAGCCAGCGAGTCACCAGCGAGGGCATGGCCGTCACGGTCACCACGCGGTCATCGCGGCGGACCAGCAATTGCCGGGTCGCAGCAGATAGTTTCTCGAACGTGTCAGCCACCGCTGCCGCATAGGCCAAGCCTGCCGGCGTAGGCACGACCCCGCGGGCGTGACGTTCGAAAAGCCGCATGTCCAGCCATTCTTCGAGCTGCTTCACCTGATGGGCCACTGCGTTGGGTGTCAGCGCGAGTTCGTCGGCGGCGCGGGCGAAACCGCCGGTGCGCACCGCCGCCTCGAACGCGCGCAGACAGGCGAGCGGAGGGAGCTTCATCCTGAGCCTCAATAATTTTGCGCCTCAAGCGCAAAACTATCGGTTTGCGGCCGGAAAGACAACTCGCATACGCTGTGCAACGTAAACGTCAGGATTCGATCATGCCGCTCTCCGGTTTCTTTCTGGTCATCAGCTCTGCCGCCGGCTTCGGCAGCATTGCACTGTTTGCCCATCTCGCCCACGCGGACGGTGTCAGCACCACCACGCTGATCTTCCTGCGCTTCGCCCTGGGTGCCGCAATCCTGGGGGGGTGGATCTTCATCAACCGCATTCCTCTTCCGCGGGGCCGCGCCCTTGCCGGTTACAGCCTGATCGGCGGTGGCCTGTACGCGGCGGCGGCCGCTGCCTATTTCGCGGCACTTCAACACGCGAGCAGCGGTCTGGTGTCCCTGCTGCTGTACACCAACCCGATTTGCGTCGCCGTCATCTCGGCCATCGCCGGCTTCGATCGCCTCGGCCGAATCGAGATCGGCGCCCTGCTCCTGGCCGCCGTCGGCCTCACCCTTACCCTGGCCGGCGACCACAGCGGCCAACCGATCGGGATCGCCCTCGGCCTGTTGGGGGGTGTCGTCTATGCGCTGTATATCGTCACCGGCAGTCGCCTGCCGGCGCAGACCCCGCCGCTCGCCGGTGCGTTCGTGGTGCTCGCCTCCGGGGCACTGGTGCACGGCAGTGTCGCCGCCGTCACGGGTTTCGACGGGCCGGATACCGCCCGCGGCTGGCTCGCGGCAATCGCCATCGGAATCTTTGGTTCGGCGTTCGCCATCGGCGCCTTCCTCGCCGGATTGCGGCAGATCGGCCCAACCCGGGCGGCGGTTCTGTCCACGGTCGAACCGCTCGTCACCGTCACGCTCGGCGCGGTCTTCCTCGGGGAACGCTGGCAGGCACAACAGCTATTCGGCGGACTGGTTATCCTCCTCGCCGCCACGCTCATCGCTACCGCGAGCGGACGCCGCGCGGCGCAGGAAATCGCGTAAGAGCCTGCGCCTCTGGAGGCTGAACGATACCTCCTCGGCCGGAGCTGCCAGTGGTGTTCTTGCAGGTGGATGGCAGCTACGGTTTTGATTCCCGACTCTCGCAAGCTGTTACGGTGCTCTGAGCTTGAGCTGAGTCGCGCACTTCTGATTTGGTTACTCGTTTACGTCCAACAGGGGGTCGCGTAGCACGCGCGGCAGGCTTTGAAGCCGCTGCCGCTTCAGTGTCTAGGCGTGGGGTGAGATCCAGGATACGTGCCACAACCCTCGCGTCTCCTCCAAGCCGTCGTTGTGCAGCTTGGGCCGCAGCTTCCAGCAGCTCCTGAAGCTGAAACCGATCGATCCGGGAGTTTGTATCCGGATGCAGCCAACTCCTAGCCGGATCGGATACAGTTACCAATAGGCAACCCGTCCTAGCCATCTTGTGTGCCATGTACTTCTTGACCAACTGGTCCTCGACGGTGTCCCGCAGCACCTTCGCCGACCGTGACTTCTCCCCCACCTTTAGTTCAATGGTCGCCTGATGACCGGAGAGGGACCTAAGTCGAATGTCAGTCTCCTTTCCATCAACAGTGACGGCCTCTTGGTCGACGGTGTAGGCGCTCCGTGCCGCAACTTCGAGTTCTCGAGCGATTGCCGGACGAAGCGTATTCTCGTCATTCACTGCTGCCCACGTTGCGCGAGGTCCAGTGTCCCGGAGCATCAACTCCTGTAAGTCATCAAGCCGATCGACGAGCAACTGCGCCATGTCGGTGCCGGTCTTTGGTGGCAGTTCCTTTCCTTGGAACAGTCCGGCCAGCTCGGATACTTCGAAAATGCTGAAGTCAACCTCAGCAGCCAGACGCTCCTGCGCCAGTGCTGCGATCCGATCCCTCAACTGGCCAAACGTTGGATGCGCCGCGAGCGCCAGCTTGGCGCGCATAGCCTCTGGTCCACTCGTCTGCATAAGTGCGTCGAAGACGTAACGTCGCCCGTCCTCAGCGAAGTCCCGAGAGCCCGGTGAGTAAGCGCTCTCATGCTCAAGATCATCCTCTGGCTTGACATGCCGGTAAATGGCAATCGTCAGATCCAGAAGCGAGTCAGCCGTCAGAGTCGAGCCCCAATCAGTTGAGCCTTCCGTCCGGCGTTCGTTGAACAGACTCCCAATCGCCCTGACGGCGATGCCGTCTTGCTCGACCGGCAGCCCGTCCAAGACCTCAAGCAACTTTGCAGTGCCTCGTGCCGGGTTGAGGCCGCAAAGCACGGGCAACCAAAAGAAGAGGAAGGGGCCATTGCCCGCAGCCTCAAGCTGCTTGGCGGCAACGTCTTCAATTCCGCTGCGGATTGATTGATCGCCGTGCGTGATCAGGACGCGGACAACTTGATCCAACTTGCTCTCGCCAGACTCACTATGCGGAAGTTGCATCAGCTCTTCGCCAGGCCCGCTGAACCACGCAGCCAGTCGAGGTTGGAGGAGCCGGGTGATTTGCGCGGGTCCGTGTCGCAGGTCTTGAAGCAACATGGAATGCCACCGCTCCTTGCCTGGAGGTTCTGCCAGCTCATCATCAAGTTGATCACCAATGACGCGCTCCACTAGAGCGGCATGCGCTTCCGCCAATGCCACCAGCCAGTTAGGAAGCCCATTGAGCTCGAGCAGCGAATACCTCGCCGCCAACTCGACCTCATCTCTGCTAAGCTTGATAGCCCAAGCCGGATCCTCGGCCTCGGCATAGATGCCCATCAAACCGATCGACCAAACCACCAAGTAGGTGTTTTTCTCTCCGACCTTGCGTTCACTCCGCACCGACGGCGTCATGCTCCGCCAATAGCACATCAAAGCTCGTCTTACGGCATTCGTCACTTCGTGTCCGAAGTGCGCTTCCAGGAAGGCACGATCCCATCGGCCTTCATCACCACCACGCCCCTTCTTGCGCAGGACGAGCCACAGGTTCCATACCGTCGAATCTAATCGCCCTGGCGCCAGTGCCAGGGCGGGTCTATTGGCGACTTCACTCCAAAAGGCGAGCCAATCCTCCCGCTGACTTACAAGCTTCCTTTGCTGCCGTTCTTTGCTCTTGCGCTGCTCCTCCTGCATACGGAGAATCGCCTCGCTTGGCTTGTTGGCCTCGATTGCCTCGTTCAACTGAGTTATTAGAGCGGGTGATTCCGCAACAGCGCGGCGAATGGCGTCGAATTCAGCTTCGCCATCACTGCCTGCTGCAGCAAGATGCACAGCCAGCTGTAGCAGAACCGCACGACTTTCGGCGGCAGCCTCTGGCTCTGATAGCGCGTCAATCACCCACTGCCAGTCCCTCTCCATGGTGTAGGAGAGCGCCCCCTCGTAGACCAAGCGTACATATCGGTACCGTACGTCCCGCTCCGACTTGAACAAGGCGATCCAGGCAAGGTCGGCTTCAAAGGCTTGTCGCCTCAGGTCCGACGGAAGCGAGTCAAGGAGTGCGCGAAGCTCGGTGCCTCCTTTTCGCAATCCTGTGCCCAGATCCGAAGCTCGCAGCGCGAGCACAGACGCCTGGATCAATTCGTTGCTCCTCGAGCCATGCTGTAGCAGGCGAATGCACAAGGCTCGCAGGATGGTCGACGCTTCCAATTGCCCTTCACGGTCGACGAGCTCATCGTCTCTGACTTCGACATTGCTGCGCGTAAGAGCTAACAGGCCGGGCAGAAGAGCTTCGAGCCGGTCGGTGCTCAAGTCGGCCTTTTCGATGACGAGTGCGACGCTGGCAGCATAGTCGATGCCTCGTCTAGATTCGACACGGACACTTGAAAGTAGCTGAAGCAACTGAGCGTCGCCGACATGCTCCGGATAAAGCAAAGTCCCAATCCATCGAGCCACGCGTGCGGTCCAGCCCGGCGCAAGCGTGACGGCGGCTTCGATGAATGCACCAAGTCGCCCGTCACCGAGGCTAGACAGGGCAACAAGAGCTTCGAATCGCTCTCGATCGCTACATGCGGCGTTGCGAGCGACGGCGGCAGCAAGATCGGCGCACGTCTGGAAGCGGCCGGCTGAAATCAATCGTAGCAGGAGCTCGCGAACCTCTGGATTCTCAACACCGCTGTTCCACGCGGCCAAGATCGTGTCCGAAAGCGCTGCCTGCGCCAATCGGGCCACCTGGAGATCTGGAACCTTAAGGCCGCGCCACTGCCCCTTTCCGTAACGTTCAACAAACGTTAGCAATGCACGCTCGCGTTGTGAATCAGTCAGCGACTCTGGGTCGCCATGCGTCAGCAGAGTGCTCGGTTCTACCACCAAGACCGCGTCGAAAATGTCTCGGCGAATCAAGGAGAGCCAACCGGCAACCGGCCGCATGGATGGCTTCAGCAGTCTGTCATTGGTGTTGGCCAAGCCGAGAATGAGCCGTTTGGCCGAGGACTCAGAGATAATCCCGGACTCGATCAGTTGGTGGATTTGGCACGCGGCCAGATATTCCATTACGGAGCGATGGTGAAAGCGGACGCGCCCGTAGCCCCCCTCTGCAAATATTGGGCGCTCCAGGAGTGCAGCGATCTCTTTCGCTGTCCAGCCCTGAAGCAGTGGGCGGGGATCAATGGGAGCGTCTCCGGAATCTTCCGTGTCCGCGCCTGCGCTATAGCGGATGGTCAGACGCCGGCCGAGGATGGTGGCCAGCGCGAGCCGTTGCGCACCCTGCCTTGCCTTTTCGACAGACAGCTCAGCTTTCTCTCTTCTATCTGGCCGTGTAGCCAATTGGGCAACGACATGGCTCTTGACTTGCTCGAAGTGGGAGCGGATCTGGCCATGATCTCGCCAGTCGTCACAGAGCTCAATGAGATCCTGCGGCCTGCGGGCAAAATCGCTGGCATGTTTAGCGTCGATGGCAGACAGCAGAGCCTCCGGCACCACAACGCCTCGATCGCGTGAAAATTCAATGATCTGCTGATCAGTAAGTGGCAGGAGTTCGACCTCTATGAACGGCAGAGGCTGATCCAGCCTTTCTTCCTTCGGGCCATGAATCGCAATGCGAACAAACTCTTCACCGTCCAGGGTCTCGCTTGCGGGCTCCGGTACAGGAAGGATCTCCTTGAATGCTCGACGATCAATCGCGACCGGTCGAGATGTCACGACGATCGTTGCTCGGCCGAGGGCGCCGTCAAGATCGTGGGCCAAGCGCGTGAGCGCATCCCTGAAGGATCCATGAACAAGTTGCAGTTCATCGATAGAGTCCAAGAAGAAGTAGGCGCCCTGTGACGACGAGACCTGCCACTGCTGGAAGCGCTGCAAGTGCCGTCCATACAGGACCGAGGCCACACCGCCTGCCGCTAACCGTTCGAGTGGGAGGAAGAAAGCTGCTTCACCCTGATCGAACAGCGAGGAAGCCTGTTGTTCGCACTCGTAGCTCTTGCCGGCACCGGCTTCGGAGACCAAAAGTATTCGAGGAAACTTTAGTAGCTCAGTCCAGCTAATACCATCAGCACGAAAGTCTTGATTCCAAGCGCTGGTGAAGCCATCAGCCACCCGTTGGGATTTGTGAAGTTCTCTAAAGGTTCGCTTCATTTCTCTATGTGCGTGACTGCCGGCTTATGCAAAGATCAATTTAATCAGTATACCGTGGAGCAACTCGGTGACTGGCTCGGCGTGTCACGGCGACTAAGGGGTGACATGAGCGTCAACGTGCCAAGCAAAGGATGCGTGGAACAAGTGTACGATCATGACCGTTTGCGGCTACAAAGCAGCCATCCGATTGCGGCATAACGAACGACAGTTCAGGCCCAGTTGGAGAAGTAGGCCATCTCGCTGATTTTCGAATAAAGCTGTCACCGGATGGCGGCTACGCCTGCGGCGACCAGCAGGACATGGCCGCGAGGCCTCCGCTCACCGCCCGCCCTGCCCCCCAGC
>NZ_WTVK01000319.1 GCF_012910805.1 Aromatoleum evansii
TACCAGCCGAAGTTCGTGACGATCCACGACTGCATGTTCGTCAGCACCTCACCGGTGCCGTCGGGGAAGGCGACGCCGAGCACGGCCACCGCCAGGATGACGATGAGTGCCGGCCAGAAGACGCGTGGCGCGACTCCGCCCTTGCCGAGGCGCACGCCCTGGCGTCGCAACTTCTCTGCGATGACCTCGTCGTCGTCGTCCTCGGCGATCTGCGCGGCGTCAGACAGATCGGAGGGCAGCGGGTCCGACGACTCGCCCTCGTGGCGCGCCGCTTCCTCGGGTGTCTGCGGGGTTGCGGCCTCCGTCTCCGGCGCAGCGCTGTCGTCGGTGATCGCCGTTGCCGGGGTGGCGCCCGGCGGGCCGTCGGCCTTCGGTTCTTCGT
>NZ_WTVK01000320.1 GCF_012910805.1 Aromatoleum evansii
GCGAGGATGCGTTCGCGGGCGACGTCGCCGCCGTTCTTCGCGGCGCCGAACGCGTCCGCGACGACGCTCGAACCGAGGCGCGCGGCCTCCATCGCGTACGCGATGCCCTCACCGTTGAACGGATTGACCATGCCGCCGGAGTCGCCGACGAGCATGAGGCCGTCGGCGTAGTGCGGGGTGCGGTTGAAGCCCATCGGCAGCGCCGCTCCGCGGATGTCGCCGACCATCGTCGCGTCGCCGAACGTCCACTCGGGCGGCATCGTCGCGACCCAGCGGCGCATGACCTCGCGGTAGTCGGTCTTGCCGAACGCCTTCGAGGTGTTGAGGATGCCGAGGCCGACGTTGCTCGTGCCGTCCCCGACGCCGAAGATCCACCCGTAGC
>NZ_WTVK01000321.1 GCF_012910805.1 Aromatoleum evansii
TCGCTGCCCGTAGCCGTGCTCGAGAAGTTCGAGAGGGTGTTCTCGACGAAGATCCACGAAGGCTACGGCCTCAGCGAGACCTCGCCGTCGATCACGTCGAACCAGGAGGCGCTCGGCGTCGAACCGGGCACCGTCGGACACGCGCTGTGGGGCATCGACATGGGCATCGCCGACCTGACGGTGCCCGAACGCGTCGAGCTGCTGCCGCCGGGCGAACGCGGCGAGGTCGTCTGCCGCGGCCACGCCATCTTCGCCGGCTACTGGAACAACCCGGCCGCGAGCGCCGAAGCCCTGCAGGACGGATGGTTCCGCACCGGCGACATCGGCATCCAGGACGAGACGGGGCGGGTGCGCATCGTCGACCGAACGAAGGATCTCGTCA
>NZ_WTVK01000322.1 GCF_012910805.1 Aromatoleum evansii
CCGCAGGGTCGGGCACGGCGATCACCTCGGCGAGCGTCGCCACCGCGAGGTCGACCTCGTCCTCCTGGTCACGCGCGACCTCGGCGCCCGTCGTGGCGACGCCTGTGAGGTCGAGCGCGCTCGATCCTTCTCGGGCCGCGCGTACGGCGAGAGCGAGCAGCGCGAGCGGCCACCCGTCGCGTTCACCCACGGCGCGGGCGATGCGACGGGCCACGAGTTCGTCGCCGCGGCTGACGAACTCGTGCTCGGCGAGGACGTCGAGTGGGTGGCGTCCGTCTGTGCGACCCGCGTCAGGTGCGACAACCGCCGATTCGGGCGCAGTCTCGACATGGTGGTCGGTCATCGCTGACTCCCTCGCTCGCGACCGTCGATGATGGCGGAC
>NZ_WTVK01000323.1 GCF_012910805.1 Aromatoleum evansii
GTCTCCAGGGCTGCAGCGACGTTGCGGCCGTCGCAGGCGCCGAGATTCACGATGGAGACGAACCGGTCGACCCGGTCAGTCACCATGCCTTCGAACAGCGCCAGCTTGGTCGGGATCAGCCGGTAGAGGGTCTTGGTGGAGACGCCGGCGCGGCAGGCGACGTCGGCGATGCTTGCCGCCGCGAAGCCGCGCTCGGAGAACTCGCGCCGCGCGGCCTCGTAGATCAGCGCGCGCGTCTCGTCGTCGGAGCGGAGCTGCGGCCGGCCGCGGCCGCGCCGCTCCGGCACAGCCAGGTTCTGCTCAGTCTGAGCTTTGTCATTCCGGTTCATCGGCAAGCCATGCTTTTAGATGATGCCTGTCATTCTATTGACACTCCAAATA
>NZ_WTVK01000324.1 GCF_012910805.1 Aromatoleum evansii
GTACCAGGTGAGCGCGCGATACATCGCGCCCGTGTCGAGGTAGCCGATGCCGAGGTGCGCCGCCACCTTCTTGCTCACACTCGACTTGCCCGAACCTGAGGGCCCGTCGATCGCTACCCGGATGCCGTTCGCCACGCTTGTCATGAACGCAGATTCTAGGCGGTCTCGACGAGGTGGGCGGCCCACCCCCGCGCGCTGAGCGCGCTGACGAGGGTCTGAGCGCGCAGCGGCACGACGCTGAGCTCGAGCAGACCGGCGGCGACGGCGTCGTCGTGCTCGAGGCGCATGTCCTCGACGCTGATGCCGGTCTCCCCCACGTCCGTGAACACGCGACCGAGCGCACCCGGCTCGTCGGGGATGACGACGGCGACGCTCGCGTAC
>NZ_WTVK01000325.1 GCF_012910805.1 Aromatoleum evansii
AACCGATCTCGACGACGAGCTTCGCCCGGCGTCCGAACACCTCGGCGATGTCGAGCCGGAAACCATCGACGGGCTCGGTCGTCCCCGGCTTGCGGGGAACGTCGAGGACGTACTGCTCACCGTTGTCACTCAGCGCACGATGGTGACGCTCCGGCATCAGGCCGCCGCGGCGCGTGAACGAGCGCGTGCGTGCGAGTGGGCGCGGCCCGACCTGCGGGTGCTCCCCCGCGCCCTCCGACGGCTGGCCGGACGTCGCACCCGGAACGTAACCGGGCTTGCTCACTTCTTCTTCTCCGCCGACTCGCCCTGGCTGAGCGCGGCGATCAAGGCCTCCTGCGGCACCTCGACGGAACCGACCATCTTCATGCGCTTCTTGCCCTC
>NZ_WTVK01000326.1 GCF_012910805.1 Aromatoleum evansii
GCATTATTCATATTTAAGAGAACGACTTGCAGGCCGTGTCTTTGAACATTTCAACGGTCTATATCGTTTCCAAGGATTACGTCGTTATAAATCTAAATATAATCCGAATTGGGAACCACGCTTTTTAGTTTATCGTAAAGATAATTCGCTTTGGGAATCACTTTCTAAAGTAATGCGTGTAATACGTCACAAATAATTAAAATCCAAGTGCTAAGAGGTATACAGTTATGCCTGAAGCGCTTGGATTTTTTGGTTTCTATAAAGAATGATTTATAAAAAACGGTACAGATAAGAATATTTAAGTTTCCTATCTGTACCGTATTTTAATATTGAAATGAGCTTAAGTTAAGTCGCCTAACTTTTATTATCAGCCCAATCA
>NZ_WTVK01000327.1 GCF_012910805.1 Aromatoleum evansii
GTGGATTACATGCGCTCGCGCTCACGCTACCCGAGCTTCAGGCTTCCGTTGATCTGGCGACCACCGTTGGGCGTGCCGAACTGATCAGGTGGTGGATGAGCAAGGGGCGGACGTTAGACGGCTTCGTGGATCTGGTCGCCCCCGGGATGTATGCCGAGGCATCGCCGTTGGTCGAGCAGGATCAGCCGTTGGTGATCACGTGTGGATTACATGCGCTCGCGCTCACGCTACCCGAGCTTCAGGCTTCCGTTGATCTGGCGACCACCGTTGGGCGTGCCGAACTGATCAGGTGGTGGATGAGCAAGGGGCGGACGTTAGACGGCTTCGTGGATCTGGTCGCCCCC
>NZ_WTVK01000328.1 GCF_012910805.1 Aromatoleum evansii
CGGTCGGCACCGCAAGTTATCCACCGCCGCGCGCTCTGCCTGCGTATGAGGCGCCGCAGGCGCGCGCCCGTGGATAACTTGCTGCCGCAGTGCCCTTGATGGCGTCCATCAAACGGGGACAGCTTCAATCCACGACACCGACGACGCCGAGCACGCCGCCCATCTCGCCAAGCGCACCGCGCTGGCCGAAGGCGTGCATGCGCTGGCGACCAAACCGGTGCTGCACGGCGACAACGGCGCCACGCTCAAAGCCA
>NZ_WTVK01000032.1 GCF_012910805.1 Aromatoleum evansii
GGTGCTGACTGGGCGGGTGCTGACTGGGCGGAGGCCGGGAAGGCCAGCGCGATGGCCAGTCCCAGACCGGAAGCGAACGAGGAGATGAGGCGATTCATGTACTTGGCCCAGAGGGGATTGCACGAACTTCAAACCGGCCATGCGGTCGTGTCTGACGTATGCTGTTGCCGCGGTGCGTCGGCAGTCGTCCGTTAGAAGGCCCGAATGCGGATGCGTTCGCCCGATGTTATGCAGTTTCTTCGTTGGCGGGCAAGCGCGGCGGCTGTATGGGCCGTTTCCCGCAGTTTGTCTCCAGTGATTTCGAGTGTCGTGAATGCCTGAATTGCCTGAAGTCGAAACGACCTGCCGCGGCATACGCCCGGCGATCGACGGCCGGATCATGACCGGCGTGCGCGTGCGCAACGGCCGGCTGCGCGTGCCCGTGCCGCCCGACCTGGGCGAGCGCGTCGCCGGCGCGCCGCTGCAGGGCGTGCGGCGGCGGGCGAAGTACCTGCTGCTCGATTTTCCCGCCGGCAGCGTGATCGTGCATCTGGGCATGTCGGGCAGCCTGCGGGTGGTCGATGCGGACCAGCCGCCGGGTGTGCACGATCACGTCGATCTGGTCTTCGGCGACCGGGCGCTGCGTCTGCGCGATCCGCGGCGCTTCGGGCTGGTCGTGTGGCAGCCGGGCGATGCGCTCGCGCACCCGCTGCTCGCGCGCCTCGGCGTCGAGCCGCTCGGGGAAGAGTTCTCCGGCCCGTGGCTGCACCGTGCATTCAAGGGCGTGCGGGCGCCGATCAAGCAGGCGCTGATGGACGGCCATCGTCTCGTCGGGGTCGGCAACATCTATGCGTCGGAGAGCCTGTTCCGCGCGGGCATCCATCCGCTGGCGCCGGCCGGAAGCGTCGGGCCGCGGCGTGTGGGGCGCCTCGCCGAGGCGGTGCGCGGGACGCTGCTGGCGGCGATCGCCGCCGGGGGCAGCACACTGCGGGACTTCGTCGGCGGCGACGGGAAGAAGGGCTACTTCCAGCAGGAGTACTTCGTTTACGGCCGCGAAGGGCTGCCGTGCCGTGTGTGCGGGACGAGCGTGCAGCGGGTGGTGTGCGGCCAGCGCTCGACCTTCTTCTGCCCGCGCTGCCAGCGCATGTGACCGGAATGGCGGCGACGACGCGTAGTCGGCCGCGGATGTCGTTCGTCGGCGCCGGTGCGCCGCCGGTCGAGCCCGTGCGCCCACGCATTGGATGGCGCCCGATTCGGCGCTATGCTCACAGGATCTGAAACCTGTGCGCGCCCTGCCTGCGGGACCGCGCGAGCGAGACCTTCATGACCCTCGTGGATCAATTTTCCGCTTACAGCCAGTGGCGTGCCGATGCGGCGGGGGCGGTCGCGCGCCTGCGCCAGTGGCTGTCGCGCAACGAGCTCGGCGACGTGCAGGGCGACCTGCGGCTGCAGTACGTGCTCGACCGCCTGCGCGACGACAAGCTCACGGTGGCCTTCGTGGCCGAGTTCTCGCGCGGAAAGTCCGAACTCATCAATGCGATCTTCTTTTCCGCTCACGGCGATCGCGTGCTGCCGTCGAGCGCCGGGCGCACGACGATGTGCCCGACCGAACTGCAGTGGACGCCGGGTGCGCGCGCCGAGATCCGCATGCTGCCGATCCGCACGCGCGCGACGCATGCGAGCGTGAGCGAACTCAAGCAGTTCCCGGAAGAGTGGATGGTGCTGCGGCTCGATGCGGGGTCGCTCACGGACCTGCAGCAGGCTTTTGCGCGCGTCGGCGAAACCGAGCGGGTGGCGACCGAACTTGCGTCGCGCCTGGGCTTCGACATCGACGAGAAGGGCGAGACGGGCCTCAAGCCGGGTGCCGACGGCATGGTCGAGATCCCGAGCTGGCGCCACGCGGTGATCCAGTTCCCGCATCCGCTGCTCGAGCAGGGGCTGGTCGTGCTCGACACGCCGGGCCTCAACGCGATCGGCGCGGAGCCGGAGCTGACCCTGTCGCTGCTGCCCAATGCCCACGCGGTGCTGTTCGTGCTGGCGGCCGATACCGGTGTCACGCAGAGCGACATGGCGGTGTGGCGCGAATACGTGCAGGGCGGGCAGAACCGGCGCAAGGGACGGCTCGTGGTGCTGAACAAGATCGACGGCCTGTGGGACGGGCTGCGCGATGAGGCGCAGATCGACGCGGAGATCGCGCGCCAGGTGAGCTCGGTCGCGGAGACGCTGGAGGTTCCCGAGACGACGGTGTTCCCGGTGTCGGCACAGAAGGGGCTGGTGGGACGGATTTCCGGCGATGCCGCGCTGGTCGAGCGCAGTCGTCTGGGCGAGCTGGAACGAGCGCTGGCCGAGGACCTGCTGCCGACCAAGCAGGTGATCGTGCGCGACAGCACGCTCGCGGAGGTCGACGACCTGGTGACGCAGACCGATAGGCTGCTCGGCGCGCGGCTCAGCGGCTTGCGCGAGCAGCTGCAGGAGCTGACCGACCTGCGCGGCAAGAACCAGAGCGTGATCGAGTACATGATGCGCAAGATCCGCAGCGAGAAGACGGAGTTCGAGCAGGGGCTGCAGAAGTATTACGCGGTGCGCAGCGTGTTCTCGACGCTGACAAACAACCTGCTGGGGCATCTGGGCATGGATGCGCTGCGCGACGAGACGCGGCGCACGCGCGAGGCGATGCTGGAATCGACCTTCACGAAGGGCCTGCGCCAGGCGATGGAGAGTTTCTTCTTTTCGCTGCGCGGCAACCTGGCGCGCTCGGCGGACGAGATCGCCGAGATCACGCGCATGCTCGACAGCATGTACAAGCGCTTCAGCGTCGAGCACGGGCTCAAGCTCGCGGCGCCCGAGGCCTTCTCGACGCTGCGCTACGAGCGCGAACTCGACCGGCTCGAGTCGGCCTTCAATCGCCAGATCAACTCCGCGCTGGCGCTGGTGACGACCGAGAAGCACACGCTGACGCAGAAGTTCTTCGAGACCGTGGCGGTCGAGGCGCGGCGGACCTTCGAGGTGGCGAACCGCGACGTCGAGCAGTGGCTGCGCGCGGTGATGTCGCCGCTGGAGACGCAGGTGCGCGAGTACCAGCTGCAGTTGAAGCGCCGCCTCGAGAGCGTCAAGCGCATCCATCAGGCGACCGATACGCTGGAGGAGCGCGTCGCGGAACTGGAGCAGGCCGAAGCGGCCATGCTCGCACAACTGGCGGAACTGAAGGAGATCGCCGGCGGTATCCACGCGGCGCTGGGGGCGGCGGCGCCGGTCGCGGCCGACGCCGCGATGATGCAGGGCCGCGCGGCCTGAGTGCCCCGGGGGCCGGGGACGCATGTCGCCCCGGGGGGGGGGCGTGAACGAAAAAGCGGACCGTTTCGGTCCGCTTTTTCGTGAATCCTCCGGCGCCGGCCGGGGAGTTCAGGCCTTGTTGCCGGTCAGGCGGACGAACTTCTCCATCAGCTGTTCCTTGGTCTCGACCACATCCGGGTTGAGCGGGATACAGTCGACCGGGCAGACCTGCTGGCACTGCGGCTCGTCGAAGTGGCCGACGCACTCGGTGCACTTGTTCGGATCGATCTCGTAGATCTCGTCACCCTGCGAGATCGCGCCATTGGGACATTCCGGCTCGCACACATCGCAGTTGATGCATTCGTCCGTAATCATCAGAGCCATCTTTCAATTCCTCGTATTCACTTCACTGAAACTTTCTGCAGCAGCCGCTGATAGACGGCCGGCTGCACGAACTTGCTGACATCGCCACCCAGGCGGGCGATTTCGCGAACCATCGTGGCCGAGATGAACATGTATTCCTCCGCCGGCGTCAAGAATACCGTTTCGACGTCGGGAAAGAGTTTCCGGTTCATTCCGGCCATCTGGAATTCGTACTCGAAGTCCGACACGGCCCGCAGGCCGCGCAGGATCAGGCGCGCGTTCTGGGCGCGCAGGAAATCCATGAGCAGGCCGTCGAAGCCGATGACGTCCACGTTGCCGAACGGCGCCACGACCTCGCGGGCGATCTCGACGCGTTCGGCGAGCGTGAAGATCGGCCCCTTGCCGCGGCTTTCGGCGACGGCGACGACCACCTTGTTGAACAGCAGCGACGCGCGCCGCACGAGATCCTCGTGCCCGCGCGTGAAGGGGTCGAAGGTCCCCGGATAGATCGCCACCCCTTCCCTCATTCCTGCCTCCCATGCAGAAGATGAAAATGCACCTGGCCGGCGCGGCCCGCCTTGACCGTGCTCAATCCTGCCAGTTCAGTCACTGCTGCTTCAGATTCGGCGTAAATCCAGCCGTCCGGCTTCAGCACCCGGCCGAGCCAGGGCTCCAGCCGCTCGAGCCAGCCCTGGTTGTAGGGCGGGTCGAGGAACACCACGTCGAACCTGTCGGAGGTGGTTTGCGCGAATTTTAGCGCATCGCCGCGAATGAGCTCCACCTGCGACGCTTGCAGGGTCATTGCGGCCTGGCGCAGTGCCGCGAAGGCGCGCGCGTCCGACTCCACGATCACGACACGCTCGGCCCCGCGCGAGGCCGCCTCGAAGCCGAGGATGCCCGAGCCGCCGAAGAGGTCGAGGCAGCTGAGGCCGTCCAGGTCCTGCCCCAGCCAGTTGAACAGCGTCTCGCGCACGCGGTCCGGTGTCGGGCGCAGGCCGGGGACGTGCGCGACTTCAAGGAGACGCGAGCGCCATGCGCCGCCGACGATGCGAACCCGACTCACTTGCCGTGGCCTGCCTTCTTCGCCGCAGGGGCTGCGCTGCCAGTGCCGTTGTCGCCGTCGCCGCCGGCGACCACCGTGACGAGGTGCTCCGCCTTGACGCGGCGGGCGAAGGCGTCGCGTACCGACTCCACGGTGACCGCCGCGACCTTCTTCGGGTAGGTCTCGAGCCAGTCGAGCGGCAACTGGTAGAAGGCGATCATGCCGACGTAGTCGAGGATCTTGCGGTTGGAGTCGAGGCGCAGGCCGAAGCCATTCACCATGTTGTCGCGCGCGGCCTTGAGCTCGGCGGGCGTCGGTCCCTTGGCGACGAAGTCGTCGAGGACGCCGTTGATGACCTTGAGTGCCTCCTCCGCCTGGCTGCCGCGGGTCTGCAGGCCGATCTCGAAGGGGCCGGCGACGCGCAGCGGCATGAAGTAGCTCGACACGCTGTAGGCGAAGCCGCGCTTCTCGCGCACTTCCCTGGTCAGGCGCGACACGAAGCCGCCGCCGCCGAGCACGTAGTTGCCGACGAGCAGCGGGAAGTAGTCCGGATCGTCGCGGCTCATGCCGGGCATGCCCATCAGGATGTGGGCCTGCGCCGAGGGGTGGGCGATGTGCTCGCTGCTGCGTGCGGGCAGTTGCGGTGCGGCGATCGGCGCGGGCGCGGTGCCGGCGGGGAGGTCCTCGGTGAGCTGGCGTGCGATGGCATCGGCCTCGTCGCGGCTGACGTCCCCGACGATGGTCACCGCGGCGCTGCCTGCGGTGTAGTGGGTGCGGTGGAAGGCCTGCAGCTGGTCGCGCGTGATGGCTTGCAGCGATTCCACGGTGACGGAGCGGCCGTAGGGGTGGCTGCCGTAGATCATCGCCATGAAGCGGCGCGACGCGAGGGTGTCGGGCTGGGTGAGCGATTCCTTGAGGCCGGCGATTGCGCGCGCGCGTTCGCGTTCGAGGATGTCGGCAGGGAAGGTCGGCTTTGCGAGCAGGCGGGCGGCGAGCGCGATCGCGGCATCGCGCTCGGCGGCGCTTGACAGCGTGCGCACCGACAGCGTCGCCATGTCGGTGTCGGCCCCGCCGCCGATGCGCGCGCCGGTGTCGGCGATGCGCTCGGCGATCTCCTGCTCGTTCAGCCCTTCGGTGCCGGCGTCGAGCAGGCTGCGGGTGAGGCTGGCGACGCCCGTGGCGCCGTCGGGTTCGTAGGCGCTGCCGGCGGGGAAGGAGATCTGGATGTCGATGAGGGGCAGCGCGTGGCTCTCGACGAAATACACGCGCGCGCCGGTTGCGGCGTTCCAGTGCTTGATGTCCGGGCCGGCGGCGGCGTTCGGGCTCGCGAGCGGGCCGAGCAGGGCGGCTAAGGCGAGCAGGGTGCGGAACGGACGGAAATTTGGACGGAAGAACGCGGTCATGGGCTTCGTCTGCATGTCAGTGCCTCGCTCCCGGGGCGGTCGCGCGCGGCTTCGCGTCGGCGGGCAGCGGCAGCGGGTCGAGGCGGGCGCGGGTGAGGGTGTTGTCGGTGAAGTACTTGCGGGCGACGGCCTGGACGTCCTCGGCGGTGACCTTGCGGATGCCTTCGAGGAGCTTGTCGTCGTCGCGCCAGGACAGGCCGGTGGCTTCGAGGAAACCGATCTCCATCGCCTGGCCCATCAGCGAGTCGCGCTTGTAGACCTGGCCGGCGACGGTCTGCGTCTTGACCCGGCGCAGTTCGTCCTCGGCGACGCCTTCCTTCTGGATGCGTTCGATCTCGGCGCGCAGCGCGGCCTCCACGTCTGCGACGGTCTTGCCGGCGGCGGGGGAGCCGTCCATGACGAAGAGCTGCGGGCCGCGCCCGGTGCCGTCGTAGCCGGCGCCGGCGGATACGGCGACCTGGTTCTCGCGCACCAGGCGGCGCGGCAGGCGGGCGCCGTCGTAGCCGTCGAGGATTGCGGCGAGTACTTTCAGCGCGTGCACGTCGCGGTCGTTCTCGGGGTCGCGCAGCGTCGGCGCGCGCCATGCGAGCGCGAGGTAGGGCAGCTCGGCGGGCGCCTTCACGACGGTCTCGCGCGGTCCGAGCTGCTCGGGCTCGGTGGTGATGCGTCGCGGCGGCAGCGGGCGCGCCTTGATCGCGCCGTAGTGCTTGCGCGCCATGTCGAACACGGACTTGTGATCGACGTCGCCGACCACCACCAGGCGCGCGTTGTTCGGCGTGTACCACGTCTTGTGCCACTTGCGCGCGTCTTCCGCGGTCATCGTGTCGAGGTCCGTCATCCAGCCGATGATCGGGCGCCCGTAGGGGTTGGCCTGGAACGCGGTCGCCATCAGCTGTTCGCTGACGAGCGAGCGCGGCTGGTCGTCCGTGCGCAGGCGGCGCTCTTCCTTCACGACGTCGAGCTCGGGCTTGAAGTTGGCGTCGGTGATCTTCAGGTTGCTCATGCGGTCGGCTTCGAGCTGCATCACGTCTGCGAGGCGCGCGGACGGAATCTGCTGGAAGTAGGCCGTGTAGTCGTGCGAGGTGAAGGCGTTGTCGCGGCCGCCGACCGCGGCGACGCGCTTGTTGAATTCGCCCGGACCGACCTTGTCGGTGCCCTTGAACATCATGTGCTCGAGCAGGTGGGCGATGCCGGAGACGCCGGCGGGCTCGTCCATCGCGCCGACGCCGTACCACACCATGTGGACGACGGACGGGGCGCGGCGGTCTTCCTTGACGATGATCTTCATGCCGTTCGCAAGCGTGGTCTCGTACGGATTGGCTTGCAGGGGGCCGGCCGCCACGGCGAATGCGGCGGCCACGAGTGCGGCGCGTGGAAAGGTCTGGCGAAACATGGACATGTCCTGCATCTGGTAGAATTTGCGGTTCACGTCGCCCGTGGTTCGGGCATCCGATTCGACGCGAAGCCGCATCTTAGCGTTATTGGCGGCTCGGCGTCCGCCGTCGTTAAAACCTCACAACAGACCCGAGTGAGCATGTTTGGTTTCCTGAAGAAGTCCCCGAAGCCCGAGCCGGTCGAGCAACCGCAGGCCGAGGTCGCGCCGTCCGCCACGCCGTCCGCGCCCGCATCGGTGCCTGCGCCGGTGGTCGAGCCCGCGCCCGAGCCGGTGGTCAAGCGTTCCTGGGCGGAGCGGCTGAAGGCGGGCCTGTCCCGCACGCGCCAGCAGATCGGCGGCGGCCTTGCGAGCCTGTTCGGGCTGCGCAAGATCGACGAGGATCTGCTCGAAGAGCTCGAGACGACGCTGCTGATGGCCGATTGCGGCGTCGAGGCGACGCAGCATCTGTTGGATGAGCTGCGCAAGCGCTGGAAGCGCGACAAGCTCGAGACTGCCGACCAGTTGCAGAAGGCGCTCGCCGACGAGCTGCTGGCGCTGCTGCAGCCGCTCGAGCAGCCGCTCGAGGTGACGGGGCATTCGCCCTACATCATCATGATTGCGGGTGTGAATGGCTCCGGGAAGACGACCTCGATCGGCAAGCTGGCGAAGTATTTCCAGTCGCAGGGCAAGAGTGTGCTGCTCGCGGCCGGCGACACCTTCCGCGCGGCGGCGCGCGAGCAGCTCATGACCTGGGGCGAGCGCAACAACGTGACGGTGATCGCGCAGGAGGGCGGCGATGCCGCGGCGGTGATCTTCGATGCGATCAACGCGGCGAAGGCGCGCGGCATCGACGTCGTGCTGGCGGACACCGCGGGGCGGCTGCCGACGCAGCTCCACCTGATGGAGGAGATCGCCAAGGTGCGTCGCGTGATCGCGAAGGCCGAGCCGACCGGGCCGCACGAGGTGCTGCTGGTGCTCGACGCGAACATCGGCCAGAACGCGCTGGCGCAGGTGAAGGCCTTCGATGCCGCGATCGGCGTTACCGGGCTGGTCGTCACCAAGCTCGACGGCACGGCCAAGGGCGGCGTGCTCGCGGCGATCGCACGCCAGTATCCGCGACCGCTGCGCTTCATCGGCGTCGGCGAGGGTATCGACGACCTGCAGCCGTTCAAGGTGCGCGAGTTCGTCGATGCGCTGTTCGAACCCGTCGCAGGAGCCGGCGGCGCGGCATGATCGTCTTCAACGAAGTCGTGAAGCAGTACCCCGGCGGCTATACGGCGCTGGCCGGGGTCAGTTTCGAGATCCGCCACGGCGAGCTGGCGGTGCTGTCGGGCCACTCGGGGGCGGGCAAGAGCACGCTGCTGAAGCTGATCGCTGCGATCGAGCGGCCGACTTCGGGCAGCGTGAGCATCAACGGACAGGACGTCTCGGCGCTGCGCCCGCGCGCGATTCCCTACCTGCGCCGCAATCTCGGCCTGGTGCTGCAGGAGCACCGCCTGCTGTACGACCGCAGCGTGTACGACAACGTGATGCTGCCGCTGGTCATCACCGGGCATCCGCCGCGCGATGCGGCCAAGCGCGTCGCGGCGGCGCTCGAGCGCGTCGGCTTGTCCGGGCGCGGGCGCGAGATGCCGGCGGGGCTGTCGGGCGGCGAGCAGCAGCGTGTCGCGATCGCGCGTGCGATCGTGAATCGCCCGTCCATCCTGATTGCCGACGAGCCGACCGCGCATCTCGACACGGCCTACGCGAACGAGATCGCAAGCCTGTTCAAGTCCTTCAATGCCGCGGGGGTCACGGTGCTGGTGTCGACGCACGACGAGCGCCTGTTCGCGCAGCACAGCCCGCGCCGGCTGGTGCTGCACAAGGGGCTGCTGCAGGGGGCGGGCGCATGATGAACTGGTTATATCTTCACGGGCGGGCCTTTGCGCAGGCGCTGCGGCGCCTCGCCTCGCAGCCGCTGGGCACGCTGCTGTCGGCGCTGGTGGTGGGCATCGCGCTGTCGCTGCCGGCGGCGGGCTACCTGCTGATCGACAACGTCGCGTCGCTGGCGCGCGGGGTGTCCGGCACGCCGGAGATCAGCGTGTTCATGAAGCAGGATGCGTCGGCCGAGGACATCGCGGCGGCCGAGAAGCGGCTGCGCGGCGATGTGCAGCTCGCGGGGTATCGGCATGTGACGAAGGACGAGGCCCTGCGCCAGCTCGAGAAGAGCGGGCTGGGCGACGTGCTCGGCGGGCTGACCGCGAATCCGCTGCCGGATGCCTTCATCGTGACGCCCCGCGGCGAGGATCCGGCCGTCTACGACAGCCTGCACGCGCGCTTCGCCGCCTGGCCGGGAGTGGCCCACGTGCAGCTCGATTCCGCGTGGGTGAAGCGCCTGCACGCGCTGCTGGGACTGGGCCGTTCGGCAGTGTTGCTGCTCGCGGGCCTGCTGGGCTTCGCGCTGGTGATCGTGACCTTCAACACGATCCGGCTGCAGATCCTCACGCAGCGCCACGAGATCGATGTGAGCCGCCTGCTGGGGGCGACCGACCCCTTCATCCGCCGCCCGTTCTACTGGTTCGGCAGCCTGCAGGGCCTGCTTGGCGGGTGCGTGGCGCTGGCGACCGTGTGGGCGACGGTGCAGGCGCTGGGCCGCCCCGTCGCGAGCTTGGCGGAGACCTACGGCGCGGTGTTCGCGCTGAGCGGGCCGGGGCCTCTGGAGAGCGCGGCGATCCTCGGTTTTGCGGTCTTGCTCGGCTGGCTCGGCAGCGCGATTTCGGTGCGTCGGCATCTGGCGGAAAGGCTGCGCTGAGACGACGGGCGGTCGTGTGGGAGCGGCTTCAGCCGCGAATCAACCGTTCACGCCCGACAAGCGTCGATTCGCGGCTGAAGCCGCTCCCACAGAGAAAGGCTTCCGGAGTGCGCGTGCGATGACCCGCCCCGCATTGCGCGGTCCCCGCTATAATCTCCGCCCCCAATGTTGGGGGTAAATCTTTCTTCGGAATCGGACTCGCACATGAATGCGCCGGAACTGCGTTCGCCCATCGTCGGCAATCGCGTCGAGCTGAACATCTTCACGACGTTGACCTGCAACCTGAAGTGCTCGTACTGCTCCATCGCGGTCGGCGATGTCGTCGGTTCGCAGGGCAAGGCGCAGTATTCGCTCGACACGTTGGATGCCTTCGTCGCAACGCATCTCGCGGACAAGGAGATCTACGTCACCTTCTACGGCGGCGAGCCGACGCTGAACATCCCCTTCATCGTCGGCCTGATGGAGCGCCACCCGACCTGGCGCTACCAGCTGCAGACCAACGGCACGTTGCTGCACCGCCTGCCCGACGCGGTGCTGGCGAAGCTCTCCAACGTGCTGGTGTCGGTGGATGGCGCGGAGCACACGACCGACCATTACCGTGGGCGAGGGGTGTATCGCAAGGTCACGTCCAACATCGAGAAGATCCGACCCAAGCTCGGCGGCAAGCTCACCGCGCGCGTGACCTGGGGGCACGAGGACATCAGCTTCGAGGAACTCGACAGCCTGCTGCCGACCTTCGATTACGTTTACTGGCAGTTCGCCCAGGCGCACGGCTTTTATCGTCCCGAACACATGCGCCGCAAGAAGGAGGCGCTGGTGCAGCTGATCGACAAGTTCTTCGCCGTCGACGGCCTGTATCCGTTCATCCCGTTGATGGGCACGGTGCGCAACAAGGTGCTGCCGTCGCGGGCGCGTGAGGCGTGCAGCGGGCACACGCAGTGCCGTTCGTCTACGCACATCCTCAACATCCTGCCGGACGGGCGCATCTTCCCGTGCCCGGACCTGACGCATCTTCCCGAGTTGCAGAGCGGCGACCTGAACGCCAACTGGCTGAAGCCGAGCCCACTGCAGCCGGCGCCCGAGATGCCGTGCGAGGGCTGCGAGGCGTTGTCCTTCTGCCGCCGCAACTGCATGAAGAATCTGTACGTCGGGTATGTGCAGGACGATGTGCCCTACCGCGAGCGGGTGGTGGAGCCGATCTGCGAGCTGGTCAAGTTCATGGGCGCGGAGATCGACCGGCGCGACCCGCACGCGTGGTACGCGCGGGCGACGCTGCCGGTGCGGCGCGAGATCTCGGACTGCGAGATCTACGAGTATGTCGAGGTCATGCCCTGAGGATGCCTTGAGGCCTACATTGACGGGGTGTCGAGGACTTCGCGCACCATCTGCGCGAGGTCCTCGATCACGTAGGGCTTACTGATCATGCGGAACTCGCCGGGGATCGCCTCAAGTTCCAGCAGGGCATTGCCGGTGTAGCCCGAGGTGTAGAGCAGTCGCAGGTCCGGGCGCAGTCGCCGCGCGCGCCGGGCAATCTCGGGGCCGTTCATGCCGCCGGGCAGGACCACGTCGGTGAACAGCAGGTCGATGCCGGGGTCCTGGGCGAGGAGCGCGAGCGCCGTCCTGCCGTCGGCGGCCTGCAGGATGCGGTAGCCGAGCGCGCCGAGCACGCGGCATACGAGTTCGCGCACCTTGTCCTCGTCTTCAACCACGAGGATGGTCTCGTTGCCGGAGGCGTCGGGACGGGGGGCGGGCGCGTCGGCAGGCCGCGCGCCCGCTGGGCGGGCGATGACCGGCAGGAAGAGCTTCACCGTGGTGCCGGTGTCCGGCTCGCTGTAGATCTTCACGTGGCCGCCGGACTGTTTCACGAAGCCGTACACCATCGCGAGGCCGAGGCCGCTGCCCTTGCCGGTTTCCTTGGTCGTGAAGAAGGGGTCGAAGGCGCGCTGGACGACTTCCGGCGGCATGCCGCAGCCGGTGTCCGAGACGGCCAGCATCACGTAGGCGCCTGGTTTCACGTCGCCTTCGAGCGCCGCGTAGTGTTCGTCGAGACTCATGGCGCCGGTCTCGATCGTCAGCGAGCCGCCCTCGGGCATCGCGTCGCGTGAATTGACTGCGAGGTTGAGCAGCGCCGATTCGAGTTGGGTGACATCCGCGAGCGCGGCCGGCAGGTCCGTGGCGGCGTGGAACTTGATGTTGATGTGCTCGCCGAGACTGCGCTGCAGCAGGCTGGTCATGCCGGCGACGAGGTCGTTGAGGTCCAGCGGCACAGGGGCCAGGCGCTGCTTGCGCGAGAAGGCGAGCAGGCGCCGGTTGAGCTCGGCGCCGCGCCAGGATGCATCCATCGCGCCCTTGATGAGCTCGGCCGCCGCGGGGTCGTCCTGCACGCGGCGCGCGAGGAGCTGCAGGTTGCCCATCACCACCGTCAGCAGGTTGTTGAAATCGTGTGCGATGCCGCCGGTGAGCTGCCCGACGGCTTCCATCTTCTGTGCCTGATGGAGCGCGCGCTCGGCCGTGGCACGCTCCTCCATCTCCGACTGCAGGGCGCGATTGGCCTGCTCGAGTTCGGCGGTGCGTTCGCGCACACGCAGTTCGAGCTCGTCGCGTGCCTGGCGCAGCGCCTCCTGGGCGGCGCGGCGCTCGCTGATGTCGCGGATCGCGGCCGAGATCAGTACGTTGTCGCCGTTGCCGAGGGGGCTGAGGCTGATCTCGATCGGCACCTGCGAGCCGTCCTTGCGCTGCCCGGCGAGGTCCAGCCCGGTGCCCATCGGGCGCACGCTGGGTTGGCGGATATAGGCGTTGCGTTTGCCGACGTGGTTGCCACGCAATTGCTGCGGCACCAGCATCTCGATCGACTGGCCGACGAGCTCTTCGCGCGCGTAGCCGAAGAGCCGCTCGGTCTGGGCATTGACGAGGATGATGCGACCGTCGGCGTCCACGACGACGATGGCATCGGGGGCGGTCTCGATGAGCTGGCGGGCACGCTCCGCGGTCGCGCGGCTGCGCGCGAGCTCGGCTTCCAGGCGTGCGATCTCCTCTGCGTGCGAAGTGCCGGGTCCTTCCATCGTCTCCTCTCCGGGGTGTGGCGGGACGTGCGGGCGGTCCGTGTGCGGGAGCCAGCGCCGCCGTCCTGTTCTAATGGCGTGCCTGTTGTTGATCCGGTGCGGCGCCTATCGGTTCCCGTGGCCGCCGGGCGTGCCTGTTTCGGATATCGTAGTCCAGGCGCGCGGCGGACGGGGCGCGAACCCGAGCTGTTGTGCGATGTTTTACGCGTTTTCCGCTCGCGAGCGCGATCAGCTCGAAAGCCGGATCGCCAGCGCGGCCGAGATGAATACGAGGGCGGCGAGGTTCCCCATGATGACGATCGAGGCGACCTTCTGCGGTTCCTGTCCGTAGCGTTCGGCGAACATGAAATTGAGGACGGCCGGAGGCAGGGCGCCGAACAGCAGGAGCACGTCCGTCTCCGCGGAGGACAGGCCGAAGCCGAGGCAGAACAGCCAGGCGATCAGCATGCCGGTGAGCGGCGTCGCGACGGCGCCGACGAGGCCGATGCGCCATTCGGCGAAGGGCGCGGTGTTCAGGCGCACGCCGAGCGAGAAGAGCATGAGCCCGGTCGATACGTCGGCGATCACCTTGACCCCGGACATGAGCGGCGGCCACAGCGCGAAGCCCGACAGGCTCACCAGGATGCCCGCCATGCCGGCGGCGAAGACGGGTTCGCGGAACAGCTTCCACAGCTTCACGTTGTGCCCGAGCCACCAGGTCGAGATCGTGAAGTGCAGGACGTTCTCGATCAGGAAGAGGATCACGGCGGCCGGCAGGGCGCGCTCGCCAAAGGCCAGCAACAGGAGCGGCAGGCCCATGTTGCCGGCGTTCTTGAACATCATCGGCGGCAGCAGCGTCTTGGGCGAATAGCCCATCAGCCGCGCGATCGGCCAGCCGAGCAGGCCCGAGCCGAGTACGATCACCGCGCCGCCGAGGGCGATCATCTTCACCTCGGCGAACTCGAAGGACCGTCCGGCCAGCGCCAGGAACACCAGCGCCGGCACGAACACCTCCATGTTGACCTGGTTGGTCGCGATCATGTCGGGCCGGTGGCGGCGGCCGTAGAGATAGCCGACGACGATGACGGCGAAGATCGGGAAGACGATGCTGACGATCTGGATGAGCATGGGCGTTTCCCGCTTCGCCTTGTGCGCGCCGAAGGCGGAAGCGGTGGGTGTCAGGTCAGGCCGTTCAGGCGGTGGTAGCTGCGGATGACCTGGCTGTCGTCGGCCCGGCCTTCGCCACGTCCGGACGTGGCGAGGAACATCTGGTGTGCGACTGCCGCGATGGGCAGCGCGGCCTTGGCCTCGCGTCCGGCCTCCAGGACGATGCCCATATCCTTGACGAAGATGTCGACGGCGCTGCTGACGTCCGGCTCGGCCTGCAGCATGCGCGGCCCGCGGTCCTTGAGCATCCAGCTCGAGGCGGCGGAGCCGGCCATGATCTCCAGCAGCACGTTCAGGTTGACGCCGACCTTCGCCGCGAGCGAAAAGGCTTCGGCGACGACCGCGATATGCACTCCGCACAGGAGCTGGTTCACCGTCTTCACCGTGGCGCCTTGGCCGGGCTTCTCTCCGACGTGGAAGATGCGCTGGCCGATGGCGGCGAAGACCGGCTGAACCGCATCGAAGCTCGTGCGTTCGCAGGCGGCCATGATGGTCAGCGAACCCGCGCTCGCGCCGGCCGTGCCGCCCGAGACCGGCGCGTCGATGAAGCGGCGGCCCGTGGCTGTGACGCGCTCGGCGAGGCTAGCGACCACGCCCGGCGGACAGGTCGCCATCAGGCACACGATACCGCCCTCAGGCAGGGCCTGCAGTGCGCCGTCGGCAAAGAGCACCTGCTCGGCCTGGGCGGCGTTGATGACCATCAGTATCAGCACGTCGGCGCCGTGGGCCGCAGCGGCCGCGCCGGGTGTGCGCTCGCCGCCGGCCGCCGACAGCGCGTCGAGCGCCCCGGGATTGATGTCGATGCCGCGGACGCGGTAGCCGCGGGCGAGGAGATTGCGCGCCATGGGCATGCCCATCGCGCCGAGGCCGGCGAATGCGATCGTCGTCATGGTTGTCCTTCGGGCAAGGGACCCCGCGCGCGGCGGGGTCCCGATGGGGTCAGTAGAGGGTGAAGGCGGGCACGTAGGAGATGAGCACCAGCACCGTCACCGCCACCAGGTAGAAGGGCCACAGCTCGCGGACGATCTTGCCGACGGGCTCGCGCGAGATCGCAGCCGAGATGAACAGCGTCGTGCCCACGGGCGGCGTGAAGAGGCCGATGCTCAGATTGACCGCCATCATGATGCCGAGCTGGACGAGATCGAGGCCGATCGCGTTGCCGATCGCGACGAAGGTCGGGCCGAGCAGCAGGATCGCGGCGGGCAGGTCGAGGAACATGCCGACCACCAGCATGATCAGGTTCAGCATCAGGATGATCATGACCGGCGACTGGAGCACGCTCACGGTCCATTCGGCCACTGCCGTCGGCACGGACTCGACGGTGAGCACGTAGCCGACGAGGTTCGACGCCGCGATCACCAGCATCACGACGCCGGTCGTCAGCGCGGTATGCACGAGCGCATCGTAGAGCCTGCGCAGGGTCAGGTCGCGATACACGAGTGCGCTGACGAGCAGGCCATACGAGACCGCGATCACACTGACCTCGGTCGGGGTCGCGATGCCGGCGCGCAGCAGCACGACGATGAAGGCCGGCATCGCGAGCGCCGGAGCCGCGGCGACCGTGGCGCGCAGGATGTCGCGCAGCGTGATTTGCTCGGTGAGCCGCTTGAAGCCGCGCAGCCGTCCCGAGAGATAGCAGGTCAGCATGAAGCCGCTGCATAGCAGCAGGCCCGGCAGGATGCCGGCGAGGAACAGCGCGGCGATCGACTCGTTGGACACCGCGGCGAACAGGATCAGCGGGATCGACGGCGGGATCAGGCCGGCGATCACCGACGACGAGGCGGTGGCCGCGGCGGCGAACGCGCCGGGATAGCCTTCGCGCTTCTGCCACGGGATCAGCATCGAGCCGAGCGCGGACGCTTCGGCGACCGCGGAACCGGACACGCCGCCAAACACCGTCGAACCGACCACCGTGACTTGCCCGAGACCGCCGTGGAAGCGGCCGACGAGCGAGGTGGCGAAGTGGATCAGCCGCTTGCCGAGCGTGCCGCCCATCATCAGGTTTCCGGACAGCATGAAGAACGGGATCGCCAGTAGCGGGAAGCTCTGCGTCGGCTGGAAGATCTTCACGACCGCGGCGACGCTCGGCATTTCGCCGACGGTGATCGCCGCGAGGCCGGAGCTGATCACCAGTGCGTAGCCGACGGGGAGGGCCAGGGCGAGCAGCGCCCCGAACACCAGAATCATCATGAGGGTCATACGTCCTCCTCGATGTTGTGTGCGCGCACGGCAAGCGGGTCGCTCGCCACCAGCAGATGCACGAAAGTCGTCAGCGCCGTGATCCCGAGGCCGACGAAGCCCGCGATCAGCGCGAGATACGCCCAGCGCGCAGAGATGCCGGTGACCGGAAACTCCTCGCTGCCGGTGATTTCGATGACGTCGAGACCGACCCAGGCGAGATAGAAGAAGGTCGCGGCGACCAGGACCTGCTGCCCGAGCAGCAGCACGCGGTTACCCTTGCGGCCCAGCAGGGTGTTGAGCGCGGTGACCGCGATGTGCTGGCCGCGCTGCGCCGCCAGCACGATGCCGCTCATGACCAGCCACGGGAACAGGATGTTGGGCATTTCGGTCGGCCAGCCCATGCCCTGGTTGGTGAGGTAGCGGACGATCACCTCGGCCATCAGCGAGACGAACATCGCGACGAGCGAGCCGACGGCGATCGCGACGCTCGCCGCCACGATCGCGCTGTCCACCCACTTCACCACCGGAGCTGCGAAACCGGCTGGCTCCACAACGTGGGGAGAGGAGTGAGCGGCAGTCATTGCTTGCCCGCCTCGGCAACGATCAGCTTGACGAGGTCGGGGTACTGTTGCGCCCACTTGTCATAGACCGGCTTGGTCTTCGCGGCAAAAGCCGCCTGATCGACGTCGTTGATCTTCACGCCGGCGTCGGCGAGTTTCTTGCGCAGATCGGCGTCGGCCGCGAGCGACATCTGGCGGTTCAGCGTGCCGGCTTCGACCGCGGCCTCCTTCACGGCCTGCTGGTCCGCCTTCGAGAGGCCGTCCCACACCATCTTGCTCGCCAGCAGCGGCGTGGTCTCGTACTTGTGGCCGGTGAGCGAGATGTACTTCTGGACCTCATGCAGCTTGGACGAGTAGATGTTCATCAGCGGGTTCTCCTGGCCGTCGAACACGCCTTGCTGGAGCGCGATGTAGAGCTCGGAGAAGGCGAGCGGGCCGGGGTTCGCGCCCAGCGACTTGAAGATGTCGAGGGTGATCGGGTCCGGCGGCGTGCGCACCTTGATGCCGGCGAGGTCCTCCGGTTTCACGATCGGCCGCTTGTTGTTGCTGGTGTGGCGGATGCCGTTGTCCCACAGCGCGAGCACGACGAGTCCTTTCTTGCGGGCAAACTCATCGAGCTTCGCGCCGACCGGGCCGTCGACGACGCGGTAGGCGTGATTGAGGTCGCGGAACAGGAAGGGCAGGCCGATGACCGAGAATTCCTGGACGACGCCCGAGGTCGCGCCCTGCGAATTCGCGCTGAAGGCGAGCGTGCCCAGGCGCATGTTGGTCAGCGACTCCGTGTCGTCGCCGAACTGTGCGCTGCCGCCGACTTCCACCTTGACGCGCCCGCCGGTCTTCTGCGCGACGAGTTCGGCGAATTTCTTGGACGCCTCGGCCTTCGGGTTGCCGGGCGCGGCGTTGTGCGACAGGCGCAGCACTTGTTGCGCCCAGACGGGTGTCGTGGCCAGTGCGAGGCCTGCTGCGAGCGCGATCAAAGTCTTTTTCATGAGGGTCTCCTGCCTTCCGATGTCCCCTCGCGGCGGGTCTTTGCGAGCCCGCGCGAAAGGGTGGGTTCGATAGTTTTAGATTGCCGCGTCAGCCGTGGATCAGCATGCCGCCATTGACGTCGATCACCGCGCCGGTGATGTAGCCGGACAGCTCGGACGCGAGGAACAGGTAGGCTCCGGCGATCTCGTCGGCCTTGCCCAGCCGGTTGAGTGGAATCGTCGCCGCGATCTCGGCCTTCTTCGCATCGTCGAGCTTGCCGCTCGTGATGTCGGTGTCGATCAGGCCGGGGGTCACGCAGTTGAAGCGGATGTTGTCCGGACCGAATTCGCGCGCCATCGCCTTCGCGAGGCCCAGCACGCCGGCCTTGGCCGCCGAGTAGTGCGGGCCGCCGAGAATACCGCCGCCGCGCTGCGCCGACACTGACGACATGCTGACAACCGAGCCGCCGCCCTGCTTCTTCATCTGCGGGATCACGGCCTGCGACAGGTACAGCACGCCGCGCAGATTGACGTCGAGGATGCGATCCCAGCTCGCCGGGTCGATTTCCAGCGTCTTCACCGGCTGCGTGATGCCCGCATTGTTGATCAGGATGTCGATGCGGCCGAAGTCGGCGATGGCGCGACCGGCTGCGATCTGGCAGGCGTCGCGGTCGGCGACGTTGCAGGCGTAACCGCGGTGTTCCGGTCCGATGGAAGCGGCGGCGTCGGCGGCGGCCTTCTCGTCCAGATCCAGGATGGCGACCTTGGCGCCGTGCCTGGCGAACATGCGCGCCGTGGCGAGGCCGATGCCGCGCGGGGATGCCGCGCCGGAGATCATCGCGACCTTGCCTTCGAGTAGAAGCGAATTGCTCATCATTGTTCCTTGGGGTCGGGGCCGGCTCAGCCGAGCCAGTTCTTGATGGTCGAAGCCATCACGTTGGTCGAGATGCCGTAGCGGTCGTGCAGCGTCGGCAGCGCGCCGGCGTCGAGGAAGGCATCGGGCAGTGCGATCTGGCGGAACGGCGGCGTGACGCCGGCGGTCAGCAAGGCTGTCGCGATCGCCTCGCCCAGGCCGCCGATCGTCGTGTGGTTCTCGGCGACGACGACGAGGCGGCCCGAACGGCCCGCTTCGCGCAGGATCGTCGAGGTGTCGAGCGGCTTGATCGTCGGCACGTGCAGCACGGCCACGTCGACCCGATCCGCTTCCAGCGCCTTGGCCACTTCCAGCGCCCGCATCGTCATGATCCCGGACGAGATCACGAGCACATCGCGGCCGTCGCGCACGAGCTTGGCCTTGCCGAGTTCGAACTTGTAGTCGTACTCGTCGAGCACCAGCGGCACCTGGCCGCGCAGGAGGCGCATGTACACCGGACCCTTGTGTTCGGCCACCGCCGGCACCATCTGCTCGATGTCGAGCGCGTCGCACGGGTCGATGATCGTCATGCCCGGCATCGCGCGCATCAGCGCGAGGTCCTCGGCCGCCTGGTGGCTAGGGCCGTAGCCGGTCGTGAGGCCCGGCAGCGCGCAGGCGATCTTCACGTTGAGGTCGTCCTCGGCGATCGTCTGGTGCATGAAGTCGTAGGCCCGGCGCGTCGCGAACACCGCGTAGGTGGTCACGAAGGGCATCGCACCTTCATGCGCGAAGCCGGCCGCGGCGCCCATCAGCAACTGCTCGGCCATGCCCATCTGGTAGAAACGCTCGGGGTAGGCCTGCGCGAAGATGTGCAGGTCGGTGTATTTCGCCAGGTCGGCCGTCATGCCGACCACTTCGGGACGCTCGGCGGCGAGCTTCACGAGCGCGTGGCCGAAGGGCGCGGCGACGGTGCGCTGGCCTTCGCCGGCGATCGACGCGATCATCGCCGAGGTCTTGAGTTTGGGTTTTGCTGCGGTTGCAGTGCTCATGCTTGGTTCCTCCCGGCTTCCAGCGCTTCCAGGGCCAGTTGCCATTCGTGCGCATCGACGCGGATGAAGTGGTTCTTTTCCCGCGCTTCCAGGAAGGGCACGCCGCAGCCCATCAGGGTGTCGGCGATGATCATGCGCGGCTGGGGCAGGGGGTGGTTGCGCGCGGCGTCGAAGGCGGCGATCACGGCGTCGAGGTCGTTGCCGTCGATGCGCTGCGTGAACCAGCCGAAGGCCTGCATCTTCTCGGTAAGCGGCTCGAAGGCCATCACCTGCGACGACGGGCCGTCGGCCTGCTGGTTATTGACGTCGACGATCGCGATCATGTTGTCGAGCTTGTGATGCGCGGCCGACATCAGGCCTTCCCAGATCGCGCCTTCGTCCAGTTCGCCGTCCGAGAACAGCGTATACACGAAGGCGTCCGAGCCCTTGCGCTTCAGGCCGAGCGCGCGGCCGACGGCGATCGTCAGGCCCTGGCCCAGCGATCCGCCCGACATCTCCATGCCCGGCGTGTAGCTCGCCATGCCCGACATCGGCAGGCGGCTGTCGTCGCTGCCGTAGGTTTCGAGCTCTTCCTGGGGGATGATGCCCGCCTCGATCAGCGCCGCGTACAGCGCGATCGCGTAGTGGCCGTTCGACAGCAGGAAGCGGTCGCGGCCTTCCCAGTCCGGATCCTCCGGGCGGTAACGCATCGAGTTGAAGTAGGCCACCGCCAGCACGTCGGCGATGTCGAGCGCCTGGGCGATGTAGCCCTGGCCTTGCACCTCACCCATCCGCAGCGCGTTGCGCCGGATGCAGTAGGCGTGTTCGGCGACTCGGGCGCGATTGGCTGCCACGCTGATATCCACGCAAATCTCCTTTGTAGGTCCCGCCGTCCGACGACGTCGGGAGGGGGTTCTTTCTCTGTCGTGAGAGGGGTCTCTCCACCTTCGCTCGGGCCGTCCGCGGTCCGTCCGGCGAGTGGAGAAATCGTATTCCCTTGCCAAATCGCGCTCAAACGAATAATCATGGCTGATAGGTGAACTGGATTCATGTGAGTGGTGCAATGCAAAATCGTGTCCCCCTCAAGGCCGTGCAAGCCTTCGAAGCCGCTGCGCGGCTGTCTTCTTTTGCGCTTGCAGCAGAAGAACTGTTCGTGACGCCCTCCGCGGTGAGCCACCAGATCAAGCTCCTGGAGGAGCAATTCGGGGTCCGTCTCTTCCACCGCGTGCACCGTGCGGTGGTCCTGACGGACGCCGGGCGGCGCTACGCGGAGGAGGTATCCGCAGCGTTCTCGCGCATCGACCTGGCCACCCGCGAGCTCGGGCGCACCGAAAAGAGCGACATCCTCACCGTGCATTCGACGCCCAGTTTCGCGACGCAGTGGCTGATGCCGCGGCTGGCGCGGTTCAGCGCGGCCCATCCCGACATCGACGTGCGCCTGAACTCGTCCTACCCGCCACCGCCGGACCTGCTCACGCAGGGCGTCGATATCGACATCCGCTGGGGCATGCGGCGACTGCAGCCGGCCGGCACCATGGTGCTGCTCTTTCCGCCCGAGACCATCGTGCCGCTGTGCACGCCCGAACTCGCGAACGGCCCCCACCCGCTGCGCACGCCCGAGGACCTGCAGCACCACACCCTGATCCACAGCGAGGTCTGCCTCGTGAGCTGGCGCGACTGGATGCGCCAGCATCGCAAGGTCAAGCTGGACATCTCCCGCGGCCTGCGCTTCGACCGCTCCTTCATGGCGATCAGCGCCGCGGTGGACGGCCTCGGCGTGTGCCTCGAAAGCCTGCTTCTCGTTCAGCGCGAGCTGGAGACCGGGCGCCTGGTCGCCCCCTTCGGCCTGGAGGGGCCCAAGGTCCAGAGCTACACCTTCAACCTGCTGAAATCGCGCGCCGAGCTGCCCAAGATCCGCAGCTTCCAGGACTGGATCTTCGGCGAACTGGAGAGGGTGGCGTGAAGTTGGGAGTCCCCGCTGGTAACCGCCTGCAAGCTGTCCTATTAATGAAGCTCGGACCGCCCGTATACGGGCGGAAGGTGCCCGCAGCCGGGGCACGGCAGCATTCACGGACGCGACGGCCGTGAATCGGTGCAGGAGCAGCGACCATGTTCGACAAGGAACGGTTCATCCACGACTGCACGCACGCTGTGGCGGAAGGCCCGGCGGCGGTGCGCGAGATCGTCGCGGAGGCCGTCTCGGACGGCCCCTCGATCATCGCCGCGCTCGGCGCGCCCGCACATGCCGGCATCAACGCGTTGCTCCGCTCGCCCGAACTCACGATCATCAATTTCGTGTGGGCCCCCTGCATGAGCCTGATGCCGCACAACCACTGGATGTTCTCGGTGGTCGGAATCTACGCGGGGCGCGAGGACAACGTGTTCTGGCGCCGGTCCCCGCAGGGCATCGAGGCGTTCGGCGCGACTTCGCTGGGGGAAGGGGATGTCACCGCGCTCGAGCGTGACGCGATCCATTCGGTGCTCAACCCGATCGGCAAGATGAGCTGCGCAATCCACGTATATGGCGGCGATTTCTTCGCCCCGCCGCAGCAGCGCAGCATGTGGGATCACGAAACGCTCGTCGAGGAGCCCTGGGAAGTGGAGAAGGTGAAAGCGCTGTTCGACCAGGCGGAATCCCGCTTCAACGCCTGGCACGCGTGACGCGAAGGCGGTCACGTGCAGCTCCGGGCGTGCGAGAATCGCGCCCCCGTCTGCACGAGATGCCGCAATGAGCCAGGTCCAGCACACCGTCACCCACCTCGTCGTCCACAAACTTCACCGCGCCGGCGAGAGCCCGGCGAGCGCCGAGCTGCGCGAGGGCGCGTGCCGTGTGGACGATGCCGCATTGCGCCTGGTCGAGCGCCTGTGCGGCCACTACGCGGACCGCAGCAGCAGGGGCTACGGGCGCTTCGCGGAGGAGGCGGAGTCGGACACGCCCCTGCCGCGTCTCGTGCGCGAGCACGTCGTGGACAAGAGCCTCGACTTCGCCGCGCTGTCGCATCGCATGATGGACGCGCTGCGCCTGTGCGCGGACGAGGAAGGCGCGGAGGTCACGGGCTACGTCGTGATCGCGCGCATCCTCGAAGGCTCGACCGACTGCCTGTGGATCGCCGTGGTCGGCGAGGCCGTCGGCAGCGCCGTCACCGGCGCGCTCGACATCGTCGACTGCCTGCATCTCGACTTCACGGCGCTGCCCGCAGTGGGGCGCATCGACCTCACCGGCTGGCAACGCGGCGACGAGCGCTACATCAGCTTCCTCAAGGGGCGCGGCGATGTCGCGCCCTGGTTCAAGCGCTTCCTCGGCTGTGGCGACGTCGTGATCGCGCTGAAGGAAACCAAGAAGCTCGTGCAGCGTCTCTCCGACTTCGCCGACACGCAGCGCCTCGAGGCGCCCGCGCGCGACGCGATGCTGGAACGCGCGCACGGCTACCTCGACGAGCTGGGCGAGGCCGGCTCGCCGCTCGCGCTCGATGAGATCGCGCGCAAGGTGTGGCCCGAGCAGCCGGAGCGCCTTGACGCGGCCCTCTCGTCCGGCGAGGCGCCGCTCGCCAGCGGCTTCGTCCCCGACCGCCGCGCAATCCGCCCGCTGGTGCGTTTCCGTGCCGCCGGAGAGCAGTGGAAGCTGGAATTCGACCGCGCGAGCCTGCATTCGGGCGCCGTGCACTACGACCGCGCGAGCGACACGCTGGTGCTGTCGGGCCTGCCCGAGTACCTCAAGAAGATGCTGCAGGAGGAATGAGGCGACAGCGCTCGCGCCGGCTCAGCGCGCGGCGAGGCGCCACAGCGACGTGACTTCCGCGGCGCGTGCCGCGTGCAGCGCATCGTCGGCGTCGCTCGCCTTGCCATGCCGGGGACGGGCGTCGAGCCTTCCCAGCACCTGCAGGCCGCCCGCGTCGATCGCCGCGAGCAGCTCCTCGCGCGAGCGCAGGCCCAGATGCTCTGCGAGATCCGACAGGATCAGCCAGCCTTCCCCGCCGGGCGCGAGATGCGCCGCGAGGCCGGCGAGAAAGGCGCGCAGCATGCGGCTGTCGGGGTCGTACACGGCGTATTCGACGGGCGAGCTCGGGCGCGCCGGCACCCACGGCGGGTTGCATACGACCAGCGCCGCGCGCCCCTCGGGGAACATGTCGGCCTGCACGACTTCGATCTGTCCCGCATAGCCGAGGCGCGCTATGTTCTCGCCCGCGCAGGCCAGCGCGCGCGGATCCTGGTCGGTCGCGACGATGTGTGCCACGCCACGGCGCGCGAGCACGGCGGCGATCACGCCGGTGCCGGTTCCCACGTCGAAGGCTGTCGCGTCACCCGTGAGGGCCGCGGGCAGGGGCGCCTGCGCGACGAGATCGACGTATTCGCCGCGCACCGGCGAGAACACGCCGTAATGCGGATGGATCGCCGCGCCAAGCGCCGGGATCGGCACGCCCTTCTTGCGCCACTCGTGCGCGCCGATCAGGCCCAGCAGTTCGCGCAGCGACGCGACATAGGGTTCGTCGGCGGCGCCATAGGCTTCCGTGCAGGCCTGCCGCACGTCCGGCGCGCGGCGCAGCGGCAGGTCGTGGCCGGCCTCGAAGGGCAGCAGGAGCATGCCTAGCACCCGCGCGCGCTGCGCCTGCGCCTGGCGATGCAGGTGGAAGCTCTCGGTCGTGCTCTTCGCCGCGGCGGGCTTGCCGGGGCGGCGCGGCTTGCGCTCGATGCGCCGCGCCATCGCCTGCAGCAGCTGCTTCGCATTGTGGAAGTCGCCGCGGTACAGCAGCGCCGTGCCCTCGCACGCGAGCCGGTAGGCCTGGTCCGCGGGCGTCTGGTCGTCGACGAGCACGACCCGCCGCGGCGGCGGGCTGCCGCTTTCCGAGCGCCAGCGGGCCGAATGTGTCGCGCCGGTCTCATCCTGCCAGACGATTTGCGGGTGATCCTGCATCGGTTTTCCTTGATAAGTGCGCCACCCGCGGGGCGCAGGGGCGGGGTCAGGCCTTGTCGGCCGACCCGTGGGTCTCGGCGAAGCGCTTCTCGAGCTCCAGCCGCAGCGCCTTGCGCGCCTCCGCCGCCTCGAAACGCCGCTTCTCCTTCGGGCTGAACGGGCGCAGCGCCGGCACCGGCACCGGCTTGCCGTCGTCGTCGACGGCCACCATGGTGAAGAAGCAACTATTGGCGTGGCGCACTTCCTGGGTGCGGATGTTCTCCGCGACGACCTTGATGCCCACCTCCATCGACGACTTGCCGGTGTAGTTCACGCTCGCGAGGAAGGTCACGAGCTCACCCACCATGATGGGCTGGCGGAACATCACCTGATCCACCGACAGCGTGACGACGTAGCGTGCGGCGTAGCGGCTCGCGCAGGCGTAGGCAACCTGGTCGAGCAGCTTGAGCACGGCGCCGCCGTGCACCTTGCCGGAGAAGTTCGCCATGTCCGGTGTCATCAGCACCGTCATCGTGAGTTGGTGTGCAGGAAGATCCATCTCTGTTCTCGTCGGGGTTCGGGGGCGCGCCCTGTGCTCAGGGTCTGTCGGCGCATTGGCGCCAGCGGCGATTCTGAGCGCTCGCGCCGGGCGACGCAAACCCGCATGCGTCCCCGACGCGCTGCGTTGCGAGGATTACCAGAACTTCCACCACCACTTCTTTTTCTGCATCGTCGTCTTCACCTCTTCGGACCACTCCGAATAGCCCTTCAGGTCGGTGTTGCGGACGAAGTGGTTGCCGAAGCGCTTGTCGCTCTCGTTGATGTGTTTCGTCAGCCACACCTGCAGGAAGTGCAGCAGTTCGAAACTGATCGAGGCCTGGCCGCTGTCGAGCTTGTCCTGCAGCGACTTGACCTGGGCGATGAGGTCTTCGTGCTGCTGCTTGTGCAGTTCGAGACCGGGATAATGCGACACTCGCATCAGGCTCTCTTCCAGCAGGAAGTGGGTGCGCGTGTATTCCGCCAGCTGGTCGAGGATCGCGCGACAGGCCTGGCTGCCCTTGTGGTCGCGGATCGCGGCGTGCAGCTGGTTGAGCAGATCGACCAGCGTGCGATGCTGTTCGTCGATCTCCTGGATGCCGACGTTGAAGCTGTCGGACCACTCGAACAGGACTTGACTCATTAGTGCTCTCCGTACGACGTTGGAATTGTTGTGCGGGTCCGGCGGAGACGGGGCGGCGCCGCTACCGGATCGGCATCGCCCGATTATGCTCCGGGGGAAGGTGACTGTCATGCCGCGAGGCGCGATCCGAATGGCGCCGCAATGCTGGCGTGGTGCGGAGAAGTCCGCGACAATCGCCGCTCCGCGGGGCGTTCGCCCCTTGTCGCTTTTCCTGCCGTTTGCCGAGGACACCGCGATGCCCAGGTTTGCCGCCAACCTGACGATGATGTTCAACGAGCAGCCGTTTCCGCAGCGTTTCGCCGCCGCCGCGCGTGCCGGTTTCGCGGCCGTCGAGTTCCTCTTCCCCTACGAACACGCGCCGGCCGAGGTCGCAGCGTGGCTGCAAGACAACAGACTCGCCAACGTACTCTTCAACATGCCGCCGGGCGACTGGGCCGCGGGCGAGCGCGGCCTCGCGTCGCTGCCGGGGCGCGAGGCGGAATTCCGCGCGGGTGTCGCGCGCGGGCTCGAATACGCGCAGGCGCTCGGGACGCCTTGCCTGCACGTGATGGCAGGCCTGGCCGTGCCCGGCGTTGCGCCCGGCGTGCAGCGCGCCCTGTACGTCGACAACCTGCGCCATGCGGCGCGGGCTGCTGCGCAGCACGGCGTCAAGGTGCTGATCGAGCCGATCAACACGCGCGACATGCCGGGCTATTTCCTGAGCACCCAGGCCGAGGCGCATGCGATCCGCGAGGAAGTCGGCGAGCCCAACCTGATGGTGCAGATGGACCTCTACCACGCCCAGATCATGGAAGGCGACATCGCCACCAAGCTGCGCCGCTACCTGCCTCACATCGGCCACATACAGATCGCGGGCGTGCCGGCGCGCAATGAGCCGGACGACGGCGAACTCGACTACCGCTACCTCTTCCGCCTGCTCGACGAACTCGGCTACGCCGGCTGGGTCGGCTGCGAGTACCGGCCGCGCGGAAGGACCGAGGACGGACTGGGGTGGATGAGGGCGAACGTGGACTGACGGGCGGGGGGCGTTCTGGTGGAATTGACCCATGCCGGTGGGGCGAATCGCGCAGCGGGGCGGCCACAGGCTCGCGGCTGCCTGCGGAGTCATGTCGCCGGATGTTGGCAAAAATCAATTAAAACAGTGGATTGAAGAAAATCTCTCCTCGCGGGGACGGGCTGGCACGCGCAGTGCATAAGAGAAGTGTCGGGCAGCGCTCGACGACTCAGATCGTAATGGGCGTTCCGGCCCGTGCCCCAACCTCGACAGGAGAGACAAAATGAAAACCTTTCCGCGCAAGCTTGCCGCAGCCATCATCGTCCTCGGATTCGCGACCACCGCGAGCTACGCAGCCACCGTGTCCGCCACCGCTCCAGCGCAAGGCAGCCAGGCAAGCGCGCCTGCCGCCCCGGTAACGATGCTGGCCAGGAAAGGGGCGGACGATGGCGCTCCCAAGCCCCGCCCCGATGACACCGGCTGCGACGATAACGGCACCGACATCTGCAACGCGATCGTCGCGAAGAAGGGTGCGGACGATGGCGGAGGTCGCAAGCCGCGGCCCGACGATACCGGCTGCGATGATAACGGTACCGACATCTGCCATGCGGTCGTCGCCAAGAAGGGAGCCGACGACACCCATCCGGAGGATGAGTCGGAGTTCGAGACCGAGACAGTCGGCTGAGACCAAGTCGGCAGCGAGCTTCGCCGCATGACGGCGAGGCTCACCGGAAGTTTCCCCCCCCTTGCCGGAAGTGTCTCGCGCCAGCGCGGGCGCGTCCGGTGAGGGGGCAATGGTCTTCGAACGGCAAGGCGCATCGGGCGAACGCGACGGCACCCCCTTTCTCCGGCTATGCTTCGGTTTGAACATTCAACCGCATGGCCCGTCCGTCCCGTTCCCCGAATGAGCTTCCGCATCGCAATCAACGGCTACGGCCGTATCGGCCGCTGCTTCCTGCGCGCCCTCCACGAATCGCCGCTGCGCCAGTCGCTATCCGTCGTCGCCATAAACGAGCCGGCAGACATCGAGAGCATGGCCTATCTGACGCGCTTCGACTCGACCCACGGCTGTTTCCCCGGTACCGTCGGCATCCGTGACGGCTGCCTGCACATCGACGACCAGGACATCACCGTGACCCACGCGACGACGCCCGATGGCGTCGACTGGCGGGCCTTCGATGCCGACCTCCTCGTCGAGGCTTCCGGGCGCTACCGCTACCGGCACGAACTCGAAGCCTTCCTCGGCGCCGGCTGTCCGCGCCTGCTGCTCTCGCACCCAGGTCACAGCGCCGCCGATGTCGATCGCACCGTCGTGTTCGGCATGAACCACGAGTCGCTCGAAGGCAACGAGCGCATCGTCTCCGCCGCCTCCTGCACCACCAATGCCGTCGTGCCCATCCTCGCGATCCTCGAGCAGGCATTCGGCATCGAGCACGCGCTGACCACGACGCTGCATTCGGTGATGAACGACCAGCCCGTGATCGACGGCTACCACGCCACCGACCTGCGCATGACGCGCTCGGCGATGCAGTCGATGATCCCGGTCCAGACCGGCCTCGCGAAAGGCATCTCCCGCCTGCTGCCGGCGCTGGAAGGGCGCGTCGTCGCCAAGGCCATCCGCGTTCCCGTGCCGAACGTGTCGGCCATCGACCTGACGGTGACGCTCCGGCGCAACGCCACGGTCGAGACGATCAACCGCCTGATGCGCCGCGTAGCCGAGGAGGACCGCCACGGCGTGCTCGCGTACTCCGACGGCCCGCACGCGTCGGTGGACTTCAATCACAACGGCTTCTCCGCCATCGTCGACGGCAGCCAGACCCATGCGAGCGGGGAGCGGCTCGTGAACCTGATGCTGTGGTTCGACAACGAATGGGCCTTCTCGCGCCGCATGCTGGACGTCGCGGCATTCTGGGCGAAGCGGCTGGGGCGCTGAGCGTCGCGCCGCCGTCTGCACGGCGCGGCGAATGTGCAGTGCATCGACTATTCTGGATGGGCACGCCGCATTCTGCGGCCGCAACCATTCACGGAGTGTCGTGTGGCAAGCAAATACTTTTGCCTGGTGCTGACGCCGGACGGGCTTTCCGAACTGGCGCCGGTCCTGAAGGACTATCTGCACGAAGGCCCCATCGGCACCTACCTGTACTGCCGGGAGGCCGACCCGGGGCGCAACTACTTCCATGTGGTCGCGGAATGCGTCAAGGACAACCGCCCGACGATCGAATCCGAGGCTTTCATCCCGCACCGTTTCGTCAAGGTCGTCATCTCCAGTCCGGACCGCAAGCACATCGGCTTCCTCTGACTGCGCATGACCAAGCGGATCGTCCTCATCAAGGACGCCCCCACTCCTGTCGGCCCGTATTCGCAGGGCGTAATCATGGATGGGTGGGTCTGGACCTCCGGGCAAGTCGGCTTGAATCCGGCCACGGGGGAACTGGTTGGCCCTGACGTGGCGACGCAAGCCAATCAGGCGCTGCACAACATCGAGGCGATCCTGCGCGCGGCTGGATCCAGCCTGAACCAGGTTGTCCGCGTGACCGTCTTCCTGACGAACATGGACGACTTTTCCGCCGTGAATGCCGTGTATGCCAACTACTTTGCGACGGATTTCCCGGCGCGCTCGTGCGTGGAAGTCTCGCGCCTGCCGCTCGGTGCCCTGGTCGAGATCGATGCGATGGCCAGGGTGAATCGCCTTGCGTCTCGATAGCGCGTATTCGCTCCATGCAACCCACTTGCCCGCACACAGGATCCGGGCGAAAGCGGGCAGGAAAGCAAAAAGCCCAGCCGGTGAGGGCTGGGCTTTCGCTTGGAAATCGTGGTGGTGATGGGCAGAATCGAACTGCCGACCTATGGGTTATGAATCCATCGCTCTAACCGTCTGAGCTACATCACCGCTCGAGCCTGCTAATATAGCGGTTTGGGAATCTGCGCGTCAACACGCTTCAATGAAGAAACTGTATATCCGCACTTTCGGCTGCCAGATGAACGAGTACGACTCGGACAAGATGGCGGACGTGCTCGGGGCGACCGAGGAACTGGTGAAGACCGACAACCCCGAAGAGGCGGACGTGATCCTCTTCAACACCTGTTCGGTGCGCGAGAAGGCGCAGGAGAGGGTGTTCCACGACCTCGGGCGGGTGAAGCACCTGAAGCAGGCGAATCCGAACCTCATCATCGGCGTCGGCGGTTGCGTCGCGAGCCAGGAGGGCGAGGCGATCGTCGCGCGTGCGCCCTACGTCGACGTCGTGTTCGGACCGCAGACCCTGCACCGCCTGCCGCAACTGATCGCCGAGCGGCGCTACAGCGGCCGCTCGCAGGTCGACATCTCCTTCCCCGAGATCGAAAAGTTCGACAACCTGCCGCCCGCGCGCGTCGAGGGGGCGAGTGCCTTCATGTCGATCATGGAAGGCTGCTCCAAGTACTGCACCTTCTGCGTCGTGCCCTACACGCGGGGCGAGGAGGTGTCGCGGCCGCTTGACGACATCCTCACCGAGGTCGCCGGCCTCGCCGGCCAGGGTGTCAAGGAAGTGACCCTGCTGGGCCAGAACGTCAATGCGTGGCGCGGGCCGATCACGAAGCAGGGCGGCGAGACGGGCGACTTCGCCTTCCTGCTCGAATGCGTCGCGGAGATCCCCGGTATCGAGCGCCTGCGCTACACGACCTCGCATCCGCGCGAGATGACGCAGCGCGTGTTCGATGCGTACGCGAACATCCCCAAGCTCGTGAGCCACCTGCACCTGCCGGTGCAGTCGGGTTCCGACCGCATCCTCGCGGCGATGAAGCGCGGCTACTCGGTGCTGGAGTTCAAGTCGGTGGTGCGCAAGCTGCGCGCGGCCCGTCCCGATCTTTCGCTGTCGTCGGACTTCATCGTCGGTTTTCCCGGCGAGACCGAGGAGGACTTCGAGAAGACGATGAAGCTGATCGACGAGGTCGGGTTCGATGCGTCCTTCAGTTTCGTGTATAGCCCGCGTCCCGGCACGCCTGCCGCGGATCTGGAAGACCCGGTGCCGCAGGAGACCAAGCTGCGCTGGCTCGCACGCCTGCAGAAGCGCATCGACGAGCAGGCCCAGGCGATCAGCCAGGCGATGGTGGGGCGAGTCGAACGCGTGCTGGTCGAGGGGCATGCGCGCAAGGACGAGACCGAGCTCGCCGGGCGCACCGCCAACAACCGCGTCGTGAACTTTCCCGGCAATGCGCGCCTGATCGGGCAGTTCGTCGACGTGACGATCACCGCCGCCCTGCCGCACAGCCTGCGCGGCGAAATCGTGACGAGAGAAATCTGAATGGGCCGACCCACCGAAGTGGTGCTGGAGCCGCTGGACAACCAGCGGCTCGCGAACCTGTGCGGCGCGCTGGACGAAAACCTGCGCCAGATCGAGACCGCGTACGACGTGACCATTGCGCGCCGCGGCGAGCGCTTCACGCTGCAGGGCGGGGCCGCGCAGGCGGCGTTGGCGGCGAAGGCGCTGCGCGAATTCTACGAGCAGGCTGGCGAGCATCTCAGCGTCGATGACATCCAGCTCGGCCTGATCGAGATCGCCAATCGCCGCAAGTCGGATCAGGCCGCGCCGGCGCTGCTGACGCGCAAGACCGAGCTGCACGGCCGCACGCCGCGCCAGGTCGAGTACCTGCGCAACATCCAGGCGCACGACATCACCTTCGGCATCGGTCCCGCGGGTACCGGCAAGACCTATCTTGCGGTCGCGAGCGCGGTGGATGCCTTCGAACGCCAGCTCGTCGAGCGCATCATCCTGACGCGTCCGGCGGTCGAGGCGGGCGAACGCCTCGGGTTCCTGCCCGGCGACCTCGCGCAGAAGGTCGACCCCTACCTGCGCCCGCTCTACGACGCGCTCTACGACCTGATGGGCTTCGATCGCGTTGCCAAGCTGTTCGAGCGCGGCAGCATCGAGATCGCGCCGCTCGCCTTCATGCGCGGGCGCACGCTCAACCACGCCTTCATCATCCTCGACGAGGCGCAGAACACGACGCCCGAGCAGATGAAGATGTTCCTCACCCGCATCGGCATCGGCGCGAAGGCCGTCGTCACCGGCGACCTCACGCAGATCGACCTGCCTCGCGGCCATCGCAGCGGCCTACTGGAGGCGCGCGAGGTGCTCGCCGCCGTGCGCGGCATCGCCTTCACCGAGTTCCAGAAGGAAGACGTCGTGCGCCACCCGCTGGTCGCGCGCATCGTCGAGGCCTACGACAACCAGGCGACGCGCGCCGCGATGCAGGCTGCGCTCGCCAAGAAGGAGCAGGCCTGATGATCGATTCCCCGCCGCATCTGGCGCTGACGATCCAGAAGGCCATCGGCAAGGCCAATCGCGACAACGCCCCGTCTTCCACCGACATGCGCCGCTGGGCGCAGGCCGCGCTGCAGGGCGTCGATGCCGAAGTCACGGTGCGTCTCGTTGGCGCGACCGAGGGGCGCGAGCTCAACCGCGATTTTCGCGGCAAGGACTACGCCACCAACGTGCTGACCTTCGTCTATGGTGAAGGCGAGGGCATGCCGGACCAGGATGACGATGCGCCGCTCGCCGGCGATCTCGTGCTGTGCGTGCCCGTCGTCGTGCGCGAGGCCGCCGAGCAGGGCAAGCCGCTGGCCGCGCATTACGCCCATCTGATCGTGCATGGCATGCTGCATCTGCAGGGCTACGACCACGAGGACAGCGACGAGGCCGAGGAGATGGAGGCGCTCGAAACACGGATTCTCGCCGAACTGGGCTATCCTGATCCCTACGCCGAACGCTCCGCCTGACCCGCCCGACCGATTCTTCCGACATATGGACCCCGCATCACCCCGACCTAGTCTGCTCGAACGCCTCTCCGCGCTGCTGTCGCGCGAGCCCGAGGATCGCGAGGAACTTCTGGCCCTGCTGCACGCGGCCTTCGAACGCAACCTGCTCGACGCCGATGCGCTTGCGATCATCGAAGGCGCGCTGCAGATGTCCGAGCTGCAGGTCGGCGACGTGATGATCCCGCGCGCGCAGATGGACATCATCCGCCTCGACGAGCCGGTGGACCGCATCGCCGCGCACGTCGTCGATACCGGCCACTCGCGCTTCCCGGTCGGTGACAGCAAGGACGACATCGTCGGCATCTTCCTCGCCAAGGATCTGCTGCGCTACTACGCCGGTCGCGACTTCGACATGCACACCTTGCTGCGTCCGGCCGTGTTCGTGCCCGAGTCGAAGCGACTGAACGTGCTGCTGCGCGAATTCCGCGTCAGCCGCAACCACATGGCCATCGTCGTCGACGAATACGGCAGCGTCGCGGGCCTGGTAACGATCGAGGACGTGCTCGAGCAGATCGTCGGCGACATCGAGGACGAATTCGACCGGCTCGAGCCCAGCGACAACATCCAGCTCGATGCGGATGGCCGCTACCGTGTCCGCGCCACCACCGAGATCGGCGAATTCAATGCCGCCTTCGGCTCCGACTTCAGCGACGCCGAGGTCGACACCGTCGGCGGCCTGCTAATCTGCCAGCTCGGCCGCCTGCCGCGCCGCGGCGAGGTGGTGATGCTCGGAAACCTGCGCGTCACCGCGCTACGTGTGGATGGCCGGCGTGTGCATACCCTGCTCGTGCAGCCCCTCGCCGGAACGGCCGAAGCGTGACCCATCCGGTGCAGGACTCGGGCGCCGCACCGGCGGGCGGGCGGGTGCGCGGCCTGCTGGCGGCGCTGCTCGCGGGCGGCACGTCGGTCCTTGCCTTTGCGCCCTTCGGAATCTTTCCGCTGGCGGTGCTGAGCCTCGCCGTGCTGGCGGGCCTGGCCGCGCGGCAAACGCGTGCGCGTGCAGGTTTTGCGCTCGGCTTCGCGTGGGGGTTGGGCGCCTTCCTGGCCGGGGTGTCCTGGCTTTATGTCGCGCTCAATCGCTACGGCGGCATGCCGATGCCGCTCGCTGCGCTGGCGATCCTGCTGTTCTGTGCCTATCTCGCCCTCTTCCCGGCTGCGGTCGGGGCGCTGTTCGTGCGCTTCGGGCGGGGTGGGGCGTGGCGGCGCGCGCTGCTCTTCGCCGGCCTGTGGATGGGCTCCGAGCTCTTGCGCGGCTGGTTGTTCACGGGTTTCCCGTGGCTCGCGGCCGGCTATTCGCAGACCCCGCCGAGCCCGCTCGCAGGATTCTTCCCCGTGCTGGGCGTGTATGGCGTGGGCGGCCTTGTCGCCTTCCTTGCGGCGTTGGTCGCCCTCACTCGCTGGCGTAGCGCGCGTCCCGCCGCGGAGGCCCTCGCCGCGATCCTCGTCCTGAGCGGGGCAGGCTTCGGCCTGGGGCGTATCGCCTGGACCTCCCCTGTCGGCGAGCCGCTCGAAGTCGCGCTGATCCAGACCAACATCGAGCAGAGCCTGAAGTGGCGCCCCGAATTGCTGTCCGACTGGCTGGAGAGCAACGCGCGCCTCGTGCGCGAAAACCCCGCGGACCTCGTCGTGCTGCCCGAGACGACGCTGCCGCTGCTGGCAGACCGCCTGCCCGACGGCTACCTCGAAGAGCTTGCCGCCCCGGTCGCAGCGCGCGGTGGCGACGTGGTGTTCGGCGTGTTCCTGCGCGACGCGCGCGGCGCCATCTACAACGCCGCGCTGAGTCTCGGCGCTTCGCCTTCGCAGAGCTACGCGAAGCAGCACCTCGTGCCCTTCGGCGAATACTCCCCGCCGCTCTTCGGCTGGTTCTACGAGATGGTCGATATTCCCATGTCCGACCAGACGCGTGGCGCCCCCGACCAGCCGCCGCTGCGCCTCGGCACGCAGCGCGTAGCGATCAACATCTGCTACGAAGACCTCTTCGGTCGCGAGCTGATCCGCAGCCTGCCCGAGGCGACGCTGATGCTGAACCTGTCGAACCTCGCCTGGTACGGCGACTCCCTCGCCCAGCCCCAGCACCTGCAGATCGCCCGCGTGCGCGCGATGGAAACAGGGCGGCCGATGCTGCGCTCGACCAACACCGGCATGACTGCGCTGGTGCAGCCCGACGGCCGTGTCGCCGAGGTCCTGCCGGCCTTCATGCAGGGGGGGCTGAGCGTGTCGGTGCAGGGCTACGAAGGGCTCACCCCTTATGCGCGCTGGGGCGATTTTGCCGCGCTGCTGCTGGGCGTGCTGGCGCTTGCCGTCGCGGGCCGCCTGCGGCGTGATGGGCACGCCCGGCGCGGGATCTGACGCCGGCGTGCGCGGCGTTTCGCCCGCGAGACGCGCATTTTCCGTCGGGGAACTTCGCCCTGTCCCCGGAATGCCATTAAAATCCACCCTTTGCGTCCGCCGCGCGGCGCCCTTGTCGTCGCCTACAGCTGTCGAGAGACCATGTCCCTGCACAAACCCACCTTCCAGCAAGTCATCCTGACGCTCCAGCAGTTCTGGGCCGAACGAGGCTGCGTGCTGCTGCAGCCCTACGACCTCGAAGTCGGCGCCGGCACCTCGCACACCGCGACCTTCCTGCGCGCCATCGGCCCCGAGCCGTGGAACGCCGCCTACGTCCAGCCCTCGCGTCGCCCCAAGGACGGTCGCTACGGCGAGAACCCCAACCGCCTGCAGCACTACTACCAGTTCCAGGTCGTGCTCAAGCCCTCGCCGCTTGAGTTTCAGGAGCTCTACCTCGACTCCCTGCGCGCGCTCGGCATCGACACCAACGCGCACGACGTGCGCTTCGTCGAGGACGACTGGGAGAACCCCACGCTCGGCGCCTGGGGCCTGGGCTGGGAAGTGTGGCTCGACGGCATGGAAGTCACGCAGTTCACCTACTTCCAGCAGGTCGGCGGCCTCGACTGCAAGCCGGTGCTGGGCGAGATCACGTACGGCCTCGAGCGTCTCGCGATGTACCTGCAGGGCGTCGAGAACGTCTATGACCTCGTGTGGGCGGTGTATCCGGACGGCCGCAAGGTCACCTACGGCGACGTGTACCACCAGAACGAGGTCGAGCAATCGACCTTCAACTTCGAGCACGCCAACGTCGAGTTCCTGTTCTCGCTGTTCAACAACTACGAATCCGAAGCGAAGCGCCTGATCGAAATCGGCCTCGCGCTGCCCGCCTACGAGATGGTGCTGAAGGCCGGGCACAGCTTCAACATGCTCGACGCGCGCGGCGCCATTTCCGTCACCGAACGCGCCGCCTACATCGGTCGCATCCGCAACCTGTCGCGCGCCGTCGCGCAGGCCTATTACGATTCCCGCGAGAGCCTGGGCTTCCCGATGCTCAACACCGCCGCAACCAAGACGGAGGCCGCATGATGACCGCCTCCCTGCTCGTCGAACTACTCACCGAGGAACTGCCGCCCAAGGCGCTGCCGCGTCTGGGCGAAACCTTCGCCGCGAAGATCTTCGACGGCCTCAAGGCGCGCGACCTCGTCGCCGAGGATCGTGGCTTCCGCTGGTTCGCCGCGCCGCGCCGCCTCGCCATCACCGTGCCGCACGTCCGCGCGGCCGCCCCGGCGCGCGAAGTCACCGAGAAGATCATGCCGGTGCAGGTCGCGCTCGACGCCGACGGTTGTCCGACCGCGGCGCTGCTGAAGAAGCTCGAAGCCAAGGGCATTGCGGCGGAGGCCGTCGCGAGCTTCGAACGTCGCATGGACGGCAAGGCCGAAGCGCTGTTCTACACCCGCAATGAAGACGGCGCCACGCTCGACGCCGTGCTCGCCGAGATCGTCCAGGAAGCCGTCAAGGCCCTGCCCATCCCCAAGCTGATGCGCTGGGGCGCGGGTGATGCGCAGTTCGTCCGCCCGGTGCACAAGCTCACGCTGCTGCACGGCGATCGCGTCGTTCCGGGTCGCGTGCTCGATCTCGACTCCGACCGCGTCACGCGCGGCCACCGCTTCATGAGCTGCGGCGACATCGCGCTCGCGACCGCCGATGCCTACGAGCCGACGCTGCTGGCCGAAGGCAAGGTGATGCCGGACTTCGCCGAACGGCGCGCCGAGATCGAGCGCCAGCTCCTCGCGACCGCCGCACGCGAGGGTTCCAGCCTGGGCGAGTACGCCGACCTCCTCGACGAGGTCGCCGCGCTGGTCGAGCATCCCACCGTCTATGTCGGCGAATTCGAAGCCGAATTCCTCGCCGTGCCGCAGGAATGCCTGATCCTGACGATGCGCGCGAACCAGAAGTACTTCCCGCTGTTCGACCCCGCCGGCAAGCTGCGCAACCGCTTCCTGATCGTGTCGAACATGCGACTCGAGGACGCCTCCAACATCATCACCGGCAACCAGCGCGTCGTGCGCCCGCGCCTGTCGGATGCGCGTTTCTTCTTCGAGCAGGACCGCAAGCACACGCTCGACAGCCGCCTGCCGCGCCTCGCCCCGGTCGTCTATCACAACAAGCTCGGCAGCCAGCTCGAGCGCGTCGAACGCCTCGAGCGCCTCGCCGGCGCGATCGCCGCCAGGCTGCACGGCGACGCGAAGGCCGCCGCCCGCGCCGCGCGCCTCGCCAAGGCGGACCTCGTCACCGACATGGTCGGCGAGTTCCCCGAGCTGCAGGGCGTCATGGGGCGCTACTACGCGCTCAACGACGGCGAGGGCGAGGTCATCGCCGACGCGATCCAGTCGCACTATCAGCCGCGCTTCGCCGGCGATGCGCTTCCCGCCGGCAACGTCGCCGGCGCCGTCGCCCTCGCCGACAAACTAGACGCGCTCGTGGGCTTCTTCGGCATCGGCCAGTTGCCGACCGGCGACAAGGACCCCTTCGGCCTGCGCCGCGCCGCGCTGGGCGTGCTGCGCATCCTCATCGAAACGCCGCTGCCGCTGGACCTTGCCGAGCTCATCAATGACGCCGCCGCCGGCTTCAAGCCGGGCCTGCTGACCGCCCAGGGTTTCGAAGCGCAGCTCCTCGACTTCATGTTCGAGCGCCTGAAGAACCTGCTGCGCGATGCCGGCCACGCCGGCGACGTCATCGACGCCGTGCTCGCGCTGCGCCCGACCCGCATGGATCTCGTCCCCGCCAAGCTCGCCGCCGTGCGCACCTTCCGCGCCCTGCCCGAGGCCGAGGCGCTCGCCGCCGCGAACAAGCGCATCGTCAACATCCTCAAGAAGGTCGAAGGCGAACTGCCCGAGCCCGACGTCGCGCTGCTGCAGGAAGAGGCCGAGAAGGCGCTGTTCCACCGCGTCGTCGAGGTCGCGCCGCTGGTGCGCTCGCACATGGCGAACGAGGACTACACCGACGCCCTGTGCGTGCTCGCCGGCCTGCGTGCGGCAGTCGACACCTTCTTCGACGAGGTCATGGTGATGGCCGAGGAGCCGATGACGCGCCAGAACCGCCTGGCACTCTTGCGCCAGCTCGCCGGCCTGATGAACCAGGTGGCGGACCTGTCGCGCCTGTCCGCCTGACGACGGGAAGCATTCCATGCCGCAGAAGCTGATCATCCTGGACCGCGACGGCGTCATCAACTACGACTCCGACCAGTTCATCAAGTCGCCCGACGAGTGGAAGCCGATCCCGGGCTCCCTCGAGGCGATCGCGCGCCTCAACCAGTGGGGCTGGCGTGTCGTCGTCGCGTCGAACCAGTCCGGTGTCGGGCGCGGCCTCTTCGGCATGGACACCCTCAACGCGATCAACGAAAAGATGGTGAAGAGCCTCGCCCAGGTCGGTGGCCGGCTCGACGCGATCTTCTTCTGCCCGCATTCGGCCGATTCCACCTGCGACTGCCGCAAGCCCAAACCGGGTCTGTTCCTGCAGATCGCCGAGCGTTTCAACGCGAACCTCGACCGCGTGCCGGTGGTCGGCGACAGCCTGCGCGACCTGCAGGCCGGCGTCGCGGTCGGCTGCAAGCCCTACCTGGTCCTCACCGGCAAGGGCATGAAGACGCGCGACGATCCCGCGCTGCCCGAAGGCACGCTCATCTACCCCGATCTCGCGGCCCTCGTCGCCGATCTCACCGCCTGAAGGATACCGTGGTCGTCCTGCGCTCCCTGCTGTTCGCCATCGTCCTGGCGATCTTCACCCCGCCGTTCGCCCTGTTCGGCATCCTCGCCTATCCCTTGTCTCCCCGCACGCGCCACCGCATCGTCACGGCCTGGGCGCCGCTGATGATGTGGTTCATCCCGCGCATCCTGGGCATCCGCTACAAGGTCATCGGGCGCGAGAACATCCCTTCCGTGCCTTCCGTGATCCTCTCCAAGCACCAGTCGGCATGGGAGACGATGGCCCTGCAGGTGATCTTTCCGCCCTTGTGTTTCGTCCTCAAGCGCGAGCTCCTCAGGGTGCCGTTCTTCGGCTGGGGGCTCGCGGCCATTCCGGGCATCGCCATCGACCGCGCAGCCGGGAAGGATGCGCTCGCCCAGGTGGTCGATCAGGGCCGTGCCCGGCTCGCTGAAGGCTATTGGGTGGCGGTCTTCCCCGAGGGGACGCGCACCGCTCCCGGCGCCAAGCGCCGCTACAAGGCGGGCGGGGCTGCGCTGGCGCAGCAGGCGGGCGTGCCCGCGGTCCCGGTGGCGCATAATGCCGGGGAGTTCTGGGGCCGCGAGGCCTTCCTCAAGTATCCCGGCGAGATCACCGTCAGCATCGGCCCCGCGATCGATCCGACGGGCCTGGATGCCGCCGAGGTCAATCGCCGCTCCGCGGCGTGGATCGAAGGCGAGATGCACCGCCTGTTCCCGCACCACTACCGGAGTGGGCGCAGCAGCGCCGGTGCAGTGCCCGGCGAGGTCGAAGAGGCGGAGTGAACCGGGCGGCTTCGGTCGTCCCGCAAGCGCCCCTCCGGGGCACGGAGCGTGGAATGGATGGGGCGGAAGAAGTGCAGATGATGGATCGTCGCGGCAGGATCTCGTCCCGTCCGGCGCGATCGCAGGCGGGCGAGCCTGTCGGTCATTTCCGCCTGATGCGCTATTTCACGCTCGCCAGCCTTGCCGCGTTCGTGATCGTCGCCGTCGTCCTGTATTTCCTGCAGCGCGGCGAGATCACGTTCTTCTCCGAAGTCCAGCGCGAGCAGGGCGAGTTCTTCTCCCGTGCGCAGACGGATCTGGCTGCCAAGCAGGACCAGGCCGCGCGCGCCAGTCTGCTTGCGCTGCACGAAGCCGGGCATGTCACCCTCACGCGCGTTGTCGGCAATGTGCTGTGGGATACGCACATCGCGCCTTTCGCCGCGCGTGCGCAGGCCATTTCAGCGGCCCCCTGCCGCAGCGTTCCCCCTTCCGTCGCGGGCAGCAACGATCCGCGGCGCGCATGCTTTGCGGAGTTGGGCCGGACGATCATGGCGCTGCCGGGATTCGCCGAGCTCGACGCCAAGGCCTATGAGACGATGCGGGCGAGCAGCGTGTTCAAGATCAAGGTGTTCGATCTGCGCGGCATCACGATCTACTCGTCGGAGCACGCGCAGATCGGCGAGGACAAGGCGGATAACCAGGGGTGGAGGAGCGCTGCCGCCGGCGTGCCCGCGAGCGAGATGACCCATCGCGAGCGCTTCAGCGCCTTCGAAGGCGTGGTCGAGAACCGCGACCTGATCTCGAGCTACATCCCCGTGCGCGAGCGTGGCAGCGATCGCGTCATCGGCGTGTTCGAGATCTATTCCGACGTCACTTCCTTCCTGGGACACATCCAGGCGGTTTCGGCCGAACTCGGGGGGCTCGCGCGTGCGAACCAGACCGAGCTGGAGCGGACGCTGGCACAGAACGAGGCCAAGGTCCGGGGCAGCTCGGAAGTCTTTCTGCTCATCGTGGGAGGTACGCTGGTCGTCCTCTACGGCGCCCTGTGGGCGATAGTCCGCATCGGACAGCGCATCATCGACGCACAGGCAGGGGCGCAGGAGCGCGCCGCGGAGCGCGAAGAGCGCTGGCATCATGAGAAGATGGCCGCCCTGGCGACGATGGCCGCGAACGTCTCGCACGAGGTCGGCAATCCCTTGGCAACGATCTCGATGCTCGCGCAGGAGATCCAGCTCAACAAGCAGCGCGGCGGGTGCGAAACCTGCCAGCCGGCGCTGATTCTCGAGCAGACCCGCCGCATTGCCGGAATGACGCGGCAGATCTCGGAGTTCGCCGCGGCGCGACGGGAGTCGCGCGAACTCATCGATATCAACACGATGGTCAAGTCGGTCCTCGATTTTCTCGGCTTCGACCGCCGTTTCCGCTCGATTCGCCTCGAATTCAAGGGAGGTGCCGATCTTCCGGCTGTCTCGGTGATCCCCGATTATCTCAACGAAGTGCTGATGAACCTGCTGCAGGCCTGCACGGAATGTCCAGCAGGTCCGGGCGGAAAGGGGGGCGCCATCATCGTCGAGACGATGACCAGCGGTGCCGAGCTGCTGATCCGCATCTCCAGCGAGTGCAAGGCCTATCCGGGCGTCTGCAAGGACCATGAGCGTTTCGAGGACAGCCGCTTCGATGTCGTTAGGCGGCGCATGCGGAGCCTGGGCGGCCGCGTCACGCGCGAGCGCTCGTACTACGAGATCGCCCTGCCGGCCCATGCGCCGGTCGCGCCCGCGTCCTGATTTTCCGGCTGACCTTCCCGCGGTACCGTATCCGGCCTTGCCGGGGATGCCCTAAAATTTCGCTTTCGTTGCTGAATCCGGTGGTCTGGCGGTTTCATGCCAGGCTTGCCCCCTGAAGGAATCCTTATGTCGTCCGCCCTGGGCATAGAAGAAGCCCGTTCCTACATGCACAGGCTGCTGAATGCGATGCACCAGATGGACGGGTCCGACCTGTTCATCTCGGTGGATTTTCCGCCGACCGTGAAGGCGCATGGCACGATGAAGGCGCTCAGCCAGCAGCGGCTCACGCCCGACATCACGCGTTCGCTGGCGCTTAGCCTCATGAATGACCGCCAGCGCGCAGAGTTCGAGGCAGAGATGGAGTGCAATTTCGCCATCTCCATCCCCGGTGTGTGCCGCTTTCGCGTGAACGTCTTCGTCCAGCAGCAGCACGTCGGGATGGTGATCCGCACCATCGCGTCCGAGATTCCCTCGCTCGCCAAGCTAGGTCTGCCCGAGGTGCTCAAGGAGATCATCATGACCAAGCGCGGCCTCGTGCTGGTCGTGGGCGGCACCGGTTCGGGAAAGTCGACGACGCTCGCGGCGATGATCGATCACCGCAACAGCTCGGGGCCGGGACACATCATCACCGTCGAGGATCCGGTCGAGTACGTCCATCGCAACAAGCAGTGCCTCGTCACCCACCGCGAGGTCGGCGTGGACACGCACTCCTGGGAGCACGCGTTGAAGAACACGCTGCGCCAGGCGCCCGATGTGATCCTGATCGGCGAGATCCGCGACCGCGAGACGATGGAACACGCGATTGCCTTCGCCGAGACCGGCCACCTGTGCCTGGGCACGCTGCATGCGAACAACGCCAACCAGACGATAGACCGCATCGTCAATTTCTTCCCCGAGGAGCGCCGCAACCAGCTGCTGATGGATCTGTCGTCGAACCTGCGGGCGATCGTGTCGCAGCGCCTGATCCGCACCGAAGACGGCAAGGGGCGCAAGGCCGCGATCGAGATCCTGCTCAACACCCCGACGATCGCGGAGATGATCTTCAAGGGGCAGTTTCAGTCCATCAAGGAGATCATGGCGAAGTCGCGCGAGCTGGGCATGTGCACCTTCGACCAGGCCCTGTTCGACCTCTACGACGCCGGCTTCATCAGCTACGAGGAGGCCATCCGCAACGCCGACTCGACCAACGAGCTGCGCCTGCAGATCAAGCTGAAGGCCGAGCGCGGCCAGCCGAAGACCTCCGCGGCCGCGGAACTGAGCCTGTCTATCGAGGAGGAGAAGGACGAGGAGGAGGCCGAGGGCTCCGCCGCTCCGGGCGTGAAGGTCGCTGGCTAGGAGCCTGTCGGACTTGAAGAATCGAAGCGAAAATTCGGCTGTGCGAGGACAGATTTTGTCGATTTTGCAGGTCAATAGTCATTCTATTGACCAAAAAAGCGGCGAAATATGGACCGCCCAGGCGGATTTGCAGCCGATTTCCTTTAAGTCCGACAGGCTCCTAGGTGGCGAGTCGTCGATCGGGCACGCGGATTCCGTTCGGCCGAGCCCTTCGACTTCGTTCAGGGCAGGCCTGTCGAAGCCTTGCCGATTCCCTTCGACAATCCAGCCCTGAGCAAGATCGGAGGATTTTGATCGTTCGCCGCCGTTAACGACCGCGCCCCTGCGATTCCCGCCGTAAAACAAAAAGCCCAGCAGATTGCTCTGCGGGGCTTTTTGCTGCCGCGCCGCCCCGGACGGGGCGGGCGCGTCGATCAAATCAGGCAGCGATCAGGCAGCCTTCTTCGAAGCGGTCTTGGCGGTGGCGCTCACGGCCTTGACGGTGGCGTTGGTCGCGGCAGCGACGTTCGCCTCGGCGATCTCGGCGACTTGCTTGGCAGCCTTGCTGACGCTGTCGTAGGCGCTGTTGGCGGCGGCGATGGCCGACTTGACGGCGGCGACGGCGACGTCCGAACCGGCGGGAGCCGACTTGGCAGCCTTGTCGAGAGCGGCGGCGACGTTCTTGTTCAGCTCGGCGATCTGGGCTTCGACCAGCTTCGAGACTTCTTCCTGACCCTGCGAAGCGATTTCATACACGCTGCGGTTGTAGGCCACGGCCTTCTCGACCAGCGGCTGAACCAGCGCGGCCTGCAGGCCCAGGAATTCCTGAGCGTCCTTCGCGCCGAGCAGGGCCTTGGAGTTGGCCAAGCCGTCTTCGAGGATCGAACGGGCGGTGTTCAGGTTCAGGGCGGCGAAACGCTCGGTGCTGGCGAAGGCGTTGTTGGCCAGGGTCAGCAGGGTTTCGACGTTGGTCTTGTTGGCGGCGGCGAATTGCTCGGGAGTAGCAAACATTTTCATCTCCTGATGAAGGTTACGTTTGGATTTGGTTTGCTTCGCGCCGGCCGCAGTGCGTGGTGCGTCGCAACATGGATTCGATTATAGGTCGGCGCAACTGCGTGTCAAGCTCTTTTGTGCGTTGCACAAAAAAATTCTTGCAGCGCTTGCCGGCGTCCCGCGTTTCTCTATGTGCCTGTTTTTTCTTTGTTTCATATTGAAACAAATGCCAAGCGGCAGGTTGCGATTATGTGCCAACGGCATTGATGCCGCTACGCAGCATGCGCTGCGAAGATTACACGAAAATTACGGGAGGAGGGCGCCGCCGCAGGATTGCGGCGGCGCAAAAAGCATCAGCGATGCTTGAAGACGGGCTTGCGCTTCTCGACGAAGGCGGCCATGCCTTCCTTCTGGTCTTCCAGGCCGAAGGCGGAATGGAAGGTGCGACGTTCGAACAGCAGGCCTTCGGTGAGGCTGCTCTCGAAGGCGCGATTCACCGACTCCTTGATCATCATGACGGCCGGCAGAGAGAAACTGGCGATGATCGTGGCGGCCTCGATCGCCTCTTCGACGAGGCGGTCGGCGGGGATGATGCGAGCGACGAGGCCGGCACGTTCGGCCTCGGCGGCGTCCATCATGCGCGCGGTGAGGCACATGTCCATCGCCTTGGCCTTGCCGATCGCGCGCGGCAGGCGCTGCGTGCCGCCGGCGCCGGGCAGGACGCCCAGCTTGACTTCGGGCTGGCCGAACTTGGCGGTGTCGGCGGCGAAGATCATGTCGCACATCATCGCCAGCTCGCATCCGCCGCCCAGCGCGAAGCCGGCGACGGCCGCGATGATCGGCTTGCGGCAGGTCTTCAGGCGCTCCCAGTTGCGCGTGATGTAGTCGCCCTTGTAGGCGTCCATGTGCGAGTAGTTTGCCATCGCGCCGATGTCGGCGCCGGCCGCGAAGGCCTTTTCCGAGCCGGTGATGACGATCGCGCCGATGTCCTCGTTCTTCTCGAAGCCGTCGAGCGCGTGGCCGACTTCATCGATCAGCTGGTCGTTGAGGGCGTTCATCGCCTTCGGGCGATTGAGCGTGATCAGTCCGACCCGTCCGCGCGTTTCGACGATGATGTTGTTGTACTCCATGCGTTCTCCTCGGTTGCAGGGTGAAGCGGTCAGTTGGTCTTCTCGGTGCCGGAATTCTTCGGCTGGATCACGGCGCGCACGCGCCCGTCGCCGGCGGCGCGCGTCTCGGTCTTGCCGGGCTGGTTGGTGACCAGGTAGTTCTCGCTCAGCGAGTCGTACTCGATATAGTGCCCGCGCACCTCGTCGGCGCCGGATTTCACGTGGGCCTGGTTGAACAGGCGTGCGCGCTCGGCGCGGCTGTCGTACTCGATGCGCTCGGCCTCGCCTTCGACGTACTCGTTGCTGCCTTCGCGCTTCTGGCGGAAGGTCGCGAGCCGTTTCTCGCTGCCGGTTGCGACGCCCGACTGGAAGCCGTCCGCCCCCTGGGTCACGACCAGCTTCGCGCCCTTGATCACGAGGGTGCCCTGGGTCAGCACCACGTCGCCTTCGAAGACGTGCACCTTGTTGCGGTCGTCTACGGTGACGCGGTTGGCTTCGATGTTGACCGGTTGGTCGCGGTCGGCGCGCTCGGCCAGCGCGGGTTGCGACAGCAGGCCCAGAACGAGTGCGTGAGCGAGCGCCAGCAGGGCAGGGAGGGAAGTGCGCGTCATGGTGAGTTCCGGTTGGTGCGCGGGATGTGCACGCGCGCGTTGCCGATGAGTTCCAGGGTGCCGAAGATATTGTCGGACTTCATGCCGTTCGCGTGGGCCGTGCTCGTCCCCTGCGTGATCGCGACCGGGTCGGAGCTCGCGGCGCGCTCGTCGTCGGGCCAGATCGTCAGCGAGGACGAGGCGAGCGTCATTTCCGGGCTGCCTTCTGCCGCATCGCGTCGCGCTCGCACGTCGCCGGTCAGGCGTACCTCTTCGCCCTCGCGCAGCACCTCGCCCTGTTCCGAGCTGAGATGCAATTCGCGTCCGTCGGCCTCGTAACGCAGGCGGGGGCGCTCCAGCCCCGTGGTATTCGTTTGCGGGTGGTGCGTGATCCGGTCGGCCAGCAATTCGTAATGTTGGCGGCCTTCGCGGTCGAATGCGATCAGGCGCGTGCGTTCGGCGATGAAGTCCGGTTCGGCGCGCGTCTGCGCCGACGGGCGGGCCTCGTCTCCGGTGGTGACACGCTCCAGCCACAGCGAGGCGCCGGCCACGATGAGCAGGCCGGCGAGGGGGTAGAGTTGCTGGACGGACGGTTTCACGGCCGGGGTGTCGGGCGGGACAGGGCGAAGCGCATCAGATCACCTTCGCGAGCATGAGGTCGTGGGTCGTCAGTGCACCGGCCAAGGCGCCCCGATCGTCGACAACCAGCAGCTGGTTGATGCGCTGCCGTTCCATCATCTCGGCGGCGGCAACGGCGAGCGCGTCGGGGCCGATGCTGCGCGGGCTGCGCGTCATCACCTCGGCGATCGTCGCGCTGCGCGCGTCGCAGCCGCGTTCCAGCGCCCGGCGCAGGTCGCCGTCGGTGAAGATGCCGATCGGGCGGCCGTCGGTGGCGACTACCGCGGTCATGCCCATGCCGCCGCGCGACATCTCGATCAGCGCCGCCATCATCGAGGCGTCCTCGCGTACCTGCGGCACGCGCTCGCCGGGGCGCATCACGTCGCTGACATGGGTCAGCAGGCGGCGACCGAGACTGCCTCCCGGGTGCGAACGGGCGAAATCGTCGGCGCCGAAGCCGCGCGCATCCAGCAGCGCCACCGCGAGGGCGTCGCCGAGCGCGAGCGCGGCCGTGGTGCTCGCCGTCGGGGCGAGATTCAGCGGACAGGCTTCCTCGGCCACGGCCGCGTCCAGATGCACATCGGCTTCGCGCGCGAGCGGGGATTCCGGTCTGCCGGTGATCGAGATGAGCTTGGCGCCCTGCCGCTTGACCAGCGGCACGATGGTGAGCACTTCCTCGCTCGCGCCGGAGTTCGACAGCGCGATCACGATGTCTTCCGGGGTGATCATGCCGAGGTCGCCGTGCGCGGCCTCCGCCGCGTGAACGAAGTAGGCCGGGGTGCCGGTGCTGGCGAGGGTGGCCGCGAGCTTGCGTCCGATGTGGCCCGACTTGCCGATGCCGGTGACGATGACGCGCCCGCGGCGCTGCAGGATCAGGTCCACCGCCTGTTCGAATTCGGCGCCGAGACGGTCCGCGAGGGCGACGATCGCATCGGCCTCGATGCGCAGCACGCGCCGTGCGAGGGGGATGGCGCCTGCTTCCCGCGCGGATTTGGGCTGGGGTGGGTTCATGGCGTTCGGAGCGGTTACACTTTTCTTTTATAGATCGCGTCGCGCGTCACGAGTCGTCGATAATGCAACGACGCTGCAGCGCACCAAGACAGGCGAGTATACCCGAACCGCCCGTCGAACCCGATGCACAACGCGGAGCCCCATGCCCAATACCCTGGAGTTGGTTCTCCTCCTGTTGGCCGCGGCGGTCGTCACGGTGGCGATCTTCCGCAGCCTCAATCTGCCGCCGGTGCTCGGCTATCTGCTGGTCGGCGCGGCCGTGGGGCCGCACGCGCTCAAGCTGGTGCCGGCGTCGGACGGTGCGAGCCATCTCGCCGAGTTCGGCGTCGTGTTCCTGATGTTCTCGATCGGCCTCGAGTTCTCGCTGCCCCGCCTGCTGGCGATGAAGCGGACCGTGTTCGGCCTGGGCTCGGCGCAGGTGCTGGGCTGCATCGCGCTCGTGATGGGGCTGGGCCATCTGTTCGGCCTGCCCTGGGGGGCGGGGCTCGCGCTCGGCGGTACGCTGGCGATGTCCTCGACCGCGATCCTGTCCAAGCTGTTGTCCGATCGCATGGAGCTCGACAGCAAGCACGGCCGCGAGACGATGGGCGTGCTGCTGTTCCAGGACATCGCCGTCGTGCCCCTGCTGATCCTGATTCCGGCCTTGTCGCAGCCGGCCGAGGCGCTGGCGGAGACCCTGGGCGTCGCGGCCCTGAAGGCCGTCGTCCTGCTGGTCCTGGTGCTCGGTTTCGGTCAGCGGCTGATGCGCGCCTGGTTCACCATCGTCGCGCGGCGCCGCTCGGGCGAGCTCTTCATGCTCAACGTGCTTCTCATCACGCTCGGGTTGGCGTGGTTGTCGCAGTGGGTCGGGCTGTCGCTGGCGCTCGGCGCCTTCCTCGCCGGCATGCTGATCTCCGAGACCGAGTTCCGCTATCAGGTCGAGGAGGACATCAAGCCTTTTCGCGACGTGTTGCTTGGGCTCTTCTTCGTCACGGTCGGCATGTTCCTCGACGTGCATGTGATCGCGAGCCATCTCTTCGCAGTGCTGGGCATGGTCGCGGCGTTGTTGGCCGTGAAGTGCGCGATCGTGTTCGCGGCCTCGCGCGCCTTCGGTTCCTCTGCCGGCACGGCGTTGCGCACCGGCCTGTGGCTGTGCGCGGGCGGCGAATTCGGTTTCGTGCTGGTGTCGCAGATCGACGGCCTCGGCCTGATGCCGCCTGCGCTGCTGCAGACCACGGTCGCCGCGCTGGTCGTGTCGATGCTGCTCGCACCGCTGGTCGTGCAGGCGAGCGACCGGATCGTGCTGCGCTTCGTTGCCTCCGAATGGCTGCTGCGTTCGATGGAGCTGACGCGCGTAGCGGCGCAGTCGATGAACACCAGCAAGCACATCATCATCTGCGGCTACGGGCGTAGCGGGCAGTACATGGCGCGCTTCCTCGAGCAGGAGAACGTCAGCTACGTCGCGCTGGATCTCGATCCCGAGCGCGTGCGCGAGGCCGCGGCGGCCGGCGATACCGTCGTCTACGGCGACGCCTCGCGCCACGAGACGCTGATGGCGGCCGGCATCATGCGCGCGAGCGCGCTGGTGATCTCCTTCGGCGAGGTCGAGGCTGCGCTGCGCGTGCTGCATCGCGCACTCGCGCTGCGACCGGACCTGCCCGTCGTTACACGCGCCGCGGACGAGAAGGACATGGATCGTCTGGCGCAAGGCGGTGCCGCGGAAGTCGTCCCGGAGGCCTTCGAGGGCAGCATCATGCTCGCGTCGCACGCCCTCGCGCTCATCGGCGTGCCGCTCAATCGCGTCGTGCGGCGCATCCGCGACGTGCGCAACCAGCGCTATGCCCTCATGCGCGGCTTCTTCCACGGTACCTCCGATGCGGCCGACGGCCCCGAGGCACGCCAGGTGCGCCTGCATCCCGTGACCCTTCCGGCCGGCGCGCATGCGGTCGGCCGCACCCTGGGGGCGATGGCGCTCGACGAGTTCGGCGTGAGCGTGTCGGCCGTGCGCCGGCGCAACATCCGCGGCCTCGCGCCGAGTGCGGAAACGCTGATGCAGGCGGGCGACGTGGTCGTGCTGATGGGCGTGCCCGCCGACCTCGAGCAGGCGGAAGGGCGGCTGCTGCGAGGAAGGTGAGCCGCTGCGACGCCGATGGCGGCGTTTGTGCTTGCGAATGCGCCGCAGGGCGCAACACTGTGTTCGTGTATTCGTTCCGCATCGGGGCGGCGGCAATGGCTGCCGCTTCCGCCCTGTCTGCTAAACTAGCAGGCTTTGAAGATCCCCGAGGGGCCTCGACTTGGTTTCCGAAACCGACAATCTGCTGGTGAGCCTGAAGGATGTCCGCTTCGCCTACGGCGAGCGCGAGATCCTGCGCGGCGTCAACCTGAAGGTGCCGCGGGGCAAGGTCGTTGCGATCATGGGTGGCAGCGGTTGCGGCAAGACCACGCTGTTGCGCCTGATCGGCGGGCAGCTGCGTGCGACGGCCGGCACCGTCGAGGTCGCGGGCCGCAATGTCTCGTCGCTGGATACGGCCGAGCTGTACGAGATGCGCCGGCGCATGGGCATGCTGTTCCAGTTTGGCGCGCTATTCACCGACATGTCGGTGTTCGACAACGTCGCCTTCCCCCTGCGCGAACACACCGACCTGCCGTTCGGGCTCATCCGCGACATGGTGCTGATGAAGCTCAACGCCGTCGGACTGCGCGGCGCGGCGGATCTCATGCCGGCGGAACTGTCGGGCGGTATGGCACGCCGCGTCGCGCTGGCGCGGGCGATCGCGCTCGATCCGATGCTGATCATGTACGACGAGCCCTTCGCCGGCCTCGATCCGATCTCGCTCGGCGTCATCGGTCAGCTGATCCGCAAGCTCAATGATGCGCTCGGCGCGACGACGATCATGGTGACGCACGACATCATGGAGTCGCTGCAGATCGTCGATTACATCTATTTCGTCTCCGAAGGCGGCATCGTCGCGGAAGGCACTCCCGACGAGCTGCGCGCCTCCAAGGATCCCTGGGTGTACCAGTTCATCCACGCCGAGCCCGACGGCCCCGTGCCCTTCCACTATCCGGCCGAGGCGCTGGACGAATGCCTCATCGGCGGGAGGGCCGCATGAACGGCCTGCTGAACTTCATCCGCCGCTTGGGCGCAATGGCGGTCGAGGGGGTGTGGCGCATCGGTTTCGCCGCACGCTTCTTCATGCTGCTGCTGCGCCATTCGGGGCAATCGTTGACCCGCATCCACCTGACGGTGCGCGAGATCTACTTCAGCGGGGTGCTGTCGCTGCTGATCATCGTCGTCTCGGGCCTCTTCGTCGGCATGGTGCTGGGCCTGCAGGGCTACGAGACGCTGCAGCGCTACGGTTCGGGCGATGCGCTGGGCGTGCTGGTGTCGCTGTCGCTGACGCGCGAGCTCGGCCCGGTCGTCGCGGGGCTCCTCTTCGCCAGCCGCGCCGGCCTCGCCGTGACCGCGGAGATCGGCCTGATGAAGACCACCGAGCAGCTCGATGCGATGGACATGATGGCGGTCAATCCCATCGCCCGCGTCGTCGCGCCGCGCTTCTGGGGCGGCGTGATTTCGATGCCGCTGCTGGCCGCGCTGTTCTCCGCGATGGGCGTGTTCGGCGGCTGGCTGATCGGTGTCGTGTTCATCGGTGTCGATGACGGCGCATTCTGGTCGCAGATGCAGGCGGCCGTGGATTTCCGCTTCGACATCATGAACGGCGTGATCAAGAGCTTCGTGTTCGGCGCGACGGTTGCGCTGATCGCCGTGTTCGAGGGCTACGACTGCACGCCGACCGCCGAGGGGCTGTCGCGGGCGATCACCCGCACCGTCGTGACCTCCGCGCTGGCGATCCTGGCGCTCGATTTCGTGCTTACATCTCTTATGTTCCGAGGGCAGTCATGAGGCGTACAACGCTCGACCTGTGGGTCGGTTTCTTCGTGATCATCGGCATGGCCGCGCTGATGTTCCTCGCGTTCAAGGTCGGCAATCTGGGGGCTGCCAACGGCGGCGAGACCTATCTCGTGAGCGGACAGTTCGACAACATCGGCGGCCTGAAAGTGAGGGCGCCGGTGAAGAGTGCCGGTGTCGTCGTCGGCCGCGTCAAGGAGATCCGCTTCGACTCCAAGACCTATCGCGCCGTCGTCTCCCTGTCGCTCGATGCGAGCTACCAGTTCCCGCGCGACACGATTGCGACCATCCTGACCTCCGGCCTGCTCGGCGAGCAGTATGTCGGCCTCGAGCCGGGGGGCGACGAGGCGATGCTGAAGAGCGGCGACGCGCTGCAGATCACCCAGTCGGCGGTCGTGCTGGAGAAGCTCATCGGCCAGTTCATGTTCGACAAGGCTGCCGAAGGGTCGGCGCCGGCGAACTGATCCGGTTGCGCGCAATCTGAATCCCATAATGAAAAAGAAGACCTCCCCCAAGCTCGTGAAGGCGCTCGCCCTTGCGTCCGCCTGTTTCGCGCTGGCCGGCTGCACCGCGCGCGTCGCCAATCCGGACGATCCGCTCGAAAGCTACAACCGCGCGATGTTCACCTTCAACGAGAAGGTCGACCAAGCCGCGATCGAACCCGTCGCCAAGGCCTACGACAAGGTCACGCCGCTGCCGGTGCGCACCGGCGTCGGCAACTTCTTCGGCAACGTCGGCGACGTGTGGATCGGCGGCAACAACCTGTTGCAGGGCAAATTCGCGGATGGCCTGAGCGACCTGCTACGCTTCGCGATCAACTCGACGGTCGGCATCCTCGGCTTCTTCGATGTTGCCAGCGAGCTCGATCTGCCCAAGCACGACGAGGATTTCGGTCAGACCCTGGGCTGGTGGGGTGTGGGTGAAGGCGCCTACTTCGTGGTGCCCTTCTTCGGCCCCCGCACCGTCCGCGATGCCGCGGTATTGCCGATCGACCTGTACGGCGACGACGTGTGGGGCATCCGGGATGTCCCGACGCGCAACAGCCTCACGGCACTGCGTCTCGTGCATGCACGCGCCAACCTGCTCGGCATCGACAAGACGCTCGAGGAAGGCACGCTGGACAAGTATGCGTATGCGCGCGATTTCTACCTGCAGCAGCGCCGCTACCGCGTGTTCGACGGCAATCCGCCGCTCGAGGAGATCGATTTCAACGGCGCCCGCAGGCAGCAGGATGACGCCGAGCTGCTGGCGGAAAGCGGCGCGCAATAAGTGTTTGAAGGACAACAGGGGCCCGCGCATGGTCGCCGGAGTCCCCGAGGAGTGATGATGAAGAAGTTCCTGCTTTCCCTGTGTCTGATGTTCGCGGTGCTGCCGGCGTTTGCGGGCGACGCGCCCAAGGCGCCCGATGCGCTCGTGCGCGAGGTGAGCGACGATGTCCTGACCATCGTGCGTCAGGACAAGGCGATCCAGTCCGGCGACACGCGCCGTGTGATCGACCTGGTCGAGGAAAAGGTCCTCCCGCATTTCAACTTCCGCCGCATGACCATGCTGGCGGTGGGCAAGGACTGGCGCCAGGCAAGCCCCGAGCAGCAGGGCAAGCTCGTCGAGGCCTTCCGCACCCTGCTCGTGCGCACCTATTCCAACGCGCTGACGCAGTATCGCGACCAGACCATCGGCTACAAGCCCGCCAAGTTCGGCGAGGCCGACACCTCGGTGCGCGTGCAGACCGAAGTCCGCCAGGCCGGCGCGCAGCCGATCAACATCGACTACACGCTCGAAAAGACCGCCGAAGGCTGGAAGGTCTTCGACGTGGTCGTCGCCGGCGTGAGCCTCGTGACCAACTACCGCGGCACCTTCGCCCAGGAGATCCGCAGCGGTGGCGTGGATGGCCTGATCAAGTCGCTGGAGCAGAAGAACCGCGACCTCGCCGCGCCGGCACGTACATGAGCGCCGCTTCGGGCAAGGTCCTCGCCATCGACGGCGAGCTGACGATGGCGACGGCCGCGCAGTGGATCGAGCGCGGTCGCGCACAGGCACGCACGGAGGATCTCGTCGTCGACCTGTCCGGCGTCACCGCAGCGGATTCGTCCGCGCTGGCACTGCTGTTCGACTGGATGCGCGTTGCCCGCGCGAGCGGGAACAAGGTTCGCCAGACCGGCATGCCGGCGGGGATGCGCAGCCTTGCGACGCTCTACGGTGTCGACGAGTTGCTGCCCGCCGACGCCTGAGCCGCTGCAGTCGATGACTACACCCGCAATACGGATTGTTTCGGCGACCAAGCGCTATGCTTCCCTCCAGGCGCTCGCCGGCGTCGACCTCGAAGTCGCGCAGGGCGAGTTCTTCGGCCTGCTCGGGCCCAACGGCGCAGGCAAGACGACGCTGATCTCGGCCCTCTCGGGGCTGGTGCGCCCGGATGGCGGGATCTTCGAGATCATGGGCCACAACGTCGTCTCTGATTACCGCAATGCCCGGCGCAACCTCGGCGTCGTGCCGCAGGAGCTGGTCTTCGATCCCTTCTTCTCGGTGCGCGAGCTGCTGCGCATCCAGTCGGGCTACTTCGGCATCCGCAACAACGACGACTGGATCGACGAGATCCTCGCGAGCCTCGACCTGACCGCCAAGGCCGGCGCCAACATGCGCATGCTCTCGGGCGGCATGAAGCGGCGCGTGCTCGTTGCGCAGGCGCTCGTGCATCGTCCGCCGGTGATCGTGCTCGACGAGCCGACCGCGGGCGTCGACGTCGAATTGCGGCAGGGCTTGTGGCAGTTCATCCGCAAGCTCAACCGTGACGGCCACACCATCGTGCTGACCACGCACTACCTCGAGGAGGCCGAAACGCTGTGCGGTCGCATCGCGATGCTGAAATCCGGCAAGGTCGTCGCGCTGGACACCACGGAGAACCTGCTGCGGCGTTTCGCGAGCCACTCGCTCGGTGTCCGCCTGGAGAACCCCGAGATGGCCGCCGCACTCGGCGGAACGCTTGCGGTGGGCGGATGGGCCAATTTCCCGCTCGAGCGCTACGAGGATCTCGAGCCGCTGCTCGCGCGGCTGCGCGAGGCGGGGGCAAGGATCCTCGAGCTGCGTCTCGGTGAGGCGGACCTCGAGCGCGTGTTCGTGGAGGTCATGAATCGTGCATGACCGCCTGATCGGATTCCGCACGCTGCTGTACAAGGAAGTGCTGCGCTTCTGGAAGGTGAGCTTCCAGACCGTCGGCGCGCCGGTGCTCAATGCGCTGCTCTACCTGCTGATCTTCTCGCATGTGCTTGACCGACACGTGACGGTCTATGGCGACGTCGCCTACACCGCCTTCCTCGTGCCTGGGCTGGTGATGATGTCGCTGCTGCAGAACGCCTTCGCCAACAGCTCCTCGTCGCTGATCCAGAGCAAGATCACCGGCAACATCATCTTCGTGCTGCTGCCGCCGCTGTCCTACCGCGAGTTCTATGCCGCCTACGTGATTGCGTCGGTGCTGCGAGGGCTGTTCGTCGGCTGCGGGGTGTTGCTCGTGTCCTTCCTCTTCGTCGAGCTGCCGCTGGCGGCGCCGGGCTGGATCTTCGCGTTCGGTCTCATGGGGGGCGCGATCCTCGGTTCGCTGGGCGTCATCGCGGGTATCTGGGCGGACAAGTTCGACCAGCTCGCGGGCTTCCAGAACTTCCTGATCATGCCGCTGACGATGCTGTCCGGCGTGTTCTACTCGATCCACTCGCTGCCGGCGTTCTGGCAGAAGGTCTCGCACATCAATCCGTTCTTCTTCATGATCGACGGTTTCCGCTACGGCTTCTTCGGCCAGTCCGACGTTTCGCCGTGGCTGAGCCTTGCGGTCGTGGGTGTCTGTTTCGTGTTCCTCGCAGTGCTGACCCTGGCGATGCTCGCCCGGGGCTACAAGCTGCGGGCTTGAGGGTAGTCAAAATGTTTGAAGCAGCAGAAATCAAGCGTCTCATCGAGCAGGGCATGGCCTGCGAATTCGTGGAGATCCAAGGCGACGACGGGGTGCATTTCACCGGCATCGTCGTCAGCGCGGAGTTCGAGGGCAAGCCCAAGGTGCGCCAGCACCAGGCCGTGTATGCGACGCTCGGCAGGTTCATGGGCAACGAGATTCACGCGCTGCAGCTGCAGACCTACACCCCCGCCAAGTGGGCCGAAGTGCGCACCGACCTGGGCTTCTGAGCGGGACGCGATGGACAAGCTTCTGATCGAAGGCGGCGCCCGTCTCACGGGCGAAACCGCCATTTCCGGCGCGAAGAACGCGGCCTTGCCCATTCTGTGCGCGGCGCTGCTGACGCGCGAGCCGGTCACCTTCACGAACGTGCCTCAGCTCAACGACATCGGCACGCTGCTGAGGCTCCTCGCGCAGATGGGCGTGAAGGTCAGCCGCGGTTCCGGCGACGATGCCGGCACCGTGACGCTCGATGCTTCCGAACTCGACAATCCGGTCGCGACCTACGAGATGGTCAAGACCATGCGTGCGTCGATTCTGGTGCTCGGCCCGCTGGTCGCGCGCTGCGGTGAGGCGAAGGTGAGCCTGCCCGGCGGTTGCGCGATCGGTGCGCGACCGGTGGATCAGCACATCAAGGGCCTGCAGGCGATGGGCGCGCAGGTCGCGGTCGAGCACGGCTACGTGCATGCGCAGGTGCCGCGCCTGAAGGGCGCACGCCTGTTCACCGACATGGTCACCGTCACCGGCACCGAGAACCTGATGATGGCGGCCTGCCTCGCCGACGGCGAGACGGTCATCGAGAATGCGGCACGCGAGCCCGAGGTCGTCGATCTGGCGAACTGCCTCGTCGCGATGGGGGCGCGCATCTCGGGCGCCGGCACCGACGTGATCCGCATCCGCGGCGTCGAGCGCCTGTCGGGCACGACCCACCGCATCATGCCGGACCGCATCGAGACCGGTACCTACCTGTGCGCTGCAGCCGCCACGGGCGGCGAGATCCGCCTCACGCGCACCTCGTCGGCCTATCTCGACGCCGTGATCGACAAGCTCATGGACGCCGGTTGCGACGTGGTCTCCGAGCGCGACGCGATCCGCCTCAAGGCTCCGCAGCGCCTCACGTCGGTGAGCATCCGTACCTCGCCCTATCCGGCCTTTCCGACCGACATGCAGGCGCAGTTCATGGCGATCAATGCGGTCGCGAACGGTGCGGCGGTGATCCGCGAGACGATCTTCGAGAACCGCTTCATGCACGCGGTCGAGCTCCAGCGCCTCGGCGCCGACATCCGCATCGACGGCAACACTGCGATGGTGCAGGGCGTCGAACGCCTGCAGGGGGCGACCGTGATGGCCACCGACCTGCGTGCCTCGGCGAGTCTCGTGATCGCCGGGCTGGTCGCCGAAGGCGAAACAGTGATCGAGCGCATCTACCATCTCGACCGCGGTTACGAGCGCCTGGAGCAGAAGCTCGCCGACCTCGGCGCGCGGGTGCGCCGGCTCGCCTGATCGCGGGGGCGTCGGCCGCTGTGCCGGCGCCCGCATGTCTTATAGGTCGAAGCGACCCGCAGCCTCGGGCTGCCAGGTCACGCCAAGCACTTCGAGCCGGATCGGCTGCTTCTCCGAATTTTCCCAGTCGATCGCTTGGCCGACCGACAGGCCCAGCAGGGCGCTGCCGGCCGGCGTGAAGACCGACACCTTCCCTCCGTCCGGTGCTGCGTCACCGGGGTAGACCAGCGTCAGCTCGTGCTCGCGGCCGCCGGGCAGTTCGCGGAAGCGCGCGCGGCTGTTCATCGTGATGACGTTGGCCGGCATGTCCTGGGGTTCGCGCACATCGGCGCGCGCGAGTTCGTCGCGCAGACCGTTGAGGTCGCTGCGGTTGCGGGCGGCCGGTGCGGCCAGCAGCCCCTCGAGGCGATCGAGGTCCTGCGAGGAGATCACGATTTCGGGTTTCATGGCGTTTCGACTCCGTGCTTCGCGCAAAAAGTAAAAAAGGCCGAACCGCAGCGCGGTTCAGCCAGTCGCTGAAGGCTAACAGAAGGGCGGGCGGGTTACAATGTCGGCCCGATTCTTCCCGAGGCGCCCTTCGTGTCCAGCATCACCCTCGCCCTGTCCAAGGGCCGCATCTTCGAGGAAACGCTGCCCCTGCTCGCGGCGGCGGGCATTACCCCGACCGACAACCCCGAGACCTCGCGCAAGCTAATCATCGGCACGAACCGTCCGGACGTGCGCCTGGTGATCGTGCGTGCGACCGACACGCCGACCTACGTCCAGTACGGCGCGGCCGACCTCGGTATCGCGGGCAAGGACGTGCTCCTCGAGCATGGCGGGGCCGGGCTGTACCAGCCGCTGGATCTGAATATCGCGAAGTGCCGCCTGTGCGTCGCGACGCAGAAGGGCTTCGACTACGCCGCTGCGACGCGCCCCGGCGGGCGCATCCGCGTCGCGACCAAGTACATCAACAGCGCGAAGGCGCATTTCGCCGCGAAGGGCGTGCATGTGGACCTGATCAAGCTGTACGGCTCGATGGAGCTCGCACCGCTGGTGGGGCTTGCCGACGCGATCGTGGACCTCGTGTCGAGCGGCAACACGTTGCGCGCAAACAACCTCGAGGAAGTCGAGGAGATCATGCAGATCAGCTCGCGCCTGGTCGTGAATCAGGCCTCGCTGAAGCTGAAGCGCGAGCTCATCCAGCCCGTGCTGGACGCCTTCGCCGGAGCCGTCAGATGAGCGATTCGAACCGCCTGATCCGCCGCCTCGACGCGCGCGATCCCGATTTCCTGGCGACGCTCGACGCGCTTCTCGCCTTCGAAGGCAGCGCGGATGCGCGCATCGACGCGGCTGTCACCGAGATTTTGAGTGCCGTGCGCACCACCGGCGACGCGGCGGTCATCGAATACACCCGGCGCTTCGACCGCCTCGACGTCAAGTCGATGGCCGGGCTGGAGTTGCCGAAGTCCGAATTGAAGGCGGCGCTCGATGGCCTCACCGTCGAGCAGCGCGAAGCCTTGCGCATCGCCGCCGATCGCGTGCGCCTCTACCACGAGCGCCAGCGTGCCGAGTCCTGGGACTACGTCGAAGCCGACGGCACGCGTCTCGGCCAGAAGGTCACGCCGCTCGATCGCGTCGGCCTGTACGTGCCCGGCGGGCGCGCGTCCTACCCCAGCTCGGTGCTGATGAACGCCGTGCCGGCCAAGGTCGCCGGCGTCGGCGAGCTGATCATGGTCGTGCCGACCCCCAACGGCGAGAAGAATCCGCTGGTGCTGGCCGCTGCCGCGATCACCGGCGTCGATCGCGTGTTCACGATCGGTGGCGCCCAGGCCGTGGCCGCACTCGCCTACGGCACGCAGACCCTGCCGCAGGTCGACAAGATCGTCGGGCCGGGCAACGCCTATGTCGCGGAGGCCAAGCGCCGCGTCTTCGGCACGGTCGGCATCGACATGGTCGCCGGCCCCTCGGAGGTGCTCGTCATCTCCGACGGCAGCGGCCATTCCGACTGGGTCGCGATGGACCTCTTTGCGCAGGCCGAGCACGACGAGCTCGCGCAGTCGATCCTGCTGTGCACCGACTCCGCGTTCATCGATGCGGTCGAGGCCTCGATCGAGCGCCTGCTGCCGACGATGCCGCGCCGCGAGACGATCGCCGCGTCGCTCGCGAACCGCGGCGCGCTGATCCACGTCGCGAGCCTGGAGCAGGCCTGCGCGATCGCGAACCGGATCGCGCCGGAACACCTGGAGCTGTCGCTCGACGAGCCAGAGCCTTGGATCGACCGCATCCGCCACGCCGGCGCGATCTTCGTCGGCCACTGGTCGGTCGAGGCGCTGGGCGACTACTGCGCCGGCCCCAACCACGTGCTGCCGACCATGCGCAGCGCGCGCTTCTCGTCGCCGCTGGGCGTGTATGACTTCCAGAAGCGCACCAGCATCATCCAGATCTCGGAAGCGGGGGCGCAGACGCTGGGGCGCGTCGCCTCCACGCTCGCCCACGGCGAAGGGCTGCAGGCGCACGCGCGTTCGGCGGAGATGCGCTTGCGGGGGTAAGGACCGCGGCGGGGAGTGTGGTATGGGAAGTGGGTGGTGTGAAGTGGGAGCGGCTTCAGCCGCGAATCGGCGCATGAGCAGGCACGGTCGTCCGATTCGCGGCTGAAGCCGCTCCCACAGGAAGCTCCCACAGGAAGCTCCCACAGGAAGCTCCCACAGGAAGCTCCCACAGGAAGCTCCCACAGGAAGCTCCCACAGGGGCCCCTGAGGCCGTCCCCGCGGGAGCTTCCCGAGCCTGCTAGCCGAGAATCTCCCGCAGTGCCCCGATCAGCGCGGCGCACTGCTCGTCCGTGCCTACCGTGATGCGCAGGAACTGCTCGATGCGTGGCTGGCGGAAGTGGCGCACGATGATCGCGCGCTGGCGCAGTTCCGTGGCGAGTTCGCCCGCGTCGCGCGTCGGGTGCGTCGCGAACACGAAGTTCGCCGCCGAGGGCAGCACCTCGAAGCCGAGCGACGCGAGGTCCGCAACGAGCTGGCCGCGCGTGCGGATCACCGCCTGGCGCGTGCGCTCGAAATACTCCTCGTCTTCGATGGCTGCGGTGGCGCCGACGATCGCCAGCCGATCCAGGGGGTAGGAGTTGAAGCTGTCTTTCACGCGCACCAGCGCCTCGATCAGCGCGGGATGGCCGATCGCGAAGCCCACGCGCAGGCCCGCGAGCGAGCGCGACTTGGAGAAGGTCTGCACCACCAGCAGGTTGGGATAGCGTGCCGTGAGCGGAATTGCCGACTCCCCGCCGAAATCCACGTAGGCTTCGTCGACCACGACGACGCACTGCGGGTTGCCGGCCACGATGCGCTCGATCTCGGCGAGCGGCAGCAGGCGCCCGGTCGGCGCGTTCGGGTTCGGAAAGATGATCCCGCCCGCGGCCTTGCCTTCGGCGGGCAGGTAGTCGTCGGGGCGGATCGCGAGGTTCTCGTCGAGCGCTACGGTATCGAACTCGATGCCGTAGAGCCCGCAGTACACGGGGTAGAAGCTGTACGAGATGTCCGGGAAGCGCAGCGGGCGGTCGTGCTTCAGGAGCGCGAGGAAGGCGTGTGCGAGCACCTCGTCGGAGCCGTTGCCGACGAACACTTCCTGCACCGTGACGCCGTGGCGCGCGGCGATGGCGGCGCGCAGCCGTTCCGAGGTCGGGTCGGGATAGAGGCGCAGTGCGTCGGATGCCTCGGCACGGATTGCCTCGATCGCCTTCGGCGATGGGCCGTACGGATGCTCGTTGGTGTTGAGCTTGACCAGGTTGGCGAGCTTGGGCTGTTCGCCCGGGACATAGGGGGTCAGGCCGTGGACGACGGCACTCCAGTATTGGCTCATCGGCGGGTCGGGGCAGGATTGTCGGAAGAGGCCCGCGCAGGCCCGGCGGGGCTGCGGCCGGCGTTGCGGCGGGACAGTCTGGCGATGGTATCATGCCCGAGTGTGGCGCCCGAGCACGTACGAGCACCCGCTCAACTCCACCCTTCTCGTCAATTCGAAGCAGAATCTCATGCGGCAAGCCGAAGTAACTCGCGACACCCTGGAAACCCGGATCACCGTCCGCATCGACCTGGACGGCAGCGGCAAGGCCAGTCTCGCCACTGGTGTGCCCTTCTTCGATCACATGCTCGACCAGATCGCCCGCCACGGTGCGATCGACCTCGACATCAAGGCGGAGGGCGACACCCACATCGACGACCATCACACCGTCGAGGACGTCGGCATCACCCTCGGGCAGGCTTTCGCGAAGGCGCTCGGCGACAAGAAAGGCATCTTCCGCTACGGCCACGCCTACGTGCCGCTCGACGAGGCGCTGTCGCGTGTCGTCGTGGACTTTTCCGGCCGCCCGGGACTGCACTACTTCGTGAACTACACGCGTGCGCGCATCGGTAATTTCGATGTCGATCTCGCGCGCGAATTCTTCCAGGGCTTCGTCAATCATGCCGGTGTGAGCCTGCATATCGACAACCTGCGCGGCGACAACGCCCATCACCAGTGCGAAACCATCTTCAAGGCCTTCGGTCGCGCCTTGCGCATGGCGGCCCAGCGCGACGAGCGCGCCGCCGGCGTGATTCCCTCGACCAAGGGCGCCCTCTGAGTTTCCGCCAGATTCCCCGCCAAACCTTCTGATTTTCCTGCGAGCGATTCCGCGATGAGCGACGTAGCCATCATCGACTACGGCATGGGCAACCTGCGTTCGGTTGCCAAGGCGGTCGAACACGTAGCGCCCGGCAAGACCGTGGTCGTGACCTCCGATCCCGCGGAGGTCGCGGCGGCCGGCCGCGTGGTGTTTCCGGGGCAGGGCGCGATGCCCGACTGCATGCGCGAACTGGACCTGCGCGGACTGCGCGCGTCGGTGCTCGAGGCCGCCGCCTCCAAGCCCTTCCTCGGTATCTGCATCGGCGAGCAGATGCTGTTCGGACACAGCGAGGAGGGCGACGTGCCCGGCCTCGGCATCCTTCCCGGCAATGTCGTGCGCTTCCCCGATGCGAAGATGGTCGCGGCCGACGGCTCGCGCCTGAAGGTGCCGCACATGGGCTGGAACGAGGTGCGCCAGCGTATCGCGCACCCGTTGTGGGACGGCATTCCCGACGGCGAGCGCTTCTATTTCGTGCATAGCTATTTTGTTCGGCCCGACGAGCGCTCGCTGGTTGCGGCCGAAACCGATTACGGTTTGATGTTTACCAGTGCGGTAGCGCGGGATAACATCTTCGCGGTTCAGTTTCACCCCGAAAAGAGTGCGCAGGCTGGCCTGCGGATGCTTGCAAATTTCATTTCCTGGGCCCCCTGACGCGCGTCGTCCGGACCCGCCTGTAGCTTCCCTTCCACTCCTCAGATGCAACTCTTCCCCGTATGCTGCTGATTCCCGCTATCGATCTGAAGGACGGCCACTGCGTGCGCCTCAAGCAGGGCGAGATGGACGACGCCACCGTGTTCTCCGAAGATCCGGCCGCGATGGCCCGGCACTGGATAGATCTCGGTGCGCGCCGCCTGCACCTGGTCGACCTGAACGGCGCCTTTGCCGGCAAGCCGAAGAACGGCGCCGCGATCCGCGCGATCGCCGATGAAGTCGGTGACGACATCCCGGTGCAGCTCGGCGGCGGCATCCGCGATCTCGACACCATCGAGCACTACCTCGACAACGGCATCTCCTATGTCATCATCGGCACCGCCGCGGTGAAGAATCCGGGTTTCCTGCACGACGCGTGCGGTGCCTTCCCCGGGCACATCATCGTCGGTCTCGATGCCAAGGACGGCAAGGTCGCCGTCGACGGCTGGTCGAAGATGACGGGGCATGACGTCGTCGATCTGGCAAAGAAATACGAGGACTACGGCGTCGAGGCCGTGATCTACACCGACATCGGCCGCGACGGCATGCTCTCGGGCGTGAACATCGAGGCCACCGTGCGCCTCGCGCAGGCGCTGCGCATCCCGGTCATCGCCAGCGGCGGCATAGCCTCGCTCGCGGACATCGACGCGCTGTGCGCGGTCGAATCCGAAGGCATTACCGGAGCGATCACCGGGCGCGCGATCTACGAAGGCACGCTGGACTTCGCCGCGGCGCAGGCGCGCGCGGACGAACTCAGCGGCGAAACTGCCTGATGCTCGCCAAGCGCATCATTCCCTGCCTGGACGTCAATGCCGGGCGCGTGGTCAAGGGCGTGAATTTCGTCGAGCTGCGCGACGCCGGCGATCCGGTCGAGATCGCGCGCCGCTACGACGAGCAGGGCGCGGACGAGATCACCTTCCTCGACATCACCGCGAGCTCGGACGCGCGCGACACCATCATCCACGTGGTCGAGCAGGTCGCCGAGCAGGTCTTCATCCCGCTGACCGTGGGCGGCGGCGTGCGCACGGTCGAGGACGTGCGGCGCCTGCTCAATGCCGGCGCCGACAAGGTCAGCATCAACACCGCGGCGGTGAATAACCCGCAGGTCGTCGCCGATGCGGCGGGCAAGGTCGGCAGCCAGTGCATCGTCGTCGCGATCGACGCCAAGCAGACGGCTCCGGGCAAGTGGCAGGTGTTCACCCACGGTGGGCGCAACAACACCGGACTCGACGCGATCGAGTGGGCGAAGAAGGTCGCCGCGCTCGGCGCCGGCGAGATCCTGCTCACCAGCATGGACCGCGACGGCACCAAGATCGGCTTCGATCTCGCCCTTACGCGCGCGGTGTCGGATGCCGTCCCAATCCCGGTCATCGCCAGCGGCGGGGTCGGCACGCTCGAGCATCTGGCCGAAGGCGTGTCGGAAGGCCGCGCCGACGCCGTGCTCGCTGCGAGCATCTTCCATTTTGGCCAGCATACGGTGCGTGAGGCGAAGGAGCTGATGCGCAGCCGCGGCATCGAGGTACGACTGTGAGCAACGCCCATTCCGCCCGCTGGCTCAGCGAGATCAACTGGGACGATCAGGGCCTCGTGCCGGTGATCGCGCAGGAGGCCTCGACCGGCGACGTGCTGATGTTCGCGTGGATGAACCGCGAGGCACTGCAGCGCACCGCCGAGACGGGCGAGGCGGTTTACTGGTCGCGCTCGCGCCGCAAGCTGTGGCACAAGGGCGAGGAATCCGGCCATGTGCAGAAGGTGCATGAGATCCGCATCGACTGCGACAACGACGTCGTGTTGCTCAAGATCGAACAGGTCGGCGGCATCGCCTGCCACACCGGCCGCCACAGCTGCTTTTTCCAGCGCTATCTGAGCGCGGGTTCGTGGGAGGCCGTGGACCCCGTGCTGAAGGATCCCAAGGATATCTACAAATGATCGACATCGAAGTGCTGCACCGCGTCGCCGCGACCCTCGCGGAGCGCAAGAAGGCCGACCCCGATTCCTCCTATGTGTCCAGCCTGTACGCCAAGGGCACCGACGCGATCTGCAAGAAGGTCGCCGAGGAAGCCGCCGAGACCATCATGGCGGCCAAGGACAAGGACATGCTGCACATCGTGTGGGAAGTCACCGACCTGTGGTTCCACTCGATGGTGCTGCTGTCGCATTTCGGCCTGTCGGTCGACGACGTCCTGGCCGAATTCCGTCGCCGCGAGGGTGTCTCAGGGATTGACGAGAAGAAGTCCCGCACGACGGCCTGAGGCGAGCATGAGCGACTGCATCTTCTGCCGGATCGCGGCCGGCGAGATTCCCGCGAAGAAACTGTACGAAGACGAGCACGTCCTCGCCTTCCACGACATCAACCCGGTCGCACCGGTGCATTTCCTCGTGATCCCGAAGCTGCATGTACCGTCGATGGCGGAACTCGGGCCGGACCACGTCGAGGTGATGGGGCGGGTGATGACCACGGCGGCGCGGCTGGCGCGCGAGAACGGGTGCGGGGAGGGCTTCCGCACCATCATCAATACCGGAAGGGTGGGGCGGCAGGAAGTGTATCATCTGCATGTTCACGTCCTGGGTGGCCCGGAGGTGCTTCCGGCCATGTTGAAGCGTTAAGGAGAGCAGTATGGGTTCATTCAGCATCTGGCACTGGCTGATCGTCCTGGTGATCGTGGTTCTGGTGTTCGGCACCAAGAAGCTGCGCAACATCGGCCAGGATCTCGGCGGTGCGGTGAAGGGTTTCAAGGACGGCATGAAGGAGTCCGAGAAGTCCGACGACGTGCAGCAGAAGATCGGCGGCGAGACCATCGACGCCCAGGCGCGCGAAAAGTCCGACAAGCTGCATTCCTGAGCCTGTCCGGGCGATGTCTGCGGCAAGGGGCGCGGCGTCAGTGCGCCCCTTCGTTTTGATGCCGTGGCAGTACGCATGATCCCGCCGGCAAAGGCACTTAAATCATGTTCGATCTAGGTTTTTCGGAACTCATCCTCATCGCCGTGGTGACGCTCGTCGTCGTCGGACCCGAGCGCCTGCCGAAGGTGGCGCGCACCGCGGGCCATCTCCTCGGCCGGCTGCAGCGTTACGTCAGCGACGTCAAGTCGGACATCCAGCGCGAGATGCAGCTCGAGGAGCTCAAGAAGTTGCAGGAGCAGGTCGAGCAGCAGGCACGCGAACTCGAAACCTCGATGCGCGGCCAGGTCCAGAGCGTGGAGGCCGATCTCGCACAGACCGCGGCCGAGGCGAAGAGCGCATTGGACGCGCAGCCTGCGACCCCGGCTGCGTCGGTCGCGGCTCCCGTAGCCGAGGCCGTGCCCGCGCCCGTTGCGGCTGAGGGCGCGCTCCTTCCGGACGCGCCGCCCGGCGAGCCGGCCGTCGATAGCCGCCAGCTGGAGCTCGGTCTTGCCCCGGCTGCCGCGCCGCTCGCGAACACGTCCACGGATAAGGCATGAGCGCTGTGCAGGAAACCTTCATTTCGCATCTCGTCGAGTTGCGTGACCGCTTGTTGCGCGCGATGCTGGCCGTGCTCGTCGTGTTCCTGTGCCTGATGCCCTGGGCGGGCGACGTCTATGATCTGCTGGCACTGCCGATGATGAGGACGCTCCCCGAGGGGACGCACATGATCGCCACCGGCGTGGTCACGCCCTTCTTCGTGCCGGTGAAGGTGACGATGATGGCCGCCTTCGTGATCGCGCTGCCGGTCGTCCTCTACCAGGCCTGGGCCTTCGTCGCGCCCGGACTGTATGCGCATGAACGGCGGATGGGGCTGCCGCTGGTGATGGGCAGCACGGTCCTGTTCGTGCTCGGGATGGCGTTCTGCTACTTCTTCGTGTTCGGCACCGTGTTCAGTTTCATCGCCGAGTTCGCGCCCAAGAGCATCACGCCGGCGCCGGACATCGAGCAGTACCTGTCCTTCGTGATGACCATGTTCATCGCCTTCGGCCTGACCTTCGAGGTCCCGGTGGCGGTGATCCTGCTTGCAAAGACGGGCGTGGTCAGCGTCGACAAGCTGGTCGCGGCGCGTCCCTACGTGATCGTCGGCGCCTTCGTCATCGCCGCGATCATCACGCCCCCGGACGTGGTGTCGCAGCTGCTGCTGGCGATCCCGATGTGCCTGCTTTACGAGGCGGGGGTGATCATCGCACGGATCATCGTCAAGGACCGGCCCGACGGCGGCGAGCAGGCGATCGAGCGCATCGAGGGGAGCTGAGCGGCGCGCGGTCGGCGGCGTTCAGCGCTGCAGCGAAGGCGCCGGGCGGCGCCCGATTTCCACCTTCAACTCGACCTCGGCGTCGGCGCGGCGCACGCGGAAGTTCGCGCTGTGACCGGGCATCAGGCCGGCGACCATTTCCAGCATACCCTTCGGGTCATGCACCGGCTTGCCGTCGACGCCGATCAGGATGTCGCCCGGACGGATGCCGGCCTGCTCGGCCGGGCTGTCCCGCAGCACGCCCGCGATGAGCGCGCCTTCGGTGCCCGCAAAGCCGAAGGATTCGGCGAGTTCGGGCGTGATTTCCTGGATCTCGACCCCGATCCAGCCGCGCGTGACCTGGCCTGTCGCGATGATCTGCTCCAGCACGCTGCGCGCGGTCGACACCGGGATTGCGAAACCGATGCCGAGCGAGCCGCCCGAGCGCGAGTAGATCGCCGTGTTGATGCCGACGAGGTTGCCCTGGCTGTCGACCAGTGCGCCGCCCGAATTGCCCGGGTTGATCGCCGCGTCGGTCTGGATGTAGTTTTCGAAGGTGTTGATGCCGAGCTGGCTGCGCCCGAGCGCCGACACGATGCCCATGGTGACGGTCTGGCCTACGCCGAAGGGGTTGCCGATGGCGAGCACGACGTCGCCGACCTGCAGTGCATCCTGCTGCGCGAAGGTGATCGCCGGCAGCTTGCCGTTGCCCTGGAGGCGGAGCACCGCGAGGTCGGTCTCGGGGTCGCGGCCGACCAGGCGCGCGGGGAACTTGCGGCCATCGTTGAGCGCGATCTCGATCTCGTCAGCGCCTTCGATGACGTGGTTGTTGGTCAGGACGAGGCCATCGGCACTCGCGATGACCCCCGAGCCGAGTCCGGATGCGCGCTGCGCCGGCGCGTTGTCCCGCCGCTCTCCGAAGAAATGGCGGAAGATGGGGTCGTCGAGCAGCGGGTGGCGCGGGCGGGCGACGTCCTTGGCGGTGTAGATATGGACCACGGCCGGCATCGAGCGCCGTGCCGCATCGGCGTAGGAGTTGGGCGCCGGGGCGGGTGCCTGCGAATCGTTGCCGGGGGCTTCGAGGATGGAGACGACCGCTGCCGGAGCAGCGTTCTTGAACCATTCCGGCTTCAGGGTATTCAGTACAAACAGGACCGCGACGCTCACCGTCACGGCCTGAGCGAAGATCAGCCACAGGCGGCGCATAATGTTGCTCGAATTGGGCGAGCGCTCGATGTCGCGTTCGCCATGAGGCCCGGAATACAGGAGTGGAGACCGAATGCAACTCGCCGAACTGCAAGCCCATCTGGATGAACTGCTGGAAGTCCCTCGGTTCCGGGATTATTCCCCAAACGGCCTGCAAGTGGAAGGACGCGCCGAGGTGCATCGCGTGCTGTGCGGCGTCACCGCGAGCCAGGCGCTGCTCGACCTCGCCGTGGAGGACGGGGTCGATGCCGTCATCGTGCATCACGGCTGGTTCTGGCGCGGCGAGGACGGGCGCATCACGGGCATCCGCAAGCGCCGCATCGCGAGCCTCCTGCGCAATGACATCAGCCTGCTCGCGTATCATCTGCCGCTCGACGCCCACCCACAGCTCGGCAACAACGCGCAGCTGGCGGCCGTTGCGGGCTGGGTCGGCGAGGGGCGGTTCGGCGAACAGGACATCGCGTGGATCGGCCGGCCCGAACAGCCGGGTACCGCCGAGCAGGTCGCGCGTTCGCTTGCCGCCCGGCTCGGGCGCGAGCCGCTGCTGGTGGGGGACGGGGCCCGGTCAGTGAGCCGCGTCGCGTGGTGTACGGGCGGCGCGCAGGGCTATTTCGAACAGGCGATCGCGGCAGGCGCGGACCTTTACGTGTCGGGGGAGATTTCCGAGCAGACGGTGCATCTCGCGCGCGAATCGGGCGTGCCCTACCTCGCCGCGGGGCATCATGCGACCGAGCGTTACGGGATCCATGCGCTGGCGCAATATCTGCAACAGACCTTTGGTATCGAGGCGCGCTTCGTCGATCTCGACAATCCGGTCTGAGCGTCTGACGCCGCGCGTGGCCTCGGCACGCGCCCCGGTCGCTCAGGCGGGCTGGGGCGGGGTCTCGCGGGAGGGATCGCCGTCCGCCGCCGGCAGAAGCGGTGCGGTGGCGGGACGGTAGGGCCCGAGCTGGTCATCGAGGATCGCCTCGAGCAGCAGGATCTCGTCGATGACGCTGAGCGGGAAGCCTTCGCGCGTGCCGTCGCGATTGTCGCGCAACAGGTGCTCGAGGTAGGCCTGGCATTCGGACGTGCCCCACATCTGCTGGACGTTCTTCGTCACGTGCGCCATCTGTTCCATCGAGTTGGTCGCCGCGCGTGCCTCCTCGAAGCTCTCCCAGGTGACGGCCTTGACGTTGAAGGTCTTGTTGAGCTGTTTGGCGAGGGCGTCGAATTCCGCGCGCAGGTCGGCGGCCCGATACACCTCCATGAGCTTGAGCCAAGGGGTGACGGCCTTCTTCGGATTGGAGGCGATGAACTCGGCCAGCGTGTCGGCCGCGCCGCGGATGCGGCCGAAGCCCATCATGATCTCGGCGAGTTCGATCGCCGATTCGTGCTCTTCGGCGGATTCCTCGTCCGTGATAGGGGCGATCGGGGCTATGGGGTCGATCGGCGCGATCGGAGCGAGCGAGATGGGGTGCGCGAAGGCGTCCTCTTCCGTGTCCCAGCCCAGCGGGGCGCGCTCGGGCGGGCGCCGGGCCGGCGCAGGATCGGGCGCGAGGTCGGATGTCAGGTCCGGCAGCTCGGAAGCGGGCGCTGCGGTGCTGACGGGGGC
>NZ_WTVK01000329.1 GCF_012910805.1 Aromatoleum evansii
CGGCGAGCTGATCGCCGACGGCACGCCCGACGAGGTCTTCCGCGATCCGGAAGTGATCAAGAGCTACACGGGAGCGAGCCATGCTTGAGATCGAAAACATCCGTGCCGGCTATGGCGCCATCAACGTGCTGTGGGACGTCTCGCTGACCGTCGCGCCGGGCGAGCTGACCACCATCATCGGCCCCAACGGCGCCGGCAAGACCACGCTGCTGCGCGCGCTGA
>NZ_WTVK01000330.1 GCF_012910805.1 Aromatoleum evansii
GTCGAGGACGAGAAGGCCTCCGGCGGCATCGATGAAGCCGATGGCGGACTCGGTTCGGTCGACAGCTCCATCGTCAATAACGTGAACTGGGGCGCCGACGGCTTCGGCAGCGCCACCACGTTCAGCGCCGGCGGGCAGAGCTTCGCTGCCGGCGCCACCGTCTACTGGGGCCAGGACGGCACCTTCCTCGGCGCCACCGCCACCG
>NZ_WTVK01000033.1 GCF_012910805.1 Aromatoleum evansii
AGATGTGTATAAGAGACAGGGATTTCTACCGCTGGCGTCGCGCTCAGACACTCAACATCGAGCCGGCCGGCGCGGACTTCATCGTGAGCGGCGGTGCGCAGCCGCACCGGGTCGCAGGCGACGGGGCGCACTGTGACTGCGCCGACTTCGCCAAGGGGCATCTCTGCAAGCACCTCATCGCCATGCGCCACCACCGGGGCGATGCCGCCGTACCGCGCTTCGATCAGACCTTTCCGAGTGCCGAACCGGTTTCGCTTGCCGACCTCTGGCGCCAATCGAGGAGTTTTCGCTAATGCACGCCCTTCCACGCGGCTTCCTGCCGGTCACGACCTTCGGTAACGCCTACCCCTTGGATCGGCTCATACAGCCCTTCCTGCCGCGTCTGGTGCCCGCCGTGATGGTGAGCTACCACTTCGCTCGGAATATGCCCGAAGGCTTTCCGCTTCCGGCTTTCATCGACTCGGGCGGATTCTCAGCCCTTCTCCCCGGTGCGCGCGTGCTGGAAACCCCCGAAGGGCTGGGCGTCATCGAGCGCGAGGATCAGGAGCCCACCGAACTCATTCATCCCGACGACGTGCATGCGCTGCAGTCGCGCCTCGCGCATTGGGGCTGCCCGCTCGACTTCCCGATCCCGCCCGCGATCACCGATTCCGACGAGCGCGCCCGCCGGCTGCGGCTCACGCTCGCCAACGCCCGCTATGCGCTGACGCTGCCGCGCCCCGAGCGGCTCACACTCTTTGGCGTCGTGGTCGGATGGGATGCGCCGAGCTACACGCAGTGCGCCCGCGAGCTGCTCGCCATGGGATACCGGCATCTGGCGATCGGCGGGCTCGTGCCACGCCTGAGCGACCTCGTTCTGCTCGAGCGCATCGTGCGTGGCGTGCGCGCGCTCCAGTCCAATACGGATGCCCTCCATCTCTTTGGCCTGGGACATCCCGAGCGGGTGGCGCAGGCAATGGCGTTGGGTGCGACCTCGACCGACAGCAGCAGCTATGTCCAGAACGCAGCGCGCGGCATCAGCTGGGAGGGCGCCATGCCGGAAGACCCCTCGCCGCTGGAGCGCGCGCAGAGCGCCTTGCGCAATCTACGGGCCTGCGTGCGTGCGTGCCGTGTCCGCGCCGGCAACGGTCTCAACGCGCTAGCGTTCCCGCGGATCCACTGTATCCTCGCCGCGTGCCGAAAGTCTCCGACCCCTCCGATCCGCTGCGCTTCCTCTCCCGCGTCGAATTGCCGAACTCACCGGGCTGGGTTCTGCGCCTGACCACCTCTGCCGCCGCAAGCGGCGAACCATTCGAGATGTCATTTGCGGACAGCCTGTTCGCCGGCCGCGACGGCAGCCTGCGCGCGGCCAAGGCTCAACGGGATGCGCTGGCATCGAAGACACGGCGCGGCGCGCATGTGCGCGCCACCACCGCGAGCCGCGGACGAGGACTCCCATCCGGTGTGCGACTGGTCCTCCACATGCGTCCGAGCGGGCCGTATCTGCTCTGGGACGTCCTCTGGATGGAGAACGAGAAGGAGAGGCGCAAGCGCTTCAGCGTGGCGGCGCACGGCTACCGCGGAGGATTTGCCAAGGCGATCGCGTTGCGCGAACAAATGAGTGGGCTCGATCTGTCGGGGTGGGCGTGCCCGCGCATCGAGGACGTGCTGGGCAAAAGCCAGCTAGCCAATATTCTCTGCAACCAACACATTGGAAGCAGTCTCTGTCGCTGACGGGCGACGCCAGGCCGAAGCATTCGCGCCATCTTGTCGTATTGCTTAGCGAGCGACAGGTGCGGTTTTTCAGGACGACAAGCCTGTAGAAGCACACCTAACGGTTTCCGTACGGTGTGGTCTTTCAGGGGAGACGACCGAAAAAGCGCACCGGCGGATGCCGAGACAGAGCCATAGGTGTGGTGTTACAGGAAAGTGCGACAGTGGCCGCGTCAGGCCAGGCGGCCAAAGGTGTGTTCTTACAGGCGTGGTTTCCCGAAAAGCCACACCCCAACCCGCTCGACGTGCTTTCCGGTGTGTATTTTCGGGCGATCATTCCTGAATATACACACCCAGGGAGTGGGCAGACGCACGTCAGGCGCCCCGCGGGCAGCTTCAGGTGTGGTTTTACAGTCGCGCCCCCGATCCCTGCTGGAGCGAACACGGCGAACGGTGTGTATTTCCGGGCGCGGCTCCCGGAAAACCGCACCTCAGGCACGGACAGACCCTTCGGGTGTGCTTATTCAGGTATCTCCCCTGCCATACCACACCGAGATGCCTGCATTTGCGCCTCGGGTTTCCTGAATCCACGCCACTCAACTCCTGAATCACCACACCTGTCGAGCCGGCTCGCCTGTAAAGACGCCCCTCACGCCTGCTCGATTGCACCGGCACGCCCGAATCGCCACACCTGACCCCCTGAATCCACTCACCTCAGAAGCCTGACAAAGAGCACTTGCTCGCCCGAATTTCCACACCTGACACTAAGTGTCTGATTTTCCGATATCTCCATCGCGTCTACGTACGTTAACGTCGTAGTAGTCCGTTTTTATATAAGAAGATTCGACACAGCCGATGGGACGCATAGGTGCGCAACATGTTCAAGTTGACTCGCACCTGAGAAGCACCTACTGTGCTTCCGACTATTAGGGACCGTATCTATGTCGGAGAGCAAGCCAGAGAAGAACCGCGTCATCATCGCCACGGCATCCGAGGCACGGCCGACCCTACACAAAGCCCGCGAGGTGATTTACACCTACCCGAAAAAGGGCAAAATCACCCTCGTCATGAGAAAGGCATTCAACCGAATGCTCCAGAACGCGCATCAGCAGGGCATTGACGTTGAATGGTATCGGCTCCCCATTCGTCGCTTGGCGAACAATATCGACTACGACAGCAACGACATGAAGGCGTTGGTGAGCACGGTCGAGGCGATGCAGACCACGCTCATCCGATGGGGCGAGATCGACGAAAAGGGTCGCACCACACTCAATTCCGTGCAGTTGATCGGAGCGGTGAAGTTCGTCGGCGAGTTGCGCAGTGATGGCCGGCGGCTACAGACCGATCTGCTCTACAAATTCGACGATGGCGTCAAGGAACGTGTCTTCAACAGCAGCTCACGAGCGCTCCTGAATCTCGATCTACAGAACCAGTTCAAGTCGAGCTACACGGCAGCCCTCTACGAACAGCTGATGGAGGTTGTCGCAGCAGTCGAGATCGACGACGACGGGTGGTGGCGCTCCTCTCGCTTGCCCTGGCAGGAGTGGCGCGACCTCATCATGTCTGCGGACACGTCGGCGTACTACGACAACATCAAGTATTTCAACCGCGACGTGCTGCGTAAGGCGCTCGCCGAACTGGAAGCGTTCCTTGACGAATACGAGGTCGTGGCGGTGCTTGAGAAGGAGGGGCGCGAGTACAAGCACCTCAGTTTCCAGATCCGTCTGCGCGCGCAATCCGCACTGCCGCTCGACCATTCGGTGCCGCTGATCGACACGAGCCGTGCCGAGAAGGCGATGGCCGAGTTCGGGATGAATGAAGTCGAGATCCAGGAAGTACTCGAAGCGAAAGACCTCGAGGAGATCGAAGGGGCAATTGCCTACACACGCCGCCGGATGGAAAAGCCGGGGGCCGAAAAACTCACCAAGCCCGCCGCCTACTTCATCTCAGCGCTTGCAGGAAAGTACAGCGAGCGAGCGGGCAGCATCGCCGCGAAGCTCAAGAAGCCGGCACGGTCGGATAAGGCCCCGACCTCTGGAAGCGGTCCCAGTCGCACAACGTCCGAGAGCGACATCACTCTGCGCGTCCAAATCAAGGAAGGACAGACCTATTTTTCGAGCCTCGATCCCGGCGTTCAGCAGCAGAAACTCGAGGAGTGGGTGAGGCACGAGGCAAACACGTACCAGAAATCGATGTTCGCCAAGGATGGCTTGAAGTCGACCAGTGTCACGAATGGCTTCTTCACCTGGCTCGCCAGAGCCGCGGGGGCACCGTAGGGTACCTGCGACCTCGCTCACACGAATCTCTAGATACCGTTCGTTTAGGCGCACCGCGCAAGATACTCGCTCAGGCGGGACGAATACAGTGGCTCAGCGCCCACCTTAATCGACAAGTCGTCGGCGCTCTCAATAACATAGTCATACAGCGCTAACATATAGTCATCTCCCAAGATCGTACTAGCGGGGTATTCCGTGGATTTCCGAGTTAATCGTCTTATTCTCATTGGGTCATATTGCCGGAGCCGTATCGCGGAAGTGGACTTGTCTGGGCATATCACGATCAACGGCGAGAACGGCGCGGGGAAGACGACCCTATTGCGTCTTCTGCCGCTCTTCTTTGGGGAGAGCCCGTCGAAGATTCTGCGCGGCGACGAGAACAACGTGAAAATGGCCCGGTACTACTTCCCGACGACGGCCAGTTACGTGGTCTTCGAGTACGTGCGCCGGGATCAGAAGGTCATGGCAGTGATCCACGCCGAGAGCCAGACGGACAAGCTGGTGTATCGGCTGATCGACAGCGCGTACAGGCCAGAACTTTTCATGGACGGCGAAGAAGTCGTTCAGACCGGAGCACTGCATCGCCACCTGGAAAAGCAGGGGGTCTTCGACTCGAAGGCGCTCGGACTACACGCCTATCGCAGCGTCATCCAGAACACGGCCGGACGTGAATACAAGCATCTGGCGAGCCGCTTTGCCTTCACCGCCTCGACTGGAAGGCTCACCAACATTGAGCGCGTCGTGACCGCAATCCTGCAACGGGTGACGACGTTCCACGACCTCAAGCGCATGATCGTTTCGTCCATTCTAGATGAGCAGGATGTGTTCTCCCTGCGCACAAGCCGGAAGGATCTGCTGCACTGGGCCAGCGAGTACGAAGCTCACTATGCGGTAATGGGCAAGGCCGGGGTGATGGCCGACCTCGACCGGCTCGATCACCAGCGCCTCACGATCGAAATCGATTTCGGTCGCCTCCATGCATGCTTCCGCGTGCTGCGCGAATATCACCGTGAGCAGGTCGCGCTAGCCGAGAACGACGAGCGCCAGGCGAAAGCGGCCAAGACTGTCGAGGAGAACAGCTTCTCCGCACAGCTGATTGACGTCAATACGCGCAAGAGCACTGCGGAGAGCGCGGCCGGACGTGCCAAGTCAGATATTGAATCGCTCGACAAACGGAAGGCGCATTTCGACCGCGAAAATGCCGAGCAGAAGATGCTCGAGGTCGATTGCGTCCCGGCCCTCACGACGCAACTGGGTCCCCTAACGACCCGATTCGACGAACTCAAGCGGCAGGTGAAGTCCTTGACACAGGTCTTCGACGAACTCGAATCGGACGCCCAAAAGGAAGCTCATTCGCAACGGGAGGTGCTCCAGGCGGCCCAGACCGACGCCTATCGTGAGACCGCTGAACTCAAGGACCGCGCCGCGAGTATCCAGCGCGAGCACCTGCAAGCCATCCGGGAAAGGCACGATACCGAGCGCGCCGAGGCTGAAAGTGTCGTGTCAGCTCTGCGTGTCCGCGAAGCTGGCTTGGCGGCGGAAGTGCGCGCTGCGCAGGCAGAGCCTGAAACAGTTGCAGCACTAGAAAAGGCGCGTGAGATCGAGCGTGCTGCTGTCGCCAATCTTGAAGCGTTGCACGAAGGGAGTGGGGCGGTTAGCCGAGCCTATGACACGGCCTTGAATGCCTTTTCAGAGCTGGATGCACTGATCACCAACGGATCTGTCTCGATCGACAAACTGCAAGACGAGCTCGATCACCTGCTTCTCGCGGACAGTGCAGGCGAGGATACGCTGCTCGGATTCTTGCGCCGGAACAGGTCTGGGTGGGTCGGCAACATCGGCCGCATCATTCCTGAAGAGTCACTGTTGCGCACCGACCTGTCGCCGTCCTTGAGTGGAGGTGACGATTTCTACGGGGTCACCCTTGACCTCGAACGCCTCGACGTGGGTCGGTTCGCTTCCGAGGAAATGCTGCAGGACGAGATCGCCGCGGCTCGCATCCGACTTGACCGCAAGCGCGAGGAAGTCGAAACGGCACGAAAGGATCTGGCCGCGAAGCATGACGGACTCAACGTAGCGAGAGCAGCACGCGACACTCATCATCGCTGCCTCGACCGGGCGAAAGCGGACAAGGCCAATGCCATGTCCGTCGTCGCAGACGCACAACGCCGAGTGGCGGACAGCCAGAAGGCCGCCACACGGACAGCGAAGGCGGCGCTTGATCAATGCTCGCGTGAGCGTGCCGAGGCCCAGCAGCGGGCCGAACGGCTCAAACATTCGCATCGTGAGGAGATCGCGCGCATCGAGGACGTCCATCGGAACGAACTGAGGGCCGTCGACCATTCTTTGCGTGATGCGCTTGCTTCGATCCAGTCTCGGCAGACGGCATTCGATAAGGACCTACAGGACCGGCTCAAGCAGATCGCCAAGGACCGAGACCAGTGCCTGCGCGACCACTCTGTTTCACCCGATGTCCTCAATGGCCTGTCGAAACAGATTGCGGGTCTGACAGGGCGAATTGAAGCGGCTGAAAAGCATCGCCCGTTTGTCGCAGAGTATCGGGATTGGTTGGCGCATACTTGGCCGAAACGGGCCAAGTACGTGCTCGACTATGAAACTGAGCGGGCCAGCGCCGAGACGTTCAAGCAAGAGCACATTGATCTGCAGCGAAAACGCACTGAAGTGCTGACGGCGATGGACCGTGCCATCGACGCGGCGGGCCGTCGCGCCGAGGGGCACCACCAGATCGAGACCAGGGCCCTGCATCAGATGGAGTCCTTGGCAGCGTGGTCGGTCGATTCCGAAGTGCTCGCTGCCGGCTACACCGACGACCTGACCCTCGACCGGCTCAGCAGCGACCGAGCGCGCCTGCAGAAGAGCTACAGCGAGTGTCGTGATCGCATTCGTGAAGGCGTCGAAGACATCCGGCGCGAAATGTGTCGGGAGCAGGGCACCGGACCGGAGCGCTTCCATGCCCACGCCGTTCAAGAGCTGGGATCTTTGCGCCACGGCAGCGAGTACGAGTGGATCAAGGTCTTCCGTACGTGGTTCAACGAGCGCCACGGCGAGAACCGAGACTCCCTGGTACAGCTCGGCCGTACGATGGCGCAGAACGTGAGCTACTTTTGGAAAAGCTTGCGCAACTTCAAGCAAAACGTCGCAAATTTCTCGACAGATCTGCGTGCGAACTTGGAGCAGGGACGTATTTTCGCCAGCATCTCGGATGTTTCGACCGATATCCGCACCCACGTCGACACCCAAAACTACTGGGAGGCCGTAGAGGAGCTACACCACGAGTATGACGCATGGCACACGCAAGGCGACGCGCTGCCACCGGCGAGCTTCGTCGCCGCCGCACGAAAGGTCGCCGAGGTATTGAGTGAGGACAAGGGCCTTATTGCCGATCCGGTGGATCTCATTAGCCTCAAGATCAGCGCGAACGTGAACAACGAAGGCATGAAGACGGCCAGCAACGAAGTAGCGCTCGCCAACATGAGCAGCAATGGCCTCTCCTACATCATCCTTTGCGTAGTGCTCATCGGCTTCGTTAATCGAATCCGGCGCAAGGAGCAGGTCGTAATCCCTTTCGTGATCGACGAGCTCAAGGATCTGAGCTACCCGAACGCGAAGACCCTGTTGGAGCTTCTGACGCGCAACAACATCACGATGGTGTCGGCATTCCCGGACCTCGATCTGGACCTCGCTGAGCTGTTCCACCTCAACTACAAAATCCAGCCCGGACGCGAGGTTGCCCTGATCGACAAGGATGCGCTGCTTTCCGACGCGGACGACGAGATCGACGAGGAAGCCGCCTATGTTTGAGCAGACCGCCATCCGGCTCCTCGAAGGGGCCTTCATTTGCGAATCGACGGCACCTGAAGCCTTCCGTTGGCTCAATTCCGAGCACGCGCAGGCCGAAGTCGGCGAGTATCTAGGCAAGCTGGGCCGCAAGCTGACGATGACGCCGAACCGCCTCGCGTACTACGCGACGTGGGCTCGTGTCGGCAAGGGCGAGCAAACCGAAATCAAGAAGGTCTTCGCGCACATCAAGCAGACGATTCGCCCGGTCATGCACTTTCTGTCGCTTTGCATGGAATCGGGGCGCCAGGATAGCGCGCCTTCACCGGGTGATCTGCTCGACTATGCGACCCTGCTGTCTCAGGTCACCTCAAACCAGCATTTCGGGGAAATGCTGCGGGCTTTCGGAACGATGGGCAAAGAGTTCGCCGTCAGTGACGCCTCCACGATGAATGGGATGCTCAACAAGGTTATCGTGCAGATGGAGCGTTGGGGCTACCTAATAGCGGTCAATCGCGAACATGAGACGTATCGCTTCACGGGCAAGCTCGACTACTACTATCAGGTCATCGATTTCCTGCTGGAGAACGAGCCAATTACCGATAGCGCTGCACTCAATCAGGAGCCAGAACCCGATCAGGGGAGGTTGTTGTGAGCGACTCCGATCCTGTCCGGATTCTGCTATCGAAGCTGAACGCGTGCAGCGACACGATTGCGGAGGCCTACTACCAGAACCGGATTCACAAGACCGACGGTAACGCCCGCAGTATCGAGGCGTTGCGCCAACTGCGAATTATGTCTCCCGACATTCGGGACGCCTTCCAGTTGCGCTCCAACCTGCGTCAGTTCCTCAACACGACGCTCAACACTAACCGCCTGTTCTCGATCGGCGCCGATATAGGCGGCTACTTTTCTCGGCTCGCGCTCCTAGTCGACGAGCACTCTGTTGCCTTTCAGCAGGGGCGTGACGACGATTGTCAGCGGTACGAGGACGAAACCCGCGAGGTCATCAGCGATATTGCAGACGCGATCGAGGACGAACTGATCGTGCTTTCCATGCAGGTGAGCACTCGTTTTGCCGCGGTGTCGACCGTCGAAGAAAAGATCAGGCAGAACCGGTACTACTACGGGCGCACCAACAAGCTCGTGACGCTGCTCGAGAGCTTTCACTTCTCGGACATCGACGAGCAACTCGCGGGTCACGAAGATCTCGCCCTCTCATTCCGGTCGCTGCTTGCCGATCGTATCCCGGCCTTCCGCGAATCGCTCCTGTCCATACTCCAAACTCTCGACCAGTATCTCTTCGAGTACCGTGAGATCAAGGAACGGACACGCCGTGTGCGCGCCGTCGCCCTGCATCTGGCCCGCAATCCCGACTGGGAACCGAAGGCTTGGGACGAGGCTGCCCAACCTGCGGGGTGGCTTCAGTGCGCTTCTCCTCTTGCGCTGGAATGCCATCCGCAAATCGACGATCCGCAAGCCGAGGATTTCCTCGCGGAGCTCGCCCGGACGATCCCGGCCAGCGCCAACACGCGAACCCGTTCCGTTCGTCCGCCCGGCAGGATCGATCTGACCGCAGGCAATGTCGTGATTGCGCCCCCGGAGTTGCCGATCCGGAGAGCCGTGCGGCTGTACTTCAAGCAAGCCAGGGCCTCGGCTACAGGGGTCTCAGCTCGAAGGTGGTGGGCCGAGAATCCCTCGGTCGTGGGCGACACGAAGGAGCACATGTGGCTGTTGCGGGTCCTGGCCGAACACGACAACAAGGGCAAGGCTGGGATGTGGAGCCTGAAGCTGGACTTCCATCGTCACCCTCATTTCGACGGCAATATTCTGATCCGCGACGTTATCGTCTTGAAGAGGCTCGGCTGATGCTCGACCAAAGACTTGCCGAAGCCGTGCAACGGGTGTTGGCGAAGCGGGATGAGCGGGCGAGTCTCAGCGCGACGTTGCAGCGCCTTGTGAACGACTTCGATATCGGTACGGTGCGCGGGAAATCTGTCTATTTCACCGCGAAGGACCGCGACGAGATGCGTGCCTTGCTAGAGGCGCGAGGGTATTCGACGGAGCGGGTGAGTCTCGCCGATCTCGCACGCGGGGAACGGCTGGCACTGACGCCCAACGAAAAGGCGGGAGGAGGGGCCGTCAAGCGGAACCGGATATCGATCAAGGCGCTGCCGGGTCGCACGCTGCGGATCGGGGGAGAGGCGCTTTCTCTCCCCTCCGAGTGCCACCTGGACGCCAACTGGACGTTGATCGAGCAAAGCATTGCACACCCGTGCGTGATCGTGGTCGAGAACTACGAGAACTTCAATCGTGTTCACGAGATTGTTTTCGACCTTCCGGCACCCTACACGGACGCCCTCGTGATCTACCGCGGCGACCCACTGGAAAGCCGTCTAGACAACGTGCAGGCGTTGCTCGAACGTTTGGCGCTTCCGGTGCTCGCATTCCCGGATGCTGACCCGGCGGGACTTGCGCAAGCGGCCTCACTACCCCGACTGGAAGGCATCGTCTTGCCGCGCATCGACGTGCTGGCGACTCAACTCCGAAATCCGAAGATGGCGCGTTCTGATCTCTTTTACGACCAGTTCCCCGTGTATTCATCGGTGCTTGATGCGCTGGCGTGCAGCCACCCATGCCGGAATGTATGGAGACTGCTGACAGAGACGAAGAGCGGGATCACGCAGGAACGCTGGATAGGCAACGGTACGTGCGTCGTGCTCCATCCCAGTGGCGCCCAGGGTGTTTGAGGGCGCTTCGGACCAACGCGACGCGCGTTTCCGCAGTTTTAGCGCGAGCGAGCAATCTCCGCGGCGCTGCACACCGGTCGGCCAGTGCGCTCCCGGCCAAGACGGGCAGAGAGCCTGCGCACGTGCGCCGGTTCATACATCTGCGCGAGGATCATCCGCGCTTCCGTGAGCGAAAGCCGCGGCGAGCGCCGACGTCCATCTTTCGTGTCAGGAACGAAGATGTAGGGCTTTTCATAGCGTACTTGCCAGCCGTGAGTGCCGCTCTTCTCATCCTTTCCCGTGTCGACGCGCAAGATGTACTGAGGTACTTCGAGAGGCGCTGCCAGTCCGGGAACCTGACACAAGCGGGTTGGAATGCGGCGAGGTAAGCGTTTCGTTGCCATCAGAAAAGTTGCTCTATAACTTTCGTTGTAACTTTGAGAAAGTCGCGCATTCTCATAGGATGCGGCAGCGCAAACAAGCAGTTGGCAATAATGCTTGGTGTCCGGGTTGGACAACAAATTGTTACTTCACGTCCAAGGAGGACGCTGACCATGCAGATACAGATCGATCCCGCTGTCCTCGCGGAACTCAACTACATCGTCAAGCTTCACGTGCGACATGGCGCCCCGAACCCAATGTCGAGTGTCGAGGAATTGGTGGGGTACGTCTTATCCAGTGTTGCGGATGGATCCCGACGACCTGGATCGTGGGAGCGCGAGTTTGTCGAGCGGATGGGGCTGATCGCCGATACGCCCGCGCACGAGCTTTATCGCGCCCAGCCTGGCGAACCGCCTGCGGCGTGAGCAGTCACGCCGATGGAGTAGTGCCGCGGCCGGCGCAATCGCGCAGCCGCGGCCTTATCATCGATCAGACGGGGGCGAGATCGTCATCCTAGTCGTCCGCATTTGGATCAGACAGATCGAGCCACCGGTCGCCGCGCCCGACCCGGCCTGAGTTCGCGTCCGGGTTGTATTGCGAGACGCCGAAATCAGCGTCCAGACCGTTCTTGCGAGCCTGATTCAGCCCGCGCCGGTCGGCCTCCTCGCCCCAATCCCCCTGCCGGATCACGAGATCGCGCGCGCGCTCCTCGATTTCATCGACGATCCGCTGCCCCTCGGGCGGCAGGTTCGGGTAGATCGAAGGCCCGTTCCACGGGTCGCCCTCGTTGTCGCCATCTGGGCGCTCGAAGGCTTCCAGGGCATCGAAAAGGTCGCTGAGGTTTTGGGCGCGCGATTTAGCCATTCTGCCGCCCTCCGCTGCGAAGGTCTGCAAGGAAGGCGTCGCGCATCGCAACGATTTCGGGGCGTGCGGTGGGCGAGAGGGCGCGGCCAAACTCACGATCGAGCGCGGCATCGAGCTGCGCGGGGGCCGGGTGAGAGGCGACGAGAGCTCGAAGGGTAGCGTTGACGAGCGCAAGATTGACGAGCGTGTGCCCGAAAGTGGGCAGGGCAAAACCGTTGATTTCATTCGACATGATGGATCCTTCCGAAAAAATGGAATGTCTGAACGTATGGACTCGGAATATTTGTTACCGTGGCGGCGCTGCTGCCAGCGGACTTCGTTATTTCGCGACGGCTTGACGGGCCGTGGATTTTTATAAGGCAGCACAGGGCGCTGCGCATTTTTTCGTCACGGCTTGAGGAGCCGCGGTCTTCGTCGTGGCAGCGGGCGCTGCACGTATATCGCGCATCTCGAGAAGCAGCGCGCACATAAGTTCCGCGAGGAACGGCAAAATCGTACGCCGATTAACCGGCCAGTGGAACCCCTGAAGCGCGAGTGAGGGCCGAAAGGCTAGGCGGTGGCGTCCGGGTCGGGCAGTGGCGAAGCTGAGGCCACGAGCTTGCGCTGCAGCGCCAGAAAGCGACGATACTCGATGAAATCCGCCCAGCCCCCGGTGTTGCGCCGATCGCCCTGGCGCATGCGTTCGATCTGCTCGCCGAGCTCGACGGAGAGCGCCCTGACATTGGCCGGGATCGGCGCCTTGCGGCAGGCGGCAAGCGCCCGCAGGATCGCATCGCCCTGGTAGATCGCCACCGATGCACGCTGCGGTGTGTCGCCCGGCTCGGCGGGCGTACTGCACCAGTTGCGGCTGAAGTCGCGCAGATCGTCAACCATATCCATCACCGCGTCAGGCGCGGCGTCCTGCAGCGCTTCGGCCACCAACCGCAGCATCTCCTCCTCGTGCCTGGTCTGCCACGCCTTCTGGTGATCTTCCCTGTACCGCTCTCCCATCTTCGCGGCACGGGTGAGGTCGGGCGCAAGCCCATCGAGGGCGGCGATCGCGGCCCGGAAGTGCTCGAGCTCGGCCGCCGTGAGGTACTGGCCGAGCGCCGCCTCGGCGGTGAGATTGCGCAGCGTGGTTGCTGTTCGTTTCACTTGCAGCGCGTCGCGCTTCATCGCCTCGCCGCCGGCGAAGGTCGATTTGCGGCGCAAGAAGATCAGCTCGGGGCGCGAGGCCTCGCTGTAGTCGCTACACGACTTCCGGTACAGCAGGTAGTCGTGCTCGGGGTCCTTGTCGGTGTGCCCCTTGGCACAGGCGAACTTGAGCCAGAAGGCCTGCCCGGTGAAGTGGCGGCAGCGCTCACAGTCGATCCTCACCGGCGTTTTCGCCTTGGCCATGGCTCTCTATCCTGTCGCGACAAGCAACTCGCGGGAGTTTACCGCGCTTTGCGCGCGATCCCGAGGCGCTCGTACTGTCCTATGGAAGTTCGCTGAAGCGATACGACGAACCATGCTTTCGGTACAGGACGACGGAGATCCCCACTTTGTTTCCGATGTGTTGCCGGTGCTCCTCGTTCGGATTGGCGGGAAGCACCAGGAACCGATGCACAGGCATCTTGAGGCGGCTGTTGATGCACTCGCCGTGAATCAGAAGCTGACCGACGCCAGTGTAAATGTCCGAGGTTCGAGCAGACGTCTTGACCTCGTAGAGGTCTACCCGATTCTCATCCTCTTTGACGATGGCAAGGTCAATGGCCTGAGCTTTCTGGCTCTTCCCGGTCTCACGCAACTGCGCTTCGAGCGCCTTGACGATATCGCCATGTTCCACGGTCCTGGTGCCGCCGCCATGGCCCTTGCTGTTGCTCTCGCCGGCGTACTCGTCGAAGTAGGCGCGAAGCTTCAACATGGGGCTGGAACTCGTCGGCGGCGCGTCAGCGTCGTCGATGGTCGAAGGGTCGTACTCAGCTTCCGCGAGCCTAGTCGCCACTTCGCGCGCTTCCACACCAAACGTCCATAAGCGATCCGCCAGGTCGGGGTCATCCAGTGCGCTGATGAGGATGAGCTTGGAGGTCTTCTCCCTGTCGGTAGCTTCAATGGTTCTGGAAGCGAATTCGCGGAAAACTTTTTCCTTCTCGAGACCGGCGTGCCCCTTGGTCAGCTTTCCTCGGTGAGCGATGAAGACGTCGCCGTTCTCGTCCGTGATGAAGGCGCCCGCTTTTCGGCGGTCGTATACTCCGGCCGGGAAGTTTAGTTGTACGGTGATCTCCATCCACTCCGTGCTTTGCGGATCACCCGACAGGATGAAGTTGCAGAGCTTGATGTCGCCCTCGTGAGGGGACCATGCCCGTACCGAGTTGCCGTGGGACGATTCGAAGTAGACGGTGCCGTTGTGGTGCCCTGACGGGTAGGTGATCTCGCGACTCTTCTTGATGCTGAAGATCTTGCGTAGACGTTGCGACAGCTGCTGGTTCAGCCTCGCAATCTCCTTGATGTTGGTGACGACTTGGAACGAACTGCTCAATGTGCTTCTCCTCTGGAATAGTGTCCCGGCGCTGACTCGTGATCGCAGTCCGCCAACGATTTGCGGTATGCAGACGCTCTATCGCCGTGCCAGCAACTGCTTGAGGTGTTCGCCGAGGTCTATAAACCCGGCACTGCGAAGAGCTGTCGCCACCTTGGCCGATCGGGGTTCAGCCTTGGGCAGAAGAATCGCGCGGCGATCGTCGAACGGCCGTGGAAGTGGCGTCGAGATGTAAGTCGCGCGAAAGCGTCGCATCGCCTCCAAGAAGGCATTTGAGGCCGCTGGGGTACGCGAGAGCGCGAATATGTCGAACTCCGCTCTCAAAGCGGCGATCTTGGGCCCGTTCACGCGGTACGTGCGCAAGCTGCCGAGCAAGGGGACCGGCACGCCAAGGCGTGCGGCGATGTAGCGGGCGGCGGCGAAGTGATGCGAACCCCCATCATTCATGAGGAAGAGCCGGTTATCCCAACGGTAACGAGCGAAATAATCCGAACTGTTGTCGCCGTGCAGGATGCGTATCTCCTTCCAGGCGAGGTTTTCCCCAAGCTTGTCCCTACTCATCGGGGTAATCATCCGTTGTGCATTAGTCTCGACCATTGCATCGAGCGTTGAGAAGCTCTTGAGGTCGGACTTCGAGCTTGCAAGCCCGCTCACGTCCTGTATGTCGCATTCCCATCCTTCGGTGATATCGCACGTCGTGAAGTCGGAGAACAGAGCACCGTTTACGGGGAAAGCGCTGTAGGAGATGCCGTCATATCGCCACCCGCGTAGCTCCCAACGTACCAGGTCGGCCCAGGTATGCCACTGCACCACACTCGAAGCGGCGATATCGACCGGAGGCGCGTCCAATCCAACTCGCAACTCCGGGTGAATCTGCAGCACATGATGCAGGGTGGCGGGGATACCGACGTCTTCCTTAATCGAGCGGACGAGTGATGTGATCATGCGCGAGAGTACGTGGGTTCAGGGGAGGGAATACGTTCATCATAAGCGCACCCACGACCGGTTCGAAAATTTGGCGGCAACGCGGTTGGCAACTTGAATGGCCGTTGGCGTTCGGTAGTCTGGGGTGGACCTCCCTTGGACCCGCCACCATGTGTGACACAGATTCCTCCTGCGACATCACGCGCCGCGCGGCCCCGCCGCCGGCCTTCACGCCGTCCGATTTCGGCCCGGTCTATCGCATCCTGCGAAGCGATGAGGGTGGGGCGCCGGCCCACTGCCTTGCCGAGGGACTGACATGGACGGTGGCGCAGCGCGAGTGTGGCGCGCTCAACGCCCAGATCAGCGCCCAATATCCTGGGCGAACGATGGCTCGCCCGGTTGTCTGGATCGATCGCGCTCTGCCGACGATCCACCACAAGGGTATGCCCGTCGTTGGCGATCTGGTGGTGGTGCGTTTCGCGTCCGAGCGTCAGCGTGGCGCGGGCGGCACGGGGACGTGGAGCGAATGGCTCGAACTCGGGCCGGTCGTCGCTGTGAGCACGCTTCGCGTCCGAACACGAAACGGAGAAGTGGTCGAACCGAGCAAGCCCGTGGGCTTCGTCCGTGCGGCAGAGATCGATACGGAGCAGGCGATCCCGCTGCTTGAGCGGCATGACTTCCGGCGAGGCACCTGGCTGTGGGGGCACTACGAAACCACGGTCCAGATCGCCCACGCGCTTGCGCCGGCGTTGCGGCCGGGGAGGTAGCCGCGTTTACTCGATTGTCGGAGCACCGAGCTTGCGCTGGATGTCGTTGAAGCGCTCCACGTAGGCGTTGAACTCGTCGAGCGCGGTGAATACCGCCTTGCACTCGGGCGGGGCGTTCATGATGCGACGCTCGATGGTGACCGTCTTGCCTGCACTGAGGGCCTCCCGGGCGAGACGGAATACTTCTGCGACTAGCCCCGGCTGGTTCGAGGCGATAGGGTCATGGATGTTGCCGTCGATGTCGATGATGAGGTTATGTTGCATGGGTGGCTCCTGCCGGTGGTTATTCCCTATCGGATTGTTGCTGGGTATTCGCGGCTAACCGGGACGTTTTCCGCTTACCCGGCCAACGCCGCTCCCATGGTCGACCGAAACGCCGTTGGGCGCGCGTGCAGCGCGTCGAGAATCCCGCGCGCCGTCTTGGCGCCGATGCCTCGCACCGCGCAGAGATCGGTCTCGCTAGCGGCGAAGACCGCTGCGGCCGAGCCAAAGTGCGCGATCAGTTTGCGAGCCGTCTCCGCACCCACTCCGGGCAGTCCTTCGACGAGGAACTGCGCACGCCCGCCGTCCGTCTTGGGCTTGGCCGCTCGCAGCGCAATCTCGTACCCTAGACCTTCGGTGGCGTGGCGGGCGAGCCGCCCGATGAGGCGCGCAGTGTGCTCCGCGCTGGGCGTTGGGATCACCGGCAAGCCGTAGTAGAGCGTGAGCGTCGAGAGCGCCCCGGCCACCGCCTCCGGGTCGATGGCAGAGTAGAGGTCGCCCAGCGACCCTTCGATCACCACGCAGGACACCTTGGCGTCGGCGGAGGCGAGCAGCTCGGCCTGGCCGAAGAGACGTCCATCCAGAATGCTCGCTACGAGGTCGTTGGCTGCTTTGCGTTCCACGAGCAGCTTGTCGGCGATCGCGTAATCGCCCACGGTAAGTTCCGCGGTCGTGGTCGTGTAGCCCAGCCGGGTGAGCCAGCGTGGGACATCAGAGCGGCTCTCGCGGCTGTCTACGCAAATCTCCATGTCCAGATCTCCTGTTATATCCATGGTGCCATGCACGGCAGGGCACCCACCCGCCGATATCGGGCCGGGAACTGCAGCACTTGCCCGTTACGAGTCAGGACGTGAAAATCCAGTCCGTCGGCGATCACCATCTCTGTGGGTAGGCGATCGGTTTGCTCCATCGTGAGGCGGATCGCAAAGGGTGCGTCCGAACCGTCCTCGAACATCAATTCCAGCGCATCTCGGCCTCGGGCGGCGGACCACGGGCCGCGCGAGATGATCACCTCGCTCGCCGTGGCCATCTCATTGAGCCAGCCGTGCCGATTGTCCGGCAGCAGCAGTCTGGCCGCGCCCACGTTCCAGGAGAGGTACAGGTAGCCCGCCTTTGCCGGGGGCGAGTCGAAGTAGTCCGTTCCGGACACGGCAGGGCCGTCGTTGACGATCAGCATGAACGGTGGCGAAGGTTAGTGGATACTGGAGGGCGAAGCGTCGGCGTCATCGTCGCGGGTGTTGTCCACGTTGTCGATTAGCGCATCTTCGAGCGGGAACCGTGTGTTCGCACTGCGCAGGAGCATGTCCTGCACCAGTGGCATACGTTCGAGCAGTTCGGGCTCTTTCTCGTCGAGATCCACGAATTCCGTGACGAGCTTATCCCCTAGCAGCAGGTGCTCAATGTAGCTGCGCAGCTTTGCGATGTCGTTCGCGTTCTGCCGTAGCGAGTGAACGCGCATTGGAGGGGTAGGGCCGGAGCAGGCTTCGACGGCGACCATCAGAATGGTTGCTTGTTCGTCGCGTATGGGTGGTTCTGGGATGGTGGCCGTCGTAATCCGCAGCGGTCGCGTGCGGGGGACGGGTGCGAGTAGGCTGTCGACAAGGCCGACCGCCTCATTCAACAACCGCTCGCCAAACAGCTCGACCGGGCTTGCGTACCAAGGGCCGGACCGATCGATCATCAGTGTGGGGCCACATATCTCCAAATCGTAGCCAATCGATGCGGAATCGCCGTCGTTGGGAACCAACTCGATGGGCGCGCGAACGCTGTAACGGAGTTCGCCGATAAACTCGGCCCTCAGTCCCTCCTCCAGCGCAGCGTAGGTGTCGGGGAAGGCAAAGCTGTGCGCGAAGAGGATTTGCTCGAGCCGGGAATGGACAATCGCCGCGCCGTACACTGACGTTTCGTTCTCGGCATCGATGACCAACTCGACCCATTCGACACGCAAGGCATTGAACCCGATTTCTGTGGCAATGCTACGACACGCGTGAACGACAGCGTCGACTCCCTCCAAATCCTGATCCGAGATCGATTCTTTTATCTTGCTGAGGCGGTCTTGCTTCATCTTGATCTGTTTGGTTGGGCGGGTCATGAGCGTACCTCCAAGGTGTGTTCCGCTAGATGCAGGAGCATGCTGCGCATAGGCGAAGTCCGCTCCGGACGGGGTAGCTTGCCATTCTGGTCGAAAAGGACGAAGTGGTCATCGGCTCGCAAAATCCAGCCCAAGGCGCTCGCGCACCCGATCCGCGAAGGCGTCCGCCGCCCCGCGTGCGCCTTGATCCCCGCCATGCTTGCGGCGACTAAAAAAGAGCGACACCGGCTCGTGCCCGTCCGTTACAGGCTCGCGCCAGCGCACCTGGTAGCCCTCGGCGCGCGGGCTCTGGATCGGCTGCACCGTCACGCCCGGATTGCCGAACTGTTGCGCGAGGAGGCGCTCCATCTCGGCGCGCTTGCCTTCGGCTCGTTCGCGGGCGCCGTCCTCGCCGAAGCGACGGATCGAAAACTGCGCCCGCCGATCCCTGTTGGTCTTCGGATCCTTCCAGATAGCCAACCAGACGGCCTTACCGTCCGCCCGCACGGTGCGGAAGACGCCGATGCGTCCGGAGGTGTTGCGGTCGGTGGGATGGACCCGAAATCCGACGCGCTTCATCGCGGTCCCGATCCGTTCAGGCAGACTGCATGCCGCGACACGCGGGAAAGCGCGTGCAACCCCAGAAAGCCTTACCCGCGTATGTTCCGGTCTTTCCGGTGCGCTTGACCATGGGTTCCCCGCACTTCGGGCACGCGGGGACCGCGACGGCCTCGGCCTCGGGGTGTTCGCTGACTTGCGGTGCGACGCTTGCCATCGGTTCCGGTCCGATCTGCGGAGCAGGGGAGGCTTGCACAGGCTCCGCGGTAACCACGTCCTGCGCTGGCGTCTCAATCGGACGGGGAGAGGTTCGCGGGGGAAGTATGGGTACGCCGAGCGTGGTCAGCACCAGATGCCGGACCTCATCGATGGAGTAGGCGTGCTTGGCAGGCAGCATCAGCAAGGGCAGTTGCGCCTGCTTGCAGGCTTCGGCCACGAAATCGTCACGTTCACGCCGCCGGGCCTGCGCATGGGAGGTATCGTTGAGCTCGATTGCGCACAGCACTTGAAGATCGTCGGGCGCACACACGATGAAATCGAAGTGCTTCGCGCTGATCCGGTTGAACGCGCTGCGCCGCTTGGCCGGGTCGGTATCCCGGCTCACCGACAGGACATCGGCCACTCGCACCTTGCCGAACACACGGTATTGAGATCCGATCGCTTGGTCGAGCACCCCGATGAAGGAGCGTTCCGCGGGCGAGACGAAGGTGGCCCGTTCGTAGACGACGCCCTCCAACTCGCCATCCGCACCATCGACGCGGCGGCGCTTCGCCCGGGTGGTCAAGAAGGCAAACGCCAACGGGATCACGATCAGGGCGGCAATCGGGAGAAGTGCGAGTAACTTCATATCCAGGAACCTCAGCGCTCACGGTCGACGAACTTGATCTTGCCAAGGCCCGTCACGTTTGTATCTCGCACACGGGGATTCCCGGCGATCTTGATCTTGCCCACCCCGGACACGCAGGCATGGACCGATTCTGTGACCATAGTCTTGATGGAGCCAGCACCGGAAACGTCCAGGTGAGCATGAGTCGCGGTGAGTCCGACGCCACCGATAGTCCCGGCCCCAGACACGTTGGCATGCAGAAGCCTGACTGTTCCGGTGGCCGCAATGCTTCCGGCACCGGAAATATCGAGGTTTATTGCTTCCTGATCGAGATCCAGAATGGTGAGGTTGCCGGCGCCCGAAACGCATAGATCGGTGACATGGGGGAGGGTGACTTCGACCCTGCAACCTGGGTAGTCGCCTTGAACATCCCCCACGATTTGGCCGATTGATCCTGCCACGTGGATGAGGGTGTCACCGCGGCTTCGTTTGATGATGTCGCCACCGGCGACCATCCCAACCGGTCCATGGAAAACTTGCTTACTGCCTGACCGGTTCGATGTAACCACTATCGTCGGTTCGCTGTCGATGGTCAGGCACCCGCGTGAGATTGTGGTCAGTACCTTCTTGAGATCGTCCTGCCGGCTGGCGTAGACGGTGAGTCCGGGTTCAGCCCCGGAGCGGACGGTGACGTTGACCGCGCCGCTGACGTCGATCTGGCGCACGGAGCCCGGGATGTGGCGAGATTCACTGGCAGCCTCCCGCTCCTCGCTTGGCGATTGAAACTCAAGGGTCGTGGAAGCGTTGATGAGTTCGGTGAGCGCTTTTTCGATCCGTTGCTTCTGGGGGACCTGCAACCCGCTCGTGATCAACGGCCGGAGCGTTTCCATCGCATTGCGAATGGCGTCCAGCGCCTTCTGCACTTCAGTCATGTAGTCCATATGGTCCCCTTTCCTTGTATTCCATTGTCCCATAGAGGGGTGTGAGCGCGGTCAAGCCGCGAGGATATGCTGGTGAAACCCAGCGGCGTCACGGAAACGGCGAGCCGCACCCACCACATACTCGAGCATGCATTCCGTGGAAAGCCAGCGCCGGCCGAGCAGCTCGGCCGCCTTGGCAGTGGTGAAGGAGCCGGCGAAGGGATCCACAATGAGATCGCCCGGTGCGGACAGGAACTCGACCAGAAACTTCGCCAGCGCGAGCGGCATCGGAGCGCCGTGCGCGGGCAGGTCGGCGGCGCGCGCTGCGCGTTTGTAGGCGCGTTGGTCGGCGCAGCTATGGCCGAAGCTCAGCACGTTGCGGGGGATGCGACCCTCGGTCGCATTCGCGTAGCACCCCGGTCGGAGGCGATGCGCACCGTCCGAGTAGGATGCGAGCCGTGTCTCGCCGCCGCGCCGAATGAGATCGAGGTGGCGCTCGGTGTGCGCCTGCAGCACGCGCCGGTTGTCCGATCGCACCGCCCGCGGGTCGTTGGTCAGCCAGTACACCGGTTCCCATGCCGTGTTCAGCTGGGAGCGGGCGACGCTCGCCCATTGCACTGGCCCGGGTGGCTTCGACGGGTTGTGCCAGACGAGCTCGTCCATCTTGAAGAGGCCGAGGCGGTCGTGCAACGCCAGCAGGAGGCGCTCGCGGTAGAGGGAGCGCGCCGGCGTGCCCGGGATGAAGATGTCGTTCGACACATTGAGCGCGATCGAGCCCCCGCGCACGAGATTCCTCACCACCGGCTCAAGCGTGCGGCAGATCCAATCGACGTAGGCGGCTTCGCTGGGATTGCCGTAGCTGCGTGCATGGGCGAGGGGGTAGGGCGGGCTCGTGAGGCACAGCGCGATCGGGCAGTCGATGCTCGCAAATACCGTGTCGCAACTGCCCAGGATGGCAACACCCAGTTCCGTCGAGAAGCCCACCACCGCCACCCCGGGATTGATCCTGTGCAAGTCGCCGCTCGCCGGCGTGGCAAGTTGCCACACTCCGCGCTCGCCTTCGACTCGCTCGAGGATGCCGGCGTGCTTCAAGGTCTGTTGGTGCCAACGCACCTTGCGGGCGAGCAGGCTGTGCGGCTGGCCCGAGGCGCCAATCGGTTCGCGACGCGCGAACTCTTCCGGGTCGATTCCAGCGCGCTCGGCCACCTCCTCGTAGAGAGTCGCGTTGTCGAGGCGGCCGGCCCGCTCCGCGGAGTAGGCGTGAAGCACCGCGGAGAACAGTTCCAGTTGTGCGCTCACCGCGACCTCGCCCGCGTCCGTTGAGGAATCCGAATCGCCTCGCTCACGCCCCGACAGGCCAGCACCACGCGCAGGCACATCGCCTCGTCGAACTCGCCAATGTGGCAAGACTCGACCGCGATACCCAGCTTCTTCGCGAGCCACGCATAGGCTTGCGGCCGCGTCATGCGGCCCGAGCGCCACAACGGATCGAATACCGCGTGCGCCCGGTTCTTCGCCCGACGCAGGCCTTCGTTGGCCAGTCGCCCAAGGGGTTGAGTGCCGTCGTAGCCAAAGCGCGGATTCGGGTCGTGACAGCCGACGTGCGCCTCACACGGGTCGCAGCGCCAAAATCGTTTGTGGTGCAGGTCCGGACGGTCGGGGTAGATCACCGTCCCGTCGACCAGCTCGGCCGGCTGCTGGCAGTAGTCGCAAATGACGGCCATGGCGCTCAGCCGTAGTAGAAAATGCTCAACTGGCGAGCGGTTGCCGCGAGAATCTCCTCGCGCACGTCGTAGGCGAGCGCAACGAACTCGTTGGCCTTGTCGAGCACCTTCACGCACGCTTCGCCGCAGCCCGAATCCGTCTCCAGCCGCTGCAGCGTTGCGTCGAGTTCGATCTCGGTGAGATGGGTCAGCGTCTTCACGTAGGCAGCCAGCGTCCCAGCCAGAGGCACCGGATGCCGTTCCCACAGGCCGTGCGTCGGATCGAGCAACTCGATCCACGCTTCCTTGGCGTTGGCGGGGACCGACAGGCCGTCCTCGGTCGTGAGCCGAATCTGGTTGCCGGTGTCGAGAGTCTTGACCAGCGCGCGCCCCACCCGCCCGTCGTCGTGGATGGTGACGGTGGTCTCCGCCTCGACGAAGCCGTAATGCGCGGGCTGTACCTCGAAGCGCCCGCATTCGCTCTCGTACGGGTTGGTGATCGACGTGCCGTCGTGGAAAAAGGAGATCATCTCGGGTGCCTCGTAAAAAAGGGGTTTCGTCTCGGTGCGCAGGGCCGCTCGGGCGGTGCGCATCGAAAGCCATTCTCCAAGGGGGTCGCCCCAATTCAAGGGGTGAGATGGGGCGCGCGTTTCATGCCAAAAACACCGCGTCCGGTGCGGACATTGGGGTGCAACCCAGCCTATTTCGGGCTCGGCGGCGGATGCTGTGCTGCTATGCTTGTGCGATTGACGACTTGCACTCATCCACCATGCAACAGGCTCTGACCGCCGCGCAGTTCATCAAAAAGTGGACCGACAGCCCGCTCTCCGAGCGTGCAGGCTCCCAACCGTTCTTCCTGGATCTGTGCGCCCTGCTGGGCGTGGACACCCCGAACGACCCCGAGTCGTACTGCTTCGAGCGCGGCGCGACGCGCACCGGCGCCGGCCACGGCTGGGCCGACGTGTGGAAGCGGGGGCACTTCGGGTGGGAGAACAAAGGCCCCGGCGGCGATCTGGCGGGCGCGCTGCGTCAGCTCATGACGTACGCGCTCGCGCTCGACAACCCGCCGCTCCTGGTGGTCAGCAATCGCGCCGTGACGATGATCCACACCCACTTCACCGGCACCCCGAGCGTGACCTACACCATCCGCCTGGAGGACATCGGCACGCCGGAGAACCTCGAGCGTCTGCGCTGGGTGTTCACGGACCCCGAGAGATTCCGACCGGGACGCACAGTTCTCGACGTCACGGCCGATGCCGCCGGGCGCTTCGCCGATATCGCCAAGTCAATGACCGATCGGGGGCACGACCCGCAGAAGGTTGCGCACTTCCTGATCCAGTGCCTATTCGCGATGTTCGCCGAGGACATTGGCCTTCTGCCGAAGAAGCTCTTCGAGCGCGTGATTACGAAGCGGCAGAGCGACCCCCTGAAACTCGCCGTTTCGATGAGGGAGATGTTCGAGTCCATGCGGACCGGGGGAGATTTTCTTCTGGAGGATATCGCTTACTTCAACGGTGGCCTGTTTGAGCAGATCGATGTCGTCGAGCTCGAACCGAACGAAATCGACGCACTGCTGCAGGCCTGCCGGATGGACTGGAGCGCAATCGAGCCCTCCATCCTCGGCACGATGTTCGAGCGCGGCCTCGATCCGAAGGTGCGCGCCCCGCTGGGTGCGAACTACACCGACCCAGCCACCATCATGAAGCTGGTGCAGCCGGTCGTCATCGAGCCCTTGTCGCGCGAGTGGGAGGCTGCCAAGGCGAAGATCGGCCCGCTGGTGGCGAAGTACCACGCCGGCGGCAAAGGTTCGCAGAAGTCCGGTCAGGACGCACAGGCGCTGTTTCTCGGGTATCTGGAGCGGCTGAAGAACTTCCGCGTCCTCGATCCGGCGTGCGGTTCGGGCAACTTCCTGTACCTCTCGCTGAGGGCGCTCAAGGATCTCGAGCATCGTGCGAACCTGGACGCGGAAGCGCTCGGACTGCACCGGCAACTGACCATCGAGACCTGTCCGGACAACGTGTGCGGCATCGAGATCAACGCATATGCCGCGGAGCTCGCCCGGGTGACGGTCTGGATCGGGGAAATCCAGTGGATGCTCAAGCACGGTTACGACTGCCGGCGAAACCCGATCCTCGCGCGTCTCGATCACATCGAGAACCGCGATGCGTTGCTCAACGAGGACGGCAGTGAAGCATCGTGGCCCACGGTCGACGCGATCGTCGGCAATCCGCCGTTTGTCGGGAACAAAAAGATGCTCGGCGAGCTTGGCGCCGAATATACCGCTCGCCTGCGCGGGCTGTTCGATGGTCGCCTTCCGGGAGGGGTCGATCTGGTCACGTACTGGTTCGAGCGCTCAAGGGCACAGATCGCAGCGGGCCGCTGCAAAAAGGCTGGCCTTGTCGCAACACAGGCCATCCGCAAGGGTACTAACCGGACGGCTCTTGATCGCATTGTCACATCGACGCGGATTTTCGAGGCTTGGAGTGACGAGGAGTGGGTCAATGACGGTGCGGCTGTCCGCGTTTCGCTGGTCGCCTTTGGCGAGGAGGAGCGCGTACGCCTGGATGGTATCGACGTTGGGAAGATCAACGCCGATCTCACCTCAGCGGACGGAGGCATCGACGTCACCACCGCTTCGCCACTTCGAGAGAATGCGGGCGTGGCCTTTCAGGGGCCTGTCAAGGTTGGCTCATTCGACATTCCCGGAGAGATCGCACGAGCTTGGCTTACTCACCCGAATCCGAACGGCCGCTCCAACACCGACGTGCTGCGCCCTTGGGCCAACGGGCAAGATGTGAGCAAAAGGCATTCCGACACATGGATCATCGACTTCGGGGCCGACATGTCCGAGCAGGACGCGCTACTTTATGAGACACCGATAGCCCACGTGATCGAGCATGTGAAGCCCATGCGCGAAGCCGGAAACCGCGAGGGGCGTAAACGCTATTGGTGGCGCCATGGGGAGACCGTTCCAGCGTTCCGGCGGGCGACCGCACGTATCACACGGTACTTGGTGACGATACGCGTAGCCAAGCACCGTTTTTTCGTCTGGACCCCTACCGCCGTTCTACCGGACTCCCGTCTTTACGCAATTTGCCGCGACGACGACATTACGTTCGGCGTGCTTCACTCACGAATGCATGAGGTCTGGGCGCTCGCCAACGCTTCCAGACATGGTGACGGTGACGAAGGCGGGAGACCGACATACAACGCGAAAACCTGTTTCGAGGCTTTCCCTTTCCCTGCCGGCATGACCCCCGCCGATACGGCTACAGGTGCCCCATCGGGCGTCCATGCCGAAGCAATCGCCGCCGCGGCCCGCCGACTCAACGAGCTGCGCGAAAATTGGCTGAATCCCGCCGAGTGGGTCGACCGTGTGCCGGAAGTGGTGCCAGGCTACCCCGATCGGATCCTCCCGACGCCGGGCCATGAGGCGGAGCTGAAGAAGCGCACGCTCACGAACCTCTACAACCAGCGCCCGGCGTGGCTCGACAAGGCACACGCGGACTTGGATGAAGCGGTAGCCGCCGCCTACGGCTGGACCGACTACACACCGTCTATGTCCGATGACGAAATCCTGCGTCGCTTACTGGCCCTGAACCTTGAACGGGCGAGTACGAGCGCGTCGATCGCTCAAGCAGATCCCGAGGTCGTGTAGGACATTGTGTCGTTCGAATCGGGAGGGACACCCCGAATCGCGGAACCTGCATCAGATGGCAAACGCGGCGGCTGTCGTTAGGATCGGCGCATAGGACGGCCCTCGGCTCTTTGCCGCGGTTTGTCCCGCAATATTCGACGCGGAACGGTGCCGTCGGCCGCGCGATCGCACTTTGCATGACATACAGCGCAGTCTATAAATCAGTACATACGCATGAACCGAACAAGAATATTCAGGGAGACTGAGAATGAGACTGCGTGCTTTGGTTTGCCCATTGGGCCTTCTTCCCCTTCTTTCGTCATGCGCGTATGTGAATCCGTATGTCCTGCCTGAGACGCAGCAACTCTGTCCCAAGGGGAAGGAGACCAAAGGGTGCAAAGAACTTTCTACGGTGGTGTCGTCCATAGCGAAGCTTGAGACGTCGAGAAAGAGCGTTAAGGGCAAGCTCGATGACACCACATTCACCAGTCGCGGATTGGATCTCTTTACTTTCGGTTTCGTGACTGCCTTTGCGGTAAGGGGAGTGCATGAGGCGGCGATTGGCGCCGGCGCGAAGAACCTCGCCTTGGCAGGGGGAGCATCGTACACAGCGGGGAAACTGTTCGCTGCCCCGAGCACCGAGCAGCTGTATTTGGGCGCTCATTCTGCCCTGACGTGCGTGATGGACCGTGGCAACGCGGTAATCGGTGTCTATGAGCAAGCTCATATCCTGAAGGAGCGTGTCACCCAGGCCGCACCTGCTGTTAAGTCGGCGAACTGCAAACAGGTTCTCGGCGACAAGCTTGTTGGGGAGTTCAGGTCGGCTCACGCAAAGGCGATTGGATTACCGGATACGATCAAATCGCTCGATGCTGCGATCGGTTCCGACTTGCAGAAGACGGGCGGACGCATTCTGGAGGAGCTCAACAGCCAACTCAATGCGCAGCGGCCAAACTTGGATGCGATCTTAAACGCGGGCACGGGCGTGTCATCAATCGCTGGTAGCTTGGTGGCTTCGGGAAGCTCCCAGTGGGCTGGAGTCGCTGGAGACGGCGACGTACAAAAACAACAACAACAAGACTGCTCCGAAACGCCGGAAAGCGTTGGTGAGCAGATCGAGGCCGTAAAGGGAATGGATGTCCTGTGGAAATCCACAGTTAACGCGATCGGGGATCTCAAGGACGGTTGCGCGATGGCCCCCGCATCGCTCGCACCGCTCGCGGTGGCCCAGAATGCCGTGACGCTGGTGCCGGGAACGACGTTCAACCTCGTCTACGGCGGCGGCCGTCCGCCGATTCATGCGCAGTGGGTGAATGACATACCGAGAAGCGACCAGTTATCCCTGACGCCGCACCCCGGTAGCAGCATGTTCCAGATTACCCGTCCCCCAAGCGACAGGTCAGCCACGACTTTCACACTTCGGGTCTTCGACAGCGCAGCGATCCCCTCATCAACGGAGGTGAGTGTGGCAGTGCCCGCGCCGGCGAAGTAGGGCGCCTAATTTCCAAATAGGCGCCAGGCCTCATCTTCCTGTGAGGCCTTGCCGTTCACATTGAGGATCTTGAGCTCGTTGCGGTCGATATTGGCCCAAACCAATCGTGCTCCATATTCCTCGAAGCCCTTGAGGCGGCCACCGACCTTCGCCCACTGCTCTTCCAACGCGGCGTGCATCCTTGCCTGAAAAAATGCGAGGGGGTTCGCGTCGCGCTTCTCCTTGTTCGCCTTGTTGTTCGCCGGTTCTGCCAACCTGTTCACCGCGTGCCAGGGCCAACCCTTGATCGCGATCGATGGCAGCGTGCTGATGATGAGCCAGAGCTTCGGTAGCGGCCACTCGCCGTCTAGCGTGTAACCCTCGGCGAATCGGGGCACGTCGCGAGTGATCAAGCGCATATCCGACGAATTCAAGCTTTCGTACTCAATCACTGCGATTTCGTTACGCCCGCTGTCGATGATCGTCATGTCCGGCCTGAATTCCCGGGACATTGCCGCCTCCACGAGCGGGGTCAGATGTTCAGGCACGGCGCGCACGAGCGCACCGCAGATCATGGCGTGGGCCCAGCGGTTGCCGCACCAGTACGGATCGACCATCCAATCTTCGGTCACCCCGGGCGTCGCGCGGACAATGGTCGCGAACCGATCGAGATAGTCTTCGACATCGAACTCGTGGGCAGGTGGCGTGGGTTTCGGCTTGGTCATAAGGGCCCCAGCTCAGGCTGGGTTGCGGCAAGCTCCGGCTCAAGCGTGCCCGTGGGAAGGAGCAGGAATTTCGCGCGCGGCAATGGTTCAATGTCGAGGCGCATGCCCGCTGGTATCACGATAGCCTGGTGCTCGAAGAGCAAGTGCGAGCGGCCATTCACATGTATTCCGCTGTCGCCCTGGATATTCACCAGCACCGTCGTGCTCGCCATCACCTCGCTGAACCGCTTTCCCTGCTGGTCGAGCGCGAGCAAGGTGCCGGCCGTACCCAATGACCGAGTCGCCCAAGCGAACGGACGCATTTCGATCAGTTCTGCGAGCGGCCGGACCTCGGGTGCCGGCAGCAGTTGATGATCCGGGTGATTGCTCATGGGGGCCGAGAAGTGCGCTCAGGTCCCGTGCAGTTGCGCCTGCGGGACGTTACGCAAACGCAGCTCATGGTCGAACTTTCCACGACGCGTTTCCACGATGTCACCCATCGCCTTGAGCATCTCCGAGAAGCTCGAGTAGCCGAAGTTGGATTCGTGGAACGTCGGGTCCATCCGCTGCATGTAGGGCCGCAACCCGGCCTTCTGCACCCACGGGTCGCCCCGGCTCTGCGCGAGACGCGAGATCGCCTTGCTGATAAGTTCTCGGGCATTTTTCTCGCGTGTGGCCGTATCAGCCGCAATCACCAGCAATTCGCGCAGTTCCTCAGCCTCCTCGGGCGGGCAGAACGGCCGCTCCTCGGGGTGCGGCTCCGGCTCGACAGTGGCTGGGTGACCGGCGCTTTCCACACGCGCGGGCTCGGACGCCGGGGGCAACACGGTGGGAATCCCTTCCGCCGGGGAAGTCCCAGCCGGATTGAGCAAAGTCTCGTAGAACTGGAACTGATGGCAGCTGCGCGCCCAATGCTGGTTGGTCGAGGTCATGCTACCGATGCCGATCAGCGTGCGGCCTGCCGCCTTCACCTTGTACGAGAGCGGCATGAAGTCGCTGTCGCCGCCGACCACGATGATGGTGCCAATGTGAGGGAAGCGATTCATATCGTCCAGGACGTCGAGGCACAGCTTGATATCGGCGCCGTTCTTGGCCGCAGCTCCTGGTGGGAAGACTTGGATCAGTTCGATGGCGGACTGCAGCAGATCGTGCTTATACCGGTTGAACGACACCCAGTTTGCGAACGCGCGGTTGATGGCAAGCGGCCCGATCGACAGCGCGAACTCCATGATCGTCGCGATATCGATCAGCGGATCCTGCGGACGGTAACGACTTGCGTGATAAGAGCCCGGCCCTGTTTTCTGGTCGACCAGACTCGCGTGAAGATTTTCGAAATCCCAGTAGAGTGCGACTGATTCTGTTCCCTGTGCCACCGCAAACGCATCCCTAGTTGTTTGTGCGAAACGATACTCTACGCGCATACGGCCGTGTCAATTCACGAGTGCACAGAGGAAGTGACCCGCGAAGGTAGGACCGGTGATGTTGCAGTCGTTGGGGACGCTGCCGCAGCGACCCCAATGGGCGAGGGCCCCAGTTCGACGGTCGGACTTCGCCGCGGTGCGCGCGTGATTCTATGGTCCGATCGAATCCGGAGGCGGTGTGGGTTCGTGCGAATCGTTGGCTGAGACGCGGCGCTCCCAGTCCCCACGTGCCTTCGCGATCTTGTCCCTTTGCGCCCTAAGCAGGTCCTCCCGGCTCGGCCCCCCGAACGTAGGGGGCTCGGTGGGCAAACGAAGCTGTTGCCGAAGCTGGCGAGCCAGCGCTGAGACTTCTAGACCGAGTTCTGCGAAACCCTGTTGCCGCGTCCAAAATGTTTCCGTGTACTCCGGGGGTTCATCGTATTCGCGTACGCCGTGTACCCGATTTATCAACTGCTCGGTCTTATACGGCAGGTTCAGGATGTGGTACATCAAATCGGCCGGCAAGACCTTCCAATCGACCTTCAGCTCCAATGGTTCAAATCGCGGCTCCATGACGGTGAACTGGTGGTAGATCCCGTCATCGCTCGCCGGCTGGCCCTGAATCGTTCCGTTGTCGTATGACACCTCGAGGCATTGGCGCGCAAAGCGGTCGAGGTGCGCGAGCACGAGGATCCCGAGATACTTGGATTCTTTCTCACTACGCTCCCGCTCCCGCTCCGCTTCGCGCCTCGTCGTCAGCCAACCGCCCAACCACACGCCGCCGAGGCCTGACGCTGCGGAGATGACGCTCGGCAGGAAACTCAGATCGATTGCCATGGTTTCTCCTCCTCGCGTGATCTTACCCGAGCGCAGCTTGGCGATCTGAGGGGCTCCGCCGGCGTCTGTGCCTGCTCAGGAACCCGGCGTCGCCATCGCGCTGGGCAAGTTCGGATTCGGTGACGCCAGCCCGCGCGCAGCCGCAATCGATGCGCGCAGCGCCTCGAGCTCGCGCAATGCCTGAAACGCTTCGTCTGACGTCTCGGGATTGGCGTAGGCGATCATGAAGCTGTTCACGAGACTCCTCAGTAGGCCTGCAGTGTCGTGGTTCTTCACCACCGACATCACCGCGAACTGGTCCAGGCGCTCGACCGGCGTCTCGGCGAAACGCTCCACTCCCATACCTTTGGCGATCTCACCGAAAAGGACCGTGAGGTTGGCGCGTCGTTGTGCGGCCGATAGCGGCTGGCCGGTCTCGGCATCAGCCAGTTCGAGGCAGAAACGGTGGGCGAGGGCGACGTCGACGCGCTTGGAGATCAGTTCGGACAGGGGTTTCGTCACGGCAGGTTCCATCGAGAAAGAGTGCAGGGAAAGAGGAGGGAAGGGGGGCTACACGGCCGTTTGCGCCGGCTGTCGTCTCTTCGTCGCTTGTCCGTGCTCGTGCAGCCAGGCTGTCTGCTCGGCATCGTAAGCGGCGGTCTCCTCTTTCGTGCAGAGCGCGACGGTGACCTTCACCAGCACGGGGTAAAGCTGCCCATCCCTCATCGGTTCGCCTTCTTCGTCGCACAGCTTCCGAATGCGCTCAATCTCCTGCTCGGCGTGAGAGCGGAAAGTGAAGAGTTGGTCGTTCCACAACATGCCCGTGAGATCGGTCGCGTCGTGAGCGATCGCCCACTGCTTCTGGGGGCTGTTCAGTTCCAGCATGCTTGCCTCTCGTTTGTCGATGCCACGCGCCCGTGTCGGCACGTGTTGGCACATTCTTCACTCACCAGCGGGCGCGCGCCGCAGTGCCCACCAGTCCTTGCGCGGAAACTCGGCGTTGTCGGTCTCGATCGCCACCATCAGCGTGATCAGCGCCTCCCGTGTGCGTGCCGATTTCCCGCCGCCGGCGCCGGGGCAGCAAAACTCCACGCTCCCGCCGCCTTCGTTGTCCCACACGGACACGTAGACATCGTTGTCCGCATCCAGCCCGACCCGCAGATGCGCGCTCGGATGCATGTCGCCCACCCGCCCGACGTCGCGTTCTTTCGGCCAGGACAACTCCCCCTTGCCCGCGCCGCGTGCTGCCGAGGCCCGGTTGTAGAGATCGACCGCCTGTTGGCCGAAGTGGAAGAACAGGCCTTCGCAGTTGTCGCGAAAGAAATCATGGAACGCCCGCAAGGCTTCCTCTTCCGTGGGCCGTCCCGATTCGATGTCTCTTTGCGTCATCGACTCTTCTCCTCGTCCTCTGCCAACGCCTCGATCTGCTCGACGGTGAGGTGCGCGGTGGCGTTCAGGGCGGCGGTAATGCGTCGGGCCATGTCCACGCGCTCCTCGTTGGTGATGCCGTAGCTGTAGGCGCAGGTCGCCACGCCTTCCTCTCGCCCGTCGGCGTAACGCACCGAGTAGGCGTGCCACCCAGGCTTGCCGTACTGCTTGAACCGGCGCATGGCGTCACGACGCTCCCGCGGCAAGGCCTTGCACCGGATAGCCGTCATGCAGCGCGCCATCGAGATGCCGCCCGCTGCTGCGCTTACCCGCCCGGTAGCTCTCCGTGCCGTCCGACCAGACATGCACGCGCGTGTCGGGATACCCGGACGCAGGCGCACCGTTGGCCCGGTCGGCGACCACCTCGGGGTATTCGCGGCTGCGCTCCTGTTGCCCCATCGGCAACCACTCTCCCCATTGCTTGAAGAGGAAGGGAACGCTCGCCTCGGCGCATTGATCGCGCAGACCCCGCACCCACTGTTCATGCATCGGACGCGCTCGGGGGCCTGACTCGCCGCCGGCGACCACCCAATGCAGCGGGGCGTCGCCACCGCACTTGCCGCACAGGCACATCAGGTAGGCCGCGAGATCGAGCGGCCCCAGGAGCGGCTCCGCTGACACCCACCGCACGGCTGCCGGGGTGTGCAGCAGCAGCGGGATGCGGTTATCGGCGGTTGCCTGATTCTCGGCGGTAACCCCCAGCCAGATGCGAGGATGCGGGCCATCGGCGAGCGCAACCTGATCGTACAGGCCATCAGGGTCGTGGCCGCCGCCGAAACGCACCGCGGCGCGTGCCCACGCTTCACGCCGATCGACGCTCAGGTAGGCGTGCATCCGCTCGGCGCGCTTGGTGAGCACCTGGAAGATATGCCCCGGCTCGCCATTGCGTCCGTACAGACAGGCCCACATGATGCCGAAAACCGTGTCGATCCACGCGTCCGGTACGGACGGGTGGAAGAGGTCGCCGTGGGCACAGACGAAGATCATTCGACGGCGCGACCAGCGGATCGGCATGTCGAGCCACTCCGCGTTCAGGCGCACCTCGCCATTCCAGACCGGTCCCGCCGCCGTCGGGTCGGTGAGTCCCGCCCGGCTCGGGTGCATCTGCAGGCGCGTGCCGGCGAGCTTCATCGCATAGCAGTTCGTACAACCGGCGGTCAGGACGCTACAGCCGGTGATCGGATTCCAGGTCGCGTCAGTCCATTCGATGCGCGAGTTGTCAGCCATATCCGTTGTTTCCTCGTCTTGCCGCGCCGGTCGCGGCCGCGGTGTTCGTCATCCGTCCAGACTGTCACGCCAGTCCGCCGATTCAAGGGGTGAAACGCAGCGCGTCGTGGTGTTGTCCTGTTCTCCCGCCAACCGTCGCGGGGTGGGCTACATTTCAGGTGAGTGGATTCTTCGAGCGTAGCCGCGGATCTGTGTCCATCCGATTGGAGACTGAGCATGAGCTATGGGGACGCCTGTGCGTACAAATGGGGCATCGGTCCTGCGGCCGAGCAGAACCTGCTCGTCGGTGTGTCGAAGCACCACCATATCCTCAAGGACGGGACAATTCGTTGGCAGAAAAGCCCGTTAAACCCTCGTTTGCCCGGAAAGCGGTACTTGCGCCGAATGGTGCTGTTCGATTGCGGCACGGGGGACTTCTACGGGGAGTGCTGTGCCGAGGACGAACCCAAGGACATCATCGGCTTCCTCGCTCGAGCCTGGATCGCCAAGCCGGACCATCCGATGAAGGGCGTCCCAGGCACGCTCAACGTGCCAACGGCCGTGCGCACTGATTCCGAATACGCGGCGCAACTGCGCTGGCTCCAGTCGCGTGTGCCGTTCGCCGTCGGCGAGATCCCGTCCGGATTCGCCGCCGGCGTTCACGTGACCAGACTCTTCGAGGGCGCGATCGGCGATCTCAGGGTGTCGGCCGACATCGAAGACGTCGTAGTAACCCTCGAGCTGGCGCAGGCCTGCTCGGCGCTCATTACGGGTCGCATCAGCCGATCTAACCGATACCGGATCGACGATCCGTGGGCCAAGGTGATGCCGCCCCCGGCGTCTTTCATCGAGGCCGTCGACCAGCTCTATGAGCCCCGTGGCGGATGGCGGATGGCCCCGTTCGACATGATCGTCGATGGAGCCCCACGCACCGATCGCGCAAGAGCGTGACGGCGAACATACCCCGCGCGGGCAGGGCGGCGTTCACCGTCCTGTGCGGACGCGGTGCGCCTTACCGGCGGATGGGCATCAGCGCGCCAATCACGCCCGGCGCGCGCCACATCGCCATCTCGCCCGGGTCATTGTACGGCACGCCAATCTCCGCGTCGGGATACTCCTCGGCGATGAGTCTCAGGTAGCGCAGCGCGTAGAAGCCCGCGCCGACCTCGACGCCCGTATGGCTGTCCACGCCCGATCCGGCGCACTCGCCGCACGGACGGGCCGACTCCTGCGGGTCATGCACGGGCAGCACCCCGCTTTCGTCGCAGTGCTTGCAGCCATAGGTGTGCGCCCCGTGCTCGAATTCCCCTTCGCCGTCACAGTCCGTGCAGGGCGTGACCCGTCCAGTGCCTTCGCACGTGCCGCAGCGGCGTCCTTGCGTCGGGGTGAGCGGGGGGAGGGGGTGCCAGTCGTAACGATCCGCATCGAAGCGCTCGAACAGCGGAATCAGCGGCGACCGATCGCCCTGTTCGATGCTGTCGGCACCGGACACCGTATGAACGGGCGCCCGCACCCCGATCCGACCATCCGTGGCGTACACGAATCCCTCATAACGCGAAGGCGCACGCGCATATTGCTGCGGCAGGTGCATTCCGCAGAAACGGCTTATGTCCATGTGTTCTCCTGATCTCGATCGTCTGTGGGCGTCACGCTTTCGCGATCACTGCGCCAGCACCCAGCGCAACGCCGACGCCTTGGCATCGCCTTCCGTTTCGTCATCCAGCGTGGTCGAGGCGGAGTCGCCATTCGGTCGCGCGAGCGATGCCCTCCAATCCCCGGAGAGGCTCAGCCAGACCTTGAGTATGCTGCGCCCGATGCGCCGACTCATGACCTCTCGGTGCCATTCCAACCAGGAGGGGTCCTCCGGCTGATGAACCTGCTTCCATCGCTGCGTCATCCTGCTCCCCATAGGTGGTCCGAGATTCAGAGTGCCATATGGCCCTCTCGCCGCAAGAGACGATTTCCTTGCCTGCCATACCATATCTGTTGCGGACGCCAGCGGTGGGTGAGGCGCGTGATCACAGCTGCGCGTATTGCGCCCGTTTCATCACCTCGAACACAAAGAGCAGGTTCTCCTCGGTGGGTGCCTTGTCGCGCAGCCAGCGCACAGGCTGGCCGAGGTAGTTCGCCCATTCGACCCCCTTCTTGAAGCTCCCCCAGCGATCCACCTTGGCCGCGAGCTCGATGTACTGATTCACCAGCTTGTACTGATTCTTTCCCGCGCTGTACTTGGCCCGCTCGAAGGCTTGCTCGAAGTAGGGGAAGGCTGCGCGGTACTCGGCCCGTCGATAGCGCACGACGCCTCGCAGCCACGGCACCATCCACGCGAGACGCGCGGCAAGGTCGTCGTGCATCAGGGGCGCCTCGTAGCGATCGATCTCCGCATCGCTGCTGTCCGGCCGGGCCTTGAGTTCAAACCCTTCCAGCAACGCCTCCACGACTCCCGGGGGCGGTTTGACCTCGCCGCAGATCGCGAGGCCTTCGACAAAGGAGCGGACGGGGTACTCACGATAGCGCGCGATGAACGCCTCGATCGTATCCTCTGCCAGCGGGGCGCCCCCATGCTGGGTGAGCAGGTACTGCATTTCTGTTCCGCAGGCCACCGAGCGCTCGGCAAACCATCGCCAGTAGTGCTCGGAGATCTCGTCCCACGCCTCGTCGGCCGTGAGCCCCGTTCCGAGCATCTCGACGCGGTAGCGATCCACCTCCTGTCGAAAGACTGCGAGGTCGGGTTCCAGCCAGGATTCATGGCGCCGGTACTGTGCCACGAGTTGCGCGAGGTAGTCGGCGCCGTGCGCCTCGGCAATGGCCTTGCCCACGTACGTGCTCAGGCGCGCAACGAAAAGCACCAGGTGAATGTTCTCGCGCAGCGCCGCGGGGATGTCGCGCCGGTACTTGCTGTCCTCCACCGACGCGAGCCGCTCGAGCGAACGCGAGACATTCCAGTGCAGGCTGTTCCACGAAGGCGTGCCTCGGCCCTTGCACCATTCCCTCGCGTTCTCCAGATTCTGTGTCTGCTCGGGACAGGCACGGCGGGCGCTCATGCCGGGGAAGTGAAAATGGGTCTGATTGGTGTCGCACACCCCGTAGGTCCAATGCAAGGCCTTCGCCAGCGGCCACTGGATGCCCTTGTCGGTGACGGTCGGCAGATACCAATCCGGTTCGGACGGTGTGCGCAGGCCTTCGCCGGCAACGTTCAGACGCAGGAGGTGCTTTCTGACCGAGGCGGCCAGGCGGGGGATCGCGTACGCACGGCAAAACCAGCCGATGGTGTCGCGCTCGGTCAGGAAGGTGCCCTCGGAGCGCACCACTGCGTTGTAGACGTCGAACAGGTCGAGCAGAACACCGTCGAGTGCGGTCTTCGCTTTCGCAGGGGCGACCGTGCCGGCCAGAAGCGCGTCGAGTTCCTCAATCGCGGCATGGCCATTCTCGAGCAGATCGCCGTCTTCGGCGGCCAAGCGCTGCAGCCGCTTCTGGATGCCCTTCTTGTCCTGTTCGGTCAGCCCATCACGGTCACCCCGCTTGCGTGGCAACACGCCGCACGCCGCGAACGCGAAGCGGATCACTCGGCCAAGGGAGGGGAAGGCGTAGTTCGTCGCAGATGTCTTCATGGGAAAAGGGCCGCCCCGAGGCTCACCCAGGGCGGCAGGGGCCTTACTTCTGGTTCGGGTTGAGCTGCTTGCCCCGGTTGCCATTCACCTTGGCGTTTGCGGGGTTGGTGCCCGTGGTCCCGTAGTTCGGATTGCGCTGATTGTTCCGATGGTCGAGCTGCTGCTGGGTGTGCGTGGTCTTTTGCGTGGCCTTGGACATGATGTGCTCCATGAGCGGGTTAAAGGAGCCCACAGCGTACGGATCGGACATCATGCAGTAACCGGGGATTTTGGCGACGTGTTTTGGGGCGCCTCGACGCGCGGGATCGGTTGAGCCGCGCGAAGGGAATGAAGAGGAATGTGTGTTGCTCAACTACCCCGGATCTCGCTCACGTGCGTGAGGATGTGCCGATGCCCGTGCAGTGCCCAGCAGTTCCATTCCGCGTTCCAGGCAACCTCGAAGGTGCCCGGCTCGAAGACGCTGCGCGCCACGCACTTCGCGCGCTGTTTGTCCGCTGCGGTCGGCTTGCGCCAGTTCTCTTGCTTCGCGCCTTGTGCTCTCGTCGTCATCTTTCCTCCTGTCTTGGTTGCTTGCTCAATCGCCGATTCCCAAGCCAGAGGGGAGGGCGGTTGGACGTTTCTCCGGTTGCTGTATGTCCATACACCTCGCGCAGCGCGCCATCCTCGTTGTCCTGTTCGGCCGCTGTCATCGGCTGCAGCGCCTCCTCGCGTTCTTCGTTCGTGGCGCAATAGCGAAAGATGTCGTTGTGTACCCGATGCACCGTACGTCTCGCCGCAACAGGTGCTCCAGATAGACGAGCGCCGCGTCGGCGAACTCCGCACGTACGACCATGTGGTTCTTGGCGAGCATGAGTTCGTCGTCTTCTAGCTCCCCGTCGAGATAGACCGCGACACACGTCCCCGCGTCCTCATCGGCCTCGTCATCCCGCGCCACGACCGCATTGAAGTCCGTTTCCTCCGGCCAGAACCCGAGAAGGTTCAACGCCAAGGTGCCCGCCTGCGTGAGTCCGTGTCCATCGCTCACGCTGATCCGGTTCCTCGGCCCATTCAAATCCAGCCCCCTTCGCTGGCCGTCAGAAATCGGCACGATCTCGATCCCCGTTAGCATCGCCGCGGGCGCAGGGCCAAACTCTCTTCGCGGCATCAGCCACTTGTGCAGATCATCCAAGCACTCGGGCGTGGCAAGCGACGTCGCATACCGCAGTACACCGTCTTCCCCGTGTGCCACGAGCAACTCGATGCCAGATCCCAGCCCAATCGGCAGCAAGGAGCTGCTCAACATTACACAGGTGCGCCCCTCCGCATCCGCAAGCGCCTGCAGATCCGCTTGAACCTGCTTGCGGGTGGCCGCTATCGCTTCCGGCAGGGCGGACAGGTAGGGCAGGGGGTTGGTGTCGCGTTCAGACTTTGTGTTCATCAATGCCTCCCAAGGCACGGTGCTGCGAGTTGTCAATTGATGTGGATTGCACAATCCACGCCGCGTCAGTCCTGCGCGTCCAAGGGGGAATCAGTAGAACCCTCGTCCTCCGCGTCGCAGTCGTCCTTGTCCGGATCGAACACGTCTTCGTGGATTGCGCAATCCACGCCCGCATTGCCGGCAGCCTCGTTCAACTCGTTGAGCAGCCGCTTGCGCAGGTACTGCAGTTCCTGCTCCTCCGCCGCCGTCAGCACCGTGTAGGACTTCAGTTTCATGAACCGCATCCAGTCATCCATGCGCTTCTGCTCTTCCTGACTCAGTTCCGTCTTGCGGCCCAGTAGCCCGCCTATGTACGAACCGGAGATCGAGAGCCGTGCATGGCCCGCCGCTTCGCTCACGCGAGCCCGAGCCAGATCGATCTGGTCCCGGCCTACCGTGTCTATCGCCGCCTTGATGTCACCCTCTGTCCGGATCGGGGAGGGAACGCCGGCCACCGACTCGAACAGGTCGTTGAGGCCTTGGTGCCGCAGCCCGTGCGCTGTCACGCCAAGCCCCTTCTTGCTGATGCCGAAGCGCGCGCACACGTTCGAGAAGCGATCCAGCGCCTGCTTCAAGCTCAGACTAGGGTCCGCTACGCTCGAGCGCACGCCGCGAACCATCGCCTTGGCCTCGTCGAGAACCTTGCGCTGGTACTCCGTCTCCACAGGCACCACACGCTCGCGCCCGCCCTTGGTGCCGTCGCGCACGACAATGTGTGTCCCTTGGTCGGCCTGGTGCGGACGGAACATCACCGCTTCCTGACGCCGTAGGTAGAACGCCTGGCACAGCCGCAACTGCATCCCCACGCGGGCGTCGTAAGCGGACACCAAACCAATGAGCCGCTCCGCATCTACCCCGGCCGCGCTCCAGGAGTGGTCGTACTGCGCGTTGGTCGTGCGCTGCACAAACCTCCGGTCCGGTACGAACTCCTCGCTCGCCCCAATCATCCCCGGCTTACCGATCCAGTCGCCTAGCGTCCGAAGCAGCGATATCCGGTTCTGGATCGTCGATGCGGAGAGCCCATCCTCGGCCCACTTCGTCCCAAGCGCGCGCACATGCCGCTGCTTGAGCGCCTTCAGACTCTTGATCCGGTACCCAAGCCCATGCAGTTCGTTGATGCACTGGAAGAGCACCTTGCGGCGCTTCTCCAGCGTCGCGTTGCTCACCGGCTTCGGCAAACCATTACGGTCGCGAGCCGTCACCCGCCCCTTCGTCGAGAGCAGGTAGGTCAACTCATCCTTCCAGCCACGGAAATGCTCCCGGCCCAACTCGCGCTCCAACTCCATTCTTCACCTCGCTACAAACCCTTCCTCCCGCTGCCCACTCCTCTCTGTCCTCTCAGAAGACACACAGGCCTGAGCAGCGGCTCGATCGTTCGCGGCTACCACCGCCCGGAGATCCTCCGGTACTGCATCGACATAGGCATTACGTAAGCGTCTGCGTGCTTGCCGGTTGCGTCGTTTCCGTCACATCCCGACCCGAGAGCCCAAACAGGCTTCTCGCGCCCTGCCGTTGATCACGACAGGAAGAGCCAAGCGGGGAGGCTCGATGGTCCAATCCCCTGAAATTCATTTCACACCCACCCGAGTCGTCGTTCCCTGCTGCCACCACAGGGGATCTCGTTTGCGACGGTCGCCGTACAGTCCGGCTGATCGCGTGGTCAGCCCAAACTCCCATGTTGCCGCGGTAGATGTATCGGATTTCTCAATCGTCGCCGCCTGGTAGGTGCGGTGACGCTGCCGGTGCAGAGTGTCCGGCGATGCAGTTGCGAGCCGTAGCTCCAACCGTGTGGGAGGGGGTGCCAGCCTGTACTGGCGACTCAGTGCAGTGTCCCGTTCTGCCGCGCTATCGGCTCCGGAGAGTCCGATCTCGACGTGGCCGCCTTGTGAGGGATCCCATCGAGTCCTGCTGCGCGGTAGAGCAGGGCCGTGGCCTGCGCTGGTCCCTATCGTCCTGTCCTGCCCATGAGCGTGAGACGTTGCCGCCTCGGACGCTCCGCATCGATGTCCCGCTCTCCTGCTGCGAGATGGATGCGCGCTCGTTCGGACACCACTGCCGTGTCGCGGTCCGTTGCCCGGTTGGCGATGCGGTCGGCGGTGTGCGCGGCCATGAGCGAGGCCTGCGCCAGTTCGATCCGGCTGCACAAGCGGATGCCTGCGAACCGAGTCCTGATACGACGGGGGAGAGGGTGCCTCCGGGGAGGCTTTGTCGCGGTTGTCCGCTTGGGATTGCGCGACTACTACGGGTGCCGGACGTTGTGCCGGGCTTTGTTCGGCTGCCTTGCGGTCGCAGCTGACCGGTCTATGACGGTGCAAATGCTGCTCGCGCCCTGAACGGATGTCAACCGCGCCTCTCCGTAATATTTCCTGTCACCCCTACGATTCGCTTCCTGCACCTCCCGGCAAAGCCGCGCAGGGCCGTGCTTCTGCGATCACTCTCCTTGTAGCCGTATTTCATTAGCCCCTTGCATAGCGCCCCCCCAAAGGGCATTCCACCCCACCAACTGGCTAGGGAAAACCAGCTCCGATTACGTCGACCGTCCCGTTTGCATGGCCACGCCGAGCGGCGGGGCGTTCCACCAGACTGTGGGGGCTCTGCGAGCTTTCGCGTCAAATGGCGCGAGCTTTCGCGACGCTGCAAAAGCGGATCGACTTCCGCGCTGGGCGCTGCGAGCTTTCGCGGCGCTTGGCGTGAGCTTTCGCGTCGCCGTTAGCGGGTGGCGCATCTCGGCACCGCCGCTGCGAGCTTTCGCGTCGCTTGGCGCGAGCTTGCGCGACGGTGATCGGCAAATGGCGGCTTATCGCGCTTTTAAGTGCCGGAAAGATCCGCGACGGCGCGCTATCGTTGGTCGCACTGAAACCCGCAACCCGAGGCATAGCGAAACCATGAACAAGAAGACTGTCCGCGCAATCGATGTCGGTTACGGCAATACCAAATACACCATGTTCCACAACACCGGCGACGAGGTGGTGTCCGCCTCGTTTCCATCAATCGCGCCACAAGCATCGGCGGGGCCGGATTTGTCCGGCGGCGTTTTTCAGCGTCGCAACACGCACGTAATCGAGATCGGCAGCGTCCGCTACGAGGTTGGCAAGGATGCCCGGCTGGCCCAGGACGCAAGCTATGGGCGGATTCTCGATCCGGCCTACTCGCTCACTGACACCTATCTCGCGCTTGTTCGCGGCGCGATCGCCTATATGGAAGTCCCGCACATCGATGTCCTTGTCGTCGGCCTGCCGGTGAATACATTTGAGGCCAACCAAGCCGCACTGACGGCTCGTGTGCTCGGGCAGCACCGCATTCCGAACGGCAACGACGGATGGCGCAACGTCGAAGTGGCCGACGTCAAAGTGCTGCCGCAGCCTATCGGCGGATTGTTCGATCACGCGGTGCGCAACAACCTCTACGGGCGCATGAAGAGTCAAATGAACCTGCTGATCGATCCGGGCTACTACACCCTCGATTGGGTGGTCGCGCAGGGACTGAAGATGATCAATGCACGCAGTGGCGCCCACTCGGGCGGGATGTCGGCTGTCCTGTCTGCGATGGGGGAGGCGATCAGCCGCAAGCTGGGCGAGCAACTCACGGACTACTCAGCGATCGATGATGCTTTGCGCAACGGGACCAATCCCCGCTTCTTCGGGCGCGAATTTCCGATTGCCGAGTTCATCGAGCTCGGTAAGGCGAAGGCTCGCCAGTTCGTGGCGGTCCTTGCCAACAAGGTCGGCAGCGGCGCAGACATCGACAACATTGTGTTGGTCGGTGGCGGCGCGAGCTTTTTCCGAGACGTGCTGCAGGAGAAGTTCCCTAATCACCAGATCATCATTGCGAGCGATCCCATGTTTGCGAATGTTCGCGGCTTCCAGTACGCGGGTGAGCAGATGGCGAACGCAGCGGCCTTTGCTGCGCAGCGTGCCGGATTGCCGGCATGAGCGAAGAGCGTGTTATCCGACTCTCCCTGCGCGTGCCGCAGGAAGAGGATCCGGCTCTGTATGCCATCTTGAGCCAGCTCTCATCGAACCACATGCGGCGGCGCGGCCAGATCCTTCAGATGCTCCGCAGTGGGGCAGGGTTGTTGGGGGAGGGCATGGCCGCAGTGCTCGAATCCCAGGTCGATGAGGGCAAGGCGACCGGCGCTATGTCACCGCACGGCGGGCGCATATCGGTACCGAATCCTGAGATCGAATCACGCCCGGCGCACGAGTCCGTTCAGTTGGACGCCGATGATTTGTCGGCTTTGTTGGCCCTGAGTACGGCCGCTCCCGCGCCGAATGGGGCTTGAAGTGACGGCGAGGTGCGGTATTTCTGTCTCTATGCCTTACAAGGAGACTGACATGAACACCGAACCTCGCCAAAACCTCATCATGGTCGACTTCGCCCGACACGACGAACGCAGCGCCGCGGTGCGCACGCTCGGCCGGCGCGTTGTCCCCTTCTCTAAAGACTTGCCGGCCCACGCCCCCCAGGACGCGGCAGGGCGTTTCGCTCGCGTCGCAACCGCTGTGGTCGGGCTCGCGCTGGGAATTGCCCTCGTGCTCGTTCTGAGCGCAGGCTAAGCCGCACCCCTCAAGGGATATGAAAACGCTATGCGAATGATGCTCTGCGCGATGATCTTGGCGACGCCGCTTCTCGTTCACGCCAATGGTGCAGAGTTGCCGCCGAAGCACCAGCTCGGTGAAGCCGCTTGCACATGGGAAACGGCGGCGCGGAAGTGGAAGGTCAATCCGTACATGCTGTATGCAATCGCCAAGACCGAATCGAACCTCAACCCGCGCGCCATCAACCGCAGCAACAGTAATGGCTCGGAAGACGTCGGAATGATGCAGATCAACTCGTTCTGGTATCCCAAGCTCGCCAAGTTCGGCATTACGCGAGAGCACCTGTTCGATCCATGCGTGAGCCTCGACGTGGCGGGCTGGATCCTGTCGCAGAACATGCAGCGCCACGGCAACACGTGGACGGCGGTTGGCGCGTACAACGCCGCATCGTCGGACAAGCGTATTGCCTACGCGAAGAAGGTTCTCAAGAACCTTCCCCAACAGGCCTTTGACCGTGGAAACACTGCCGAATAATCCCTCGACCTTCGCGTACCTCTCGCTGCTGCTCATGCACGAAGCGATGGCGTTGCGCGTGGCTGTCCTCATGATCCCGCTTGCCGCCGCATGGTTGCTGCAACGTCAGGCAGTGCAGCGGGCGATGACGGATGTCTGGTATGTGCTGGCCGGTTTCTATCTCGGCCTCATCCTCATTCCGCCACGCCTCGAGGTGTTCTGGTTCGACACCCTATGGGTGTTGCTGGCCTACGCTGCGGCCTCGATCGCGATCCTCAATTGGCGCGATCCGCAAAATCCTCGGGCTTGAGGTCGATTCCCCTGAAGAGCGTGCGTGTGGTGCCACTCTCGGTGGCTCCGCCGATCTCATCGGAAAGTGTTCCGAATCCGCGCAGTTCCATGTCGTATTCGGCCAGCGCGAAGCCGTTGGTCGTGCGCTCGAGCAGCCCCACGCGCGCCTGAGTCTCTTCCTCGACCTCATCGGGCAGGTAGAGCCAGCAATATCCGTCGCCACCATGCCGCGCCAGTCGGCCGCGCATTTGGTGCAAGGTGCTGACCCCATAGCGATCTGCATTGACGACCATCAGGCCGCGCAACTTCGGTATCGTCACGCCGATCTCGACGATGGAGGAGGCGACGATCAGTTGGCGTTCGCACGCCTTTGCCTGACGCATGGCTTCGAGCTTTTCGGCGTCGGCCATGCGGCCATGAATGGTGACTACGTTGCCGGGGAAATGTCGCTCCCACATTTGTGCTGCGGCCACGACCGATTTCGAGTCCGACTCCTTCGAGGCCTGGACGCGCGGATAGATGATGGCAACCTGCTCGCCTCGTGCGATCAAGTCGCGCATGCAGCCGAAGACCATCGCCCGTTCCTCAGCGGCAACGATTGTGGTAACGATGTTCTTTTTCGCGTGAGCGACGTCGACCTCGATCTGCGCCTTGTTGCCGTAGCGCAGCAAGGCAAGGGTGCGCGGCATGGGCGTGGCCGAGGCTTCGAGCACGTTGGTGTCGCGTACGCAGAGCTTCTCACGCTGCTCCGCGGACAGCTTCTGTTGCTCGTCGATCACCAGTAAGTCGGGATGCCAGCGCTGCTTTGCGGTGACCGTAAAGAGCCGCGTGGTGCCGATCAGGATGGGGTTGTCGTGCCAGGCGATAGCAGCCTTCTTATGGGCGTCCGTCACGAGCGCGATCGGCTCATTGGGGAAGCAGTGCCGGAACTCTCCGGCGATGTTGTCGGCGAGAAGCGTGTTTGGAACGAGGATTGCCACTTTGGCCCCACGGCGGCGAGCCAGTACGGCCGGGATCATGTAGCAGAGCGTCTTGCCCACCCCTACGTCGGCTGTGAGGATTGCGTCCATCGGGCGCGGCTCGGCCAGCAGAAGCGCGATCTCCCGCATCGCAGCTTCCTGCGAGCGTTTGCCGCGTGTAGGCGAGAAGGGCAGGGCGCGAATCGCCAGGTCGATCTCCGAGTCCTCGATCCGAATCGAAGACTGGATGCGCATTGGGCGTTCGCTCATCTGCGCCGCGCAATGGTGAATGCTTGCAACGGCCAGCGACTTCGCTGCTGCCTGCGCCCAATCAGCCGCCTCCATCGAAACCGGTCGATGCAGTTGGTAGAGCAACATTTCTAGGGTGCCCCCTATACCTGCAGCGGCCAGAATCGACTCTTCGCTGTCAGCTCCGAACGCCTGACGGATGGCGATACAGGCATCGGCCACATCGCGGGGACTGCCGATGGCAAACGTGGCGGCCCGCCCGACCGCTTCGGCGCCGATGATGCCGGCCTTTCCCGAGTAGATCGGAACGAGCCGCCCGACGTGTTCGGGCGGGATCACTTCCGGGCCGTTCAGGTAGCACTGCCCGTTGAATTCCGTCACCTTGGCTTCGATGTGCACTTCGGCGCCGACAGGGAAGCGATTCCACGGCGAAAAGCGAAGCGCGCCGAACACGGTGAGCTTGTGCTCCCGGCCAGTGTCATCGACCACCCATGCCCGAAATCGCCCCTTCATGGTCTTCAAGGTTTGGGGGTCGGTAATGGTCGTCGCGGGCCGGGAGATGTGCAGCCGCAAAAGCACCTTGCGTTCGATGTGTGCGTGCAGTTCGGTCGCGGAGTGGATGGTCGTGAAATCCCGGTACTTACGCGGAACCCACAAGAGCACTTGGTACGGGCGAACAATGCCTGCGCGCGCGAGCGCCTTGGCCGGGTAGAGGTCCTCGGTGTCGGCGGCGGCGTCAGTCGTGGCGTGCATTGGTTTTGACCTCGGGCTGTACGCGCAGAACGTTGCGCACATCGATGCGTTGATCGTCGGGGAGTTCGCGGTACAGGCGCAGCACCTTTTCGACGCGCTGCTCGCGCCGCTTGCCCGTGGGCTGGCGATCCATCTGCGCCTCAATGGCCTCGAGCTCAGTGCGCGCGTCGCGCTCGCTGAGAGTGGTCATGATGGCCAGGATCTCCTCGAGGTTGTCGGGTGTGGCGACCCGCGCGGCGAGATCGAGCGTTGTCATGTTCACCATCGCCAGTTCCGCCAAGGTGCCGTCATCGACGGCAAGTTCCAGCGCGAAGCGCCGCGCCACCCGCATGTACTGATAGGCTGCCTTATCGTTGATGCGCTCCTCTTCCAAAAAGGAGGCGAACGATTCATTCCGCAGCCGCCATGCCTCTGTGCTGCGAACATGCTCCAGAAAAATGCCGAGTTCCAACCGCGCTTGGCCGTAGCGCCTCCGGGCGGCACCGATGGCACGAAAGGCAGCGAGGGCGTGGTTCACGCGTTTGGTATCCATGCACCTAGAGTGCCGCACTTCGGCGGTGTTTCAAGGGGCGTTTAGCGCCCTGACGAGCGGGACATTGAAAATGCGCGCCCACGCCTCGATGTGTTCGCGCTGAATGTCCAGGATGGCGGGCCCGCCACCCGCCCACCAGGCGTTCGCCATCGACACGATGAGGTCCGGCTTGTGAGCGAAGCTGACGAGCGTGGTCCAGACGAGTAGATCCTCGTAGCAGAGACTGAGCATGACTCGTTGGCCGCCGACTTCGTAGATGCCGCTGGTGAGCCATTCGACCTCGGTCGAGTCGTGTCGCCACGGTTTCCACATCGACACGGGAATGGCGAACCGGGCATTGGCTTGCGCCCACGACTGCCCGTCGAAGGTGAGCATCGCGTTGAATGTGCGCGCTTCCTGTCCGGTCGGGACAGCAGCGCCCACCACAAGCGTCGCGCTTGAGTCACGCAAGGCTGGCCCGATGGTGGCATCCAGGAAGTAGCGCCATGTGTCCGACCATGTGCCAAGGATTTGTTCTGGCAGCACGATGACTTGCTTGCCTTGTGCGAGCGCAGCATCGACGGCCTGCACAACGGCGAGTTGTCGGGCCAGTTGCTCAGGGGCACTCTCCGGAGCCTTGCCGGCGTGCATCTCCACCCCAATCCATTGGCTCGGGGGCGACGGTAGATCCCGCTTCGCCCCGACTGCCGAGGCGAGAATGACCACCGCGAACGCGCCGGCCAGATTGCGCAGTGGGCGTCCGCGCGGCACATAGGCACACAGGGCGAGCAAGGCAAAGCCAAGGATCAAAGACCACCATCCGAGTCCTGGCACGATCAGCGCCGCACCGAGCCACGGGTTGGTCCAACCGATGAGGCCGAGAGGTGGAAGGACTGAGAGGGCGATCGCCACGATCAAGTGGGCGATCCGGCCAGCGAGGGGGGCGCGCGGTCGGAACAAGGCCCAAGGCGCGGCAAGCAGTGCGGCGCTGAGGCACCATAGGAGCAGCCCGAAGCCGATGTTGGTGCCTTGCTCGAAGAAGACGGCGCTACTGAGCGGGATCGTGCGCGAACCGGCCATGAAATAGGCGAGCATGATCAGCCACGCCTGCAAGCGAGAGGCACTCAGGAACCAGAGTGGCACGACAAGGGCGGCAAACGGGGTGAGTCCGTAACCCCACGCAAAAAAGCCGCACAAGGCGGCGGCAAAAACGAGCAGGGGCGGCCTGAGCCGCCCCGAAAGGGTTAGCGGAGTCTTGATCATCCGTTGGCTGCGCGAGCGGGCGCTTGCGCCGGCGTCGCTGTCTTCTCGCACACACGCCGCGCGAGCATCATCAGCTGCGTGTCGCTCAACTCGGGGTTGTTCGCCTTCATCTGCCCGAAAATCATGGCCATGATCGCATAGGTGTCCTTCGGCAGCACGGGCAGTGCGAACGTGCCCCCGCCACGCACGCGCATCGACATGAAGAACTTGTTGCCTTGATCCTCGATGATGAGGGCCTTGTCGTTGGTCGCGCCATGCCCGGACAGCTCAATGCGCGACGAGAAGCCGAAAAGTACCCCAAACACGAGCGGCAACTCGGCAATGGTCAGTTGAAAACTGATTTTCTTGTCCCAGTCATAGACCTTCTCGCCTTTGGCAGCCGCAGCTTCAATCTGGACCGTGGGGAAGTTGCCCTTGCGCGTTGTGTTGAGCGAGAAGCACATCGCGGCCTTGCCCCCATACAGGTGGAAGCTGACAAACTTGCGACCATTACCTTCTGCTTCGCCGGTGGCTGCTGGCGCATTGCTCGGCTCACGACGGGGCAATTGCGCCACGTTATCCGGGGGCGGCGTTGGAGCGCCTGGATTGTGCAATCCAGAAGACGCGGGTTGTGCAGGGCGATGTTCGGCCTGCGGTGCGCGAGCGGGCGCCTCGTTGCCGGCCGGCAGCGGTTCGCAGATCGTGCGAAGCGTTCGCTTGAGGTAGTTTCGCGCCGCCTCAAGGCTGGCCGGATCGGCGTTCTCGGTTCTCATGCCACGCACGGCGCCGGCGAACAGATGCCCCTCTTGCTTCGAGAGATCAATCAAGGCCCCCAAATCCGGCATGGCAAAGCCAAGGGCGCCAATCGTGTCTCGCGTGAGTGGTGCGCAGGCCGTGAGCAGCGCCTTGAGGTACTTCATTCGGGCTTCGGCGTTGGGGGCCTGATTTGCCGCATCGACGAGCGCCTGCTTGAACTCCATGCCCTCCTTTTGCCCGATGGCCCGAATCGTATTCGCATCAAGCGTGGGCAGCTGCAAGACGCTCAGCAACTCCTGGGCGGCGAGCGTCGACGTGGGGATGCTGTAGTTCGAGGTGGTCATGGGAAGCCTCCACAGGGAATGCTACATTACTGTATATAATGCCATATTATAAAGCACTATTAGCCGCAATCCAGCCCTATTTCACGCCAGTGCTTATAATGCGGAGCCACGCTCGGCGACGTACTCGCACGCTCTCGACGCCTCTATGCCACGAACAAAATCCATCCCGTCCGATGCTTCATCCATGTCTGCAGCGGACGTCAGACGGGGAGAGCATGTCATTTCAGCGATCGGTGCGTTCGATTGGGATGTGCCGCGCGAAAAGCCGACCCCCAAACTGCTCCAGGTGGACCCATTGGACGCTGCGATCCTGAAGTTTTTGGCGGGCACAACCTTTCGTGACACCGAAACCTCGATCATCAAGAGAGCCCTTCGCCGCGAGATGGCGGCGATGCTGCGCTCGCGCGGCTACTCAGTCGTGGAGACGGATGCGCAGACGGGAGGCTTCGAGGTCCGCGCTCCGACGTCCGAAGACCGGTAGCACGAGAATCGGCAGTGTTTCTGCACTCAAATGAGCGGTTATCGGCCTTTTAACGCCGCCATCGCTTGACTTGGTTTCCGTAGACTTTCAGCAGACTCAACGCTGGAGGCGAGTACGTGAATCAGGCATTCGATCCCATCAATGCATCAATCATTCAAGACAATCTTGGCGAACCCTATGGTGGGGAAGCGACCATCAGCCTCGCACCCGAGGACGTGATTGACGGCCACGCTGCAGCAGTGCAACCCGCTCGCCGCAGTCTTCTACTGCCCACGGTCGCAGCGAGCTTGGTGCTTCTTGCCGGGATCGGCGGGGGCGCCTACTACGTCATGGGCACAGCGGACCCGGAGCCCGAAGGGTTCTCTCCTGCCGCGACCGAGACCGCGCTGCCGGGCCCACAGAATCCCGACGCCGCCCAGGGTGCGTTGGCAGCGGCGCCGACTGATGCGCTGGCGCCGGCCAATCCGTTTGAGCCTACCGCTGCGAGCGCACCTATGGCCGCGGCTGCGATGCCAGCGTTGGCGGCCAATGCGCCCGTGGTGGCGGGGCAGGGGCAGACGCCGGCGCCGGTTGAAACTCACGAACCAACCCTCCCCCCGGCATCGCCCTTGCCCGCCGAACTTGCCGCAATTGCTTCAGGCGCCGCACCGATTGTTCCAGCCGCCGCGCCGGCCGCCGCGCCGCAAACTGCTCCTGTACCCCAGGCAGCCAGTGTAGTTGAACCGCCCCCCAAGGCTGCCCCTGTGGACGCTCCCGCGCCCGTGAAAAAGCCGGCGCCGAAACCGACTCCGACGCGTGAAGCAGCACCAGTGGCCAAGGCCGCAGCCGCAAAACCTGCTCCGGCCAAGGCAGAGGCTACTCGCAAGATCGTCACCAAGCCGGTCGAGCAAGCGCCGGTCGCGGCCAGTGCCGGCGAGGCCGTGAAGCCGCTGATCGTAATGACAGCGCAGCAAATCGGGCTCAAAGCACTGACGCGCGACGGATTGGTTGTGGCGTCTGCGGCAGGGACGGACACCAAGACATATCGTCAGGGCAGTGTGTTGCCATCGGGCGAGCGCGTCGAACTGCTGGATGCCGCCGCGATGGTAATCGTGACCGATCGCAACGTGATTCGTATCAAACCCTAACCGAGAAACGACTATGACTGCATTGATGCGACGTGAGGATACTTCGGCAGGGTTTGCTGCGATTCGTCAGGATTCCGCTCCGAGCAAACTCAAGATCAACCCTCAACAGGAGCGCATAACGACGGTGCTTGCGGCGTCGACTTGCCTGGAAGGCACCTTGCGCTTCGAGGAGGGAGTAAAGATCGATGGCAGGGTTAAAGGCGACGTGATCTTTGGCATCGAGGACGGGCTTTGCATCGTGTCGGCCGGGGCTGTTGTCGAAGGGAACCTGCGCGGGCCGAAGGCACTGATCATGGGTGAGGTCCAGGGCAACGTGGAAGTCGACACAACGTTGGTGCTGGCACCGTCGGCTGTAGTCGTAGGCTCAGTCAAATGCGGGCGCTTTGTGGTGTATGACGGCGCATCGGTGACGGGATCGATCGAAACCATTCGCCAACTGCCGCCCAGAATGGACCCCCAACTGGAAATTCGTACCAGTCAACCGCCCGCAGAAAGTGACGTTGTTCCGTTCCGTCGGCGTTTGTTTGGCGCGCGCCGGTGACGAGGCACCCATGATCCGCGAACTCCTAAAATCGCTGCGGCAAGAGGGAACGACGAACGCCGAAGCATCCCCCGCTGCAGCGGAGCGTCGATTGGCCACGCAGCAGGAAGAGAAACGGGCGCGCGTCGAGGCCGTCGAAAGAACGCTGCGTCTTTATGATCGTCGTGAGGTTACGGTGCGCGAACTCAGCAATGCCGCGCAGGTGAACGAGAGGCATGTGCGCCGAATCCTCATTCACCTTACGGCGGACGGCAAAGTTGCATTTGACGGCCACCGGGTGCGACTCATTTCTTGAGTGACGCGATCATCGAGTCAAAGACCGGCGTGACCTGATCGTGCAATTCGTCGCTCTCGGTGTTCAGATAACCGAGCGTCGTGTCCGCGGATGAGTGCCGTCCAAACCCTTTGGTCATCCGCACGTTACCCGAGGTATCGGCAATCTTGCTGATTGATGTGTGACGCAGCCAGTGGGTCGAGGCTTGCTCCAACTGGTTCTTGGCATTGTCAGCGCCGTGCTTGCCTGCGAGCTTCGCGGCATCGCCCATCACGCGCTTGACGATGCGATATAGCATATTGTCGGAGATGCCCTGCTTCGGATTGCCGATTTGCGCGATGACGGGATGGTTGTCGCGCATGTGAGGCAATTCGGGAAGCCCGCGGCACGTGTTGTACGTCTTGAGTGCCTGAATGACGGCATCTCCGATCTGCAACGTTCCTACGTCCCCGCCCTTGGCGATCACGTGAAGACGCCAGCGGTTGTTCTCGCACACGAGGTTATTGACCGTTGCATTGGCCAGCTCTGATCGGCGAGCCCCAGTCGTGAGCAAAATTTGTATCACCAGTTCGGCGCGTGCCGCGGTTTCATTCTCCTCTGCCGTAGCCCGCGGCAACATTGCAAGGTGCTGGAAAATGAAGGAGATCGCTTCGAGGGTCAGGCCGTGCCGGGAGACCGTCGCAGGGCGCACCTTGTCCCCTTTTTCTGCCCGGGCCTTGCGCCGCTTCTGTCGGACCAGCCCCATGGGGTTAGCGTTCAAATAACCGGCTTGTACCAGCCAATCAAGAAAGGCAGCGACTACACGCAGCGCCTGATGGCACGAGTCATGACTCAAGGGTGCGCGGAAGGGGCGCCATTCCTCATGCCCGTATGGAGCCCGTGTATCGCCGATCAGATGATCGGGGGGGCTGCGCATCCAAGTCTCAAAATCGCGAAGATCGTCGCGCATCAGGTGCGCAAATCGGCGGTGCGCGAAGTCTCGCGTCCAGATCAGGAATCGACGCAGCTCTTTGGCGTAGAGACGTCGAGTATTGGGAGACTCCCGATACTCGGCGAGGTAAGCGTCGATCGCCTCTTCGTCGTTGGTGACCCGAATTGCGAGGCTGACGCGACGGTGCGTCGTATCAAGCTCCAGTCGGTTACGAGTAGCCTCCTCCTGGTCGACTGCGTCGTAGACTACGGTAGGCAGTTGGTCTGTTCCCTTAAACGCAGGCATAGCGACTCTCCTTCCGTCTTACCACGTCGATTGTCGAATAAGGGCGGGGCTCTCCGGACCGTCGGCAAGCAGGTGCGGCGGCGGGATCTCCGCGCCATCGGGCACGGTGATGAACTGGTTGCCCAGGTGCTTCTGAGCCATCAGATCAGTGAATGGACAGGTAAAGCCAAAGCCGGCACTTGTTGCGATCAACCCTCGCTCCTCTTCTTTTCCGGTCAGGACGTGCACAATCTTCGCACCCGCCTACATGTCGACGAAAGTCGTTACAGGTGCACCCATCCTCGCCCATCTGGGAGGGCGGCGACGCTAATCGAAAGCGCATGGACGGTATTGGTCAGCATCACCAAGGTGCTGACCGAGCGGCGTTCGATTGAAAGGCGCAACCGGTTTCCATTGTTGAAGGGCAGGGCGCGCAGATCGCGATTGTGACTTGCCGCGTCCGAATCCAGCCCTTTGCCGAGAGAACAACCGTCACTGCTGCGTCTAGGACAGTCGGTGCGGCGCTGCGTGCCGTAGCGGCAGGTGCCGTCTCAACCACCGTGCGGCGATCGTCGCCGAAACGTGCGGCATCCGCTTTGATTTCATGGATGACGGCATCCCGGAGCAGGGACCGGTCTTTCAACAAAGCGTCGCGTTACTATTGTTCGTCTAACAGTTTAGCAAGTTCCTGTTCAACCTTGATGCCTTCCATCCTCGTGAGTTGTCGAAGTTTCGTTTGACGGCAGGCCCAATGCGCGCGGTCTTGCGCCGGGAAAGGCGGCTTCGTATTTCGCATCAGGCTCGCCAAGCTCATACAGCGACCCCGACGCTGTGACGATCTGCCCGTCTTGCACGCCGCAAATGGCCGACGTTGTTATTTCGTGCCCGTCCTCAAACCTCGGGTGGCCGAATACCTTTCCGTGCAGGCTTCTCGTCCGCAACTCGGGCGGGACATAGGCGTGCGCAGAGTTAGCGCAAATGCTCCATTCGTCGATTCTCATCCTCGCTTCCTTCTCCGAAAGGCCTTCCAATATCCTGACCAAGGCCGACAGTGCGCCTTCGGCGGCCTGCCGCTGACCTTAGCCGTTCGGTACAGTCTTTCTTAGAACGCGCTGGATTCAAGCCCCGAGTTCTCGTCTGCTGCTTCGGACTCGAGCTTGAAGAAGTCGAGTCCGGCCGGTGTACAGATCAGCCGGCTATGGTTTTCCGAGTACCGAGCCAGGCCTCGATACACGAGGGCCTTGGCGCTGGTCATGAAGCCGGCCTGCGCGCCGTTATTGCGCGTGATCTTGAAAGCGGCCTGAATGCGCAGCTCCCCGTCGAGATTGAGCAGCGACAGCATGTAGCGCTGCGGGGCTGTCAGGTTGCGCCCAGGCTTTGCGGTGTGCGTGGCCATGTAATTCTCCTTGGATGGTCTATAGTGTTTTTACGGTGTTCATCCATCCGACGTGCTCATGCAAAAGGTCGATAAGTCGCAATTTGAGCGACCCTGCACGCAGCACCGATTTTTCGCGGATTCCCCATCCGTGATGCGCGCAGCCCGGCGCCATTCCGGGACTACCGTATTTTGTTGACACGCGCGCGGCGGAAGCCCTGGCGCGCTTCTGGGCGGAACTGCGAGAGAAGAGCCGCGTCCGCATCGAACACCCTGACCTTCCCGATACGCTGAAAGTGGCGGCAGGGGAACTTGTGGGGCGGCTATGGAGCGAGGCCCAAGCGGCAGCACAAGAGAATCTGAATGTCTTCCGGGAGGAGGCCACCGCTCGCGTCACCGCTGCCGACGTCGCAAAGCAGCGCGCTGAACAGGACCGGCAGGCTGCTAACCAAGAACTCGAGCATCTGCACGAGGCACTCAATGACTCCTCGGAGCGCATCCTTTCGCTGGAACGCGTTTTGGCGGCGGAGCGCGCGGAAAAGGAGGGGCTTGCCGGACAGCTGTCGACAGCAAGGAGACAGCATCAGGCACTCGAAGCGGAACTATCGGCTGCGCGCAAGGACTTCGCGTCCGAGCTCGAAAAGCAGCGCGATGCCTTGCGGCGGGCGGAGGATCGCCATGAAGCGGCCGAGAAGCGTGCGTTGCTGGAAATCGATCGCGAACGCACGACCACTGCGAAAGCGCAGAAGGAACTGGTGCAAATCCGGCAATCAACTGCGGATCTTGTTCAACGGCAGCGGGACGAACTCGGTGCTCTTCAACAGGAGCTAGGAGACGTCCGCCAAGCCCTGGGAGCCGCAGAAGGCAGCCTCATCAAGATGAGGGAGGACGCGGAACAGCACATCGCGCAGATGAACGTGATGCGCGAGCAACTTTCTCAACGGACGACCGAGGCTGCGCTCCTGCAGCGCGAGTTGGAACTCCGTGACGAGAAGATCAAGACTATGGTGCAGGAATTGCAGCGGGCCCGAGAATCCGCCGATCCAGGCTATAGCGCAGCAAAACTCAAGCCGCGAAAGCGGAAAGCTTTCCTACCGGTCACGACGGAGAACCCCGGATCGGCAACGCCCCCCGCGAAAGCGCGCTAGATCTGGATCGCTGCGCGATCGATCGCCGATTGGCTGTTGCGCGCATGTCAACAAGTTGTGGTGCTGCGATGTGGCTCGTGTCAACAAAATGTAGTATCAAAAGTCAAGAGATGTGGTCCAGCGAGTCAGCAACTTTTGAGCGGGTGGACACAAAAGCGCGCATCAGACTCGAACGGAAAACTTTCATCTGCGGGGTCTTCTCCATAAGTTTGCGGAAATTTGCGTCAAAAATTTGAGACGGAATAACCCGAATTTTCGAATAAGGACAGATTTTTACTTACTATCCTGATGCCGCATCACAATGGACCCAATGTCCCGAAAGCGGATGCAACGTGCCGAACCGAAGAGTGGTCCTGAGACACTCCACGTGTCACTGATGCGGTGTCGGTGCAAAGAAATGCCGTCGATCCCAGGTGAACAGGGGATTCTGAATTATCGAGCGCAAGCATCGCAGTGCAGGTGAAGTGAGACCGCGCGACCGCATGGTCGGAGTACCGTTACCGCTTCACGAACTGCGCCGAATGCGACCGCGCGCTCGTCGCTAGCAGCAGCCGCACGGCGCGGTTCAAGAACGGTTTATCGCCTTCGGACCTGCCTGACGATCAACCTTGTTCCGCTGACACGGCTGGCCGTTCCGTGTCGCCGAGGGGCTCATGAACTCGCTAGTGCAACTCAATGGGCCTTAATCTTCAGGTGCCCAGCCACACCCACGTGTCGCGCCGATTGGCGCGACTTCAGGTAACGATTGCCGATCCCCGAGAAAGCGCCAGGCACACACGCGGTGGACGACCCGACGGAGCTAAATGTCGTCTGCGAGACGAAGTGGAAAGTGCAACAGCGCGGAGTGGGAGATGCACTTGGCTCAAGATTTTTCTCGCGTCGGATCAAGACCAAAAGCCCGACAAAAAAAGTCAACTATAATGAAACCGGTGGTGGATCTCGGAGGCACCCATATGGCGCCGGGGCCGCGGCTTGGTACACGGTTGAGAGGAAGGTTGGCGCCTGCCTACTCGGCCCGTGGACGACAGCGCAGTACATTATTCTCGGTTTATAGCCCACGCACTGATCGCGACTGGATTCTTCGGGGCGAGGTGGCGTGGATGCATTTTCTGCTTGTGGAGAGCGATCCGCGCGTCAAGGCAGTCGATTACGCCCCGTCCACACATGTCGTCCGCGCGGGCGATGTGGAATTTGCCACCGATTTCGCGGCCCTTGTAACGTATCACGACGGCAAGTCCGAATATCGCCAATTAGTGACGACGTCCGCTCTGCGGAACCTCGACAGGCAATCCGTGCGCGAGTGGGAAACGAAGGTTGCGATTGCTGATCGAGAGGGGATTCATTATGTCCAGTACACCGAAGCGGAAATTCTTGCAAATCCGCTGCGAATAGTGAACTGGCAACGCGTGATTGCATGGTTGAGTGCGGCTCGCTGTTATCCCCTTCGTCCTCTTCAGGTTGAGATCAGCGCATTGCTGCATGCTCGCGATTGCGCGTCGGTGAAAGATATTCAATCGCTTGGCGCCGGTGCTCTGGGTTCTTGCTATGTCGCGGCTGCGTTTAAGGGTGTCCAGGATGGACTTTACTGGGCTGATCTTGACGACAGACCATTGAACAAGAACACGTCCGTCAGGATTCTACGGAGTACGGACCATGAAGAGGGAACGCTACACGAGGCGAAACCTTCCACCTGAGTTTGCCGATACGAGTCGATGGCGGCGAGTCGATGTAGAGGCGCTACCAGAAGAGCAACAAACGCGGTTCTGTCGCCTGCAGTTGGCAATTCAGACCTATTTACAGAGCGGAAGCCTGAAGACGGCAAGCGCCCTGAGTCACGTCCCCAAGAGTTCAATCCTCGATCAACTCAATCGTTGTGTGTCGATTGCTGCAGACGGTCAATTGTGGGGATGGGCGGGACTTCTTCGGAGCGTTCCGGTCAAGGCATACGAACGCCGGATAGGCGTGCCGCGAGGGGCCCCGGGAGCAGCGAGGGGTTTTGCGGGCGCATTTTCGAAGTTCCTTGAGGAACACCAGGCGATCCGTGACGAACTTGACGCGATAATTCTCGGAAATGCGCGGCGAGGCAAGATTCGTGAGGCAGGCATTTCAATTAAATCCGTCGCAAAGACGTTTAGAGAACTATGTGTTACCCAAGGCATTCACGAGGACGAGTATCCGCTGAATTCCAAATCGTGCGGAAGAAAATCGATTGAACGATATATGAAAAATCTCGTCGAAGAGGAGCTAATTGCGGGCACCCGTGCCCGTTATGGTGACGAAGCGGCGCGCCGATTGTCGATTGGAACGGGGATGTCTCGTGCGCCGTTGAACGTCGCACCCTATGACGCGGGCGGCATGGATGCCCATAAAATTGACTGCATCGGCTGTGTAGTAATTCCCGGGCCTGCGGGTCATCAGTCAGTTGCGATTGACCGTCTTTGGCTCGTCGTTCACGTGGAAGAGGTGTCAAAAGCTATTATTGGATATTCTGTTGCTATAAGAAAAGAGCCCTCTTCGGCTACGATTGAACAGACTCTGATTTGCACCGGGGAGCAGTGGCGCCCGAGAGCGTTGAGCATTCCAGGGCTTCGCTATGCCGAAGGGAGCGGTCTGCCTTCAGGGGTTATCCCGGAGTTGATGGGATGTTTTCCCGCAGTCATCAAACTTGACAACGCAGCACCGCATTTCGCTGTTCGCATTGCGGAAAATGCTAGACGACGTACTGGGTGCGTGTTGGCTTGGGGGGGTATCGGCCGTTGGGAGCACAACAAGGTCGTTGAACGACTCTTCAGGACCTTGGAATCATATGGATTTCACCGACTTCCGTCGACCACCGGATCAAACCCCAACGATCCATTGAAGGCCAACGCGATCGAGGAGGCGATCGAGCACGCTATTACCTGGGAGGCGCTATTGGATCTGACCGATGTAATTGTCGCCGAGTACAACGCAACGAAAAGCCGCGGATTGGGCGGTCGGTCGCCGCTGGAGGTCCTGCGCGACCACCTCCATGCATTGGAGCCTTCGTTCCTTCCTCGCTGTCTTCCGCCGCCGACAAGTAGTCAGCCAGAATTGGGGATTGTGGTGGAAACACGAACGGTCCGTGGAAACCAGAGCCAAGGCCGCAGGCCGTACGTCGAGTTGGACCGTTGTCACTATACCAGTCCGCTTCTTGCCCGCTCTTTTGGTTTGATCGGTACGCAGATTCGAGTCCATGTTCGCGAATCGGACATGCGGATCGTGGTTGCTTTCTTCGCGTCGGGCGGGGAATTGGGAACGCTGCGCGCTCAAGGGGCTTGGGGGAATATTCCGCATACCCGCGAAATGCGCAAGCAGATCAACGCGCTTTGCGACGCGGGTGAACTGTGTTGGGGGCCAGGCGACGATCCTGTCCGGAAGCTGCTGCAGTACCTCGCCGACAAAGCGTATCGGGATGCGCAGCGCCGACCGCGGAAGATCTCCCGCACGGCGACGCAACTCGCTGAGGCGGCACATTCTTCCGGTCTTGCCGTGCCAGCCGCCTCGGCGCCGGGCCTGACTCCCGCGACGGCCCAGGAGCCCCTTCCCCGTCCACGGCCGATGCCGACAACGCTTAAGAAGCCAACATGGAAGTCGGTGACGTGAGGGTAAGGTAATGACCCTGCAAACATTTGAAAATTCAGTGCGCGACGGGCCCGCTGAAAGCAGGGGGGCAACGTCGTCGATTCTCATGCCTGGTGCCGAGCGCGAGGCGGCCTTTCAAGCGCATCCGGTGGTTGGTGATTTGGCAAAGGTACCGACTCCCGCCGTGAGAGGCGCATTCGACGTCGTTTGTCGCGCGGTTGTCCACCGCGAACCTGGCGTCTGTTTTACCGCCAATTCCAGGTTCGGAAAGACCTATGGAATGGAGGTGGTGCGAAGAACCTTGCCACAGACCTTTCCAGCCCTAGGGATTATTTCAATCGTGGCGAAGGACCATCCTCGCTCGTCGGAGGCGACATTTTTTTCCGATTTGTTACTCGACTGTGGACATCACGCAGCGGATGTCGGTACCGGGACAAGCAGGCGAAATCGCCTCATTAGCCTGTGGCTGGCTACGGCGCAAGCCTCCTCCGGCGATCGCCTCTTACTATCTATTGATGAAGCGCAGAACTGGCACGAGGAAGACTATACGTATTTACGTGATATTTCCAACTACCTTGCCGAGCGTGGTGTGAGGCTAATTACCGTCTTGATTGGCCATCCATTGCTGCTCGCACTTCGTGGGACCCTCTTGCTTGCCAAGCGGACGGATCTGATCGGCCGATTCATGCTTCATCCATATCCGTTTAGGGGGCTGACTTCGCTCGATGACGCTTCCGCGGTATTGGCGGCCTATGATAATCCCGAGATTTCCGAGTTTCCTGAGGGCAGTGGAATCAGCTACAGCGAGTTCTTCCGTCCGGAAGCGTTTCGGTCAGGATGGCGCCTCGCCAGAGAGGCGGAGGCCTGTTGGGCTGCGTTCGCTTCTGCCGCGGGGAAGCATGCCGGCAGGTATGAAGTGGGTATGCACTGGATGGCTACCGCGATCCGAGAGGTTCTCTACCAATACTGGGAAGAGGACCGGGGCGCCCCCGCCACCGACGGCGGCAGGTGGGACGTAGCAGTGAGTGAGTCCGGCTTCGAATGGAGTCTTGGGGTCACGCAAGATCCGTCATGAGAGGCAGGGTATGACTCACGCACCAGGTACCATCCCGCAGCGCGGAATGGCTCAAGACTTCGGGCAGACCGCTGTTACGCCCGTGCTGGTCGGAGGGTTCATCTGGCGAGACGTGTGGGCGAGCCCATTTGAGGGCCCGCTGACACGGTTGTGGAAGTTGCTCGTACTGAACGCGTCTGGCCCGGCGTATGTTTCACGAATCCTGTTTGGACGGAATCTGGTAGGCAGTGCTGCTGCAAAGACCCATGGCCGCAGCTTACTGCTGACACAGTGGATGGCGCCGGAGGGAAAACTGACCAACGCCTTGGCGGATTCGATCTATCGGGCTGGCTTGGGAACGTTTTCGAGCCAGTGGGCGAATGCCATTGCATCGGATCACCAGATACGATTCTGCAATAGCTGCCTTTCAGCCGGCTATCAATCGATTTTTTGTCAGATCGACGCATTGCTGCAATGCCCAGTCCATGGTGATCCGATTATCGACTATTGTATGCGTTGCGGAGCGCCCACGCCGCGGTACGCGCTAACGGCTGAAACCATGGCAATGCCGTTTTGTTGTCCGCGATGCGGTGGCGGCTTGAGTCTGCCGACGGCCGCGACCGCGTCCCTTTCGTGTTATGAGAGATCACGCCAAGAATTTGGAGATAAGGAAGTCAGTCAATATGGGATTATCGCTGACTGGCTGCGCAGGTTGGACGAGACCGAGATCTATTGGCCATCGGCGGCGGAGTGGCGGCCCGGATCCGATGCCGAACCGCCCGACAAGGCAAGGAGAGCGGCCGTCTTTTCCGTTCTGTCGAATATTGTGCCTTTCAAGTGTGGTGCCGGCGATACGGCAATCCCTCAGCTTCGGGTCGCAACTGTGCGCCATGACAAGAGCTCAGTAACCGTGAGCGCGCCGCGGAGCAGAAAGCGGGAGAACGCGGAGCGGATAGCCGTCTATTCAGCCATCTGTAAATCGGTCAGACGCGTGCTCCAGAAATACCATCGGCGCTGCCTCAAACAAGCGGAGGCGATTCTCCATGTCGAATGGGGGAACGACATTCTGTGGCCATCGAGTTCCGTATGTCCGTTTGCATTCGGATTCCAACTATGGAGACATCATTTTGAGGAGCGGCGCCAGTATGGAAAGACAGGGCGTACAGGCAAGTTACGCTTGCGCAAGAGGGTGTTGGCGTGGCCGGGTGACCGGGGGATTGACTCCGCGATGTGGGGAGAATTTGTCCTAATGTCGCTCCTCGCAAACCTTCAAGTGGCGATCGAGTGGTGTGAGCGGGCGTCGAGCCTCCCTGCGGATTACGGTCGACCGCTCACGCCCGACGTTCTTGAAATGATTCAAGACTTTCGTGCCGAGTTAAGTCCTCAATTCAGGGCGTGGTCGCCACGCGTAACGTACTTCGAATTCTCTCGGCATGGGGAGGACGGATTATGGTGGGCCGGGATCGCCGGCCCTCAGGTGAGGGTTGCTGGTGATCGCAGTGCCAGCCCTTTGTGCATTGGCAACGAATACGGTGAGACACGTGAACGGGCGCATCGCACCGCTTGAGCGCCTTGTGGTTCCAGAGCTGCTCGACGGACATGACGGAAAATTCCGATTGCCGCGCAAGATGTGTAGGATCGCCGCCGACAGTGATCTGGGCGCGGTCATGCTTTGGCTCGCGCGATACGAGGACCGTCCTTCGACTTATCGCTGTTATCGGCGCGAAGTTGAGCGTTTGCTGAATTGGGCATTGGTCGAAAGGAAGCTCGCAATGTCATCTCTAACCGAGGAGGATTTTGCTGCATATGAATACTTTCTTTTGCGTCCGCATCCGCCGGAGCGATGGATCACGACGTCGAAGCGTGAGCGTAGCGACGCTGCGTGGCTCCCATTTGCGGGCCCCTTGTGCGCGCGATCACGGCGCATAGCAATCAGCGTGTTGAGTCAACTGACAGACTGGCTGCGAGAGGTTGGTTACTGCAATATCGGACAGTCCCTCGCGCGCCATCGCTTGCTGACTCACCAGTCGGCCAGCACACTGGCCCTGGAATGGGATCGTGATCCTTCCGGGAAGGTGCTCGCATTTTCCGATTGGCGCGTGTTGCGGCGTAGCCTTTATGCGAGTCCATGCGATGAGAAACAGCTTCGTCGGCGTTTGGCGGTCGAACTGCTCTACTTTGCATCCCTGAGCATCAGGGAGGCCGTGCATGTGAAGGCTGACGATTTTGTCTTGGAAGATGGGTTCGTGCTTCTTCGGGTGCCATCGCGGGGACGTGAATTCTTCCCAATCTACGTGGTCCCGCCGCTCAAACAGACCATCGAAGCGTTGTTTTCCGTTCGCGCGGAAGAAATCGGGGACCTCTCGAGTCCAACATGGCGGGGTGCTGCCACGGCCTATTGTTCAATCTTGCACTCCGAGAACGTCGTCGGCTATGACGTTAAAGTCGCATTGCACGACGCAGCCGACTGGGCCCGCCGACAAGGCGACCACGGCGCCGCGGTACGGCTGTCACGTTCAACTCCGCACTGCCTGCGACATGCATTCGAGACCCATGCGGATGAACTTGGCGTTTCAGGATGGGCAACGCGTCTTATTGGGACGGGACAGCTTAGCGATTGGTGGGCGAAGCAGTATATGAGTCCGCGGTCCCGGCTCGCCCCAGTGGATATCGAACGTGGCTTTGCCGCCTTGGCGCGGTGCTGGAGCGAGTAGGGGCACGCAAGACGTCGGTCGAGTCGTTTGCGCAATAATGTCAAGTCTCCGGGTGTCCACACGCCGTAGTCGAACGATGTTCGCAGCGCCCAGCCATTGAACGATAATGATCGACTGCGGCGGGCGACGGTCCCGCGAGGGCGATTCATGCACATGACAATGTTTCTCGGTGAAACGGCGGCCTGTACCGCGTCGGCGGGATCCACGTCCATCTTCGTGATTTCAAACCAGGCGTCCGATGCGACCGCGGCTGCGCCGATGCGGCCCGGTTGGCGCGAGGTTCGCGACGTCCTGCAGGAACGGGAAGCCGATCCGGCGCGTCGCCAGCAACTGGCCAACGCACGCAAGCGCTTGGCGCACGTGTTGTCGGAGCGCGGCAGCGTGACCTTTCTGCGGCTGGAGATGGGCTTGTCGAGGCGAGCGCTGGCCGCATTGAGTTCGATTCCTGAAGCCGAACTGTCGCGCCTCGAGGGCGGGGCCGAGACGGATCCGCGGCTGTCGGTGTGTTGCAGGCTTGCGCAGGCTTTGGACCGATCGCTCGCGGAGATCGCGGCGGCGATTGAGGTCAGTGGCCGCAACAGTCGCGACTTGATGCGTACCTGGTAGGTGGGAGCCCGCGACGAACGCCAAGCCGCAGCGCGCGGACGTGCCGCTGGAGAGGCTCACACGGCTCGCACGCGAGGCGACACCAAAGGCGGCGCGTGATGCCGTCGCAGCGGGGCGCGCAGTGGCCGGATGGAAGGGCGGTCGCATGGAGGGGTTCGGTGCTGGGGGGTATCCGTTGTGCGCCGTGCGGCCCGATCCGGGTGCGCCCGCCGAAGGTTAAGGGCGCTCGGCGCGGCTATTGTATGGTTCGTTGTGCCACACGCGCCGTTTGCGACGCGCAAGGCTTGCTTGGGCGTGCCTGGGAGATCCGGTCATGTAGTGAAACTGGCTTGAAACCAATACGTTACGATAACTTCAGGGCAAGAATGCGGCGCGCGCTGCTGCAGAGGCCTGCACCGCGGGCACAACGAACCAGACAATAGGTCGTAACGGAGCGAGTCCGGAGCGCCACGCCGCGATCGTCGGTCGCACACTAGGCGTAGGCACCGGACTGCATCTGCGCCAACAGCTGCTCGAGCACCCTGAATCCCTCGAGCGTGTCGGTGAAGCCGGCAGGACGTCGCCCGCCCAAGGCCGGACAGGGACTGGCGAGCCAGTCCCCGACCCAATGTGGCGCATCAAAGGGCGTGTGCTGACTGGTGGTCCTCACCATGTCGTCCGCGATCTCGATCAGTCGCAGGAAGGCAAGGACGCGCTCGCTCTGTTCGGTCGTGAGCCGCTTGCCCTTCAGCGGCGCGGCGACGGGTGAGTGGGCGGCCAGTTGTAGCAGTTCGATCAATTCGGCCATCGAGCGACCGACGGCCGTCGCGATCTCGACGAGCGCGACAGACTCGATTCCGGCACGCAAGACGTTGATCCTGTCCATGGGATCGAGACGAATCAGCGCCCGCAGGTCAAGCACGGGGCGCTTCTGACTTCCCGCTTTGTGTCGCGGCCGGATCGCGGACATCGGGTGCATGGCGGACTTGGGCTGAAAGGAGCAGTCTAACCGAATCGCGCTGCCGCCGATCCCGGGGCAGTGCGCTGCGGGCGAGCAAACCCACCGGGCGCTCGTGGGGCAGATCGTTGCAGGCCCCGCTTCAGGCATGGGACTGCCGACGGTGGCAAAGGCACCCCGATGGGGATCCGAGAAAGCGAGTCAGCCCTCGTGAAAAATCGGGTACTTTCCCCTGTCGTTGCGCCGTTTCGCAGCCGCCTCCCTCCGTCCTCGATCCTCGGCCGTCAGCACCGCCACCGGTTTGCCCGAAAGTGCGAACAGCCGCCCGTTCAGCGCGTCGGGGGCAACCCGCTTAACGCGTTTGCCGATGCTGAGTTTCATCAACGTATCCAGCGCGGGATCGGTTACGGAGAAGAGCATACGCGTCTGAGGTGCCGGAAAGCGGCCAGCAACGCCTGCGGCGCGCCTCGGTAACGATTGCCTAAGTGTAGCGATCGTTGAAGATGGTACAGGCGAGCGCGAGAATCGCCGGACAACAGCCGGCACTTACACACTACCAGCCTCGCGCGCCGGTGTCCGGTTGGCGCGCTGAGTCGGTGAATGGGGGGCTTCCTTGTGCCATTGTGTGGTCGCGTGTGCCAGGTCGGGGGTATCGATCCCCCTGAAGACCTCGATCTCGCGGGTGTGCCTTCCGGGCCACTCCCACGGGAGGAGCGAGACGTGTCCATGATTTTTCGATTAAACGGCCACTTACGATCGCTTCCGGCAGAGGTGGCGCGCGCACGGTCAACAGGGGCGGCGGCGCCGGTGTCGGCACATGGAACCATACGATCGCGCCCACGCTGTCCATGGCCACAACAGCTCACCTCATCCGCCACGCGATGTCGATTCGGCGCCGAGCGACGACGGCGCTCCCCGCAAGCAGGCGTGACGGACTAAGTCGCTGGGCGATCGCAATCGAGCTTCAAGAGCTCAGCGGGCGGGCAGCCGAGCGCCTCGGCAAGACGCACGATATTCAACAACGCGATATTGCGTTGCCCACGTTCAACGCCCCCCAGATAACTGCGAGCGAGCCCGCTCTCGAGTGCAAGGCGCTCCTGCGACCAGCCGCGCGCGCGCCGCAGGGCCGCCACCCGTTGCCCGAACAGGATAAGCGGATCGCGAGGCGGCGTTGCGACAGTCGACAGCATCGCGCGATGCTAGGAAGTCGTGCACTATCGGGCCACGCTCTATGAGTGACAATCGGGCGCAATGTCACCTATAGTGCGCTCCGTTTGTCGTTTTCCGTTAAAGACCGGAATATTTCCGTTGAAGGCGGAATCGCCCGTTAAATCCCGGAATGAGATGGCACGCAGCGCGAAGAGCGCTACAGCACTGGTCCTAGCTTGGGAGAAGGAGTTGA